>CAZYBE010000038.1:0-2520 GCA_964645765.1 uncultured Eubacteriales bacterium
CATAAAGCCGATGATCTTGAAGGGAGAGAGGATTTTTTTCTCTTTTTCCTCAAACAGGAACGGCTTCTGAAGGTCTGAGAAAAACTCTTTCACACGCTCCTGCTCCTCTTTAGGAGTGGGCTTGGTCACAGTCCCCAGCCACATGCCGATAATGGTCGCGGCCACACTCAAGATAGTGGCCGCTGAATTCCAGTAGCTTCGAAGCCAGATATCAAGCCTTGGGTTGGCTTTCATCCGATCAGCATAAACCGGGATAAGAAAGAAATTCGTCAAGACCAGAACAACCCCGACTGCTGAGCCGGCAATAACGCCCCAGAGAGTCCCCCGAGCGTTGAATTTCTTGAACAACAGGCCGAAGATAAGCGGAATCATGATTGCCGGGCCGAAGGCGCTGAAGACGCGGAACATGATGTCCATCAGATTGAATCCTTTTAGGGCATTGAACAAGATGGCAAACAAGACAATCACAACTCCGACAACTATTGTAAAAGTCCTTCCCATGAAGACTTCCTCTTTTTCCGAGAGCCCGGGCTTGATTTTTCTCTTGTAAAAATCCCGGGTCAAGACTCCGGAAAGGGTGTTGAACTCTGAGCCGAGGGTTGACATGGTCGAGCTGATAACTGAAGCCAGAATGAAGCCCATCAGGCCCGCAGGCAAGATTCTCATAGATATGATGGCATAAACTTCCTTGGCATTCTCTATGCCTGGGATTAAAACTCGAGCCGCAAGCCCTGGAAAGAAAAAGATGGGAGGCATGATGAACATCAACAAGGCAATCCACCAGACCATCTTTCGCGTTTCTTTTTCGCTCTTAAGAGTATTGTACTTCTGGACAAGGGCCCAGCTGGCGCTGTAGGTGAGGAAGGTAATGATAAAGACCGTAAAAATTAAATATGACCAGCCATAGGGCTCTGGTGCAGGGTTCAGAAATCCCGGCGGAAATTTTTTTATAAGCTCGCCTAAGTTTCCTACCTTGCCCAGCGTCAAAATAAAAAGCGAGATCGTTGCTACGGCCAGGATTGAGAAATTGACAAAATCGATGACTACGACTGCCATCTGTCCACCCAAGAACGAATAAAGAATCATGATGATGCCGATGATGACCATAAAATGAATGATGTTTATTCCCAGGCCGCGGAGGGCGACGGCAAAGATGATTGAGGTCGAGAGTATCTTCAGGCCGTTGTCGAACATCCTCAGCGGCAGGCCAGTCCAGACAAAGACCTGGTGGACAGTTGTGTTGTAGCGCCGCTCCATGAATCCCAGAGGTGTAATGATTCTTGCCCGGCGCCAGAGGTGAGCGATAAAATATCCTCCTAAAAGGATGCAAAGCGGCGAAACCCAGAGAATGACAATGGCCACGATTCCGTATTTATAGGCGATTTCGTTGTAAATCACGAAAAGCAGGGCACTGAACGAGGCTTTATAGAAAGATGTGCCGGCCAGCCACCAGGGCATGATGTTTCCTGCGGCAAAATAATCCTTGGATTGGCGGATGTAGCGGGCAAAATAAAGGCCGACTGAGACGACGACCGCAAAATAGGCCAGGATGACCAAATAATCAGGGAGCTGAATGCTCAAAGTCTCCTGCATAATTCCCTCCTAAGCTTCGGATTGGAACCTTAGGGCAGCATTTGTGAATCTTTTATCCATCAAACGCAAGGCTATTTATCTCTGATTATCCTATTTGGACGAAAATTTCAAACAGTAGTATTATCTAACAATAAATGCCTCGATCTCTCCCCTTTTGGAAAATTTAACAGATTTTATCTTCTTGACCTTCTTCTCGCCTGCCGCTTTAAGATAGATTGAATTGAGCTTTTCCAGAGCCGGAACAGAGCCCCTGAAAACCTCAACCGTGAAATTTATTCTTTCTCTTGAAGCACGCTTCTTTCTGTTGCTCAAAGAGTTGTGGATGTCAACCCAAGCATTGCAGAGGGTAAAGACGGGTGTTGTCCCTTCAGAAAGCTCAAAATCTCCGCGGCGGAAGAGGATATTGCCGCACTCTGTGTTGTTGCCCAGAATCCAGACACTGCCGTCAGAAACATCCGGCACTTTAGAGCCTGGACCCTCTCTTTTGACATACTCAGAATAATAGCCAAGCTTTTCTGGTTCTAAAATGGTCTGAAACTTGTGGTCCCAGGCTCCTGCTCCGACTCGGTCGAAGACTCCTTCCTTGGTGAGAAAGGAAACATCTCGATAATGAAAATTTCGGCGGTAAACGCTCTCGAATGGATATAAATCGCAGTACTCAAGCTCAGTCCAGCGCTGGACGTCATCCAGAGGAATAAACTCCGCCTTTATATCAAATGTTATTTTTCCTGTCTCGTAGGGAACCAGGCAGGTGTAGGTTGAAAGACCAGTTCCCTGAAGATTGACCCCGGTCAGAGTGAACCGAATATTCTCCGGACCGTTCTCTTCTATCTGAAAACGTCGGATGTGGTTCATAAAGGTCGCAGAGTTTACACCGTTTTTCATCCAATAAAGAGGCAGCTTGAAAAAGGCATAATCACTTTTTCC
>CAZYBE010000038.1:2620-27245 GCA_964645765.1 uncultured Eubacteriales bacterium
ACCATCGGGTCCTCTATCAGGTCGCCATCGTTCATCAGACTGAAAGGAACAGGCTCATCGTTAACTCTTATGACATACGCACCCTTGCCTTTGAGGTTCCAGAGGCGAAGGAGGATCGGCCTGTCCGCCGCTTCTTGAGTGCAGTCAAAAGTCAGGTCAACATCACCGCCTCGAGAATCGACTTCGTAAATTCCTTCAATCTCGTTATAAAATCTAAAATCGCCTTTCTCGACAATAGGCTTGATCGGGTTTTTAAAATTTTCCCAGAGCATTTCGGTATTATCTCTCGTCTTGCCTAAAAAAATGGCCATGATTCCGTTAAAACTCTGATAGGCGCCCTCTGGAATCTCGGTTGGTTCTTTATTGACCCATAAGAGTGATAAATTTTTTAAGCCGGACTTAGAAAAATTTGCTTCAAGCCCTGGGCTCTTATTCATCTTCCATCCTAAGGGATATCCTCTCTGGCTGATCCAGGGCGGCCACTTCTCATAGAGCTCATCAGTTTCAGGATTCCTGTCAACCTCTCTCAAATGAGAAAATCTTGGATACAGGTTTCGAAGCCAGCCGATTTTAACTGCGGCGCTCCCCTTCCCGAAGACTGTTAGATGAAAATCATCTTTCTCCTCGCCAAAGCTTTCAAAATATCTTCCTTCTTCAGAAGAAATTGTCTTTCCCTTGACTGCTAATTTATTTAGCTTCTCAGGAAATTCAGCCATGAAGCCTGCCCTTGTAATCCGGGCAGCCGGGCTTAAATAATCGATGTAAAGGCTTGGAACAAGATGGATGCGTTCATCATAGAAATATATATCCAGAGTTCCTGTGCCATAGGGACGGCCATTCGAAGAGCACATGGAGAAGAAGACCCGTGCCGCCACATGAGTCGGGCCCTGGGATATAATCTGAAGCTTTGGATTCGGGTCAAAGGCTTGGTCGAGCAGAATTGTCTGGCCCTTTAAGTTCAATTCAACTTGAAACGAAGCATTCAGGATAACAGCATTGTCTTTAGAACCTATTTCTTGCGAAGGCGCTTGCCTGATTATCGAAAAGCTCATTCCCTTCGAGCTGTCGATAAGAATATATGTATCTTTGCTGCTTAATATGTGAAACTTGCCGGAATGGGTGACAGGCGTATTGATTATCGAGCATGGAATTAAAAAATCATTAGCGCCAGCCACTCCTGAGCCCATCATCACTAATAGTGCAAAAATAATCCTTCTCATGAGAACCTCCTCTTTCTCAAACAAGAAATATCATTATTTTACAACTATTTACTCTGTGACCTAAATTTTTATATACGCCTCTGCGCAATTTTACACAAAAATATTGACACTACCAACTCGTTCAAAAAATTGACATTTAACAGAAAGTCATAATAGAATTAATATATAAATGAGGGGAGATTGAAATGAAAAAATATATGACAATTTTTCTAGTTTTCTTTTTTCTCTCCGGAGCTTATGCCCAGCAGTTAAAAATTCTTGGTGGGCCGATGATTTCAAACTATAGCGAGAGGTGGCCAAGAGAAGTCTATTGGCTTCAAAATGCTGGTTTCTTTCGAAATCCCTTTCAGAACAGTAAAACAGGATTTCTTGCAGGCGTAGGAATTGAATTGGCGTCTGAAAAAAATGTAGCCATTGAAATTGATGGACTGTATTTCCATAAGGGCAGCTCTTTTTTATATTTTCCCATTTGGCCCCCAGCAACCAGACCAACAAAAGAAATATATGATATGCAGGGAGTTAGCTTTCCTATATTGCTCAAAATAAAACCTATTCCTCGTCCATTTCCTTATATTCTCGGCGGCGTCGAGCTTTCGTTTATCTTCTCTCATGCAAGAGTTATTAAAGAGGCAGAAGCATCTTTAAACCAAGGAATATGGGAAAACATATCTGAAAATACAGAAAAAGCTGATTTTGGGCTTGTTTTTGGAATTGGCTTTGAGATGAAGGTATCAAAGGCTCTATTCTTTTTTGAAGGAAGGTATAATCTTGGTCAAGAAAACCTCTATAAAGGGCATGTGTATATTACTGAGCGCACCACAATAAAAACCTGTGCTCTGGAAATATTAACAGGATTCAAGATTTAAAAAGTTATTGATAACTTCTTATAAGGATTTCTTTTCGGCGTTCTTCACAATTCCCTAACACTTCACCTCGATTTTCATCCTTATATAGCTAATCTCATCTCAGCGTTGACAATATCCTATTCTGTGATTAGAATCCCTCCAAGTGGGAATTTTGAAGATCTTATTCTTTAATACAAATTTCTCTCTTTGCCTTCTCCTATCAATCGCCTCATCTTTTACTTCCTTAGCCAGAAAGAATTAAGAGATTTGATGAGAATCGGCAAGACAAAAATGATTCATAAAATTCAAATAGATTTTAATTTTACGAAATAATGCTTTACTGAAAAAACCATAATTTTAGATCAGGAGAAGGAAAATGGAATTCAAAGATGAGATTGAGATGTTCAAATTCATGGAAGAGTATTTTTATAGCGAAGCGCTTTCCGATATCCTGGACGAAATGGGCTATCTCG
Source organism: uncultured Eubacteriales bacterium (assembly GCA_964645765.1). GTDB lineage: Bacteria > Acidobacteriota > Aminicenantia > Aminicenantales > Aminicenantaceae > CAZGMN01. The sequence goes on from CAZYBE010000038.1 coordinate 5,159, forward strand.
AGTGCGCTGCAAGCCCTCAGGCCATGATCAAGCCCCTTTTTCCGCAGGCCGTCTGCGCCGGCAGGGTGAGAACTCTGCTCAATGCAGCGGCCAGGACAGGCCGCGAGGACCCTTATAAGAAAGCGATAGAATTGATGGACAGCATCAAGCCCGGAGATGTCGCAGTCGCCACCTCAAAAAAGCCTTTGGAGACAGGAATCATGGGCGAGCTTTCAGCAACAGCGATGCGCTCGCGGGATGCAAGGGGCTGCCTTGTGGACGGCTGCACAAGGGATGCGCGCAAGATCATCCAGATGCAGTTCCCGACATTTGCCAAGGGATTTTCTCCCATCGACACCACTGACCGGGCAGCAGTTGTCGACTATGACTGCCCGATAATCTTTGGACGGAGAAAAATATTCCCCCGGCAGATTGTCTTCGCCGACCTGGATGGAATCATCTTCATTCCCAAAGAAATCGAGAAAGAAGTCATCCAGAAGGCTGCAGAAAAGGTTGAAGTTGAAAAGAAGGTTCGGAAGGAGCTGGCAGAAGGGAAAAGAGTCCGGGATGTCTGGGATAAATACCATGTCTTGTGAGAAAAGAGAAAGAGAGGGAAGACGGCGTAAAGAGGTTCAAAAATAAGGAGGTTTTTTCATGAAAAAACTCATTCTCTTGCTGAGCATGATGATAATGACCTTCTCCTTAGCTCTGACAATCTCTTTGCCCGACAATCTTGAGCCGGAAAAAAACCTTGAAGTTTTTATCTACGAAGAAAACTTTGAATCCCGCGAGCTCAACGCCTGGGCTTCATATCCCCTCTGGCAGGATACAGCCTATGACCCCAATTTAAGGGTTGGGACAATTGTCCCTGGCGACTCGAATATTTCTCTGATTCAAAAAGTCACTCCTTACACAAACGTCGACAATTACGCAGGAGCCCAAAAAAAGCTCGACATGTACCTTGTGCCAGGGTCTTCGATAAAGCTCAGGTATTATTTAAAGACACAACTGCGAGCAGAATTCTTCAAAATCAGGATTGCAGCCGGAAGCAACGGAAAAATCGACTTCACAATTTCCAACCCTTCAAGCAATAGCTGGGAATGGGTCGAAGCTCGCTACGAAGATTTTATAAAAGAAAATCAAAAACTTGCCGGAAAAAAAATCAAGGCCAATGCTCTGGCAGTTCTGGTCAAATTCCCAAACGCAGACCCGGCCATGTCCATCTATTTGGGGTTGGATGATATAACCTTCAAAGGCGCCAGGATTTTTCCTTTCGAGTTCATCGAGCCAAAGGTTTTCAATCTCTCTGAATGGAAGCCCTATATTCCTCAGCGCCATTATTTTCGAGGCGATATATTCTCATTAAAAGGGAAATGGCCGGTTGAGGCCAACCGGGTTGAAGTCAAGATTGTCAATTTTGCTGACAGGTCCAAAACAATTTTTAAATCTTTCCTGAAAAAAATAAAAAACGAATGGCAGCTTGAAGGAATCAAGCTTTCTTTCCCAGAAGGGCTGTACCTGGCAGAGCTCAACGCTTACAAAAATAAAGATAAAATTTCAGATACTGAGTTCACAATCTACATTGAACCTAAAAGTATCGGGAAAAATCATCCCCGGCTCTGGTTTGACAGCGCCGGAAAAAATTGGCTCAAAGCGCGGCTGAGAGAAGAAAGATTTAAAGGGGTTGTTGAAGCCATTATCAGCAATGCCAAGGAAGTCAGGGGAAAAAATCCAATCGGCAGCATCCTGTTCGATGTGGACCAATTCCCAGCCGATGAGCCTTTGATTGGAAATGTCCCCCGCTCAATCTATCCCTGGTTTGAGCGAATAAGGCTCTGGCAGAAAGGACTGTACAACAGCTCGCTCGCCTACAGCTTGCTCGAGGACAGAGAAGCAGGCGAATACGGCAAAGCCCTGCTTTTAAAGCTCAGCCAATTCCCTTTCTGGGTCCATCCCTGGTTTAAAAACCGGGGCCAGCATATCTATTATCCTGTCGGAGAGCTGGGCATGGATGTTGCCCTCGCCTACGACCTGCTCTACGAGCTCATGGATGAAAGCCAAAGGAAATCAGTCCAGGAGGCAATGCTGAAGAATGTCATCATCGCCTGCCATCAGGGCTATGTCGAAGACAACCTGGTCACCAGCAACACTTCCAACTGGGTTGCTCACATCACCGGCAGCTCGCTGATGAGTCAGGCGGCAATATACGGAGACAACACTGAGATTGGAAATCTTGAGCCTTATTTCACCGGAGTCATGATGAAGATCCATGACTTCATCCAGAAGGCTTTTGGCCATGACGGCGGCTATGGCGAAAGCTACGGCTATAATGAGTTTACGATGTTGTCCCTCTCCAAAGCTCTGCCTGCTGTGGAGAATGTTTTCAAGGTCGACCTCTCGGAGAATTTGAACGGCTCTTACAGGGATATTGCCTGGCAAGGTCTCATCAAGTCTAAGCTCTTCTTCCATTTCGGCGATTCAGGAGGAAACCTGGGGCCGCTTACAAACTGGGCCTGGCTGCTTCGAAAGAACAAAGACCCGCTTTTAGGGTGGCTCTATCATTTTTTGAAGAAAGAAGAGACTTTGGTTGACGCGCTCTACGAAACAGAGAATGCTCCCAGAAAAGACCCCTTTGGCGAGAATCCGGTCACGCTTTTCAAGGATATCGGAACAACGATTTTCAAGAGCGGCTGGGAAAAGGACGACTTTGTCTTTGTGATGAGAAGCGGGGCATTCTTCAATCATCAGCACCTTGACCAGGGGACTTTCTGGCTGGCAGATAGGGGAAATACCTTTATCGGGGAAAGGCACGGCAGCACTTATTACGATGACCCCATTTATCAGTCCCATTACACCCAGCCCATCGCCCATTCCACCATTCTCGTCGGCCATAACCAGCAGAGCCAGAGGGTTGGAGATCCTCTTCGTTTTGCCCAAGGCTTTGACGACCATGCCTTTGTCTATCATTTTCTTGACGGCTCAGCGGCCGCCTTCAGCTGCGGGGATATCGGAAAGCTGTATTGGGGTAAAGTCAAGGAGCTGGCCCGGAATGTTCTCTATCTCAAGCCGCGGACAATCCTGATGCTCGATACCGTTTTTCCGGCAGAGAAAGATGTTGATGTCACGATCCTCTATCAGACAGAACATCTCAAGGATATCCAGCCCGGGCAAGCCATGTCCAAAATTACGAAAGGGAAAAACATCCTTTTCATTAAACACCTTTATCCGGAAAAACCAGAGGTCAAAGCTGAGGAAACGCCGCATTACATCAACACCCTTAAAAATGAGATGCCCTTGACAAAAGAAGGGATGCTCACAGTCACAGCCCGGACTATGGGTGAGCCCATGGTTATGGCCAACCTGCTCGGAACAGAAGGGATTGAAGAGCTGGCCGTTGAAAAAGGAGAGGGGTTTGTCTCGGGAAAATTTAAAGGAAGAGATTTTGCCTTTTCGACAAAGCCAGGCCATCCCTACCAAACTGCCGGCTTGACCACAGATGCTTTAGCCCTGACCTGGGATAAGGCAAAGATTTTCGCCGCGCTCTGCACCAGCCTCGACAGGGATGGAAGATTGCTTTTTCAATCTCAAGTGCCGGTCACAGCAGAGGTTGGCGAAAAAAGTTTGAAATACTATCTCGCTGAATCGAGTATTGTTTCCATAGGTGTTTTCTCCAGACCGGCAAAAGTAATTCTGAACGGAAAGATAACAAAAGATTTCAAATACAATGAAGGCAAGAAGATAATAATTTTATCGCTTCCAGAAGGAGAAGGCTATATCGCTTTCGAGGCTCTTAAAAAGAAATAAGCATGAACGAAGCGAAAATAGAAGCTTTAGCCTTCCTGAGCCGCCTTTCGAGGGAAGCTCATTATGCCGGGCAGCGAGGATGGCCAAGCGATGCGAGTTACCGAGCTATATATTTCTCATCGGGGAGGACAGAATGAAGAGAAGAGCATTTTTAGGAGCGTCGACTGCAGGAAGCATTTCTCTGCTCACCGGCATGAAGAGAGGCATCGTTCAAAAGAGCAGCAATGAGCCTGAATCAGCCAGCAAAAAATCTGTCCTGAAAAATGGCAAGCTGGCTGGCTTGACCCTGGAAGAGCTAAAAAAGCAGTACCAATACGACCTCTTTGAAGACTTCTTGCCCTTTATGGACAAGTATGTTGTCGACCATGAGTATGGCGGATTTATGTGCAATGCTGACCGGGATGGAACCCAGGTCAGCGGAGATAAAAACACCTGGTATGAAGGCCGAGGAATCTGGGCTTATTCTTTCCTTTACAACAACCTCGACCGCAACCCAAAATATCTTGAAATCGCACGAAAATCCGTTGACTTCATCCTCAAGCATAAGCCAGCAGGCGAAGACCTCTGGCCAGGAGGCTATAGCCGTGAGGGCCAGGTCAAAGCAGCTCCTGATTCGCGCGGCTATGGCGACCTCTTCATCGCTCACGGACTCGCAGAATACGCCAAAGCCTCAGGAGAGAATAAATACTGGGAGATGGCAAAAGAGATTATGATGAAAATCATAAGGCTCTACGACCAGCCTGACTATTACCCAAACGCGGCCAGGGACTATCTCGGACAAGAGGCTCCACTCTTTCCAGGCGTAAGGGTCTCAGGGGTGTGGATGGTTCTTATTAACATTTCAACCTCGATGCTTGAGCGCAAGCCCGACCCTGAGATTGAAGCCATAGCTGACCGCTGCTTGGAGGCAATCATGCATTACCATTACAACCCTGAATTTAGATTGAACAATGAGCTTCTCAATCACGATATGTCCCGGCCTCAGAATGAGCTCTCCCAGTTTGTCTATACCGGACATGCCATTGAAACCCTGTGGATGGTGATGTATGAAGCAGCGAGAAGAAAGAACAAAAAGCTCTTTGACCTTGCCGCAGAAAGGTTCAGGCGCCATGTCGAAGTTGCCTGGGATGATGTCTATGGCGGGGCATTCCGATCCCTCGACCATGTCGATAAGAATATCTGGAAGGTGGATAAAGTCTTATGGCTTCAAGAAGAAGTGCTCATCGGCTCGCTCTTTGTCGTCGAGCACACCGGCCTCCAATGGGCAAAAGAAATGTTTGACAGGATGTATCATTATATTCAGGATAAGTTTGTTTTGAAGAAGCACGGGTTGCCGCTCTGGATATTCAATGCTGACCGAAAAGTGACCTTCGAGCCTCATGCGACCCGAATTGAAAATTTCCATCATCCCCGGCACCTTATGCTTAATCTCTTGAGCTTAGAACGGATGATAAAAAGAAGGGGAAGAACTTCCGGGCTGTTTTCATAAAATTGGATTCCTGAGGCATATGGATAACTTTGTTGGATAAAGATCAGGCTGGGCAGTGAGGAAATCGTATGGATTTATGGATGCTTCCCGTTTTTATTGTTTGAGAGAAAATTTGAGATTAGATACGAATTTAAAGACAATTAACACATGCCGAAGATTCCTTGATAAATTCCGGAGGCGACGATGAAGGAAAAACTGCGCTTTTTTGACTGCAACTGCTCCATAGGCAGGACAGGATATCCTCATCTTCTGGACATTTCTGACGTTCAAGGCCTTAAACGTGAGATGGAAATCGCTGGCATAGAACAAGCCCTGGTCTATCATTCAATTGCCCGCGATGCCCATCCGCCTCTGGGCAATTCCCTGCTCCTCGAAAAAATAAAAGATAGGAAAGAATTCCATCCTGTATGGGTTATCATCCCTCATCACACCGATGAGATGGACAAGCCTCGCCAGCTCCTTCAGGATATGAAGGGCAAGGGAATAAAAGCAGTCCGGATGTATCCGACCAGGAATCATCATAGTTTTTCCCTTTCAGAATGGTCGAGCGGAGAGCTTCTTTCTTCGCTTGAAGGGTCTCGAGTTCCTTTGATTCTCGACATTGAGATTGTAAGCTGGGAGGATGTCCAGTTCTTCCTCAGAAGTCATCCGCAGCTTCCGCTCGTCATCTCCAACTGCAGCTACCGGCACAACCGCTTTATCTACCCTCTGCTTGAAAAAAATAAAAATCTATACATCGAGATTTCCCGCTTCATGGGAGCAGGAGCTATCGAGGATTTGGTGAGGCGATTTGGAGCCCATCCCCTTCTCTTCGGCACAAACATGCCTCAGTACACTGGAACAGCAGCAGTCGCCCTTCTGACCTATGCCGATATCGAAGACAAAGAAAAGCAAGCCATCGCTTCCGGGAATCTCGCGAAAATCATCGAGGAGATGTGGCCATGAGCGAATATTTCGACCGAATCCAGAGAGGAATTCCCATCGATGACGTTGAAATCATCGATATCCATGCCCACCTCGGCCCTTATTTCAACATGCATATACCTGCTTGTGATGCCCGGAGCATGGTCAAGAATATGGACATCTGCGGCATCGACAAAGCCGTTATCTCTGCCAACCTGAGCTGGAATTCTGACCTAGTCCTGGGCAACAACATGATGCTGGAAGCGATTCGTTCCCACCGGGGGCGGCTCTACGGCGCTTGCTCAGTCAACGGAAATTATCCGGACTTATCCCTGAGCGAGCTCGAGCGCTGCTTCTCAAAGGAAAAAGACATCAAGATGATGAAAATTCATCCCTTCCTGACAAGATGCAAGCTGAGCGATTCCAGGATGGAGGGCATTTACGAGTTTGCCTCTCGAAAAAAACTCCTTGTCCTTGTTCATACCTGGCTGGACAACGACCCATACGGAAACATGGACCTTTTTGCTGAAGTGGCAAAGGCCAATCCTAAGATCAAATGGATTATGGGCCATTCCGGAGGACCTTATGGAAGCTTTCATGCTGTGGAGCTTGCAAAACAAACAAAAAACATTCTTCTCGACATCGCACTCTCGATGTGCCCGGCGCAGCAGATCGAGTTTTTTGTCAAAGAGCTGGGCTCGGAGAGAGTCCTGTTCGGCACAGATAACCCTTTTATCGACCCTCGGGCGCAGGTCGGGCGAGTCGGCTTAGCCCAGATCTCCCATGAGGACAAAGTCAATATTTTTAGCGCCAACGTCCGTCGCTTTATTGATTTTCGCTGAAACCTCTTTTAGCATAGAGCCATGAGAGCGGCCAAGAAAAACAGAGTCACATTCAAAATCACCGATTACATCGAGCGAGACCTGAAGTGGGAAGAAGAGGAATGCCGAAAATTGGGAATCAATTTTGCCCGTTACCAGCTCAAAGAGGCACCTCCATCTCGAATCGTCGAATGTGTCAGGGACGCTGATATCGTCCTGGTCAACATGGCAAAGTTCTCAGAAGAAGTCATCTCTGGGCTGGATAAGGCAAAGGTTATCCTCAGGCACGGCATAGGCTACGATAATGTCGACGTCCAGGCTGCGACCAGAAAGGGCATCATCTTTGCCAACGAGGCAACAGCCTCAAGCGAAGACGTTTCCGAGCATGCGGCGATGCTCATCTTTGAGGCTTATAAGAAAAAACATGTGCAGGACAGGATGCTCAAAGATTGGGTAAAAACAGGAATCTGGAGCTCGAGAAGGATTCACCCTCTCTACCGAATGAAAGGCAAAACTCTGGGCATCGTCGGCTGCGGCAACATCGGAAGCCGAGTTTTAAAGAAGATGGGCGGCTTTGGCCTGGATACTCTTGTCTGCGACCCCTATCTTTCCAAAAAAAGATTGAAAGAGCTCGGCATAAAGCACACACCTCTTGACGAGATTCTCAGGAAATCAGACATCGTCACCATCCATGTCCCTGTCACTGCTGAAACGCGGGGAATGTTTAATATCAAAAAATTCTCCGAAATGAAAAGCTCTGCAGTCATCATCAACACCGCCCGCGGTCCAATCGTTAAAACCCAAGACCTGGTCAGAGCCTTGGAAGAAGGGATGATTGCCGGTGCAGCACTCGATGTCTTCGAAAAAGAACCTCCTGCCAAAGACCTCGAGCTCCTGAAAATGGACAACGTCATCCTCAGCCCTCACATCGCTTGGTACAGCGAAGAAGGCGGATGGGATATCAGGGTGATGGTCATGGACGACGTTCGGGCGTTTCTAAAGGGCAGGCCCCCCAGATTCGTGGTCAACCCCGAAGTCTTCCGCAGCAAAAGTCTAAGGTTCAGATGTTCGTGGTGATATTAGAAATCAGGCGGACCAAATAAGATCCAGAGATAAGGCGAGGAGAACGGAAAGACGAGAGCTACGAACACATCCATGGCCAGTCCGGCAAAGAAGAAACCTGCCTTATTGCGCCGACCAGTGACTTCAATCAAGTCTATATCGGCTAAGTCAATTCGCACTTCCTCGGTTTCTGTTCTCAATTGAATTGTCGCTAATGACAGGAAAGGCACTTTTTGCTCGGACATGAGCCTTTCCATAAAGTCCATGTTCAAGATATTTCCCTTTTGATCCCTGATAGATTGCAGAGAAGCAAGCGGCATAATCGTCGGTTGGGACCGGTCGGCTTCCCGGACTGATATGCCCCCATAGTCGAAACCAATGAATTCAACCTCTTCTGTCCTGGATGTCTCAGGCTTCTCCAAAGTCCATCTTTTTTTGACGACATTGATTCTTTCACCGAGTGCCGGCAAAACCACATCATCCTTGATCTGATCCCGCACTTTGGCATAGGTCTCGGCATATTCCTTGCGCGGAACAAGAAGCAAGCCCATGCATTTTCCCTTCTCGTGTCTTCCGGTTTTGAGATAGAGCTTGACATTTGTCCCAGGCTTGAGAAGGAGGAGCGGAGTGTCTATAGAGGTCACGCTACGCCTTTTCGGGGATGAGTCAGCTATAGCACCCACTCCGTAACCTATCAGTGCACAGCCGCTCAGTTGAAAAAGCAGGAGGACGACAAAGGCAAAGAGGAGATATCCAAAACTTTTATGGGAAAGGGGATTCTCTTTTGATGAGGATAGCTTAAGGAACAATTCTATTCCCCTTTTTCCTTTTCCGGATCGTGAAATATAGTAGAATATCGGCAGAGAGACTGTCAAGAAGACCTGCTTTTCTCAGGAAGACACCTCCTTGAAGGTAGAGACTCATCTGAATGATTAAAAATGCAAAGTCAGGGAGAAACCGAGGCTTCCGTTCCCGACACGAAACGTTTGGACCGGGAGCTCGGCTTCTGGAATTGCCTCCAAAGAGATAGTTGATGCTAAGAAATAATCAGCCGCGAACCCGAAAGTCAGAACTTTGGAAATGTTCAACTTCAACTCTGTGAAGGCAAGAACGCTGAATTGCGTTCTAGTAACTTTCGCTTCGGACTCACGTCCGTTAGGATAGGCCGTGTCAAAAATCTCGGATTTGGTGTCGATAGTGGTTCTGGCACCCCCGATGCCCAGGCCAAAATCCCAAGACAGAGCATTCGGCAGTGTTCTTGAAAGTGGCCGGTATACTCCCACAAGGTAATAGCCGTTCGAAGAAAAGGACTCATCCAGATGAACGCTAAGATCCGGAACTTCCTGATATCTCCACGCCCACAGCACTGGCTCGCTCAGCCAACTGTGGGCTAGTCCGACTTCCAAATCCGGTGTCAGAGGGTAGGTCATCTGAATTCGGCGAAGGAGATTGAATAAAGAAGGATCCTTATGTACATAAAAACCCCTGTCCTGCAACAAAGATAAACGGCGGCTCGAGATTTGAGGGAAGACCCGGCCGGCCTGCAAGGTTAAGTGTATTTTTTTCCATCTTCCCGACTTCTGGAGAATTGCCTTTAGTTTTTCCCATTCCGCCAGGTTATCCTCGCTTTTCCCTGCGAATTCGAAAACCTTGTCGCTAATTCCCAGCGCATCGGACAACAAAAAGCTAAGTCCGGCATTAGCGCCTAACAAGAACGCCTCAACATAGAGAAATTCAAGACCTCTATAATAATTCGCATAAAAAGGTGGCATATCATTCTCGTCCGTCAAGAAAATCAAATGTTCAAGATAGGTGAGCAGGAACACAACGGAAAGGATGTTCTGCTGTTTTTCTTTGACGACAATGATCCTGACTTCTTGCTTCGGAATTTTTTGTTCTTGTCCGGCTCTTAGCAAAATGACTGTGTCGTCGGTGATATCCACCATGGTTCCCGACAGGATTCGACCCGTGTGAAGGACTATCTCCACCTGATTAGTGAGCAAGGATTTTGCTGCAAGGGCCTTATGATTTTTGTCCAAAAGGGGCTCGTTATCTTCTGGGCTCCATGGGAGAGCGTAGGGAACAAGAACGAACATTAAGAAGAACATCGGTATCAGCGCCTTTTGCATTCGATTCTCCTTTGGATGGTTCGTTCAAAAGAAAAGGAAATCTTTATTGATAGCGGTAGCCAGAGGTTCAATCCATTCCCCCTTTTCTCTTTATCACATCGCAAGAGATAGTAAGCTATTCCATAAGAGGCTGTCAAGACGACATGAAAAGCGGTATAAAGTGGTCAGAACCTTGTGAAGGCCCTGAGAAAACATCCCCCTCCAAAAATCGAGAAAAAATATTGTCCCTTTTTTTGGCAGACGCAATTTCCGCTCATTGACAGACCAATAAATCAGCTTATAATCAGCACTTAGGCATTTTAGGGGACGTCCTTGTAGGCTGGCTTGCCACGCGTATTGCGGCTCCTATGATCGCATATGATAACGGTGGCACATTCCTACCTTGGGTCATTGGGGGCATTTGTTTTATCGGTTGCATAGCCTTGGACTATATAGCAGGTGGGATTTATGTCTTATCCCCTCAAGAGCTTCACGTGACAATGACAGAAATAAAAGAATTACCCCAAACTAATCTTATCCTTTTAAAAGCTGAGCAATTGAACAATACGAGATGGATTCGGATCAAATGTTCTGATGACGACAGAGAGGAACTTATTGATTTGAACTAATTTTCCATTCTAAGCAGCGGGTCGGCTGGGCATTTTGCTTTTTCTGGCTGGGAAGCCTGGGCTCGAACCAGGAACGGATGATCCAGAGTCATCTGTGTTACCATTACACCACTTCCCAGCCACCAAAATTCTGTGAAAATATTATACAACAATTTAATTTGGGGGACACAATACTTAATTTGAATCAATTAAGTATTGTGTCCCCGTATTTGAAAAATCCCTTTTTGCGAAGGCCAGTGGGTGAAAAACCGTTTGAAGGCTGAGCGGGCATGGATCCTCGACCGAAGGGAGAGGAGAGCGAAGCCTGAAACCGAGCAGCTTTTGCCTCGCTGGGGCAAAAGCTGCGTGTTTTGAACCCACTGGCCTGAGCAACTATTCGTTTTCCTTGCCGGAGCTGACGATCCTGGCCCAGGTATCACGCAGGGTTACGGTGCGGTTAAAAACAAGCCTTTGAGTCGAAGAATCAACTCTATCCACACAGAAATATCCCCGCCTCTCAAACTGGTAGAGGCTTCCGGGTGCAGCCCCCTTCAGGCTCGGCTCCACCTTGCACGAAGTGATAACCTCTATAGATTTTGGATTCAGGTTCGATTTCCAGTCTTCGCCTTCTATGACCTCGCTGGGGTCTCTTTTAGTGAAAAGAGTGTCGTACAACCGGACTTCGGCATCAAGGGCATGGCCAGCTGAGACCCAGTGCAGTGTCGCCTTGACCTTGCGGCCATCAGGAGCATCGCCGCCCCTTGTACTTGGGTCATACTTACAATGGAGCTCTATGACCTCACCGCTCTTTGGGTTCTTGACAACATCCACGCAGGTAATGAAATAGGCATAGCGTAAGCGAACTTCCCGACCAGGAGCCAGGCGGAAGAATTTCTTGGGAGGTTCCTCACGAAAATCCTCGCTTTCGATGTATAGCTCTCGGGAAAAAGGAACTTTCCTCGTCCCTGCACCCAAGTCCTCAGGATTATTTACAGCGTCAAGCTCCTCAACCTTGCCTTCTGGATAGTTCACAATTATCACCTTAAGCGGCCGCAGCACAGCCATCTTCCGCTGGGCCTTCTTGTTCAGCTCCTGGCGAAGGCAGTCCTCGAGCAGGCCGATATCGACGATGCTGTTCATCTTTGCCACTCCGATGAGCTCGCAGAAATTCCTGATGGATTCTGGCGTGTATCCCCTTCTCCTCAATCCTGATATGGTCGGCATCCTCGGGTCATCCCATCCGCTCACATGTCTTTCTTTCACCAGCTCTAAGAGTCTGCGCTTGCTCAAAACTGTGTGGCTCATATTGAGCCGCGCAAATTCAATCTGCTGGGGATGATGGACTCCAAGCTCCTGCAGAATCCAGTCGTACAGCGGGCGATGGACCTCGAATTCCAGGGTGCAGATGGAATGGGTGATGCCTTCGATTGAATCGGAAAGGCCATGCGCCCAGTCATAGGTGGGATAGATACACCAGGTCTCACCCGTCCGGTAATGCTTTGCCCTGCGAATCCGGTATATGACCGGGTCGCGCATCAACAGATTCGGATGGGCCATGTCAATCTTTGCCCGCAAAACTCGAGAGCCATCCTCGAATTCACCATCCCTCATCCCTCGGAAAAAGTCCAGGTTTTCCTTAACAGAGCGGTCTCGATAGGGACTCTCTTTGCCAGGCTTGGTTAGCGTGCCTCTGTACTCGCTTATCTGGCCGATACTAAGGTTGCAGACATAGGCCTTGCCTTTTTTTACGAGCTCCACAGCATAGTCGTAAAGCTTTTCAAAGTAGCCCGATGCGTAAAACTCCCTCTCCTCCCAGTCAAACCCGAGCCATCTGATGTCTTCCTTGATTGAATCCACATAACTGACTTCTTCTGTCTCCGGGTTGGTATCGTCAAAGCGCAGGTTGCAGAGGCCTTTGTAATCTGCGGCAAGGCCGAAATTCAGGCAGATGGACTTGGCATGGCCGATATGAAGATAGCCGTTCGGCTCAGGGGGAAACCTGGTGTGGACTCGGCCCTCGTTCTTGTTGTTCTTTATATCCTCTTCAATAATCTCTCTGATAAAGTTTGATTTGGCTTCAGGCCTGCTCATTTTCCCGCCTTCCTCATACGCTCCAATGCTCTTTTCTTGCCAAGAATTTCCATAATCTCAAAAAGCCCTGCTCCTCTTGTCTTCCCGGTTATCGCCACCCGTGTCGGATGGATGATACTTGCGGCTTTAATGCCCCTTTCCTCAGCAAAGCTGCGGCAGATTTTCTCTATATTCTCCTTCCTGAAATCTTCGAGCTCCGCCAAGCGGTCGGCAAATAACAAAATGTTTTCTTTGTTCTCTTCTCGGTCGAGGTAATCCTTCTTGCCTTCTTTATCCAGAGCATAATCATCCCTGAAAAAGCATTCAGTCAAGTCAACAAATTCGTGCAATGTCTTGATCCTTATCTTGTAGAGGTCGACGAGCCTGCGTAGATAGTCATCGCTCTTTCCGGATAATCCCATTCCTGCTGCGGAAAGCTGGTCCTTGATAAGCGGAAGAAGCTCTTCTGTCTTCTTTCTGATGATGTATTCACCGTTCAGCCACTTGAGTTTTTGAATGTCAAACTTGACCTGAGCATCATTCAAAGCCGAAAGGTCGAAAAGCTTCACTGCCTCATCCAAAGAGATAACTTCGCGGTCCTCCCCTGGAGACCACCCGAGAAGTATCAGATAATTCGCCAGAGCCTCGGGTAAAAAACCTTCTTTCCTGTACTCTTCGACTGCAACCCCGCCGTGCCTTTTGGAGAGCTTCGCCCCATCAGGGCCCATGATAAGCGGCATATGGCCAAACTTGGGCAGAGGAAGACCGAGAGCCTCGTAAAAAAGAATCTGCTTGGGTGTGTTGGAAATATGGTCATCTCCTCTCAGAATATGGGTTATCCCCAGCTGGGAGTCATCGACCACACAGGCAAAGTTATACGCCGGCGAGCCGTCGGATTTGACCATTACCTGGTCCTTTATTCCGTCGGTCTGGAATGTTATTCTGCCATGGATTATGTCATTGACTTCTATTGTTCGGCCCTTATCCACTTTGAGAATAATGGCATCGCCATCTCTTCGGGCTTTGCCCCTGTTCAGAACCTCTGCTGCTTTTTCCCTGTAGAGAGCGAAGCGCTGGCTCTGGTATATCGGTTCCTCATCCCAGTCAACGCCGATCCATCGGAGGTCCTCAAGAATTTCCTCGAGGAACTTGAGCTCCGACCTGGCCATGTCCGTATCTTCTATCCTGAGCAGAAATTTCCCTCCAGAATGCCTGGCAAAAAGCCAGTTAAAAAGCGCTGTCCTCGCGCTTCCAAGATGCAGGAATCCTGTCGGACTTGGCGCAAACCTTACAACAACCATCTCCCTCTCATTCACAGGAAGCATCTTTCAATGTTTCGATATAAATAGGCTCGTCTCCTATCTCATCATCGGCACTTTTATCCCTTTTTCCTTGGCAAACCGGATCGCTTCCTCATAGCCGGCATCAGCATGCCGCGCCACACCCAAGCCAGGGTCAACAGTCAGCACCCTCTCCAGCCGCTTTTCAGTGGATTTCTCTCCGTCAGCGACAATGACCATGCCAGCGTGGATGGAAAGGCCGATGCCCACTCCTCCTCCATGGTGCACGGATACCCAGGATGCGCCGCATACAGCGTTCAGGAGCGCGTTAAGCACTGGCCAGTCGGCAATAGCATCCGAGCCATCCTTCATGCCTTCTGTCTCCCTATTCGGCGAAGCAACCGACCCAGCATCCAGATGGTCACGGCCTATGACAATCGGCGCGCTGATTTTTCCTTTCTTCACTAACTGGTTGATGACCGAACCGAAACGAGCCCTCTCGCCGTAGCCAAGCCAGCAAATCCTTGCCGGAAGCCCTTGAAATTTCACCTGCTTCTGCGCTTTCCTTATCCATCTCTCCAGAAGCTTATCCTCTGGAAACTCTTTAAGAACAGCCTTATCCGTGACATAGATGTCCTCGGGCTTTCCCGAAAGGGCAGCCCAGCGGAACGGGCCTTTTCCATAGCAGAAAAGAGGCCTGATGTATTCAGAGACAAAGCCAGGAATGTCAAAGGCATTATGGACGCCTGCCTTCTGAGCCTGGCCGCGGATGTTGTTTCCGTAATCAAAGGCTTTTGCGCCTCTCTTCTGGAGCTCGAGCATGGCTTGGACATGGACAGCCATGGACTGATAAGCTCTTTTTATATATTCCTCAGGATTTTCTTGCCGCAGCCTCAGTGCATCTTCATAAGGAATGCCGTGAGGAACATAGCCGGCGAGCTCGTCGTGGGCTGAAGTCTGGTCGGTCAGCACATCAGGAGTTATTCCCCGCTTCACGAATTCAGGAACGATATCAGCCGCATTGCCGGGAAGAGCGATGGACAGCATCTTACCCTTTTCCTTGGCAGCGAAAGCAAGCTCAAGAGCCTCATCCAGATTTTTGGCCACTGTATCAACATACTTTGTATCCAGCCGCCTCTGTATTCTATTTCTATCTACCTCAACGATTATCGCCACCCCTTCATTCATGGTCACGGCCAGAGGCTGAGCTCCTCCCATCCCTCCAAGCCCAGCAGAGAGCACCAATTTCCCCTTGAGAGAGCCGCCAAAATGAGTGCGGGCCACAGAGGCCAGGGTTTCATAGGTTCCTTGGAGAATTCCTTGAGTGCCGATGTAAATCCAGCTGCCGGCAGTCATCTGGCCAAACATGGTCAAGCCTTTGGCCTCCAGCCGGCGGAATTCATCCCAAGTTGCCCATTTGGGAACAAGCAATGCATTGGCTATCAATACCCGAGGCGCTTCAGGATAGGTCTTGAAGACGGCAACTGGCTTTCCACTCTGAACGATTAATGTTTCATCATTCTCGAGCTTTTTGAGGCTTTCGACAATTGCCCAGAAACATTCCCAGTTTCGAGCAGCCTTTCCTGTTCCTCCGTAAACAACGAGCTCCTTTGGCTTTTCTCCGACTTCAGAGTCCAGGTTGTTCATCAGCATCCTTAGAGCTCCTTCCTGGGACCAGCCTTTTGTATTGAGCTTATTGCCACGGGGCGCCTTGATTTCTTTATACTCTATGGCCATCATTGCCTCCTGATATATCCCAAACTGTTACTGAATATACCACAACAAAAAGCGAAGCGTAAATGGGAAGGGATGAGTGTTTAAATGTAAATTGAAAGGATTAGACCTCTAATTCCGCGGCAATGGACCTTAGATATTCAACCTTGGGAGTTATTCTCTGATTAAAATCGGATTTGAGCTTCTCCATGTTTTCTTCGAAAAAAGTGAAATCATCCTGGTTGCTCCAGTTTTCAATGCTCAATTTTTCGACCATTTCTTTGAGGAATTCTTTGTTCACGATATCCATGGTGAATTTAGGAAGCAAGCAAGATGATTTTTCTATCAGCCTAATGCTCCGCAAAAAAACATCTCGCAGGGATTCTTGGTGCCTTATGATCTCCTGTTTAATGAAAAATTGCTCTCTGGGGGATGATGTCTGAGAGAGTTTTGTGTAAAACTTTTTCGTCTCTGCCAAATGCTTGGTCAAAGCCAAGATAATGCACTCACTATCCAGAACCATTTTTTCATTGTTCTGGTAATACCAAACCTCAGCATTTTCCTCAGGTGGCTCATTCTTACGATAACTTGTTAAAATTTCAGCATAATCAGAAGCTCTCCTTTTTTGTGGTCCAGCCGCCTCTTCTAGCTCAACAGTTGCTTCCTCCTTTTGTGCTGCTTCCTCCTTTTGCGCTGCTGCTTCCTGCCAGTGCTTTTTCCATCTCCCGGAAAACATTGTCTCCAATGTCTCATCTAACTTGAATTCGGGCTCCGGCTCTTTTGTAAGCGAAGGCTCTTCTTTTAGTTTCTCCTTTTCCATCTCTGGGGCAACTTCAGCCTCTTTCTTTTCCTCGAAGGTTGTCTCCTTTGGTTTTTCCGGCGGTTTTTCCAGAGGAGGGACTTCTTCGACCGCTTTTTCCATCTCGGCCACCTGAGTCTCCATCTCCTCAGGCTGCTCTTCCATCGCAAAATGAAACTCTTCTTCCTTGGCCGCCACCTCTTCCTCGGCGACTTCGGGAGCAGGCATTTTCTTCTCAACTCTTTCCTCAACTTCTTCTTCAGCCTTCTCTGCTTCTTGCATCCTCAACGTCTCCTTAAGTTTTTTCACTCGAGCCAGCTCTTCTCCGAAATCCACCCCCTCTTCATACTCCTCTTCTTTCTTCAGAGGCTTCTCTAAAATCTTGAATTCTTCTTCGAGCTCTTTTTTGACCGCCGATATCTTATCTCTGACCTCCTGGCCGAGTCCTTCAAGACTCAGGCTCAGCTCATTCATCTTCTCAAACTCTTTAACTGTTTGCCCTGTCAGGGTTTCTATCCCTTTCTGGAATTGAGTGATTTTGTCGAGATGTTCTTTTATTTTATTCTTAAGGTTTTCAATCTTGATTTTAAACTCACTGCCCATATCTTCGAGGCTTGTAAGAGCTTCTTTCCCTTCGCCAGACCCAATAGGATTAGAACTTCCTGCAGGCTTTTCCTGCACTTTCTTTCTTCCAAGGTCTGTTTCTATTTCAGTCTTCTTTCTCGCCAAAGCTTCTTTTAATTTCCTCTCGATTTCATCGAAGCTCCTCGCGCCTTCTTTTTCATTGCTTTTCTCTTCTGCCATTTTGCCTCTCCTTTTCCTTTGCGCATATCTTATCTCTGCTCAAAATATCTGTCAAGCAAAACATCTCAGCGAGCATCTTTCTCTTCCAATCGGCCCGTCTTTCCAAGGGCGACTCTCCAATTTCCACTCAGGTCTTTAAAAAAACCAATGTCCTTCCAGCTTGGATTGGAGCGAAGAAGCGACTTGACCTCATCTTTCTGGAAATAGCCAATTTCAAAAAGAAGCGAGCCGCCAGGCTTTAAATAATACGGGGCTTCCAGAGCGAGCTTTTGAATGATTTCCAATCCAGTTTTCCCCGCCACCAAAGCCCTCATAGGTTCATAATCTCTAATTTCCCTCGGAAGCCGGGTCCATTCTTTTCGAGAAACATAAGGCGGATTTGAGACAATAAAGTCACATTTTCCTCTGAGGCGGAGTCTTCTCAAGGGCGAGAACAGGCTCCCCTGGACAAAATTTATGCTTGAAATATTCTGCCTGGAAGCATTCAAACGAGCAAGCTTCAAGCCCCGCTGAGAAATATCTGTAGCCACAATCCTTGCCTTGGGCAGCTCCTTGGCCAGAGAAACAGCGATGTTTCCGCATCCTGTTCCAATTTCGACGATGGTCATGTCCTGCCGCGGCGCTATCTCTAAAACCTTCTCGACGATCAATTCTGTTTCTGGACGCGGAATCATGACGGCTGGAGAAACCTTGAATGAGATTGACCAGAATTCTTTTTTGCCAATTAGGTAAGGAATCGGAGATCCGCGAAGCCTTTTTGAAATCATCCTGAAAAAACGCCTCTCCTGGGCTCTTGAAAGCTCACGGTCTGGAGATGAATAAAACTGCTCTTCTGATATTGAAGCACACTCAAGAAGCAAGAGCTTTGCTTCGATATGAGGATGGGGCTTGTCCTTTAGAAGAGCTCTTCCCTTAAAAAAGAGTTTGTGGATGGTGCTCAAGGTCAGACAGAGGCGCTTATTCTTTTTTCCATGCTTTGGCCCTGATAATACAAAGCCAAAGCCTCGAGAAACTCACCGATATTTCCATTGAGGATATCTTCCAGTTTATGGAGGGATAAATTCAGACGGTGGTCGGTCACCCGGGATTGCTGAAAATTGTATGTTCTTATCTTTTCACTTCTCTCCCCTGTGCCGACTTGAGCCTTTCTGTGCTGAGCTATTTTTTCCTGCTGTTCCCGCTGAAGTTTATCCATCAGCCGCGTGCGCAAAACCCGCAGAGCTTTTTCTTTGTTGCGGTGTTGCGACTTTTCATCCTGGCAGGAGACAACCAACCCCGAGGGCTTGTGAGTGATTCTTATGGCTGTATAGTTGCGATTGACATTCTGTCCTCCAGGCCCAGAAGCTCCAAAAGCCTCAATTTTTAAATCTTTGGGGTCAAGCCGAACATCGACCTCATCTGCTTCTGGGAGAACAGCCACGGTCACTGTCGAGGTGTGGATTCGGCCGCTGGCTTCGGTCTGAGGGACTCGCTGCACGCGGTGAACTCCGCTTTCATATTTTAGCTGAGAATAGACTCTCTCTCCTCGTATGTTGACGATAACCCCTTTAAATCCTCCAATGGGAGAGAGACTTGTATCCATGACTTCAGATTTCCAGTCTTTCTTCTCTGCAAATCTCATATACATGCGGAAAAGGTCTTGAGCGAAAAGAGAAGCTTCAGCTCCCCCGGCTCCTGCTCTTATCTCCAACATGACATTTTTTTCGTCATTGGAATCTTTCGGCAGGAGCAGAATTTTTAGCTCCTTTTCAATCTTCTGCTCTCTCGGCAACAAATCTCTGAGCTCCTCTTCGGCCAGCCTTTTCAGCTCTGATTCTGATTGAGGGTCGGCAAGAATTTCTTCTGATTCTTTAATGTCCTTTTTGATTTTCTGATAAGCCTCATATTTTTTAACCAGGGGCTCTAATTCGGCGCGTTCCTTGGCGATTTTCTTTATTTTTTGGGGGTCGGAAATAAGGGCTTGGTCAGACAGAGATTGGGTGAGTTGATAGTATTTTTCTTTGACGCTTTCCAGTTCTTGAAACATTTCGCCTATTTTTTCTTCTCAAGGTCGCCATATTTCTTCCTGAACTTTTCCACTCGTCCCGCACTGTCAACAAATTTCTGTTTGCCGGTGAAAAAAGGATGGCAGCGGGAACAAATCTCCACGCGGATTTCTTTTTTGGTGGAACGAGTGACGAAAGTATTCCCGCAGGCACAGGTTACCGTGCACTCAACATACTCAGGATGAATTCCTTTCTTCATCTGCAATTTCTCCTTGATTGCTCTGTCATTATATCAGATTGATGACAAAAGAGTAAAGAGCAAGCCTTCCCACTCTAAACCGGCCTATTCATCTTTTTCTGGAAACAATCCCAATCGGCCTCGAATCCCAATTTTCTCTCTTGCTCTTTAACTTTATCTCTGTATGTTCTGGAACCGAAATAATCCTTCAAACTTTTATTTAAAGGGTAGACCATTTCCTCTGCCTTCCACTCGTATCTTTTACCCTTTTTATCTTGAAGGCAGCCAAGATAAACAATCCAGGCCAATTGTTTAAAAGAAACTTTGGGGAATGAATTCCTTATAGCCTGAACCTCTCCCTGCTTCTCAGGATTGAGGAAATGGAAATAACGAAAAAAGAGCAAAGCGTTGTGGAAATAGGCCGGAAAAGCCAGAAGACCGTCCTTGGCTGTGAGTCGAGCCAAATAGATAAAAATATCCAAGACTTTTTTCCCCAGGTTGAGGCCAGGATATTTCTGTCCGGGAAGAGGTGTTCGTTCTCCTGAGAAACCCAGGAGAGGATTCTGGAGGGTCAGCCATTCAAAGATCAAGAACTTGTATTCTGGAAGAAAAATGCTCGAAGTAAGCCTTTTTTTAGGGAGAAACGTACCCTCTTTTATCTTCAGGTCAACGACCAGCTTTTCTGGTTTCTTGCTCTCGTGAAAAATTTGAAGCCTCTGCAGGGGATATTCTGAGGAATCAAGGTTAAACTCCAAGGGCCACAATCTTCTTTTCCGGGCCTCCTTGAGGAAATTTTTCCTTCCCAAAACGGCTACGACCTCATTCATGGTGTATTGACCCAAGAAGAGAGAGCTCCCCTTGCTGCCAATCAAGTCTGATAGAATTTCCTTTTCGCTGATTGAGCTGGCCTCTCGCAAGAAAGGCGACTCTTTTGGGCGTGCTTTTTTCATTGTCTCTTTGGAATATGAAAATGAAATTTTATTCTATTTCCATAATCTAATCAAACCAAGGAGTAAATGAGAAAACACCCAAGAATCCGTGATACAAGATATGTGAGTGAGGGTTTGGGAGTGAGGAGTCCCCTATGAAGCCTGAGCGGGCACGGTTTCTCTCCGAAGGAGAGAAGAGCGAAGGCTGAATGGGAGCTGATTTTCCTCGCTGGGGAAAATCAGCGTGCTCCGAACCCCCAAACCCTCACGCCCATCATAGAAATAAGGATGCCTCCAAAGTGAATATTATTTTTTTAATAGAAAGAAATTGTGTCTTCACCGATAGTCACCTGTCTCCTTAGCTCAAAATGCTTTGCTTCAAACTTTATCTTATGATGATGGCGAAGGATAATCTTGCCTCCTGGCTTGAGGATTTCCCTTTTCTTGATGACCTTTAAGGGGTTTCGCTCTTCCAAAAGTTTGTAGGGAGGGTCCAAAAAAATCAAATCAAACTTCTCCCTCTCTTTGGCGAGTTGGATAACGGCACGGTTAAAATCTTTGCGAATGATCCGGCCTTTTGCCTCAGCCCCGCATTTTTCTAAATTGGCCCATATAACCTTGACCGCTGAATAAAAGTCATCGACAAAAACCACTATTTCCGCGCCCCGACTCAGGGCTTCTATTCCTAACGAGCCTGTTCCTGCAAAACCATCTAGAACAACTTTGCCTCGCACCTCTTCTCGAAGGATGTTGAACAGGGCTCCTTTAAGCTTGTCGGACATTGGGCGAACAAGGGGGCTCATCACTCTCTTTAACCTCTTCCCTTTATAAATTCCGCTGATGACCCTTATCATCTCAAGCGTCCGATGAAGACTTTAATAATATATGATCGCTTTGCTGCGTTCTGTCTCGATATCCTTGATTCCATTGGGAAGTTCATACCAATCATTAATGCTTGTGGCGTCAGTTTTATCTATTGTGGCCGCAATCGCCAGGATGGCATCGACCACCATCGGCTGAATGCGCTGCCCTTCAAGAAAAAGGTCTTCCACGTCAAATTTAACTTTTCCATCTCTTACATTGAGCTTTGCCCTGAAGTATAAAGTCATCTCCGGCCGGAGGAATGTTGGGATTTTCTGTCCCCTGAGATTTATTACCGTCATCCCCTCTATTTTATTTCCATTGAATAGCTTAAGCCGCAGCACCTTCATCGTTTCTTCTTTTTCTTGTTCTATCCTGTAAGCAATGTAAGAATTGAGCTCGCTTTCAGTTATCAGAATTTTTTGGAGAGAAGTCTTAT
Source organism: uncultured Eubacteriales bacterium (assembly GCA_964645765.1). Lineage (GTDB taxonomy): Bacteria > Acidobacteriota > Aminicenantia > Aminicenantales > Aminicenantaceae > CAZGMN01. The sequence goes on from CAZYBE010000038.1 coordinate 27,051, forward strand.
CTCTGCTGGACTGTTCATTCTGAATTTTCTCGAGAGCCTCCACGACTTTCAGTGCTTCAGGCAGAGAATATTCTTGAAGGGCATAAGAAGCCGACAAAAAGATAAAAAGAAAGAAAAGGATAATGACTCTGACAAAAGACATCAGAATTGACTCCTTTTCCATGCTAACAAAAAGAAGAAGAAATTGCCAGAATT
>CAZYBE010000039.1:0-26569 GCA_964645765.1 uncultured Eubacteriales bacterium
AAGAATTGCATTTTTCTTGAAAAAAGCAGGAGCCACAAGTATAGTTGATTTAAAGAAATGGAAAAGCCGAGTTTGACGACTCCGATGATGGAGCAGTATTTGCGGGTCAAAAAGAATCACCAGGATGCTCTGCTCTTTTTCAGGCTCGGTGATTTCTATGAGATGTTCTACGAGGACGCCAAGAAGGCTTCTTCCATCCTGGAGATAGCTTTGACCTCCAGGCAGAAAGTTCCGATGTGCGGAGTCCCTTATCATGCTGTTGATTCCTACATTGCCAAGCTTCTCCGGCGTGGCTTCAAAGTCGCCATCTGCGAGCAGGTCGAAGACCCCAAGCTTCGAAGAGGAGTGGTGAAGAGAGAGGTGGTCAAGGTCTTGACTCCAGGAACTGCCGTCGAGATTGAGCTTGAAGGGGCCAAGGAGAATACTTATATTGCCAGCCTGTATTTGCAGGATTATGGCTGGGGTCTGGCGGTCATCGATTTGGCTTCTGGCCAGATGAAAACGGCTCAAAGCGAATCTCAGGCGAAGAGAGCTTTGGATGACGAGCTTTTCAAGGTTTCTCCAAAAGAAATCGTATTTCCCCAGGGAGATGAGGAGAGGGTCGCCGAGCTTCTTTCGAGGAACAACATGGCTTCTGTGTTGAGAAGCGCGGTGGAGGATTGGGCCTTTGATTTCGCTCAAGCCAAGAGCCATCTGGAAAATCATTTCCAGGTGAAGTCTTTAGCAGGCTTCGACCTTGCCGATAAGGAGCTTGCGGTCTCAGCGGCTGGCGCATTGCTCTATTATCTTAAAAAAGTGAGGAAGCACAGCCTTTCGCTGGTCTCCAAAGTTTCGTATCTTCAATCCGGGCTTCAGATGGTCCTCGATGCGACAACCATAAAAAACCTGGAGCTTGTCAAGACCTTGAGGGATGGCGCACTGAAGGGGTCGCTGCTGGATATTATCGATTTCACCGTGACCTCCATGGGAGGGAGGCTTATTCGAAGCTGGCTCCTTCAACCTCTCCTTGATTGTGCACAGATAGAGAGAAGGCTCGATGCTGTCTCTGATTTTCTCAACCATCACATCGAGAGGCAGGAGCTGAGAGAAAGCTTAAAAGGAATATTTGACCTAGAGCGCCTCACGGGAAAAATCTCCCTGGCTGTTGCTCATGCCAGGGACTTGGTTTCTTTGAAAAAATCGCTCCTGCCCCTTCCGCGTGTCCAAAAGCTGCTCGAGGCTTTTCGAGCAGAGGCGATAGGCAAGATTCATGAGCTCTGGGATAATGCTCAGGATATTGTGGAATTCATCGACCGCTCGATTCTGGAGGAGCCTTCTTTTTTGCTCAGCGAGGGAGGAATCATCAAAGATGATTACAATTCCGAACTGGATGAGCTGAGAAACTTGAGCCGCTCCGGGAAAACCTTTATCACGCTTATGGAAAAGAAGGAGAGAGAAAGGACAGCAATTTCATCCCTTAAAATTCGGTACAACAGGGTGTTTGGCTACTACATTGAGGTCACCAATCCGAATCTCGCGCTTGTTCCCGCTGACTACATTCGGAAACAAACTCTGACCAATTCCGAGAGATTCACCACTCCTGAGCTGAAGGAGTACGAGGAGAAAGTTCTTAATGCTGAACAGAGAATAGCGGATTTGGAGTATAATTTATTCCTCGAAATCAGGGAAAAAATCTCAAAAGAAAGTGCAAGATTGCAGAAGATTGCCTCTGATATTTCGACACTCGATGTCCTCTGCTCGCTGGCCGAGCTCGCCTCGGTGCGCAATTATCATCGTCCTCTGGTTAATTCAGGGGATAAGATAAGGATTGTGGAGGGGAGACATCCTGTTATCGAAGTTGCCAACGAGGAGCCCTTTATTCCCAACGATACCTATCTCGACCGTGACCAGGACCAGATTGTCATCGTCACCGGTCCGAATATGGGAGGGAAATCCACTTTTCTCAGACAGGTGGCCTTGATCTGCATCCTGGCCCAGATGGGCTCTTTCGTTCCGGCCGCAGAGGCCGAGGTCGGCCTTGTCGACCGGATTTTCACCAGGATTGGCGCCATGGATTTTCTGAGCGTTGGCCAGTCAACCTTCATGGTCGAGATGCTGGAGACAGCCAAGATTTTAAACAGCGCCACAGAAAAAAGCCTGATTCTTCTCGATGAGATCGGAAGGGGAACGAGCACTTTTGACGGCCTCAGCATCGCCTGGGCTGTGGCTGAATTCCTCCACGAGAAGGAAGATATCAGGGCTAAGACCTTGTTTGCCACCCACTATCATGAGCTGACTGAGCTGGCCTTAACCCTGAAGAGAATCAAGAACTATCATGTTTCAGTCAAGGAGTGGAAGGATGATGTCATCTTCTTGAGGAAGATCGTTCCCGGACCTTCAGACCAAAGCTACGGCATTCATGTTGCGAAATTGGCAGGAATTCCTCGGCCTGTTATCGAAAGAGCCAAGGAGGTCCTCTTTAATCTGGAGAAGAAGGAGTTCGATGATTCAGGATTGCCCCGAATCGCCTACCGCTCTTCAAAAAAGCGGGACAAGGCCCAGTTGCTTCTGTTCAAGCAAGACAGAGAAGAGGAGATGCTGAAAGAGATTAAGGAGGAGATTGAAAGATGCGAGCTTTCAAACCTTACACCGCTGGCTGCGCTGAATTTTCTGAATGAGCTTCGAAGCAAGATTGAAAGTATAAAGAGCAAAGAGAAGAATAAATAGGCAGGCTAAATAAAGCTTAAATGAATCAAGTCAAGTAGGGGGGTAGATAAAGACGATTAATATTTCTCTGAATCGTCCTCTTTGTCGAATCCCTCTTGTTCCTCTTCTTCTTTATATTCTTCTTCATAAGGTGTGTTTTCTTCGTAAGGGGCTTCTCCGAGTTCCTCCTTCCGCTCTATGAGGGCAACCTCAAATTCATCCTTGTTTTCGTAGCGTCTTAAATAATTTGAACCTGAGTCCATGTAGAACAATTCCAGATAGTCCTCCTCAATCACGCAGAAGACAGACTTGGAATGGCCGGACTGGAGGTCGCCGACTGTCTCCACCACATCAGCCGCCTTTTTGATGGCGTCAAGAGTCAGCCAGCTCGAAACTTCAATTTCTTGCATCTCAACTTCAACAAAAAAATACCAACTTTTTTTAAATTGTCAAGAGGATTGTTTAAAAATTTATTTTTTCAAATTTTATGATTAGATAATGTCTTGAATATGACGACAGATCATAATAAATTTTAAAATGTTTCGATCCTAAAGATTTCTGTATTTCTTGACAGAGAAAGGATTGAATATTTAAATAGAGATGGAGAGAAAAATGAGATGGGATAGATTTACAGTGATGTCTCAGGAGGGCTTCCAAGCTGCCCAGGCTAAGGCTGAAGAACTGGGCCATCAAGAACTTCGAGCGGAGCATCTCCTCTGGGCCTTTTTGAACCAGGAAGAGAACATCGTTAACTCGATTCTGGCCAAGGTCGGTGTAAATTCAAAAAAGATCCTGGAGGACTTGAAGCTCGCTCTGGATAGAATTCCAAAAGTCAGAGGAGGAGGAGAAACATACCCTTCTTCCTCCCTGCGGCAAATCATGAGCGGCGCCCAGAAGGAGGCAGATAAGCTTAAGGATGAGTACATCTCAACCGAGCATCTTCTCCTGGCTATTATCAAAGAAGGCGGGAGCGAGGCGGCTGCTATTTTAAAAGAAAGCGGCGTGAACGAAGATGCAGTCCTCAAAGCTCTGATGGCCATAAGAGGAACACAGAGAGTTACAGACCCCCAGCCAGAGGGCAAATATCAGGTTCTCGAGCGTTATGCCCGGGATATCACGGCCTTGGCCAGGCAGGGAAAACTGGACCCGGTTATAGGCCGCGAAGATGAGATTCGACGCGTCATTCAGGTCCTCTCCCGCAGGACAAAGAATAATCCGGTTCTGATTGGGGAAGCCGGCGTGGGAAAGACGGCTATTGTCGAGGGCCTGGCCCAGCGCATCGCCAATGGAGACGTTCCTCAATCGCTCAAAACCAAGCGGCTCATTGCCCTGGATATCGGAGCTTTGATCGCCGGCACCAAATATCGCGGAGAATTTGAGGACAGGTTGAAGGCCATCTTGAAGGAGATAAAAGAGGCTCAAGGAGAGGTCATTCTTTTTATCGATGAGCTCCATACCATCATCGGTGCCGGAGCTGCCGAAGGAGCTGTGGACGCCTCCAACATGCTCAAGCCTCCGCTGGCCAGGGGAGAGCTGCGCTGTGTGGGAGCGACCACCATCAACGAGTATAAAAAGTATATTGAGCGGGATGCAGCCCTGGAAAGGAGGTTTCAGCCGGTTTATGTCAAGGAGCCGACGGTCGAAGAGACGATATCCATTCTGAGAGGATTGAAGGAGAAGTATGAAGTCCACCATGGAGTGGAGATAAAAGATTCTGCGCTCATCGCTGCCGCCACTCTCTCCCAGCGCTATATCACCGACCGCTATCTCCCAGACAAAGCCATCGACCTCATCGATGAGGCTGCTTCTCACATCAGGATTGAGATCGACAGCATGCCTGAAGAGATAGATGAGCTGGAGCACAAAATCATCCAGCTTGAGATTGAAAGACAGGCTTTGAAGAAAGAGAAGGACAAGAGCGCCAAGGAGAAATTGGAAAAGCTAAATAAGGAGTTGGCCAATCTCAAAGAGCAGAGCAATGCCCTCAAGGCTCGCTGGCAGAAGGAAAAAGAATTGATCGATTCCATGAATAAACTGAAAGAGCAGGTCGATGCCCTCAAGGTCGAGGAACAGAATGCCGAAAGGCGCGGCGATTTGGAGAAGGCGGCTGAAATCAAATACGGGAAGCTGGTTGAAGCTGACAAGAAGATGAAGGAGCTGGCTGCGAAGCTATCCGATGCCCAGAAGAAAGGGGAGATGATCAAAGAAGTCGTGGATGAGGAAGATGTGGCCCGGATTGTCTCCAAGTGGACAGGAATTCCGGTTTCCAGGATGCTTGAAGGAGAGGTGGAAAAGCTGGTGAAGATGGAGTTCAACCTGGCCAAAAGGGTCGTCGGTCAGGACCAGGCTCTTGGTGCCGTCTCGGATACGATCAGGCGCGCCAGGGCAGGGATTCAGGATGCAACCCGTCCCTTGGGTTCCTTCATCTTTCTGGGCCCGACCGGAGTGGGCAAAACTGAGCTGGCCCGGGCTCTGGCCGAGTTTCTCTTTGACGATGAGAAGGCCTTGGTCAGGCTCGACATGTCAGAATACATGGAGAAGCATACAGTTTCCCGCTTGATCGGCGCACCTCCGGGTTATGTCGGCTATGAAGAAGGAGGTCAGCTCACCGAAGCCATAAAGCGCAGACCCTATTCCATCATCCTGCTTGACGAGGTCGAGAAAGCTCACCCTGATGTTTTCAATATTCTCCTCCAGATTCTGGATGACGGCCGGCTGACGGATGGAAAGGGAAAGACCGTCGATTTCAAGAATACCATCATCATTATGACTTCCAATTTGGGAAGCCAGGTCATCAAGGAACTCAGCCAGGACTTCGAGAAAATGGAGAGGGAAGTGAGGAAAATCATCGAGAGCCATTTTCGGCCAGAATTCCTTAACCGGGTTGACGAGATTATTATTTTTAGAGCGCTCTCTCGTGAGGTCATCCTCAAGATTGTAAGCCTGCAGCTTGACCAATTGAGAAAGAGGCTGAAGGAGAAAAAGATTGATATCGAAGCGAGCGAGAAGGTCTTGAAATTGCTGGCTGAGCGAGGCTATGACCCTGTCTACGGAGTAAGGCCGCTGCGAAGAGCCATCCAGAAGGATATCCAGAATCCTCTGGCTCTGAAAATTCTGGAAGGAGAGTTTAAGGAAGGAACTACGGTCAAGGTCGATGTCGACGAAAAGAAAAATTTTGTCTTCAGCGCTCGGTAACAACTACAGCATCCCAAATTCCATGAAATGGGTGAGGGCTGGAGGTTCGGAGCACGCTGGCCTGAGCTTCATAGGGGACTCCTCACCCCCAAGCCCTCACCCTCTTCATCATCTCGCTATCCCGGATTATAATATGTTTTCCCGTCCGTCATAAAATTTGTGAAATGCATTTAATTTGATTATATTAATAGATTATTAATATTGTGATTTTAAGGAGAAAATAAGATGAGGGAAGAAGTCATGAAGGCACTCGAAGAAATTCGGCCTCATCTCAAAGCTGACGGAGGAGATGTTGAGCTTGTCGAGGTCACAGAGAACGGCGTGGTTAAAGTTCGCCTTCTGGGAGCTTGCAGCGGATGCCCGATGAGACAGATGACTTTAACCCACGGGATCACCAATTTTATTAAAAAGAAAATCCCGCAGGTTAAGGAAGTGCGGGCAGTTTAGCTCAGCACTTCGAGGCATATTTCCAGACAACCATGGAAAGGAGACATTATGTTTGGCAGGAATTTTAGAAGTCGTAATCAGAGGAGAAATTTGAAGGGAGTCTCGATGAAAACAATAATAGTTATTTTTTCTATTCTCATTTTTCTCTGCTCGTTGAACCTTATCGCTTTGGCCAATGGATTGAACCTGAACAGCCTTGGCTCGAAAGCCCTTTCCATGGGCGGAGCCTTTGTCGGCCTGGCTGACGATTTCAGCGCCATCTACTGGAACCCGGCAGGGATGGCTCGTTTTGACAGAAGATATTTTGGGTTTTACGGAATGGATGTCATTCCCTCCAGCACTTACCGCAATTCTGCGATCGATGCCAGGACAGAGAGGAAACATTATCTTTCCGGGCTGGCTGCCTACTACCTTCCTGTGAGTGAGAAGGCTGTGGTGGCATTGGCTGCTTATATCCCATCAGGACTCGGCTCAACCTGGAATGGGGATGATTTCACTTCTGTTACCATGGGCAAGTCTTATATGTGGATGAGCAAGGTCGGGCTTGTCACCTTTGCTCCAGGCTTGGCCTTTAAAGTGAATGACCAGATTTCAATAGGCGCAGCCCTGAATATTAACTATGGAACGTTCAGCCTAAAAACATATGCTGGCTCTATCACGCTCGATATTAGTATTCCCGAGCTACCTCCACAAGAATTTGACCTCGGCCAGTATGAAGAGAGCATGACAGGCTGGGGTTATGGAGCCACCTTGGGTATTCTTTTCAAGCCGATTGAGAGATTGAGCATGGGCGCAACCCTCCGCACCTCCAGCACCGTGAAATTCAGCGGAGAAGCAAGCATTTTAAACCTGAGCCTGCTGGGATGCAATGACACTTCTGATTTAGAAAGAGAAGTGACCTGGCCGATGTGGGCTGCGGCTGGAGTTGCTTTTAACCCGGCAAAGAACCTCATCTTGACCGCTGACCTGCAGTGGACCCAATGGTCGAAGGTTGACACTATAGAGACGACGTTTAAAGATGTTGTCTGGCAGGCAATGATGGCGCAGAGCGCAGATGACGTGAGGCCGATGCACTGGGAGGATGCACTTCAGGTCAGGTTCGGGGCTGAATACAGGATAAAAGGAATTGCTCTCCGGGGCGGATACTACCTCGACCCCTCTCCTGCGCCTGATAGGACGATGAATATTCTTCTGCCAAGCTTTGACTTCAATGTCATCACGCTTGGATTCGGCTATGACCTTGACGACCTTCACCTCGACTTCAGCCTCGAGTATTTGATAGGGAAAGACAGAAATGTGCCTGCTGACAAGGTGGCGACCGACCCGCAGTGGGCATCTGCCATGCCTGGCGCTTATACCATGAAGGTCATTGTCCCCAGCCTGTCTATAAGCTATAAATTCTGAGAGAATAAAAATTATGTTCTTCCCTTTTGTCGGCCATATAGAAGAAGTGACTGCAAGAGAAGTGATTGCAAGCCTTGAGCAAGGCGCCGTTTCGCTGTTTGTTTCGAGGAAGAAGGAATGAAGATAAGGAAGGCTGTCATCCCAGCGGCTGGATTCGGGACGCGTTTTCTGCCCGTCACCAAGTCCCAACCCAAAGAGATGCTGCCTGTGGTCGATAAGCCTCTTATCCAGTACTGTGTTGAGGAAGCTGTCCAGTCAGGAATAAAAAATATCGCCGTTGTCACCAGTGGCGGCAAATCATCCCTGCAAGAGCATTTTCACAGGAGCTCTAAGCTTGAGCAGTTTCTTGATGAGAAAGGGAAGCTCGAACTCTTGGCTGAGGTCAGAAAATTATCCAGTCTTGCTGAATTCCGCTTCATCAAGCAGAAAAAAGCCCTTGGGTTGGGCCATGCCATCCTTATGGCCGAAAAATATATCGGGCATGAGCCGTTTGCCGTTCTTCTCCCCGATAATATCTTCGACTGCAGGATTCCCTGCCTCAAGCAGCTCATCGAGGCTTATTCCGAGCTTAAAGCTTCGGTCATTGTCTTGGGTTATGTGGCTAAAGGTGAGACAGAAAGGCATGGAATCGTCAAGTCCAAACAAGTTCGAGAGAGAGTATTTCAGATTGAGAACTTGATCGAGAAGCCGAGTGCGGACAAAGCTTTTTCTAACCTGGGAGTGTTTGGGAGGTATGTTTTTGAGCCTGATATCTTCAAGGCTATAAAAAAAACAGCTCCGGATGAAAGAGGGGAAATCCAAATCACGGATGCCATTAAACTCCTTCTTCAAGCCAAGCCTGTCTATGGCTATCTTTTTGAAGGAGAGTGCTACGATTGCGGTGATAAATTGGGCCTCATCAAAGCCACTGTCTCCCTCGCCTTAAAGAGGCCCGAGTTCAGCCGAAGGCTCAGGGAGTTTTTGTCGTCTTTGATCAAAGAAAAATAGATATCTTTGCCTGAAAAAAAGGATCAATCTTATCGTTTTATTTGTGGCTTATGAAACAGACCTTGTTGGTTTTTGAGTTTTTAGCCTTGTACATCATTTGGTCAGCCACATAGAGGAGAGCTTCAGCCGAGAGGCCGTCTTCAGGGAAGCTGGCCACACCGATGCTGCAGCTTAGGCGAGAGCCAGGAAAAGCATCCACCCCATCAAATTTTTCTTCCTTGATGACAAGCTCAATTCTTCGAGCGAGATTAACAGCATCCTTTTTTGAAGTTTCAGGGAAGAGAACGATAAATTCATCACCGCCGTAACGAAACACCGAATCCATGATTCTTGATAGGTTCATGAGCAGAGAGGCAAGCCGTTGGAGGAGAGAGTCGCCTGTCGAATGCCCATATCTATCGTTACAACGCTTAAAATCATCGATATCAATCAGCACCACAGAAAAATGGTGGTCGAATCTTTTTGACCTTTCTATCTCCCGGGCGAGCTCCAGGTCGAGATATCTTCGGTTATAGACCTTGGTCAGGTGGTCAAGGATGGATAATTCTCGATAGAATTCCTTTTTCTTGAGAAGATGCTGATAGTCAACCGCTCTTTTGAGGACCAGGCTGAGCTTCTTTTCGCTGATGGGCTTGGAGATGAAGTCCGAGGCAACCTCTTTCAGCTGGTCCATTCTTTTTGCCAATAAAGATGGACTTGCAGCTATGACCACATAAATATCGGGGTAAATTTTCTTGACTTGGTCGATGAACTCAGTCCCTTCCATATCTTTAAGTTTTAGAGCTGAGATCAGGATATCAGGCTGAGATTTTTTTAATTTTGCCAGTGCCTCTTCCCCGTTATCAAAAGTCCAGACCCAGTATTTTTTGCTCAAGAAAGCAGCAATCTGCTGGCGCACCGGGTCTTGTTTATCGACGATGAGGATTCCCAAATTCAAACTGCTGTAAGTCGTCTTGGCCATTGAGTGCTTTCCCTTGAGCTTGCTTATTCTCCAGAAAATGAGCCACTCGTTGAAAAAGAGCGAGATAAAATTATCAAAATTTAACCAATCCGTCAACCAGAAAAATTTTTATATAAAAGACGGGGATTAAGGTTGAAAAATGTCAAAAGCCTTGTAAGAGGATAAAAAAAATGGCGAGGGACGGAATCGAACCGCCGACGCAGGGATTTTCAGTCCCTCGCTCTACCGACTGAGCTACCTCGCCAATTGAAGTACAATAAATATAGTTTTTCCGCCAATTCTTGTCAACGATTTTTGTCTTTTCGAGGTTTTTAGGCAAATTTTCATCTGGATATTTGATTAATTACCATTTTCCTTCTCTTGAATTTCGGATTTTGATAGAATAGCACCTTGATTTTGAGATGAAGATTGCAGCAATTCTTCCTCACGTTGAAATCTTCGGGGGTGTCAGGCGTTATCTTGAAATCGGGAACGAGTTGACCAGCAGAGGCTGCTCCTTTGTTCTCTTCCATCCTGAAGGAACCAAGCCTGATTGGCTTGATTTTAAGGGAATCACAAAGCCTTTTTCTTCCCTGGGCGAGGAGAGCTTTGACATCGGGCTGTGCAGCGAGTATTCGGTCTTGCCCTATTTCGAAGAGCTGAAGGCCAGGATAAAGTTTTTCTATTTTGTGTTTGAAGGGCATAAACAGGAGAAAAATGTTGTCAAGAGAGGTTATATTTTTTTAGGAAATTCCGAAGGGATATGCCGCCGCCTCGAGAAAAAATACAAAATTTTCTGCCATAAAGTTCCCGGCGGCGTGAACCCCAGGATTTTTTATCCTGTGAAGAGGGAGGGGAGAAGAGACGAGTTCCGGATACTCTGTTATGGCCGGATTTATAAAAGGAAAAAGGGTGTCGGCTATGTCATTCGCGCCGCAGAAGGGCTTTATAAAGAATTTCCCCAGCTCAAACTCGTTTTTTTTGACAGCTTGGTAGGGAAAGAGAAAAGAGACCCGCGCCTGATGATTCAGACAGCGGTTCCTCATGAATTCCATCTCAATCCGCCGCAGAGCAGGATGGCCTGGCTTTATTCTCAGGCGGATATCTTTGTCAGCGGAGAAATAAGGGCCGGCTGGTCGAATACAACAGCAGAAGCCATGGCCTGCAAGATTCCGGTTGTCTGCACTCGCGCCGGAACCCAAGATTTTGCCTTTCACAACGAGACGGCCTTGCTCGTTCCTTTTCCTTTGCCCTTTCTGTTGCGGCGCCAGATCCGCAAGCTCATCAAAGACGAGAATCTTCGTCATCGCCTGGCAGAGGCCGGGTATAAAAAAATCCAGGAATTTTCCTGGTCAGCCGTTGTCGATAAACTTGAAAAGATTTTCAAGGAGAGACTAAAAGAAGCATCTCATAGTCTGTGAAAGCAAAATGATTAAGTAGGGTGAAGGTTTGGAGGGTGAGGAGTCCCCTATGAAGCCTGAGCGGGCATAGTATACAAAATGGGGACTGTCCCTTTTCTTGAGAGGGACTGTCCCCATTTTGTATGAGCGAAGGCTGAATGGGAGCTGATTTTCCTCGCTGGGGAAAATCAGCGTGCTCCGAACCCTCAAACCCTCACCCAAGTCACGAAAAAAGATGGTTACGATCTAAAATTGAAATAGGGAATTCATTATGATATCCTTTCCCGATGGAGGAAAGACCCGATGGAAGAGAAAGAGCTTAAGGAGCTTCTGTTAAGAGAGAACAAAGAATTCAGGGAGATTTTCCGCAAGCACCAGCAGTGCGAGAAGAAGCTCGAAAGGTTAAAGAAGAAGAGCTTCCTGACTGAAGATGAAAGAATCGAGGAAAAAGAGTTGAAGAAAAAGAAGCTCGCCTTTAAGGATAGAATGTACTTCCTGATGACTGAATACAGGAAATCTCATCGATAATCCATTCGCCTGAAATGAGAAAAGGGAAGAAAATAAGAGTTATCTTAATCGGGACAGACTCTCTGCGCGGAAAAGAGATCAAGAATGTTCTGGAAGAAAAGGAATTTCCGATTGAAAAAATTGATTTTTATGACCCTGACGTCCAGGAGGAATACAGCAAGCTGACCCAATTCAGAGGAGAGCCCAAAGTCATTCATCATCTCGAAAAGGAATCTCTCGCGGATGTTGACCTTGTTTTCCTGGCTGCTGATAAAAAAGTGAACCAGGAATTTGGAGTCCTTGCCCGGGCGCGAAAATTTTGGGCCATCGACCTGAGCGAGACGTTTAACAAGAAGGAAAATGTTCCGGTTGTGGTCGCTGGAGTGAACGACGACATTGTCCTCAAAGACAAACCGGCCCTCATTGCCAATCCCCATCCTGTGACCGTGGTCCTTTCTCACCTTTTTCATACTGTTGCCGAGGAATTTGGAATTTTTAAAGCCATCTCTTTTGTCCTTCAGCCCGTTTCAGCCTTTGATGAGCAGGGCATCAAAGAGCTGGCCAACCAGAGCTTCTCTATTCTGAGCAGCGCCTCCCTCGAAAAAAGAGTCTTCAAGGAGCAGATTGCCTTTAACTTTCTCTCCAACATTGAAGCGGCAGATGAGGGAGGCTTTTCTCCCGATGAAAGACAGGTTCTGTCAGAGATTCGAAGAGTCCTTAAACCCCGTCATTTTCCCATTTCCTTATCGATCATCCAGGCTCCGGTTTTCCACACCTACTCGATCATGACCTACCTGGAGTTGGAAAAAGAAGCAAATATTCAGGGCTTGAAGAATCTCTTCAAGAAAGGCCCGCTTTTCAAGGTTTGTCTTCCTGCTCTTTCATCCCCTGTCTCTGCTGCTGGGAAGGATGAGATTTGCATTGGTCAGATAAAAAAGGAAGAATCCTTTCCCCGCAGCTTCTGGATCTGGACAGTGACTGACAATCTCACTCGGGGCTCGGCTTTGAACGCACTCGAAATTGCAGAAAATATTTTTACTGAGCCTTAGGTTTTAGAATGAAGGACGTACTCAAGCTTTTCAAGCTCACTTTTGGAGAGAAAAAAAGGCTTTTCCTGGCATTCTCCTCGACTCTCTTCGTCGCTTTTTTCACATATGTTTTCGTCAATCTTGTTCAGCCCATCATCGATGAGATGTTCCTGAATGTCACCCATAGTGCTCCGGAGAAAACGAATCTCATAAGTTTTATCTTCAAACATATCCATGCCGCCAAGGAACAGTTTATCTGGCTTATTCCTCTGCTCCTGGTCATCGTTATTTTCGGCAAAGGATTGTTCACTTTCCTTTCCTCTTTTTTCATGAAGTCCCTCGGGCATAGAGTCGTCAAGAAATTAAGAGACGAGCTTTTCGGACACCTCGTTTATCAGTCAACGAATTACTTTGATCACACATCCACCGGCGAGCTGATGTCCCGGCTGACGAACGATGTTGACAAAATCCAGGAGGCACTCTCGGGAAGCATGAGTGATTTCATCGAGGAGGTTTTTGTCCTTTTTGCCCTTCTTATTTATATTTTTGTCACCGATGTGCGCCTGGCCTTATTCTCTTTCGTCATTGGCCCCCTGGCAGTCATCCCTTTGGCTGCCTTCAGCCGCCAGCTCAAAAAGAAAGGGCTGCAGAATCAGAGAAAGATGGCTCAGATTTACACCCTTATCCATGAGACCATCACCGGCAATAAAATAGTTAAATCTTTCACTATGGAGAAATTCGAGATTAAAAAGTTCTGGCAAGCCACCATGAGCTACTTTAAAACGAGCATCAAGCTGGCCTGGATCGGAAGCCTCAGCTCGCCTTTCATGGAATTCATGGGTGCTGTGGTAGGCGGCTTCATTCTTATCTTGGGGACGAGGGAAATAGCCAATGGATTGATAAGCCCTGGCCGTTTTGTTTCTTTCATAGCTGCCATTTTTTACTCTTACACTCCTATCAAACGGCTGAGCCGGGCCAATAACTCCATTCAGCAAGGAGTGGCCTGCTATGAAAGAATCCAGGAGGTTCTGCGAGACAAGCCTCAGATTGTCGAGCATCCCCAAGCTTACGCCCTCCCTCCTGTTAAGGGGAATATCAGGTTTGAGAAGGTTTTTTTCTTTTACAACGAGAAACTGCCAGTTCTTCATGATATTGATTTTGAAGTCCTGCCCACCGAGAGGATTGCTCTTGTCGGCCTGAGCGGCGCTGGAAAGACTACCATCATCAACCTTCTCTGCCGTTTTTATGACCCGACTTCAGGAAAAATCATTATCGATGGGATTGATATCCAGGGAGTCACACTCTCCTCCCTCCGCTCCCAAATCGGACTCGTGACCCAGGAGCTCGTTCTTTTCAACGACACTGTCCGCAACAACATCGCCTATGGCCTGGAGGAGAAGCCGCTGGAGGAAGTCATCGAGGCGGCCAGAGCCGCCAAAGCCCATGAATTTGTAATGAAACTCCCTTCAGGCTACGAGGCCAACATCGGCGAAAAGGGAACCCTGCTTTCGAGCGGCGAGCGCCAGAGATTGGCCATCGCCAGAGCTTTGCTCAAGAACCCCCCCATCCTTATCCTCGATGAGGCGACATCCGCCTTGGATTCTGAATCAGAAAGATTAATCCAGATTGCTTTGGACAATGTCATGAAGGACCGGACAACCTTTATTATTGCCCACCGTTTGTCCACCGTGAGGAACGCAGACAGGATTTTTGTTATCGATAAAGGGAGGATCACTGAAATCGGGACTCACGCCCAGCTTTTGAAGAAAAAAGGTATTTATAAAAAATTATATGATTTACAGTTCCTTGAAGAGGAGGAGCCATGGCCGTCGTCCAGAGCATGACCGGCTTCGCCGAGAAGAGGTTTTATTCGAAAGGCCTTTCGGCGGTGGTCAGAGTGAAGAGCCTGAACCACCGCTTCCTGGATTGGAGTTATCGTGGCGTCGAGATCGGAGATTTAGAGAATAGGCTTAGAGCCATGGCTCAAAGAAAGCTCCACAGAGGAAGGATTGAGGTCTCTTTTGAATTGAACTTTTTGGACTCATCCAACTGGAGCCTCCATATCAACGAGGCGCTGCTTCGGAAAATCTTCTCTTCTCTGGAGAGGATTTCTTCTCGAACGAAGAGGAGCATCAACTTTTCTGTGGAGAGTATTTTCAGTCTGCCCCACGTTGTGGAGCTGCGAAGAAAGAGTTTCAGTGGGGAGCAGAAAGCTTTTCTGGAGAGGAGTTTTGAGCGGACATTGGATGAAGTTCTGAGGATGAGAAAAAGAGAAGGAAGAGAGATAGGGAAAGAGATCGAGAAACATCTCAAAAAGATAAGACAAATGGTCGATCGAGTTGACAGACTTCATAGAGAGCAGCCTTTCCTTATCAGGGAGAGAATGAAGCAGCGCCTGAAAGAGCTCAGCAAAGAGCCGGTTCGAGAAGAGAAGCTGGCCGAGGAAGCCGCCTTTTTTGCTCAGCGATACGATTTGCATGAAGAGGTCGCAAGGCTTAAATCTCATCTGGATTATGTTTTTGAGCTTCTTTCTTCAAGAAGTGAAGAATCCATTGGAAAAAAATTGGATTTTGTTCTTCAGGAGCTTAACCGAGAGGCCAACACCATAAACTCCAAATCCCAGGAAATTCGAATCACTAAAGAGAGCTTAGCCATCAAGGGAGAGGTGGAAAGTATCAGGCAGCAGGTTCAGAATATAGAGTAGCCCAGATGGAATAATTAAAAGTGTCATCGCCAGGAGCTTGAACAATGGTTTTCGTCATCACCGGACCGTCAGGCTGTGGCAAGACCACCCTGATTAAAAGCCTTTTGAAAAGAATGAAAGATGTTCAGTTCTCTGTTTCCCATACAACTCGGCAGAAGAGGAATTCAGAGAGAGAGGGCAGGGACTATTATTTTATTTCGAAGCCCGAATTTGAGAAGATGATCAAAGCCGACAAATTGCTTGAATGGGCGGAAATTCATGGAAATGACTACGGCACCTCAAAGAGAGAGGTCGAGATGAAAGGCTCGAAGGGAGACCTTATCCTTGACATTGATGTCCGTGGCGCCAGGAATATAAAGTCAAAGCTCAAGAAGGCTGTGTTCATCTTTGTCTTGCCTCCCTCATTCCCTGAGCTCAGAAGAAGGCTTGAAGATAGGGGCGATGAAAGACCTGATGCGATCGAAAGAAGGCTCGAGCTTGCCAGAAAAGAAATCAGGTCATACCCCATGTTCAATTATGTCATCCTCAATGATAAGCTGGGTCATGCGGTTAAGGAGCTTGAGGCAATTATTCTAAGCTCCAGATGCTGCCTCAACTGCAGAAGAAAGGAAATGATGCCCATCCTTCGGAGTTTCTCTGAAGAAGAATGAGAGGCTAAAATGGCAATGATTGCGCTCGGAGTTTGTTCCTCCATCAGCATTTACAAGGCTTGTGAAATTATCCGAGGCTTGCAGGAGAAGAATTTCCAGGTCCAGGTGATCATGACCAAGAATGCCGCGCGTTTGATTTCCCCTCTGCTTTTCAGCTCTCTCTCCAGACAGAAAGCCCTGGTCGACCCTTTTGACGAGCAAGAATCGGCTAAGATTGCTCATGTGACCCTGGCCAGGGAATTATCTCTTCTCCTCGTGGCGCCGGCCACGGCGAATATCATCGGAAAGTTTGCTTCCGGCGTGGCCGATGACTTCTTATCGACTTTTTATACTGTGGTTAAATGTCCTGTGCTCATTGCTCCGGCGATGAATGAAGCCATGTACCTCCATCCGAAGACTCAGGAGAATATTCGGAAGCTCAAGTCCCTTGGAGCGAGATTCGTTGAGCCGGAGAAGGGGAGCCTAGCTTGTGGAGAAGAAGGTTGGGGGAGGCTGGCAGCGCCTCAGAAGATTGTTGAGGAAAGTCTGAAGTTAATAAGAAAGAGCGAGAGCTTAAAAGGAAAGACGGTATTGGTCACGGCAGGTCCGACACGTGAATTTCTCGACCCGGTTCGCTTTCTCAGCAACCGGTCTTCGGGAAAAATGGGCTATGAGCTTGCCGAGGAAGCGCTCAGACGTGGGGCCGAGGTTATCCTCATTTCAGGGCCGACTCATCTTTTCCCTCCGCCACAGGCAAGTTTGAAGAAAGTCCAGACAGCCCAGGAAATGAAGGAGCAAGTTCTCAAACACTTCGGCCAGGCTGATATTGTCATCATGGCTGCAGCCGTTTCTGATTTCAGGTTTGCTCAAAGTTTCCCGCAGAAAATTAAAAAAGAGAAGATAGGGAAGGAAGTCCGGATGGTCCCTACCGAGGACATCTTGCGCAAAGTGGGAGAGAAGAAAGAGAAAAAGGTCCTCGTCGGCTTTGCTGCTGAGACTGAAAATGTTTTGAAGAATGCGGCGAAGAAGATGAGGGAGAAGAAGCTTGACCTCATCGTAGCCAATGATGTCTCGGCAGAAGGAATCGGCTTCGAATCGGATTTTAATCAAGTGGTCATCATCTCTCCTGATGGGAAGAAGGTCGAGACTGAGAGAATGAGCAAGCTCGAGATTAGCCGCATCATCCTGGACCGAATAGAGGAGAGGCTTGGAAAAAAGAGTTGAAGAATTGTTCGATGCTCTCGAAGAGAGGTTGAACTTTTTTTCTCAGATTGGGGCAGAATTTATGTTTTCCTCTTCGTCATCAAAAAATTCAGTCTATAATTCTTTAAGGGAGAGGATCATTCACTGCCAAAAGTGCCCTCTCTCCCAGGGGAGAACAAATGCTGTTCCTGGAGAAGGGAGCGTTGAGGCTGAGCTCATGTTTGTCGGGGAGGCGCCGGGTCGGGATGAAGATATCCAGGGCAAGCCTTTTGTGGGAAGGGCAGGCCAGCTCCTGACCAAAATCATCAATGCCATGGAATTCAAAAGGGAGGATGTCTACATCACCAATGTCATCAAATGCCGGCCGCCGGAGAACAGAACTCCCTACAAAGAAGAGATTGAGAAATGCCGCGATTATCTCCTTGAGCAACTAAAGTTCGTCAAGCCCAGAGTTGTCGTCACCTTGGGAAAGGTCGCTTCAG
Source organism: uncultured Eubacteriales bacterium (assembly GCA_964645765.1). GTDB lineage: Bacteria > Acidobacteriota > Aminicenantia > Aminicenantales > Aminicenantaceae > CAZGMN01. The sequence continues at coordinate 17,612 of CAZYBE010000039.1, forward strand.
ATTTTTTCGTGCCGAGCAGCCTGGGAATGACAGCTTTAAGAGGAAATTTTTATCAATATGGCCCTGTTCAGGTCATGCCCACTTTTCATCCTTCTTACATCGTCAGAAACGAAGCCAATAGAATAATCAAGAAAATGGTCTGGGAAGACATGAAAAAAGTCATGGCTTTCCTGGGCAAGAGATGACATTGCAGGCTGAAGTCATTCTCTCCCTTCCTCTTGACCAGTCTTTTTCCTACATTGTTCCCCAGTCTTTTCAAGAAAAAGCCAAGGTCGGCTCAAGAGTCTTGGTTTCTTTCGGCCGGAGGATGCTGACCGGGATTATCGTCAACCTTGAAAAGGAAAGCTTGATCCAAAAGTTTAAGCTCAAGGAGATTGTTGAGGTTCTGGATGATGAGCCTCTTTTCTCATCTTCCTTCCTCTCCTTTACCCGCAGGTTGTGTGATTATTATTACTCGTCCTGGGGGGAGATCTTGCAGTCTAGCCTTCCTCCTTCTTTTATAATCAAAACCGAGGCGAGGGTCCTTCTCACTGAAAAAGGCAGGGCTTTGCTCCAGGGTGAGAGTCTCTCCAGGGAAGAGAGAGAGCTTTTAAGCTCTCTCCAGAAAGGAACCTACAGCCCTTCTTTTCTTAAAAGAAAACTCAGAATCAGGAATTTTCCCGCTCTGCTTTCTCGATTGGAGAAGAAAGACCTGGTCAGCGTCCAGAGAGATGTCAAAAAACCGAGGGAAAGAGCAGAGCGTGCTCGCCCCGTATCTCAGACTCAGCTTGAGATGGATTTTTCCTTGGATTACGGCTCCGAGCGAGTTGCAGCTTCGATCGCTCAAAAAATCGGAAAGCAGGACTTTTCGCCTTTTTATCTTTACGGCCCTTCCGAGAAAAGAGAGGCCGTCTATTTCTCCTTGATCAGAGAAACGCTGGCAAAGGGAAGAAGGGTCCTGTTTTTAGTCCCTGAGATTGCCCTGACTCGAACTCTGAGAGAGAAATTTGAGAAAAGGCTTGGAGAAAAGGCTGCTCTGCTTCACAGCCGATTATCCGAGAGAAGCAGGGAAGTGGAGTGGAAAAGGATCAAAGAAGGAGAAGCGGATGTGGTTGTCGGTCCTCGTTCAGCTCTTTTTTCCCTGCTCGGAGAGTTGGGGTTGGTCATTGTCGATGAGGAGCAGGATGAATCATTCTATCAGCAGGAGAGCCCCTGCTATGATGCGAGATATGGAGCCTGGATGAGAGCAGAACATGAGGGGGCTGTCCTCGTCTATGGCTCGACTTTTCCCTCAGTGAGTGGCTTTTATCGAGCAAGGAAGGGCGGTTATTTGCTTTCTTTGGAAGAAGGGGAAGCAACCAGGAGGAAGGTCGAAATCGTCGATAGCAGGCATGAAGGAAGACTGATCTCAGCCAAGGTCGAGGAAAAGATTGCCCAAAGGCTAACAAAGGGAGAGCAAGTTTTAGTCTTCATCAATCGCCGCGGATATGCCTCTTTTCTTCTTTGTTCAAGCTGCAGCTATGTACCCCGCTGCGTCCGCTGCGATATCGCTCTCTCTTACCACAAGAGAGGGGAGAGATTGATCTGCCGTTACTGCAATTATTCGCTTCCTAAAATGGAATCCTGTCCTGAGTGTGGGAGCAGGATGATTAAAGAAAGGGGTGTTGGAGTGGAGGCGGTTGAGGAAGAGCTTAGAAAGAAATTCCCCCAGAGCCATACCGCCAGCTTCGAGACAGGACTGAGCAAGAAAGAGCAGGAGACTATCCTTCGAAGCTTCAGGAGGAGAAAAGTTGCTATTCTGGTTGGAACTGAGTTTCTGGCTCATCAATGGGATCTTCCTCCAGTCAATCTGGTTGCCGTCCTCTTCCCTGAGACCATTCTTACGCTCGCTGACTACAGAGCCAGCCAAAGGACTTTCCAGACTTTGACCCAGATGATGAAATTTCTCGACGGCGATGAGAAGGCAGAGGTCGTGATTCAGACAGCGATGCCTCATCATTTCAGTATCCGCCAGGCTGCAGCCGGAGATTATCTTCCCTTCTTTAACCAGGAGCTAAAATTCCGCCGCCTGATGAATTATCCTCCTTTTTCTCATATGGTTGAGATTCTATTCCTTGGAGAGAATTTAAGAAATGCGGCCAGAAGCTCAAGGGAGTTTTCTGAGGCCGTGAAAAGTGGCGCTCGAAAGATTGAGATTCTAGGTCCTGCCCTGGCCTCTATATCCAAAATGAGAGGATTGTATAGAGTTCAAATTATTTTGAGGGCCAGGAGAAAAGAAGAGCTGGATGGCATTTTAAGGAAATCACTCAGGGAAGTTAAGTCGAGGAGGGCAGTTTTCGTTTATGACTGAGAGTTTTTTCGCTGCACTGGAGATTTACGTTTTTACTGGTCTTTGTACGGAGCGAAGAATACGGAGATATCACCTGTCGCTTGAACGAGATTATCAGCCATGTCATGACCATAAAAAGTGATTGTGGCCTTTGCTTGGATAACAGTGGCCAGGCCGACGAGTGGTGCCGCAAGCTTTGCTGCTTCTGTGACAATGACAAAGCTGACATCCGTGCTGGAATCAATCTCGATTATGCTGGAAAGCGACCCTTCAATACGAGCGGGAACACCCGCGCCTTGAATGAGAGTGAAATCGACAGCATAGCCGGTGAGGATGATATTTTGTTGGTATGATGGACCGGCTGTTGGAGGCAATGGCTCTATGAGCTTTGCAGTCAGGGATGCCGTGGCTGTGTCTGCGACTACAGTCCCGTCGTCTTTAACCACATCGGATTGAACAAAATCTGCTGTATCTCCGGTTGCGGTTGTTCCCGTTATCTCGGAGATGACGAGAAGAGTGTGAGACTTGTTTCCTCCCACGTAGTTGTTGCAAGAGACCAGCAAGAGAATAAGAGGAATGATTGTTGCTATTTTTAATACGTTTCTCATTCTTTTCATCTTTTTTATCCTATTGTTTGATTATTCTGGGTGTAATAAAGATGAGAAGTTCCCGGTTTGTCTTTATTCTGGACATGTTCTTGAAAAGGTTTCCCAGAATGGGAATTTTATGTAAAAAGGGAACATTTTGTCTGGTGATGGAATCTTCAGTCCTGTAGATTCCTCCGATAACAGCCGTTCCTCCATCATTGACCAGGACTCTGGTCGCTGCCCTCTGGGTTATTATCGGAGGAATGCCGTTGACGAGATGAGCAAAGTCAGCGGAGTTGTTCTGGATTTCAATATCCATGATTATGGTTCCTTCAGCGGTTATTTGAGGCGTGGCTCTCAGCTCCAGGGCTGCGTTCTGATATCTTGTCGTTGTCGTAAAGTTTGCCGTTGTCTGAACAGGAATCTGTTGGCCCTGGATGATTTCAGCCTGCTTGTAGTTCTGAGTCGTGACCGTGGGACAGGAGATGATTTTGCCTTCGCCTGTCGTCTCCAAAGCAGAGATGGCCATGTCTATTCTGAAAGTATCCGAGACGTTTCCGAAAGAGAGGCTCAGGGCTGAAGAGAAAGATGGAGCAGGAAGGTTTATGGCATAGCCTCCCAGCGGCCCTCCGAGTCCTTCGGTCGCCGTTCCCACAGGAATCTGAGCGCCATCCACCAATATTTTGTTGGGGAATTTCAGGTTTGTCGGGTTGCCGTAAAAAGGATCCATGACCGACTTGAATCCCAATTGAACACCGAGGTTACGGGTAAAATTGGAGTTGGCCTCGATGATTCGTGCCTCGATCGAGACCTGTGGATTCGGAGCATCAAAGAGGGATATGAGCTTTTCCACAAGATCAAGCCGGCTTGCCACGTCTTCGATAACTAAAACGTTTGTCCGTTCGTCGACGATAGCTGCTCCTCTGGAGGAGATTTTTCCTTTAATAAGTTCGAAGACATCCTTGGCTTTGGCGTAGGAAAGAGGAAACGTTTTGACCGAGACTGGCTGTGCTAATTCCCTGCTCTCTATAAATTTTCTATTCTCTTCATTTTCCCGGGTGAGAGTCGTTATAGAAGCAATCCGCAGGATATTCCCTTCAACGACTCTGCCCATTTTGTTTTGTTTCAAAAGAAGATCGAGAGCTTGATCCCAGGGAATGCTGACCAAGTCGCAGGTGACAGTGCCTCTCACCTCTGGGTCGAAAACAACGTTAAAGCCGAATTGATATCCTAAAGAGAGAATGACATCCCGCAAGTCAGCATCTTTAAATTTCATGCTGACAAGTTCTCCTGTATATCTCTCTCTGGCTTCGGCAATCGTTCTGGGCTTGAACTGTTCCTCCGGAACCTGTTCTGGAACCGGCAGAGGAAGGCTTGGTTTCGCAAGTGGAGCTTCTTGGACTGGCGCCGGCAGTGTTGGCTTCGGCGCAGGAGCAACAGCTTCGACAGGCTTTTCCTCTTTTGGAAGAGCTTCTTCTTTAATCGCTTCCGGCTTTGTGGGCGCTGCTTCTGGTATTGAAGGCTTAGGCACTTGAGGTTTTAAGGCTAAGGCTCCTATAGGTAGGAGAAAGGGAGTGCTGGTGAGCGGTTGGATTTGTGCGGCATCATCTTTATAAAAAGAAAAGGCTAATTCACCTGCCTTAGCTGCGATGGTGTAGTAGCGAGGTTCAGTGAGGTCAAAAGCCATACGAGCAATCGTGTAAGGACTTAGCACCTGGAATTGTCCTGCTCTTAGTTTTTCAACACCAAGATTTTTTTCTAGATTGAGGAGAGTTGAGTCAAGACTGAGAGTTGTATCGAAGAAGTCAGCCACCAAGCGCAAGGGGTTGTCAAGGACGAAGACCTGGATGATAGGGCTTTCACTCAGCTTGGTCGTGACATGAATTCTGTTCTGCTCCTCTGAGACATTAATATCTTTAAAAACTATTTGGTGTCTCGCTGTCTTTTTCAGGCTTTCTTCTGTCTCGTTGAAAAGGACATATTGACCAAGCTCCTTTTGAATCCTGTTCAACTCGATGACTGTATATTCAGGGGTTGAAGAAATTCTATAAGGGACTTTTTCTTTAAGTCCGATGAGAAGACGGCATTGCTCAGCTCCTGTTTTTTCAATCTTGAGGGACTCAACCAAGGGGTCTTTTTCTTGAGTGATTTGAGGCTCTACGGTTGTATTGACATCATTCAATTCGACGACGATTGTTGAAGGAGCTTCATGGGAATAATATGTCTTGGAGATCAGAGGAGGAAGACTTGATTCAACAATAATCTTTGCGTTGAATTCTTGGGGCAGGACGGATATTTTATTTATATTCGCCAAGGGTTGATCGTTGCGTGTGTATCCACTCAGAATAGCAAAAACGCAGAACAAAAGAAGAATCATATGAAAACTTTTTATTTTCATCTTCTTGCTCCTACAGAGTTAATTCTTTGACAATGTCTTTTGGCTTGGCTAAGGGCGACCTTCCCTCTCTAAGCCTGCGGAAGACAACTTTAGAGTCATCGATGGATAGGATAAAGCCATCTGTGAATCTATTTCCGACTCGGATGTATAAAGGGAATTCCTGAGTGCCGATCATTACGGCTGTGTATTGCCTGCCGACCTTCATGATGCCAACAAGGTGCAAGCTCTCGAAAGAAAATTGCGGCTGAGCGCTTGCTCCCCCCGCCCCTCCTTCTGTTTTCTTCGCGCCTTCTCCCTTGGCTAACAAATCTTTGAAGGGGTCTCTTCTTCCTCCAGGAGTGTAGATGGGTAGGGATGATTGAGGTATTTCAGTGCTGATTTCAGTTTTTAACTCCTGTTTTTCCTCCTTTTTTTCCTGCTGAGAGGCCACAAACTGGGAGCACAGAGAAAGAAGTCCGGCGAAAAGAAGAAAAGTTAGTATCCTTTTCATATCTTCTTCTTCTCCCTTTTTCCTTTAATTTCTTTGGGCACAACGGCTTCCTCGCGGAAGATGTATGTTTTGGCTATGAAAGCTGAAGAGATGGTCGAGGCCTCAGATTGAGCCGGGAGGGCTTTTATGGCGAAGCTATCTACAGTGAAAAGGCGATGAAAGCGGCTCAGACGGTCGAAGAACGTAGCCAAATTGTGAAAGTTCCCTGTTATTTCTATCGAGAGCTGCCATTCATAATAATAATCCTTATCAATTTCTCCCTTAGGAATAAACTTATCTATATTGAGCCGAGAGTTAGTGGCAAGCTGATGGAGACTGCTCAGGATATCACTTGTCTCTTTTTTTTGAGGGATAACAGCCTCGAGCTCCTTTAGAGTTTTGGTCAGGGTTACGGTTTCAGCTTCAATTTTGTCCAGCGCCACTTTTTTGGCACGGAGCCTTCCCACTTCCTCTTCAACTTTTACCCTTTCTTCTCTAACGCTCTTTAGCTGAGCGCTTTTGGGCTTGTAGAAGAAAAAGAAGAAGAGTGCGATGAGGGCCACTCCTAAGATAGCAAAACGCTGCCAGGGCCAGTCTTTCATTTTATCTCCTGTCCTGATTGTCCCTTGGAGGAAGGATTAACCGGTGCTGGAGGAACATAGCTTGTCGTTAATAAAAATTCTAAAATTCTTTCACTTCCTCTTGTCTGCTGAATAGAAGAAATAAGGTCGACTTTCTCGAAACTGGGGCTTGCTTCTAAATTGGAGATATAATCGGCAATCAATTTGTTCGAGAGAGCTTTTCCTTTGATTTGAACCTGTTTCTTGTCACAGGTGACCTCGTCAAGCCAGACCCAGTCAGGAATAGTTTTGCTTATCTCATCCATTGTTCGCAAGGCAACTTCCTGGAAAGACTTCAACTCGCGGATGAGGTTTATCTTTTTCATGATGATAATCTTTTGGCCTTCGACTTTGGTTAACTTGGCTTCCACATCTCCCAGCTTACTTTTTTCGTCTTGGGCCACACTCAAGAGAGTCCTTTCTCTATTGATGGAATTTGTTTGAAAAATGGCAACAGCGGCAATAAGGACGAGGACAAGACCTATAATGAGGCTGGGAGAGACTGGTAGCTTTCTTCCCTTTGCTCTGGCTTCTTCTATGACAGGTCCTTTTGCCTCAGCCTTTAATAAGTTTATTCTTATCATAGCTTATACTTCCATTTTTCTTGTTGCCAGCCCGGCAGCCACCCCAAAAAGAGGTGCCATTTCGTGGAAATAGATAGAGTCAAATTTTCTTTCGTTATAAATGATGCTCCGAAATGGATTGAAGACCTCTGTATCTGTTTTAAACTTTTGATCGAAGAATTTGGGCAGCTCCTTTAAACTGGCTAATCCGCCGCTGAGAAAAATTTTTTCAATTTTCCTTTCTTTTCCTTCTCCAGCTTCGTAAAAAGAAAAAGTCTTCTCAATTTCTTCAAGGAGATGTTCGATATTGGTGGAAAGAGCGGTCTCGACCTGGTCGTGTGGAAAATCTTTGAGGGGGATTCCTTTGACGGCTTTCTCTGCTTCCTCCGGGCTAATGCCCAGTTCCTTTCTTATATTTTCTGTGATATAAGAGCCGCCGATCGAAAGGTCTCTAAACAACTGAGGATTCTCTTTCTCGGCAATGATAATATTGGTTGTCGTCGCCCCAAGATTGATCAGAGCGACTGTCTTGGTTTTAAAAATCTCAGTGTAATTGACCTCTAAAGCGTTCTGAAGCGCGAAAGCATCAACTTCTATGGCTTGCAAGTTTCTGTGGGCTTGAAGGATGACATTGTGGTAATTGGTTATCTTGTCTTTTTTGGCGGCAACGAGAAGGATGTCTAAATTTTTCTCCTCGGAATATAAAGGCGGCCTCAGAATGGCATAGTCGACATTTGTCTCTTCATAAGGGTAGGGAATATTGTGTCTGGCCTCCCAGATGATGGATTCTGCCAGTTCCTCTGTTTCCATGGAGGGGAGGGATATTTTCTTGATAATCACCGAGCTTCCTGAGACGGAAATAACGACGTTCTTATTGGAAATTTTATTCTCATCGAAAATCATTTTAATGGTTTCGCTCACAGCTTCAGAATCCATGATTGTCCCTTCGACGATCGCATCACGAGGCAAGTATTCCAGCCCTATCTTCGCCACCTCATAGAGCTCTTCTCCTCCTTTCTTCTTCGACTTGAGCTCGACAGCTTTGATTGATGAAGAGCCGATGTCTAATCCAACCAATCCCTTTGGCTTGCCGAACGTTAACATCTCTTTCTCCCGTTAGCTATAAATTAAATTGCGGGTTTTTTTTGAATTTTTCTCTGAGATTCTTTTCAGCTTCCTTCGGCACTAAATCTTTGAGACAACCGCCCAACATAAAAATTTCTTTTACCAAATTTGAACTCAAGAAAGAATAGTTGACACTGGGCATCATAAAGAATGTTTCAATCTCGGGATCGAGCTTCTGGTTCATCAAGGTCATCTGAAATTCATACTCGAAATCAGAAACAGCTCTCAACCCTTTTATGACAATTTTAGCCTTATTTTTTCTCGCGAATTCAACAAGAAGGCCGTGGAAAGATTTCACCTCGACATTTTTATAACCAGCAAAAGTTTTCTGGATCATGTTGACTCTTTCCTTACTTGAAAAGAGAGGTTTTTTTTTAGGGTTTTCTAACACAGCGATGAGAATGCTATCAAAAATTTTCAATCCTCTCTGGATAATGTCAAAATGTCCGCTGGTGATGGGGTCAAAAGAGCCTGGGTAGACAGCTTTTTTTTCATCAGATGAGGAAGAGAAACTGGGTTTTCTGCTCATTCTCGCAAGGCTATTACTATCAAAAAAAATATTCTTTGTCAATTTAAAAAAAGCCCCCATATTTTTTTGAATTCAATGTCCCTTTGATTCTTTCCATTCTAACTAACCATCGAAAAAGGTTTTCGAGCCCATTTCCCTTCGTAAATGAAAAAAAGAATCTCTTTTCGAGCGGCCTGTCCTTCTCGAATCCTTTTTAGAAAATGCAACTTTGGCTTTTACAGCCTCTTATATTTTCAGATATCCAGTCTAGAGTCAATCACCAGATAGGAGGATTTAAAAGGTGATTTTTAAGGTCAATTCCTCACCTTTTTGGATGATAAATCTCATCACTGCCGATGAGGCAATTTTCCCCGAAATTT
>CAZYBE010000040.1:0-19181 GCA_964645765.1 uncultured Eubacteriales bacterium
AGCTCAGGTCAGTGGGTTCAAAAACACGCAGGCTTTGCCCCAGCGAGGCAAAGCCCACTCGGTTTCAGGCTTCGCTCTCCTCTCCCTTCGGTCGAGGAACCATGCCCGCTCAGCCTTCAAACGGTTTTTTCACCCACTGACCTGAGCTCATAAATAATATTTTGACTGGGTCAAAAACTGCGTGTTTTATAAGCACTCAGCCTTCGCTTTGTTGGGCAGAATAGAGGCTTGATTCATTTTTTCTTGCTTTTTTAGGGTAAAAATGATAAATTTTTTGCTAATTTAAGTTCAAGTTTTTAAATATGATTAACATTGATGCCGGCTTTATAGTTGTTTTTCTAATCGTCTGGATTCTTGTTTTCGCTCTTTCCAGGTTATTCTTTAATCCCCTGCGAAAAATCATGAAGGAGCGTTCTGATAAGATACAAGGAAACAGAGAAGGCTTTCAAAAATCCATGGAGGCCTTTGAGCAGACGGCATCCGAGATCGAAGAAAGGGTCAAATCTGCAGAAGCTCAGTCTCTCCAGATAAAAGAGAGATTTGAGCAAGAGGCTTTAAAAGAGAAAGAGCGAGTGATTGCCGAAATAAGCGCTGAATACAGGGCTCAGGTGGGAGAGGCGAAAAAGCAAATCGAGAGTCAGGCCGAGAGGTTGAAAAAGGAATTGAGCTTGGAAGCTGAGCGCTTGGCAAAAAGGATTGAGCGAAAGCTTTTACAATGATGAGAGAAAATAAAAAATTTCTCGCTATTTTCTTGCTCCTTCCTTTTCTCGTCTTTATGTCGGCCGGGGAAAAAGGCCGTTTATCAAAGAACACATTGGATTTTTTAGGCAAAACAATAAATTTCTTCGTCCTTTTTGGCGGCCTGGCCTATTTCCTTCTTAAGCCGATAAAAAATTTTCTGCGCAGCAGGGCTGACGGTATTGAACGTTCGCTGAAGGAGACGGCTGACTCGAAAAGGGAAGCCGAGAAAAAACTCGATGAAGCAAAAGCGCGTTTGGCTTCGCTGGGGCGAGAGATAGAAAAAATCAGGGAGAAAGCAGAGGTGGAAGGCCAAAGCCGAAGAGAGAATATTACCCAACTCAGCCGGCAAGAGGCGGAAAAGATCAAGTCATTCGCCCGGCAGGAGATTGAAATGCTCTCCCAGGCTGAAATCCAGCATCTCAGGGAATACACCGCAGAGCTGGCTTCAGCCCTGGCCGAAGAGACGATTAAGAAGAAGCTGAGTCTCGAAGACCAATCTCAGCTTATCGATAAATCAATCGAAAGACTCGATAGACTCTATGAAAAACGAGATTCTGACCAAAAGATACACCCAAGGGTTAATTAATTCTGTCAAGGACCAGGCAGAATTTTCAGCTCTCAGCAGGGAAATCTCTGATTTCTATGAGATTCTTCAGAGCCACAAAGAGCTGAAAGATGCCCTGAGCAGTCCTCTTCTTCCCTTGAGCAAGAAAAAGCAGATTGCGGAAGAAATCCTGGTCAAGAAGTCCGTAGCAGAAAAAACTCTGAGGTTTATTCTCCTCGTGGTGGAGAACATGCGCCTTGAACTCCTGCCTGAGATTGTGGAATCCATGCCTGAAGCCTGGAATGAGAAGAAGGGCGTTTCCACTCTTGAAGTGGCCTCTGTTGTTCCCCTCAGCGATAAGCAGAAGAAGAAGCTTCAAGAAAAATTAACGAAGCTCGAGAAAAGAAAGGTTTCTTTAAAATACAGAATAGACCCAGAATTGATTGCCGGCCTCTGGATAAGAAGGGGAAACATTGTCTACGATGTCTCGCTCAAGGGAAGTCTGGTGAACCTCAAGGATAAAATCATCGAAGGGTAAAGAAAGAATGGAAATCAAGGCCGACGAAATAAGCAGAATCATTCAGCGCCAGATTGAAGGATATGAGACTGAGGTCGATATCAAGGAAGTGGGCACCGTGACCTCTGTCGGAGACGGAATCGCCCGGATTTACGGCCTGGACAGAGTCATGTACAACGAGCTTCTGGAATTTTCCCGGGATGTCTATGGAGTTGCTTTGAACCTGGAGGAGGACAGCGTCGGCGCTGTGCTTCTTGGAGAAAGCCATCTGGTTAAAGAGGGCGATTTGGTCAAGCGCACTCGCAGGATTATGCAGGTTCCGGCCGGACCAGGCTTGGTCGGCCGCATCGTCAATCCACTGGGCATGCCTTTAGATGAGAAAGGCCCGATCAAAACCGACATCTACATGGCAGTCGAGCGCCTGGCTCCTGGTGTTGTCGACCGCCTGCCGGTGAAAAAGCCCCTGCAAACAGGCATCAAGGCCATCGATGCCATGATTCCCATCGGACGCGGCCAGAGAGAGCTCATCATCGGCGACCGCCAGACAGGGAAAACAGCCATTGCTATCGATACCATCATCAACCAGAAAGGCGAAGATGTTATCTGCGTCTATGTGGCCATTGGACAGAAGAATTCGACGGTTGCCTACATCATCAAGGTCCTGGAAGACCATGGAGCCATGGACTATACCATCGTTATCGCTGCTTCAGCCAGCGACCCTTCCTCCCTTCAGTATCTGGCTCCGTATAGCGGCTGTGCCATGGGCGAATACTTCAGGGACAATGGTCAGCATTCCCTTCTCATCTATGACGACCTCTCCAAGCACGCGGCGGCCTATCGTGAGATTTCCCTTCTTCTGAGGCGGCCTCCTGGAAGAGAGGCCTATCCTGGAGATGTCTTCTACCTTCATTCGCGGCTGCTGGAAAGGGCTGCCAAGTACAACGACGAGCATGGAGGTGGCTCTCTGACCGCTCTCCCCATTATTGAAACCCAGGCCGGAGATGTTTCAGGTTATATCCCGACCAATGTCATCTCCATCACCGACGGCCAGATCTACCTCCAGCCTGAGCTTTTCAATGCCGGGGTGCGGCCGGCGATCAATGTCGGCATCTCTGTCTCCAGAGTTGGCGGAAATGCTCAGGTCAAAGCCATGAAGCAGGTGGCTGGAAAATTGCGCCTGGACCTGGCCCAGTACCGGGAGCTTGTGACCTTTGCCCAGTTCGGCACAGAGCTGGACAAGGCAAGCCAGGCTCAGCTCGAGCGGGGAATGAGGCTGACTGAAATCTTGAAGCAGGACCAGTACGCTCCTTTGCCTGTCGAAAAGCAGATATTGGTCATCTATGCCGGCAACCGGGGTTTTCTGGATGAGTTTGAAGCTGGAGTGATCAAAAAATACGAAAAGAGACTCTACGAATATTTTGACGAGAGACATCGAGACCTTCTGCAGCAGATTGCAGAAAAGCGCGAGATCAGTGTTAAGCTGGATGAATCCATAGCCTCAGCCTTGAAGGAGTTTAACCTCAAATTCAAAGAAGAGATAAAAAAATAGAATCCAATGCCAGTCCTCATCGATATCAGAAGAAGAATAAGGAGCGTCAGAAACATGCAGCAGATCACTCAGGCGATGAAGACTGTCTCCACAGCCGAATTCAGGAAGGCGCAGAGAATTTTGCTCGAGTCTCGGACCTGGTGGCATACCTTGCCTCTTTTGCTCTCCCAAGTTTTTTTCTGGGCAAGAAAGGAAGAGCATCCTTTGCTTCAAAAAAGGGAAGAGAGGAAAGTCGAGGCTGTTGTTATCACTTCGGATAAAGGCCTGGCCGGAGCCTTTAACTCCAGCCTTTTGGCAGAAGCTCTCTCTTTTCTCGAGAAAAAAGCAAGACAGGCAGAGGTTCGTCTGGTCTTGATTGGAAAGAAGGCAATAAGTTTTTTCAGGAAACATCCTTTTCGAGTTGACCGTGCTTACTTGGAGAAAACACATAAGCTGGCTGCTGAAGGCTTGAATGAGCTGGCTCAATTCCTCGCTCGCCTCTATGTTTTCCATAAGGTTGATTCAGTCTATGTCGTCTACAATGAATTCAAATCCATCCTTTCCCCGCGGATTACAGTCCATAAGCTCCTGCCTCTGGAAATTCCAGAGAGGAGTGAGGAGCAACTCGTTTTGCCTCCGGACTGGGAGCCTGGAGCTCAAGCTCTTCTCGATGTTCTTCTTCCCCTTTATGTCGAGAGTCAAATTCGCCATTTCTATTTTGAATCCTCAGCAGCCGAGCAGGCGGCGCGGATGATGGCCATGGATAATGCCACTGAGAATGCTGAAGAGTTGATAAAGAGATTGACTCTGGTCCTGAACAAGGTTCGGCAGGCCTCGATCACCAAGGAGCTCTTGGAGATCATGACCGCGGTCGAAGCCCTGGCAAGAAAATAGAAGATTTGGAGAGAGAGAGATGAGAGGAGCAAGGGTCAAAGAGAAAGCAAAAGTTGAGGTCAGGCGAAATCCAAAGCCTGAGGAAAAAAAGGAAGAAAAAATCGGAAAGGTCGTCCAGGTCATCGGAGCCGTGGTCGATGTCGAATTCAAAGATACCGAGCTTCCTGAAATCTACAACGCCATCCGCATCACCAGCGAAGGCTTCGACAGTCCCCAGCCGGTTGACATCGTGGTTGAGGTTGAGCAGCACTTGGAGGAAAACAGAGTGAGAGGCGTTTCCATGCATCCCACTGATGGCCTGGCTCGAGGGATGAAAGCCATAGATACAGGCGGTCCGATTCAAGTTCCTGTGGGCGAGGCGACACTGGGGAGAGTGATGAATGTCATCGGCGAGCCCGTGGACTATCTGGGAGCTATCGAGGCCAAAGTGAAATATTCCATCCATCGTTCTTCGCCGGCGCTTGAGCAGCAGAGCACAAAGCTCGAGATGTTCGAGACCGGCATCAAGGTCATCGACCTCATCCAGCCCTTTTTGAAAGGCGGGAAGATCGGCCTTTTCGGCGGCGCGGGTGTGGGAAAGACAGTGATTATCATGGAGCTCATCCACAATGTCGCGCTCAAACACGGCGGCTATTCTGTTTTCGCCGGAGTGGGAGAGCGCACGAGAGAGGGAAATGACCTCTGGCTGGAGATGAAAAAGTCTGGCGTCATCAACAAGACATCGCTCATCTACGGCCAGATGACCGAGCCGCCAGGAGCAAGGCTAAGGGTCGGGCTGGCCGCTCTTTCTGTCGCCGAATATTTCAGGGACGAGATGAACCAGGATATCCTGCTCTTCATCGATAATATCTTCCGTTTCGTCCAGGCAGGCTCAGAGGTTTCTGCCTTATTGGGAAGAATGCCTTCTGCAGTCGGCTACCAGCCCAACCTGGCGACCGAGCTGGGAGAGCTCGAAGAAAGGATTACTTCGACCAAAAAAGGGTCGATCACTTCTGTCCAGGCGATCTATGTCCCTGCTGATGACTTTACCGACCCTGCGCCGGCAACGACATTCTCTCATCTGGATGCAACGACCAATCTTTCCCGCGCTCTGACTGAAATCGGAATCTACCCGGCTGTTGACCCTTTGTCTTCCTTCTCCCGTATTCTTGACTCGAGAGTTATCGGCGAAGAGCATTATCAGGTGGCAAAGCAAGTAAAGGAAATCCTGCAGCGATACAAGGACCTTCAGGATATCATCACCATCCTCGGCATCGAGGAGCTTTCCGATGAGGATAAGGTCACAGTTGCCCGAGCTCGAAAGATTCAGCGTTTTCTTTCCCAGCCTTTCCATGTTGCCGAGGAGTTTACCGGAAGGCCAGGAAAATATGTAACCATTGAAGAAACAGTCAAAGGGTTCAAGGAGATTGTCAAGGGAAATCACGATGATAAACCCGAGCAGGCCTTCTATATGGCTGGAAATATCGAGGAAGTCATCCAGCGCAGCGAAGAGCTGGAGTCAGCATGAGCCAGAATTTGCCAGCCTCCCTCAGGCTCGAGGTCATCGCTCCGCGGAAGCTGCTGCTGGATCTCGATGTTCAAGAAGTCTCGCTTCCCAGCTTGGAGGGATATATAGGAATTCTTCCCGGACACCGGCCTCTTTTCACAGCCCTGGGAAAAGGGAGGATAACTTATAAGGTAACCGGGACAGAAAGAAGCCTTTCTGTTCAAGGAGGGTATGCAGAGGTCCAGCCGGAGAGAGTTCTTGTTTTTACTGAATTGGCTAAAGATGAATCAGGGTGACGAGTTGAAGGCCGAGGATGAGACTCTTGATTCCTTTTATCACGGCCGTATCCATGTCCTGCAGAAGAAAAAAGGCTACCGCTTTGCGGTCGATGTCCCGCTTCTGGCCGATTTTATCCAGACCAGAGCTTCGGACGAAGTCTTGGAGCTGGGGGCCGGGAACGGCATCATCTCTGTGCTCTTGAGCATCAAGCCTTTCAAGCACATCACAGCCGTTGAAATCCAGGACTCTCTGGCCGATCTGGCCAGGAGAAATTTGAAGCTCAATCGCCTCGGGAAAAAAATCTCGATTGTCTGCGAGGACCTGCGCCGTTATCAGCCCGGGAAAAAATTTGACGTCATCTTTTCCAACCCGCCTTATATTAAAAGAGGAGAGGGACATCTCAGTTCTTCACTGGAGAAATCCATTGCCAAGCACGAGCTCGAATGCGATATTTTTGATGTTATGGAAAAAGCCGCGGAGTTGTTCAAGGCGGAAGGTAGAGCCTATTTTGTTTATCATGCCAAAAGGAAAGATGATTTTCTTCGGGCAATGGAGAAAAGCGGGTTGAAGCTCAAAGCCATCCGTTTTGTCCATCCAAGCAAGGCAAGCCCTGCTCATCTCTTTCTGGCTGAGTGTGGTTTTCATTCTGAAAAAGAAACAGCCTTGCCTCCGTTCGTTCTTTATGATGAGCAAGGTCATTACACAGCAGAGGCAGAGGAGATATTTCGGGGAAGAGCCCGAACTTAACTCATACGAGAGCGATATGGGAAAAAAAATTCAGAAGCTTGAAAACCTTTTGAAAATCCGGAAGCGGCTAAGAGCCGACAAGAAAAAGGTTGTTTTCACCAACGGCTGCTTCGACCTTCTCCACAGCGGCCATATTCATCTTTTCCGGAAAGCGAAGAAGCTGGGCGATATCTTGATCGTCGCCGTCAACGACGACGCCTCGGTCGAGAAGAACAAAGGTCCATTGCGTCCCATTTTTCGTTTGAGGGAGAGGCTCGAGATTTTAGAGGCCATCGAGGATATCGATTATCTGACTTCTTTCTCCGAGGAGACTCCGCAGAGAATCATCTCCCGGCTTTTGCCCGATGTTTTGGCCAAAGGTGGAGACTGGGGTCCAGACCAGGTGGTGGGCAGGAAAGAGGTTGAGCAGGCCGGCGGGAGGGTGGTCATCATTCCTTATCTTGAAGGCCGTTCGACAAGCGAGATTATCGACAAGATTTTTCAATCGGGCACAAAGGCCAGAGCTGTGAAGGAAAAAAGTCAGAAGCCAAAGAGAAGAAAGGGAAAATCCAAAGCCAAAAAAAATGGGCTCGCTCTCGTTTTGTAACTAATGAGTGAGAGCCCACTGATCATTTGATAGGGAATTTAAAGAGCAGTTTTACATCATGCTCGGGATGCAAACCAACAGCCCTCTTTACAATGAGAAACTCTGGGAACCATGAATCTCTTCATGTCTCTCTCCTTTCATTGAAATTTTAAAAAAATACTACCATTAATATAGATTTTTGTCAAAGTTATTGCTTATGAATAAAATTAATCCTAAATTTAACACTCTAAAAATTGTGAGCAAAATTATTCAATATATTGAGTATTTTGTTTGATAATCTTTAGAGCTTCGGTTTATTCCTGTGATATTCCTCTATTTTTTCGCTGAACCAGGACCAGATTTTTTTGTGGAAGGCGAGGCTTGGCGGGTTCGCCTCCAGAATCGAGAGCAGGCTTTTTTCTTCTTTGTCCTCGAGCGTAAACCTGAATTTTTTCTCCGGGTCATAGAGAGCCGGAAATTCCGGGTGGAACTGGACGCCGAGCACATTGGGGAATTTTTTATGTTCGATGGCTTCGACCACCTTGCCGTCCAGTGAGGTCGCGGCGATTTCCATCCCTTTGCCCAGTTTTCCGGCCATCTGGTGGTGAGAGCTGAGGATGTAAGGAGTGTCTTCTTTCTTCAAGCCGAACTCTGCACAGAATTTGCCGTTTTTGATGAATTTTATTCGGTGGAGATTATAACCGATGAGTTTTTCTTCGGGGTAGAGCGAGGCAAAAGGATTCGTGTGCCAGTTTTCCTTGCCGAGGGCGATAACATCTTCAAAATATTTTTTTCCGTAGACCTCTGACCAGATGTCTTGAATCAGAATTCCGCCAGTTCCAACATTCAAGCTCTGGGAGCCCAGGCAGAAGGCCAGCACAGGAAACTGTGGCGATGAGTCCACAAGAGCCTTGAAATTGTAATCCTGAAACCCGCCCAAAAGATGAAAGATGAATGATAGCTCTAAGAAGTGGCGATAGGGAGTCTCGATTCGAGTCAGGAAGTTTGTCTTTTCTTTGAAGATTTGAGGAGGAATGTCTGCCCCACCGAAAAAGATGACACCGTCCGATTTCTTGAAGATTTCTTCGAACTCAGCCGTGAGCGGATTTTTCTCGAAAAGATTATTTCTACTGAACTCGGCTCGAAGCTTATGAAATTTGACCCAATCCAGGTTGTTATCTTTGACATAGGCTATCGAGGCTTTATAATCGGTGCGTTCTTTTTCATGGAAAACACCGATAACCAGAAGGTTTTCGACGTTAATCAGCCCATTCTTTCTAAGCTCGACGAGGGCACGAATACTTCCTAGCGAAGGGTAGAAAATCACTAACCTCACTTCTTTGGAAGCAAGCTCGGCTGTGTCGAAAAAGCGCTCCTCGGACTGTGAGAAAAGAGGTATCCAGGCAAGACAAATCGCCAACATAAAGAAAAGAAAGATTTTTTTCATCAAATCAATTCTCATCCTTGACTCTCCTGTCCTTATTTTCGGTCTTCTTATTCGATTATCGGAAATTATAATTCTCTTTCTTTCTTCTTACAAGAAAAAATGAAAGGATGCAAAATGGAAAGAGGCTACTCATCTGGCCACAGAAGCCAAGCAATTTAGTTTAGTCTTCATTCGGAAAAGAGATTTCCCATTCTCCTGATTCATGGACCTTGATTATGACCGGCTTTCCTTCCATCCGGCACTTGAAGACTTCAAATGTCTTTCCAGATTTCTTATCAAGCACTCTTTCTCTGGTCGCAATCTCGTCGATGACGAACTCCCGGCTGCCGATGACGACTGCCCTCGGGATTTCCTCGCCCTTGTAGCCGGCATAGAACCGCAGCTCGAACTTTCCCCTTTGTTCCTTTTTAGAGCCAAGCAAATTCTTTTTTTTCCTGGATTTCATTCGGCTGATATGCTATTTTATATTTTAACCTGTTCCTTCTTAAGAAGCAAAACCTCAAAGAATTCTTAAGTTCCCAATACAAACGCATTAAAAAAAGTGTCATCGCGAGGAGCGAAGCGACGTGGCGATCTCATTAAATAAAATGAGATTGCCACGTTCCCTTCGGTTGCTCGCAATGACGATGTGACGAAATTAATTGCGTTTGTATTAGGTTAAAATTTATTAATAGGATTTCATATATAAAAGAAAAAATCTTTATATTTTCTCATCAGATAAAACCTTTTTGGGGCATTTTTCGTTTATATAGGGTGAAAGATATAAGCTGAAGACTAATTGCGAAAGAAATTCAGATGATAAAAGGTTAACGGCAATGGTAAAAAAAGCGGCATTCATAATTATTTTTATTCTGATTTTTTTATTTTTTCCGCAATTCTTCTTTTCCGCTAACCAGGAGGCTTTAAAAATCCCGAGGCTTTCCAGCCCTCCCAAGATTGACGGAGTCCTTGATAATCCGCTCTGGGAGAAGGAAGCCTTGAAAATCGAAAATTTTCTCCAGTATACACCCAAAGAAAAGGGAACTCCCTCAGAAAAAACCGTGGCTTACATCGGCTATGACGGGAAAAACCTCTACTTCGCCTTTCGCTGCTTTGATTCTGAGCCAAACAAAATAAGAGCCTCGGTCACAAATCGCGACAACATTGTCGATGACGATTGGGCCGTCATCTTCCTCGATTGCTTCAACGAGAAGCGCCGTGCTTTCTCCTTCATCCTCAACCCGATAGGAGTCCAGATGGATATGATGCGCATCGAAGAGGGCGGAAACGATAATATGGACGAGAGTTGGGACACGGTTTTTTATTCAGACGGGAAGATCGACGAGCAGGGTTACACGGTTGAGGTGGCTATACCCTTCAAGAGCATCCGCTTCCCTGATAAAGAGGAAAAAATATGGGGAATGACGCTCGGCCGGACCATTGCCCGAAAAGGAGAGGTCATCCTCTGGCCTCCGGTCTCAAAATCGCTTCCCGGCCTGCTGACCCAGGAGGGGGAGATCATGGTTCAGGGAAAGGTTGAGAAAGGCAGAAACTTCGAGCTCATGCCTGTCTTCACTTCCCTAAAGAACAAAGGTGAAAAGCTTGATGTGCAGCCAGGAGTGAACTTTAAATATGGAATCAGCTCTGATTTGACCATGGACTTGACCCTCAACCCTGATTTCAGCCACATCGAGGCCGATGCCCCCCAGATTGATATCAACCAGAGGTATGCCCTCTATTATCAGGAGAAGCGACCCTTCTTCCTGGAAGGGATGGAAATCTTCCGCTTTCCTGACATCGAGATGGTCTACACCCGGAGAATCATCGACCTTGGTGGTGGAGCCAAGCTGACTGGGAAAATCGGTCGCTTCACCTACGGGCTTCTTTCTGCCTATGATACCAATCCCACTGAAAGCCTCTGGGAAGTCCATGACGGCGGTGAAAACAGGAGCGAGAACGCTCTTTTCAACATCTTTCGCCTAAAGACTGACGTCTTCAAAGAGTCCTATCTGGGATTCTGCCTGGCTGATAAGGAGATCGACAGCTCCTTCAACCGCGTCGCTGGCATAGACGGCCAGTTCAAGTTTAAGAATAAATTCTTCTTCAATTTTCAGGCGACAGGCTCTAAGACAAAGTTTGAGGATGAAGGGACGGATATCGTCCCTGCCCTTTATGCTGAATTCTACTACTACACCAAGGACTGGGGAGGAGGCGTGTTCTGGGAATCGATTCACCCTGACTTTGAAGCCTCCTCTGGCTTTATCAGCCGTGTCGATTACAGAACTTTTGGGGCCTCGACTTCGTTTAACTTCTATCCTGAGAAACAGTATTTGAATCAGGTGAGCTTTAACCTCAATGTCGGCCAGAGGTACGCTTATTTTGATGACACTCTTCAAGACCAGTGGCTGAGGACTATGCTTCAGTTCAGGATGACTGAGTTCAGCCAGGCCAATGTTTACTACCAGAATTTGATGGAGAGGTATGAAGGAATTAGTTTTAGAAAGAACGTTTTTATGCTGGAAGCCGAGACGAGTTTCATCGGCTGGCTTCCCTTTGGCTTTTTCTTCCAGACAGGCGAGAGCATCTACTATGACCCGGATAACCCCTATCTTGGTTATAGCAATACTTATACGTTTTATTTCAACATCAAGCCCAATAAGAGACTTCAGATGATGATTGATTTCAGCAAGGAGACATTCTGGAAGCGCCGAGGAGGAGAGCAGGTTTTTGATTATAATGTCGTCCGCCAGCGGACAACCTACCAGATTTCGAAGACCCTTTCTCTGAGAACAATCGTTGACTACAACCATTATGACAAGCAGATTTACGGCAGCTTGCTGGTGAGCTGGATTCTGAGGCCCGGAACAGTCTTCTTCTTAGGAGTCGACAACGATTATTTTAGAAATGACGCAGGCCGTTACAAACAGGACAATTACAGCGTCTTCGTTAAATTCTCCTACTGGTGGAGAATCTGATATAATCCGACTGCAAAAGAGTTAAACACCCAGAGAGTAATTGACGACAGGCTCAACCTTACTGATGGTGGAGACTTTCTATGCCAGTTTTGGGTGAACTTCTAACGTTTTTAGGATAATCCCCTGATAATTCCTGCCAGAATGGCAATGCCCACAAAAATAATGGCGATGATCACCAGGACATACTGCAGCGTATAGAGCTTTTTCAACTCGTTGAGAGCATTCATGAGGTAGGAAATATCACTTTCTGCAGTATCCACAATTTTCTTAAAAGAATCGGCTGCTTTGATTGTCCAGATGCCGATAATGATGTAAAGAGCTCCCATGAAGATAGTCACAATTCCTCCTCGGCTCAGAGTGAATAAGCCGCTAGCGGCTACGATAGCCCCGAGCACAATAAAGAAGATAGCGACAAACTTCATCCTCTTGGCCAGTGTGCCAATCAGTTGGTTTTGAGCATCGGTAAATTCATAAGTTTTTGCTTCCATTTTACGGTTCTCCCTCCTTAATCTGGATTTTTTACGAGTCAGGGCTGCCGGATTGAATTGCTCCACCCCCTACAAAGGTCCTCTTTAATTGAGGTTGAAAAATGCAGCGGGTGAAGCTGGCCCTCAACAGCGTTGTTACTCTCCACGATTGGTATCTGTTGAAATTCGAGAATTACGATATCACTCAGATACCGGGATGTCAATTTGCTTTTAAGGAAAACCGAGCTTTAACTCAGGCTTCTCCTCGCTAAGGGACATTAAGGACTGTCCTTTTCTCCTGCGCGTCAGCTATAATAATTTCGTGAATAAATAAAGGGTCCCCTTTTTTCAGCGCGTTGGCTATAATAATTTCATGAGTCTGGATTTTCTGAAGGAGAGAGAGGAGTTAAAGAGGCTTCTCCAAGCGGTGAGACAAGGGGAGAGGGGCCTGAAAATAACCGGACTCGCAGAGCCTTCCAAGCCTTATTTCCTCTTTATCCTTTCCCGTGAATCAAAGAGACGCATCGTTTTTATCCGCCCCTCATCATCTTCTCTTTCCCAGTTTGAAGAGCAGTGTCGGTTTTATTTATCCCAGTTTTCCTCTGATTTGAACATCGCTTCTCTCCCCTCCCTTTCAGAAAACCCATACCAGGAAATTCCTCCTTCCCTGGATTCAATCTCTTCAAGGATGAGATTTTTCTACGATTTAATCTATCATCAACCTCGACTCGTCTTGACCCATATTTTTGGCCTGCTCAAGCCTTTTCCCAGTCCAGCGGACAGCTATCGCTTCTTCCTCGACGTAGAAAAAGGCGGCGAAGCCGGCCGTGACCGGGTCTTAAAGTTGCTCGGCGATTACGGCTACACAAAGGAAGACCTGGTCAATTCTTCTGGAGAGTATGCCTGGCGCGGAGGGGTGGTTGATGTCTATTCTCCGTGGCAGCCGTTCCCTTTTCGAATCGAGTTCAGCGGCGATGAGGTTGCATCCATTCGGGAGTTTGAGCCTTCAACGCAGCGCTCGATAAAGAAGGTAGACCGTGTTCTCTTCCCTTCCCTCCATGAATTTCCCTACTCTCTTCAATTCATCCGCGAATGGGAAGAATTGGCCAAGAAAGAATGCCCGCGCTGCTTTAAGGACATCGAAGAGAAAACAGCCCGGCTCGAACAGGGAGATCTATTTCCTTCCTTTTTCTATCTTTCCCTTGTTCACAAGAAACATTTCGTGCCCTTCAGCCATTATCTCAAGGATTATCTATTCGTCATCGACGATTTTGATGAGGTGGAAAGGGAGTGGGAGGAAACGAACAAAGACCTGCGGGACGAGTATGACGAGCTAAAAGAAAACCGAAAACTCGTCATCCCTCCTGAAGACATCTATCCTGCTCAGCTCTGGGAAAAGATCAAACATGAGGCCATAGGCTTCCAGGAGCTTGCTTCGAAAAAAGATGAAAAAACATTTTCCTTTGCCTTCCAGTCTGTTCCCAAGTTCGCGAACAGGATTCCCTTTTTCCTTCAATACTTGAAAAGATTACAGGAAGAAAGGGAAAGATGCTTCATCTTTTTCTCAAGCGATGGCCTGCGCAAGAAACTGGCCAGCCTTCTGGCCCAGAGCGAGATTTTGAGCCGGGAATCTTCATCGCCCTTCATCTTTGCCAAGGATGGAGCGGTCATGCTTCTTCTTGGAGACCTTGAGGGCGGGTTCAGTTACCCCAAAGAGAAAGTGACTTTTTTTTCGGAGAAAGACATTTTCACCGAAGAAAAAGTCATAGTCTCCCGGCCTCAGCTCAAGCCTTTTCTCTCCCAATTCCAGGACCTCAGAGTCGGGGACTATGTTGTCCATACAGACTGCGGAATAGGAATTTTCGATGGCCTGGTCAAGATGGAAGTGGATAAAAAAGAGCGGGAGTTCATCAAAGTCCTCTATCGGGATGACGATAAGCTTTTTGTTCCAGTTGAAGACCTCAACCTGGTCCAGAAGTACTCAAGAGTCGGCTCAACCTTGCCTCCTCTTGATAAGCTGGGAAGCCTTTCTTGGGAGAAGACAAAAGCCAGGACAAAGCAGGCTATCGAGAAGATGGCCAGAGAGCTGCTCCAACTCTATGCTCAGCGCAAGGCCATCAAGGGCTTTCGCTTTAGTCCCTCAGGTGCCTGGCAGGCTGAGTTTGAAAAAACTTTTGAGTATGAAGAGACAGAGGACCAATTTCGGGCCATAGATGAAGTCATGAGAGACATGGAATCCGATTCTCCCATGGACAGACTCCTCTGTGGAGATGTCGGCTACGGCAAGACTGAAGTGGCGATGAGGGCTTCGTTCAAGGCCGTGATGGACGGAAAGCAGGCGGCTGTCCTCTGTCCGACAACTGTCCTTGCCAGCCAGCATCTAAAAACCTTCCGAAACAGGATGATTCTTTTTCCAATCAGGGTCGAGGGCCTGAGCCGGCTCCAGACAAAGAGCCAGCAGAAGAAGATTGTCGAAGATTTAAAGAAGGGCTTGGTCGATATCGTCATCGGCACCCACCGCCTCCTCTCCAAGGATGTTCAATTCCATGACCTTGGCCTGCTCGTCGTCGATGAAGAGCAGAGGTTCGGGGTGAATCATAAAGAAAAGATAAAGACGATGAAGGCCAATATCGATGTCTTAGCCATGAGCGCCACGCCCATCCCCAGGACGCTGAACCTGTCTCTTACCGGGCTCAGGGACATCAGCCTTATTGAGACGCCTCCCAGGGATAGGCTGGCTATCCATACTGTCGTCGCTCCCTTCAGCCCGAAGCTTATCGCCTCGGCGATTAAAACAGAATTAATACGCAAAGGACAGGTCTATTATATCCACAACAGGATTGAAGACATCGAATCCAGAGCCCGGATGATCGAAGGGCTGGTTCCTCAAGCAAAGGTGGTTGTCGTTCATGGGCAGATGCCGAGCACGGCTGTGGAGAAAAGGATGATTGATTTTATCAGCCAGAAATCGAACGCTCTGGTTTCGACGACGATTGTCGAGAATGGAATTGACATTCCACTGGTCAATACCCTCATTGTCGAAGGTGCAGACGAGTTTGGGCTCTCTCAACTCTATCAGCTCCGGGGAAGAGTCGGCCGTTCCTCCCGCCAGGCTCTTGCCTATTTTCTTGTTCCTCCCCTTGATGTGGTCAGTCCCCTGGCCAAGGAGCGGCTGAAAGCCCTTCAAGAGTTTACCGAGCTGGGGTCAGGCTTTAGATTGGCAGCCAAGGATTTGGAGATAAGAGGAGCAGGGAATTTTTTGGGCACGGCCCAGCATGGATACATGGAGGCCGTCGGTTTCGATTATTTCATGCATCTTTTGGAGCAGACGATCAAGGAACTCAAGGGAGAGGAAAGCGAGGAATTCAAGAGCCAGGTCAATTTAAAAGTGGATATTCGCATTCCCGAGGCTTACCTTCCCCAGATGAACCTGAGGCTTAATATTTATAAAAGAGTCTCATCTGTGGAAAATTTGGATGAAATAGGGAAGATCAGGCAAGAAATAGAAGACCGCTTTGGCCCCCTTCCTCCGAGCGTCGAGAATCTCCTTTGCTATGGAACAGCCAAGCATCTGGCTCAGGAGATGAGAATCAGTTCCATCGACAGGATTGGAAAGAAGCTCATCATGAAATTTTTTCCCTCCTCGCCGGCAAGCGTTGATCAAATGATTAGGCTCATCAAGAGACATTCGGGGTCGATCACTCCTCAGGGTGTGATGAGCCTCAATCTTTCTTCGCAAGAGGAAACAGGGATTATGGATGAAACGATATTCATCTTGAAGGAGTTATGCTCAATATAATATAATTTGAAGCTGAAAAAGATGAGGCTATTGAATTTGAGAAATCTCTCCTTTTTCCTCTTGTTGGGCTTTTTTTTGCTCTTTGTAGATTGTGGAAAGAAGAGCGCGCAGGAAAAGTCTCCAGCTTTTGACCTTGCTGACCTCGAAAAAAAGAACAACATCGTCCTCAAAATCGGCGATTCTTCATACTTCAACTCAGATTTTGAGAGGTATGTTCAAGCCACTATGGGAGATGATTACCAAACCCTGAGCGCAATCTCTCTCAGCCGTCTCTTCGACAATTTTACTGAAGAAAAAATTCTTCTCCAGGCCGCTCAAAACCTGAACTTAGCGTTGACCTCGGAGGAGAAAAAGCAGTATTTAGAGAAACTGGCCAATGAGTTTAAATCTGAGAACAGCAAAATTTCGATTGATGAATTGGATACAAAGATTTTATTTGATAGGTTGCTGATCCAAAAATACACCTACGAGCTGGTGAGGGGTGTCGAAACCCAAGACCAGGAGATCAAGGATTACTACAGGCTACATAAGAAGGAATTTTTGTATCCCGAGAGGGTCAAGGTTAGCCAGATTTTACTGGATAGCGAGGACAAAGCCATCGAGGTCTATGAAAGAGTGAAGGGTGCTTCAGAAGAGGGCTTCAAAGAAGTTGCCCGGAAAGAGTCGGTCGGCTTAGAGGGTCCGAAAGGAGGGGAGATGGGAATTTTTGAGATGGGGCAACTCCCCTTCGAGATGGGAAAGGTGATTTTTTCCTTGAAGGAAGGTGAAATCAGCCCTGTGGTCGAGTCTTCGTATGGCTATCATATTTTCAGGCTGGATAAAAAATATGGAGCAGAGCTTGTTTCTGAAGAGGATGCTGTGCCGCAGATCAAGACAAAACTCTTAAACCAGAAAATCAAGGAGCGGCTGTCCGAGCACATCGAAGAGTTGAAGAAAAATTTGGAATGGACAGTCTACCCCCAGAACCTCTCCTTTCCCTACCAAAAGGAAAGTTGATGATGAAAAACAGAGGAATGGCAATCTTATGGCTGAGCCTAGTCACTATTCTTTCTCTTTACGGCCAGGAGGTTATCGAAGAAATCGTGGCCATCGTCAACGATGACATCATCACTCTCTCTCAGTACAAGGCTGAAGAACAAACTCTCCATCGGATGCTCAGCGAACAATTTCAAGGAGATGAGCTTGCCAAGCAGTTTGCTTCAAATAAAAAATATCTCTTGGACAAAATGATTGACAACCTTCTCCTTCTCCAAGAGGCCAAAAAGAAGGATATCAACGTCAAAGAACAGCTGAAGATGATGATTGAGAAGCTGAAGAAAGATAATTCAATCGATTCGGATGAGGATCTCATTCGGGCGATGAGCCGGCAGGGCATGGATTATGAGGGGTGGAAAAAGCAAGCGGAGGAATATCTCTTGACTCAGGGCGTGGTCTATTCCGAGCTCCAGTCAAGTATTATTGTCGAGGATTCTGAGGTCTTGAATTATTACAAGCTCCATCCGCAGGAATTCACAGAGCCTGCCGAGTACAAACTGAGGGCGATTTTTATCTCGAGCGAGGGAAGAAGCGAGGCAGAAATCGAAGCCAAAAAAAGCGAGATAAGCCAGAAGATTTCTTCTGGACAAGATTTCGCATCTTTGGCCAGCTCCGTTTCCGAGGGCCCGGAAAAACAAAATCAGGGAGACTTGGGTCGATTTAAAAAAGGTGAATTGGAAAAAAGCCTTGAACAGGCGGTGGAGAGCTTGAAAGCTGGAGAAGTCACTCCCTGGCTTCAGGTGAAGGGCGGCTGGTATATATTGAAGCTGGAGGAGAAAAAAGAGAGCCGGCTCAAATCCTTCGAGGAAGCCAAAAATGAGACAGAAGAAAAGCTTTTCAACCAAAAGCGGCAAGAAAAGTATGAAGAATTCATGAAAAAACTCAGGGAAAAGAGCTATATAAAAATTCTCAAGCCTGATATCTTTGGTTATTAAGGGATGAAGATGGCGGCAGCGACAGCTGTTGTCCAGACCCCCTTTTTTCCTTTCGCTGTCTGGGTGATGTTTCTGGTGCGGACGATGATCTTGTTGGGCAGTCTGTAGAATTTTTTTTGTTCATCATATATTTTTCTGATATCAAAGTTTACACCGAGCGTGGTGCCCAGCATGTAAGCCGCTAAATCCTCTGCATACTGGCCCGCTTCCCTTTCGTTCTGGCCATAGTCATGATGTTCAGAGAGATAGCCGTAGTAGCGGCGCTCATTAGGAATGGCCAATCCCACAGATGCCGAGATCAAACGGTGTGCCTCATCCGTGGCACACTCGCTCATCACCAGAAAAATAATTTGTCCAGGGCTGAGCAACTTCAGTCCCTCCTCTTTTGAGATGAGTTTCGAATGGGGGGGGATGATACTTGAAGTTTTAACCAGGTTAAAAGGGGCTATGCCCGCACGTCTCAGAGCCTGTTCAAAACTTGCCAATTTTTCTTTGTGCTGTCCGCTTCCCTTGGTCAAGAAGAGTTTGGCTGGAATGATTTTATCCATGACTTTCTCTTTTTTTTGAAATTAGGATTTTGGAAATCTCTTTCACTCTTAAGAGCGGCCATTAAGAGGAGCGCTTCTCCTCTTTCTTCGTCGGGGGATAGGGCTCAGGCTCTTTAAAGTCTATATCCCGTGAGATTTTCCACTCTCCCAAAGGAACGTATCTGGACCCTCTTGATTGGACAAAGAGCTTGGCATAGGCCGTCTTCCACTCGGGATTGTATTTTATATCGTTAAGGTTTTTTCCCTCGACTCCATTATTGCTCTTGAGAAGGAAGGCATCACTCACCTCTCCGGGCATGAGGGCTTTTCCGCGGATAGCTGGCATGAAACGGTCGCCCAAATTCTCATTCATGCCTTCATACCTGTAGACGGCGTTAAAATTCACATAACGAAGAGGCTTATCGCTGACGTTTTTTACCCGGAAAGAAATGGCTGGAACGAGGATCAACTTTGGAGGCCAAGGACTGTAGAATTTTTTTGTCCATACTGTCGTCACATCCAGGAGTTCTATGGAGGCCTTCAACTCTTCCGGGGAGGGAGGTTTTGTGCATCCTGTTTGAAGAGAGCCGGAGAGAAAAGCGGCAAGGATAACGATTGTGGCCAATTTGACTTTTTTCATCGAGCTCCTCCTCATTGCTATAAAATATAAACGAAGGCCGGAAATTATTCAAGGAAAAAAGAAAAAAGGGGACAGG
>CAZYBE010000040.1:19281-25363 GCA_964645765.1 uncultured Eubacteriales bacterium
TTTATTAAAAAGTAGCCTGTCCCCTTTTTTCCCCTTTTTGCCTTTTTTATGATGTTGAAGTATTTTAGGATGAGATGAAAGAAAAGATTTTGCGTTTTAACCTCTATGTTGGTTCTCTCGTTCTTTTTTGTGCATTCATCCTTCTCCTCGTTCATATTTCTTTTGTAAAAAGATGGTTTTTTATCATCGCCTGGTGGTCTTTTATTCTTATCATCGACAGTTTAAACTTCAGAAGGACGAGATCTTCTCTTCTTTCCAGGCCTTCGAAAGATTTTCTTTTCGTAGCTTATATCTCAGTTTTTGTCTGGCTCATTTTTGAACTCTTTAACTTGAGGCTGAGAAACTGGAGCTACCGCGACCTGCCTTCATCCCTTCTTGAAAGATGGACCGGCTACTTTCTGGCTTTTGCCTCTGTCGTTCCGGCGATGAAAGAGCTCTCTCTTTTTTTTGAAAGCATCCTAAAGAAAAAATTCGCCCTTTTCAGGATAGGTGTGACTCCCGCTCTCCTTAAATTCCTCATCCTCGCAGGTGCAGCCTCAATCTTTCTGGCCTTGGCCTGGCCTCGAATTTTTTTCCCTTTGACGTGGCTGTGTTTTATCTTTTTGCTCGAGCCGGTGAATTTCTGGCTGAACAATCAGACATTCTTGAAAGATATAGAAAAAAGAGAATGGTCCAGATTTTGGTGCTGGGTCTTGGCCGGCCTTGTGGCTGGCCTCCTCTGGGAGTTCTGGAATTTCTGGGCCAAATCTCACTGGGAGTACTCCCTGCCTTATTTGAATTTTTGGCGGGTTTTCCAGATGCCTCTCCTTGGATACACGGGTTTTCTTCCTTTTGCCCTTGAAATTTTTGCTTTCCACGAGTTCCTTCTCTCTCTGCGCAGGAGATTGCAGAAAAAGATAATTTTAAAAGGCCTGGCCTTTATCGTTCTCCTCTTTTTCTATATCGCTTGCTTTCATCTCATCGACCGCTACACTCTTATCCCTTAGCCTCTGAATGGCGAAGGCTTTTTTAAATTGAGCCTTGAGAAAAATTGTTGCTCAGGGTGCTGGCGAGTGGTGAGGACGATGGACAATTTGTGAGGCAAAGACTGGCTCGATATTGTATTTGTCCACAAGGCCAAGATTCTCTTTTAAGACTCGCAGCGTTTCTTCGGTCGGGTGACAGATGCCAACAGCCTCTCCGTTTTTTTGGGCGCTGCGGAAAAGCTCAATCAATTTTCTTTTGATATAATCCTCTTTGTTTTCCGTATCGAGAAAGATATCGCGATAGGCAGAGGGAATTTCAAGCTCTTGAGACAATTTATAGGCGATGGAGCGGCCTGTGGTGCGGCTGTCGATAAAGAAAAGATTTCTCTTTTTGAGGTTTTCGAGGATGATACGCATTTGATGCTCTTCTGCCGTTATCTTTGAGCCCATGTGGTTATTGACACCGCTGAGGTAGGGGACTTGCGCCAGGTCAGCCTCCACAGCCTGGCTGGTTTCTTCTTCGCTCATCCGGGAATGGATGATTCCTTCGATATCGTTTCCTTCCTGGCTGTTGATGGATTCGAGGGGAAGGTGGAGCATCACTTCCAGATTGTTCTGATGGGCGATTTGCGCTGTTTCCTGGGCTAAGGGGCTGAAAGGAAGGATGGAGACTGTCAGAGGCTTCTTGATGGAACAGATATCGTTGATGGCTTTTAAGCTGTAACCCATGTCATCGATAATGATCGCCACCTTATTCTTGAATTTTTTTTCAGAGGGACGCTCCTCTTTTATTTTTTCTTTTGGACAGGAGAAAAGAAGAGTCATCCTTTCTTTTCTTTTCCTCTCTGTTTTCCAGAGGAAATAGTTTTTCTCCCTCGCTTCCTGCTCCTCTTTTTCTAGGATGGCGACATTGGCTCTCTTGAACTCTTTCTGGAGAAGGAATTCGAGCTCTCGGTATTTGTTCAAAGGGAGATCAACCATGACATGGGGGTCTCCCTTTTTATCCCTGAATTTTTGGATAGATTCCAGGGATATGTTCAGGAATGTTAAATTCCTCAGGACGATCTGCTCCGGAGTCTCTTCGACGAAAGGAGCTTTTTCTTTTTTCAAAAGAAAAGAAAAGAGATAGGACTTTTCTCCCTTCTTCCAGGCGATATAGTCCAAACTGACGGCAGAGAAAAGGACCAAGAGAAGGAAGAGGAGAATGATGAGCGGCGGCAGGGGCAGGGCGCTTTTTCTCTTTAAAGGTCTTTTTTTCGGCATGGATTGAAATAATATCTCAGAGTCAAGATGAGAGGCTTTTTTTGAGATAGGATTCTGTGCCCTGGTCTTCGCTTTCAATTTTTACATCAGGTATGATCCCTGTTTCCCATAGTGAGTTTCCTGAATTAAGGTGGAAAAGGCTTGAGGTGAGCAATATCCCGCTTCCGTCTTCCAGAGGAAAGAAATCCTGCTTGGCCACCAGGCCCGGAGTCTCGAGCCCGATAATTTTTGCTTTTTTGAATTCTTTGAGGACACCGGCCACAGCTTCTCCGCTCCCCATTGTTGCCGCGTTTGTCCAGACGATCAAAGGAAGGCTTTCGAGAGGAGCCTCATCCATGGAGGAGAGAGTCTCCAGCGCTGTGCCTTTTTTTTCAAAGTAGCCTATTTTGGGCTCTTTCAAGAAAAGGTTGATGAGTTTTCGTGCTTCCTCGATCTCTCCTTCATAGCAGTTCCTTAAATCCAGGATCAAGGTCTTTCCCTGCTCTTTTATCCTGGGCACGATTTTTTCTTTAATTCTCTCCACACAGGGCGGAAAAAGTTTGTTGATTTTCAAAATTCCGCTTGTCCCCTTAGCCGGAGTATAGGAAAAAGGCTCTTCGAAGAGCAGGGCAGTCTCGATATTCATTTCCAGGGTTTTGTTTCCCCTGAGGATCTTGACCTTTATCGAGGTGGCCTTTTCGCTTTTTAGATAGAGGTTGGCTTCGACCATGCTCGCCATCAGAGTCGAGCGGCCGTTGAGAGCGCTGATGGTATCACCGATTTTGATCCCTCCTTCTTGAGCAGGAGAGTTTTCGATGAGGCCAACGACCTGGGGAAAAAAGCCATAGCTTTTGAAAAGGACAACTCCGATGTCCTTTAATTTTAACTCTTGACGCGTGCTGTAACGGAGCACTCCTTCCTTATCCAGGTAACAGGAGAGAGGGTCGAGAGAATCAACCAGCCCTTTAAAGGCTCCATTCATCGTCTTCACCGGCTCAGGTTCTTCAATATAATTATGCTTGATTAAGCTGATAACTTTAGTGACAAGGTCAAGGTCCTTCTGTGGGGAAGACTTTGAAGGAAGCCTGGGAAGAAGGTTGGTCTCCAGCAGAAAAATAAAGGTGAGGACAACGAGGGCAAACAGAAGAAAAACTCTTGTTCGATTCTTGCCCATTTTATCTTATCAAGCTGAAGGTTGATTTTATCACCATCTTTTCAGCCATTGCAAGGGATCAAGAGGTTTCGTCTTGTAACGAATCTCAAAGTAGAGCGAGACTCCTTGTATGGAGCCGATATCACCGACGCGAGCAATTGGCTGTTCGGCTTGGACCAGGTCGCCTTTCTTAACCAGGAATTCCGAGCAGTGGCCGTAGAGTGAGTAATAAGTCATTCCATGGTCGATGATGATGAGGTTGCCGTAACCCTGGAAGAAATCGGCGAAGATGACTTTTCCAGGATGGATGGATCTGACAATTATATAATTTTCTTTAGGCAAGATTTCGATTCCATTGTTCTTGGTCGTTGTCTTGAATTGAGGATGCTTCTGGAGGCCAAAAAAGCTCGTGACTTTTCCGGGAAGGGGCCAAGGAAGCTTTCCTTTTTTCTCATAGAGGGGAGCCAAGGGAATGGAAAGAGGAGCTTCCTCCTCGAGCAATTTTTTTATGAGAGCTTGCAGCTGCTCAGCCCTTTCCTGGAGCTCTTCGAGTGTCTGGAGGGACATTTTTCTGCTTGTTTTAATTTCGCTAACCAGAGCCTCGTTTTTTCTCTCCTCGACTTCCAACTCTTGCCTCTTCTTTCGAGAATATTCGATTAAGGAGCTGATATCCCTTTTCTTCGTTTCCTGCTCCCTCTCAACCGCCTCGAGAGCTTTCAAATTTTGGGCATAATTCGAAATGTTTTTTTCCTGGTATTGGGCGAGAAGCGCCAAATGTTTGCTTTCGGAGATGAGCGTCCCTATCTCTCCGGCTTGGAGCATGAATTGAAGAGAGTTGAATTTCCCAAATTTATAAACAGTGACCAGAATTTTTTCGATGCCTTCTTTTTCTCTATCCAGCCTTGCCTTGAGTTCTGGAAGTGTCTTTCTTATGGAAGAAAGCTCGCTGTTTGCCTGTTCAAGCTGGATGGAATA
This sequence comes from uncultured Eubacteriales bacterium, assembly GCA_964645765.1. Taxonomy (GTDB): domain Bacteria; phylum Acidobacteriota; class Aminicenantia; order Aminicenantales; family Aminicenantaceae; genus CAZGMN01. The sequence continues at coordinate 23,617 of CAZYBE010000040.1, forward strand.
AAGGGACAACTCTTTCTTGATCAGATTTTTATTTAATCCGATGTTCTCCAGCCTGGAAAGAATGGTTGATTCCTTCTTCTTCCCCTCATCTATTTTTGCTCGAAGCTCCCTTATTTGCTCTGAAATCACTGTCAGGCGCTTCTCGTAATCGGAAACATTCTCCTGGCCGAAGACCTTTGGCGAGAAAAAAACGGCCAAGATGATGAAGACGGAAGTCAGGAAAAAAATTTTGAGGGATTTTCTCCGTCGCTCCATCAGCCTGCAACTATGGTTTTGATGAAAATGAGAATAAATATTATGGCCAAGGGTGAGAGAAACAGGATGGAGAAGACCCAGAGAGCCTTGATCTTGAATTTAGGATTGCCGGAATGAACTTCCTTGATGGCGTTCTTCATTCCCCAGACCCAGCCGACGAACAAACAGATTAAGAGCGAGCCGACAGCCAAAGAAATATTGCCGAAGATAAAGTCGAGCACGCTCAAGACATTCAGCTTGGTGAAGAGCTTCATCCCTCCTGTGGAAAGTGCAGAAGGAATTCCAAGGGCAAAAGAAGCGAGGGCCACAGTCCAGGTCGCTTTTTTCCTCGACCACTTTCGCTCGTCAACAAGATAGGCGACAGGGACTTCAAGAAGAGAGATGGTCGAAGTCAATGCCGCTAAGATTAAAAGCAAGAAGAAGAGAGCCCCAAAAACATAGCCTCCAGGGATTTTGGGAAAGATGAGAGGCAAGACTTTGAAGACAAGGCTGGGGCCTGCTGTGGGTTCGATGCCGGGGATGGCAAAGAGGGTGGGGAAGACGACCAATCCAGCGGTAAAAGCGACAAGCGTGTCCGAGAAGGTGACCCAGGCTGCCGAGGAAACAAGGTTGTCAGATTTAAACATATAGCTTCCGTAGGTGATCATCGTGCCCATGCCCAGGCTCAGCGAGAATAAAGCCTGGCCTAAAGCAAAAAGAACAGTCGTGCCCTTCAACATGGAGAAATCGGGTTTGAGATAGAAAGCAACGCCTTTTTCAGCCCCTGGCAAGGTTAAGGCCCTTATGGCCAGAAATATCAGTATAATAAAAAGAGCCGGCATCATGATTTTTGTCGATTTTTCTATCCCGGCCTTGACTCCCCTGGAGATGATAAAAGCTGTGAGGAATATGGTCACCAGGAGCCAGAAAATGGTCTGGATGGGGTTGGAAGTGAATTGGGCGAATATCTTATCCGTCAGCTGAGCAGTCACATCTTTCTTGAAAACTCCAGCAGCCGTTTTAATAAAGTATCCTATCGCCCAGCCCATGACGACTGAATAATAGGAGAGTATAAAGACGCCCGTTATGACGCCGAGATAGCCGATGAGCTTCCAGGGTGAGCGCGGTTTGATGTATTCGATGGCTCCAACCGGATTTTTCTGAGTGTGGCGTCCGATGGAGAACTCGGCCAGCATCACGCTGAATCCGACGAAAGCCGCGGCCAGAATATAAACCAGGACAAAGATTGCCCCACCGTTTTTTCCGACAAGCATCGGGAATCGCCAGATGTTGCCCAAGCCGATGGCCGAGCCTGCGGCAGCGAAGATAAAAGCAATTTTGGAGCCCCATATTCCTCTTGCGCTCTTTTCCTGACCCGCCATTTCATTCTCCTCTTAAAATATGATCAGCAAGAAAAATTCTTTTTTGTATTTTTACCACAAACCGCTCAGGTTGTAAAAGAAATTTCTGAATAAAGAAAGCATCCAAGATTCCCTGATATGGGTGACGTGCT
>CAZYBE010000041.1:0-25168 GCA_964645765.1 uncultured Eubacteriales bacterium
AGGAGCGAATATGATAGCAAATAATTTACTGAGGGACAATAAATGAGATGTTAAAGTATTGGGAAATAGCCGTGCGACCATTGAGGATTTAGCCATCGGAGTTCGCTCTTCGAGGGAACCCGACGAAGTCGGGCGGCGAGCATGTCTGAGCGGAGCGAGTTGCGCAGCCGCCGAGAAGAGCGAATGGAGATGGCGTTAAAAATCCGATTGGGAGCATGGCTATTTCCCAATACTTTTACTACGCTATTTTCTATGAATAACTTTTCCGTTGAAAATTGTCATTATGACTTCGGTCTTCATTATCTCTTCGGCGGGGATCTCAAAAATATTCGTGCTGAGGACAACGAGGTCAGCCAGTTTCCCTCGCTCCACAGAGCCCTTCGCCTTCTCGGAAAAACCGGCATAAGCTCCGTCGAGAGTATAGGCCTCAATCGCTTGCTCAAGCGAAATTTTCTGCTCTGGAAACCAGCCTTCAGGGTTCTTGCCGTCAATTGTCCGGCGGGTGACAAAGGCATAAATCCCGCTCAGAGGGTCTAAAGGAGCGACTGTCCAATCCGAGCCGGCAGCAAGCCGCACGCCTTTATCCAGAAGAGACTTGTAAGCATAGGAAAGCCGACATCTTTGCCTGCCGATCTTTCTCTCTGCCCAGCGGCCATCATCTATGGCATGAAAAGGCTGAACAGAGGCGATGAGGCGGAGCCTGGCCATGCGTTCGATATCGCTCGCAAGGAGATGCTGGGCATGTTCAATTCTCCAGCGCCTGTCTCTTTTTTCATCTCGAGAGATGACCCTCTCGAAGATATCAAGGAGAATGTTGTTGGCTCTGTCGCCGATGGCATGGATCGCAACCTGAACATTCGCCCGGTCAGCCGCCTGAATTCTTTTCTCCATGATTCCTTCAGGGAACATCTGGGAGTGGAGCAATCCCTTTTTTTGATGGTCATCTTCATAGGGCTCAAAAAAGAGCGCAGTCGAGGAACCCAGTGAGCCGTCAACAAACCCTTTTAGCCCTCCAATCCTCAATAAGTTTTTATCAGCAGGAATTTTCGATTCAAGTCCGGCCAGAGCCTCAGCCTCAGTGATAGGGATATAGACTGTGAGACGGGCAGTGAGCTTATTATCTTTAAGGAGCGCCGCATAAACTTCAAGGTTGGAGGCAGGGCCCATGTCATGGACAGAGGTTACGCCTTTTTCGGCCGCATGTTTTAAGGCAAGCTCGGCGGCCCTCAATCTCTCCGTAAAAGTTGGCTCAGGGATGTGTCTCATCACTAAATCCATGGCCGCGTCTTTCAGGATTCCAGTTGGCTCTCCTGTCCTGGGGTCTTTGAGGATTTCACCGCCCTCAGGAGAAGGCGTATCCTTGGAGATTCCTGCGATTCTCAAAGCCAGGCTGTTCGAAAGAACCATATGTCCGTCAAGACGGTTGACACAGACCGGATTGTGCGGAGTGACCCCGTCGATCCATTCTTTGCTCGGAAGCTCGGGAGGGTCAAACTGCTCGTGGTCCCAGTCGCCGTTGAGAATCCAGTCTCCTTCGCCGATACGCTTTGCCTTTTCTCTTATTCTGGCCACGAATTCTTCCCGAGTTCTCACCTCTCTCAGTTGAATACTCAACAGGGAAAATCCTCCATCCAGGAAATGGGTGTGGCTGTCGATGAAGCCAGGAAGGACCAGGCTTCCCTTTAAATCAATGACCTGCGTCTCACTGCTAATGAGCTTCTTAATTTTTTTGGAAGAGCCGACCTCAAGAATTTTTTCTCCTTTGATGGCCACAGCTTCTGCCCAGGACTGGGCGGGATTAACTGTCCAGACTCTTCCTTTAATAAGAGCGATGTCAGCCTTTTCCTTCTGTGATTTTGACTGGCAGGCAAGAGCAAAGATAAAAAACAATATTAAGATAAAAGCGGCCAACTCTTTCATTCTTTCCTCCAGAGCATTAATTTAATGAATCCAAGCTTTTTAAAGTTCATATCCATGGCTGAAAAAACACGGTTGATCTAACACACTCTCTCTCCCATTGGGCTCAGGGTAAGCGGTTAGAAAACCGTTTGAAGGCTGAGCGGGCAAGGCTCCTCGACCGAAGGGAGAGGAGAGCGAAGCCTTGAACCGAGTCGCTTTTGCCTCGCTGGGGCAAAAGCGACGTGCTTTCGAAACACCCAGCCTGAGCATCCTACAAATTTATTCTATCAAAATCCTTTGGGATGATGAGCCGGCCTTTGTAGTTTTCTCTGATTTCCTGCTCGATCTCGGACAGGGAAAATTCCAGTTCCCCGAAAAAATGGCAGGGAATGAGGCATTTGACACCGGCTTTTTGAGAAAGCTTCCCAAGCTCGAGAGAATTTGTGTGCATCGTATATAGCGAAGGATATTTTTTAAAAAAACGTGAGGGAGCGCTGCAATCGTGGATGAGGCAATCTATTTTCTCTGCTTCTTTAAAAAGAGAAGAGCAGGGGGGCGTGTCTCCGGAATAAATCAATTCTTTCTTTTCTTTCTCGAAAGAAAAATGATAGGCCAGGGATTGAGGACTGTGAGGGACTCTCAAAGATGTCAATTCGATCGAGCCTGCCAATTCAAAGCTCTCTCCTTCCTTCATAGGGAAAAATTCAATCTGTGTCCTGATATCCTTGTCCCGAAGATGGAAAAGATCGAGGAAGCTCTGGCAGAAAAGGACCGTCTCTTCTGAGCCGAAAAGCCTCACCAGACACTCCTCCAGCATCAGGCTGTGGACAAAGGAGGGCAAGCCATAGACATGATCAGGGTGAATGTGAGTCAAAAGGATGGAGCGGACCTTCCGGGGGTCAAAATCAAGCCTTTTTATTTTCTGGATGACACTTCCCGGACAATCGACCAAAATCAAGGCTCCACCGCCATTGATGAGAAAAGAGGTGTTATCCCTCTGCACGGTCGCAACAGAGCCGGCTGTTCCCAAGAAGCAAATCTTAGTCATTTCTTCCAGGACAAGAATCCTTTATAAAAAAAATCATCTCCAAAATCAACTCCAAAAAATATTCGCCATAAAATTGTCAGAATTTAGAAAAGCATAAATTGAAAAAATGGTGATTCTGAATTAAAATTACTTTGTAAAAAACCGAGAATAGAGGAAGGCCGTTTAAATCAAAATATGGATATGAAACATCAGCTCTCGAAGTTAATTCAACTCAAAGGAGAACTAGTTAAAGAGGAAAAAAAATGATCAATGCAACTCAAATCAGGAAGGGAATGGTCATAAAGCTTGAAGAAGAGATTTACAAAGTCCTCGAGACTGTCCACATTACTCCGGGCCGATGGAAGGCTGTGGTCCAGACAAAGCTGCGCAACCTCAGGGACCAGACGCTCATCGACCACAGATTCCGCTCAAACGACAGAGTGGAACAGGCTTTCCTGGAGAAAGTTGAAATGGAATATCTCTTCCGCAGCGGTGACGAGTATGTCTTCATGAACCTCGAAAACTACGAACAGATCAAGGTTCCAAAGGAGACGATTGAGGATGCCATCCACTACCTTGTTCCCAATGTTGTCTTTTCTGTTGAAACATACGAGGGAAATGCTGTGGCCATAGAGCCACCGATGACTGTCGATTTAAAAGTTGTTAAAACAGCGCCCTTCATCAAGGGTGCAACCCAGGCGGCCTCAAGCAAGCCCGCCGAGCTCGAGACAGGGCTAACGGTCAGTGTTCCTCAATTTGTCAAAGAAGGAGATATGGTCCGCATCGATACAAGGGAAGATAAATACTTAGAGAGGGTCAAAGGATAGAAAAAAGCCAGACTTAAAAGGTCTGCCTGTAGACGCCAACATTGGCGCGGCTATCTTTAACCTTTATGGTGATGAGGTTTTCCGAGTCGGGGAGCAAAGTCAGCGTGACCTTGAAGCTTTCCTGCTTTGAATCGCAGATCCCGTCTTCAGGAAAAATACTCTTCCACTCTTCAGGCCTGATAAGGTATTTGACCTCTTCGATCGAGGAGAAGGAATCCTCAGCCTGAAAAGTGAGGACGAGCTTATCCTTGTCTTTCACGACCAGGAGATTTTTGATGACCGGAAGAGAATTATCGATGACCAGGGGCTGGCTGACTTTCTCCGACCGTAAATCCATTCCTGCGGGATTGGAAGGGCTGTCAGAGGCAACGATTTTCAAGAAATAAATCCCGTCTGGAAAAGAAACTGTATCAAAAGCGTAGACTGTATCTGCCCACTTCTCTTTCAAAACCCGCCATTGGCTCTCGTCTTCTCTTCTTATCTGAATGGAAAAGAGGAGGTTGTCGCCGTTCTCATCTTCTGCCTCCCAGGTTATCGTCTGGAAGCCCTTTCTTTGAGCTTTTTTGGCCATGGCCAGGGTGATGACCTTATCCTTTTCTTTGATTTTTGCCTGCTCACCAGCATCCGTCTCCAAGCCCCAGATAACTTCTTCCTGCTCAGGAGGTCTAAGATAAACCTCATTGGGCCCAAGCAGCTTGAGTTCAGTGATGGCAGGCGTAATGTTCGTCTGGAGGTAGAAGAGGGTCACTCTCTGGAGAAGAGGAGAGATTTTCCCCGATTCGGTTTTGAACATAGCCTTGAATTCGATGTAACGGGATTTAGGGCTTAAGACCTTTTCTCCCTCCTTCTTCTGGTAGGGAGGTGACCAATCACTCCAACTCTCATTGGGCTCGCTTGAATTTCCGCTCCTCGATTGCAACTGAAGCATCGTCCCTGAAGGAATCTCGGCTTGCCATTCAATATTTCCCCATGATGAAATTATTTTGGCATCCATAACCCGGCTCAAGTATTCTCCACTGAGCACCTGTTCGGGCGAGATGACGGTCAAACTGCTGGGATTATTGGCGAGCATATAAATTCTTGAACGAAAAGGAATTAAGCCATAAACCTGTTCAGACTTCTTCTGGATGAGAAGAGAGACCTTTTCATCCTTGTCCACAGCATAGACTCTTCCTTGGTTTCCTGTTCCAAAGATGAGCCTTTTCTCTTCCTCATTCCAGAGCAAACTGTAGATCAACTCCTCATCAGAATTCCAAAGCCTTTTGGCTATTCCCTGAGGGTCTATTTTATAGAGAGCGCCTGGCTGTTTCTGGCTCAGGCTCAGGGAAGGAATCTCCGCACTCTCGGTCGAGGTCGAGACAGCAGAGACGCTAACCGCAACTTCTGTTTCTGCCTTCACAGGCAGAGGAGTCGTTTCTTCTTTCTTTGGCTTGGTGACAGTTCCTCCGGCAGCGACATATATATTCCCCTCCGCGTCCAGAGCAATGCTCTTTATCTCTTCATACGAGGACTCAAAGATGACCGAGGCCTTCTTCCCCTGCGGGATTCTGTGGAGAAGTCCTCTCCCTCCGCTTCCGGCAATGATATCTCCATTCCGGTCGAATCGCATGCAGAGGATATGATTCTCCTCTGCTTTGAAGATGAGACTTCCTTCTCCCTTTTGATTGATCTCATAGATGCCGCCAATCTCACCAACTGCAGCCAGTAATGTGCCCTTATCGCTGAACATCAAATCCCAAATATATTTCTCGCGGGGGTCGAAGAAAGGCTCTCCTTTGGCTTTGTCGGTGATTTTCCAAATCTTGCCGTTTGGCGAAGTTCCGGCATAAAGATTTCCTTTTTTGTCCTGAGCAAGGCAGTAGATGTCCATCTCAGGCACCTGAAAATACAATTCAGGGGCACCGCCCTTGCTGACTCTGTAAATCTTTCCTCCATGGCCGGTGCCAAGATAGATAATATCTTCGGGGGTAATGAGCAGGGACAGATAAAACTCCTCTGCAGGCCCTTCTAATTTCTCTTCTTTAGGAGAAAGGGAAAGAATTCCCTCGTAAGAAACCGAGATTCCGTCAAACTTACCCTTTAAAAAATCATCCTTGCTGCGCATTTCCCATTTTTGGGGCGTAACTCCCTGGAGAGCTTGAGCCAATAAGACCACAGCGAGAGAGGCTATCACCGATATTCTTTTCATTCCCTTTATCTCCTATTTCTTTATTTTGATCGGAACGATCGCAGCTCCCTTGAAAACATAAGGAAGGGGCAACTGATACTCACTCAGAGTTGACTTATTGAGCTCGGTGGGATAGGAAGCTGCAGCTCTGGAGGAAGAAAACATGGATTTCATTGAAGGCGGCAAATTTGGCATCTCCTCGCCTTTCAGAAAGAGCCCAGGTTTTGAGGCGATGATCTTGAAATAAATCCGGTTGTTTTTCCTGAGGCTGCCCAAAAGCCTGATCAACTGCTCCAAGCTTCTGGGCACAAAAGCTGCAGTCTTGTACTGGCTCATCTCAATTTGATGCATGGATTCGGCATCACCAATAACGAGAGAAAATTCAGAACCTGAGGGAAGGCTCGGGGCACTAATCTCGACTGTCTGCAGGATGCTTTCGCCCCTGAAGGTCCGGGAATAAACCTTCAACTGAATTCTTTCGCCTGGTGAAACTTCGTACTTATCAAGCCAGACTTTTTCCAGATAGGAAAGCTTGAGCTCTTCCGAAGCGTCGATGGCCAGGTCAATGCGGTGGATGCCCAAATCCCTAAACTCATTGTTCGTCAATAAATAAACGACTGCGGTCAGAAGGTTTGAAATGTTTATGACAGAGTTATCAAAATTGCCCGAAAAAAAATCCTCAAGATGGACACTCATTCCATTGTCAAGGTAGACATCGCCGTCAAGCTCCAATGAAAGGTCGCCGACAGCTCTCTCCTCGCTGGAGAGGATATTCGACAGGGAAACGTTGACCAGAAACGGAGTTAAGATCCGGTCCTTGACAATCTTTATCCTGAAATCTTTCGCTCCTTCCCTTTCACTGAAAATCTTGATATTGATTGGAACCAATTGAGGAAATTTGCCAAGCTCGCCTAAAAGCCCTGAGGAGCGGTCCTGATAGAATCTTCCAACCAGAGCATCGGGAACAGCAAGCTTGAAAGAGGAGGAAAGGCTGGGAATAACTGTTATCACCTTGGCCTTGGTCATGGCGTAGTCAACAGCGCCGAGGTTGTAAATAGGATGGCCGAAGGCCAAGACGCGGTTGTCATTGACACAAGTCACAGTTCCCACTGCGGCAACGCTCATGTCGCCCTCAACCAATTCAATGGCCACAGGGTCACCAGCTTGAAGCGTCAAATTAGGAAGCGTGATCTTTTCAAGAGACTGCCCAGATGAGCCGCCTCTTACAGGGATAAAGCCAAACTTTGAAAAAAAAGGCTTGGCCGCTTCAAACACTCGAGATGAAAAACCTTCAAAAATAAGGGGAACAAGGAGAGGACTGATGGATTGACCTTCAGAGATAAAAGAAGAGCTGGGAGGGAAAAAATTCTTGTTTAATTCGAAAAGCTCCTCCAGGCTCAGGTATTTCCTGACAGCAAGCCTCGAAAAAAAGGAAGTTTTTGGGAGCTCCTTTCCAGAGATAGCCAGCATTTCTCCGATGGGAGTGATGCCGACGATGGCTTCTTTGGAGAATGCCCCGAAGCTGTAAGCCACGGCGCCGACGAGCTTGCCATCGATATAGATTGGGCTTCCGCTCATACCCTGGACAACGCCGCTCTTCTCCAAGATGGCACTACCGAGCTTAGCGATGATTATGCTTTTTTTTGGCTCGACATTATAGAGTACCCCAAGAATTTCAACATCAAAATCTTCGACCTTACTCTCTTCGAAAACAGTTTTCCCTTTGCCCTTCATCCCGGCTTTGACCTCGTTCAAAGGGAGAGTCGGGATAGAAACTTCATTCCCACCCAGGCTGAGGCAGATGATGAGCAAAGCCGAAAATAGCACCGCGAGCTTTTTTCTCATCGAAATCCTTTTCGTTCGTTCAAAAGAATGGGAGATTTTAAGGAGTTGATCTTCTCACTCTTTATTATCTTATTATACCCGCTATTTTATTATGCCCACCTTTCTCCCGCATTTCTCGAAACTGGCAAGAACAGCATCCAGCTCCTCGTCGCTATGGTTGGCGGAGTAGCTTGTCCTGATGAGGGACTGCCCCTTGGGGACTGCGGGGTATATAACAGGATTGGTGAAAATTCCATCTTCCCTCAAAAGCTTCCAGATCATGAAGGCAAGCTCATCGTCTCCGATGATGACCGGGATAATCGGGGTTTCTGTTTGTCCTGTGTTATAGCCCATGGCCTGGAATCCTGACTTCATCTTCTTGGTGATTTCCCACAGCCTTTCTCTTCTCTCAGGCTCGGTTTCAATAATTTTAAGAGAGGCAAGAACCGTGGCCACAGAAGCAGGCGTGATGCTGGCGCTAAAAATCAAGGAGCGAGCAAAATGTTTGATGTAGGATATGACTTTTGTTTTCCCGGCCACAAACCCACCCAAGGAAGCAAAAGATTTGCTGAAGGTTCCCATGATAATGTCGATGTCGTCTTCGACCCCAAAATGTTCCGCTGTTCCCCGGCCGTTCTTTCCCATCACTCCAATGCCATGGGCATCGTCCACCATAATCCGGGCATTGTATTTCTTGGCAATCTCCACAATCGCCGGCAAATTTGCCAGGTCGCCTTCCATGCTGAAGACCCCATCAATAACGATCAGCTTCCCAATATCTTTATTCAAGGAGGAGATGAGCCTCTCCATATCAGCCATGTCGTTATGCTTGAATTTATAAATATCTCCGTAGGAAAGGCGGCAGGCATCGATGATGCTGGCATGGACCATCCGGTCGGTGACGACCGCATCTCCCCTTCCGACCAGGGTTGAGATGATTCCCTGATTTGTTTGAAAGCCTGTGCTAAAGGTCAGGGCAGCCTCTCTTTGCATAAACTTGGCCAGCCTTTCTTCAAGCTCGACATGAATATCCAGGGTTCCGTTCAAAAATCTTGATCCGCAGGTGGCAACTCCGTATCTTTCCACTGCTTCCTTTGCTGCTTTCATCAGCCGAGGGTCATTGATCAGGCCAAGATAATTGTTGGAGCCGACCATGATCATCTCTTTGCCATCGACCTTCACTTTATTTTTCCTCACCTCTTGGATCGGCGTGAAATAGGGATATATCCCCATCGATATGGCTTCCTCAGCGCGGGTGAAGTTATAGCATTTATCAAAGATATCCACTTCATCCTCCTTTTTTAAAACCTTTCTGCACAGCTAAAAGTTTCTCCTTTTACACCTCTGATGACCACAGACTATTTGGAATTGACCGTGGCGGGCAATTTTCATACAATCTTGGATTATGAAAGCCCTCATCACCGGGGGGACAGGATTTATTGGAAGCCACCTCACTGAGTATCTGCTTGATAAGGGCGTTGAAGTTTTTGCACTCGTTCGAGACCAAAATAATCTAAAATGGCTAAAAGGGCTCGACATCCATCTTCTAAAAGGGGATCTTCTTTCCATTCCTTCTCTTCCAGCTGATATTGATTATGTTTTTCATGCTGCTGGTTTAACCAAATCTTCCAAAATTTCAAGTTATTATACAGTAAATCAGCAGGGAACAGCAAGCCTTTTGAAGGCACTTGACTCTCAGAACATTTTCCCCAAGAGGGTCATCTTTCTCAGCAGTGTTGCAGCTTCAGGGCCTTCAACAAATGGAAAGCCAGTTCGAGAGAGCGACCCTCCCCGCCCCATCACGCCCTATGGTAAAAGCAAATTGATGGGAGAGTACGAGGCTCTGAAATTCAAGGCTGTCTTTCCGATTGTTATCTTAAGAATTGCTGCGGCCTTCGGCCCGAGGGATAGAGATTTCCTCACCTATTTCAATCTGGTCAAGAGGGGTATCCTCGCTTCTCTTGGCCGGAAGGAAAGGTTTTACAGCCTGTGTTACATCAAGGACCTGGTCAATGCCCTTTATCTCTGCACCCAAAAAGATGTGGAAAGCGGAGGAATATTCAACATAGCCCATCCCAATCCTTGCAGATGGGATGATATCGGAAAAGCAACAGGCAAGGCGTTGAGAAAGAAATTGATAAAAGTCAAAGCTCCTGTCCCTCTGGTTTATATCGCTGCTTTATTCTCCGACTTGACGAGCAAGATCACCCAAACGCCGGCAGTCATGAATCGGCATAAGTTCAAGGAAATGAGGCAAGAAGGCTGGGTTGCAGACACAAAGAAAGCAGAAGAAAAGCTATCCTTTTGCGCTCAATACCCCCTGGAAGAAGCCATTCAAGAAACCATTGACTGGTATATCAAAAACAACTGGCTCTGAGTCTGCCCCGACCCGGCTCGGAGATTCTTTCCCCTTATTGATTCCTCACAGACTTATCTCTGAATAAAGTAGGAAGCCGTGAATTTTGCCTTGCTCTTTAAACACCAGCCTTGCTCTTTGGCGCATGCAAAATATTTTATTTTGCCCTCAAGAGAATGACTTCCACGTTTCGCTTTCAAACGAACCGAAAACGGGATTTCAATCGGCTTTTTTAGATTCAAGGATTTATCCTTGCCTTCTTCTAAAATCTCTATCTTCAAATCAGACTCAGTAAAAGAGCTCCTGGAGAATACAAGCTCTTCACAGGGGTCCAACTCGATGATGAAGAAAGGCTGAGCGCTGATGGTTAGGCCTTCTTTAACATCGAGTTTAAAAACAATTTTCCCTTCCTTGCCACTGAGGAGATTCTTGGGCGTAACGGAAGCTTCAATCTTTAATAATTCACTCTCCTCTGCCCAAGCTAAAAAAAGGAAGCTCAAGATGAGCAGGCAAAGAAAAATGTATCTTCTCAAAGGGCTTCCTCATTCATTTTAATGGAGCTCATGTTACTCTGCAGCTTTTTTTTCGTCAATAAAAAAAAATTTTTTCTTTATTTTTCCAATTTCATTTATTATAATTTGATAAAATTATGATGAGTGCAATTTCTGTCATAAAAGGCACAGGCCGGTATGTTCCGCCGAAGGTTGTCACAAATTTTGATCTCGAAAAGAAAATGAGCACATCGAACGAGTGGATTCGGCAGAGGTCGGGAATCTCTGAAAGGCACTATGCAGAACCCGGCGTGGGAACATCAGACCTAGCTTATGAAGCAGCGCTACGAGCTATTGAAGATGCCAAAATCGAAAAATCTGACATAGAGTTTATCGTCGCTTGCACTCTTTCTCCAGACCATTATTTCCCGGGGATCGGCGTTCTAGTCCAGGCCAAGCTGGGCCTCGCCGGAATCGGCGCCCTTGATGTCAGGAATCAGTGCACAGGTTTCATTTACGCCTTGTCCGCTGCCGACCAGTACATCAAAACGCAAACCTATAAAAAAATCCTGGTTGTGGCTGCTGAAGTTCAATCCACTAACCTGGATTGTTCTGACGAGGGGAGAGACATGGCTGTGCTCTTCGGAGACGGCGGGGCAGCCGTCATTCTTGAGCCAAACGAAAAAAACGACGGGAGAGGCATCCTTTCCATCCATCTATTTTCAGACGGGCGCTTTGCTTCAGATTTATGGATGGAAAAACCAAGCAGCAGGGATAATCCTTCTTTTTCTGAAGAGATGATTAAAAGCAAAAGATTCTATCCCCGGATGAATGGCCGGAATGTCTTCATCAACGCTTGCGAAAAAATGCCCGAGGCAGTGAAAATAGCCTTAGAACATAATGGCCTCACCATCGATGACATTGACCATCTCATTCCCCATCAAGCCAATGACAGGATCTCGCTGATGGTGGCGAAGAATCTGAAAATCCCGGTGGAAAAAGTGATAAGGAATATCGACCGCTTTGGCAACACGACAGCAGCCTCAATCCCTATTGCTCTGGACGAAGCTCTGAAGGAAGGCCGAATAAAAAAAGGAGACATTGTGGTCCTCACAGCCTTCGGTTCTGGCTACACCTGGGGATCGGCGGTCATTAGATGGTAAGCTTAAGGCTCGGGATAAACATCGCCTTTGGCTTCAACTTGCACTAAAAAATCCATTAAAAAATACTTTTATCATGAGTCATTTAGGAAAGAACAAGGATTCGGAAGGGAGGATTCAATGAGGAAAAAAGTTATTCCACTCGTCATCTTACTCTTCGCTTTTCTGAGCGCAGGCCTGCTTCTCTCTCAGAAGAACGACGAAGACACTAAGTTTCAAAAAATTTTGGATGCCTATTTCGATGAGCTCTGGAAGTTCTACCCGACAGCTGCGACCATGGCGGGCTACCACAAATATGACGGAAAACTCGAGGACTTCGGCAGCTCAAACCTTGAAAAGCGACTTGATTTTCTGGACGTATTCAACAAGGATCTCGTGACCAAGGTCAATAAAATGGGCTTGAATGCTGATTTCCAGGTCGACCATGAAATGATTCTGGATGCTTTGGATTTAGAAATCTTAAAGCATGAAAACCTTGTCCCCTGGGAATTCAACCCTCTCCTTTACAACGATATCTTCGCCAACTGCATTCAAAGCCTCTTTGCCAAGGAATTTGCCCCGATAGAGAGCAGGGCGAAGAACGCTGAGTTAAGGCTGAAGGATTTGCCAAGGTTGATCAAACAGGCTAAAGACAAATTGAAAACCCCTCCTCAAATTTATACCGAAACCGCCGTCAGCCAATTCTCAGTAATTATGAACTTTTACAAAAATGAGCTTCCTCCATTGCTTGAACAAGCCCCGGCAGATATCAAGCCCAGGCTCAAGGATAATCTGGCAAAGTTGATCCCGGCCCTGGAAGATTATCAGAATTTCCTCAAGAGCGAGCTTCTGCCGCGGTCCACAGGAAATTTCAGGCTCGGACAGGAAGCCCACTCAAGGCTGCTCAGGATGACACTCCAGAACAGCATTCCTATCCAGGAACTCATCGACAGGTCAAAAGCTGATTACAATAACATCAGGAAGGACATGTTTTACACCTGTGTGCCCTTATATCAGATTATGGATCCAAAGATTGACCTGAATAACCCTCCTGCCAGCTTCACCAACAAAGACCAGCTCTATAATGCAGTCATATTTCATGTCCTTGAAAGATTGAACAGAGAACATGTCAGCAAAGAAGAATACCTCAACAAGGTTAGGACTTCAGCAGAGGAGATAAAAAAATTTATCAGCGAGAATCAACTTCTTGAGCTGCCGGCTGACAACCTCGATATCGAATCCATGCCCCCTGCCTACCAAGGGATTACCTGGACCCGGCTCATCTCCCCTGGTGCCTATGAAAGCTCGGGCCCCTATACCGTTCAGGTCACGCCCATTCCTGAAGGCTGGAAAGAGGACCAGACCAAATCTTTCCTTGAAGAATACAATAATTATCTTCTTTATTCCTGGACTGCCCATAAGGTCTATCCTGGGACGTTTGTTCCGCTAATTTCCACACGAAAGAACCCTTCTCTGGTCAGGAACCTTTATCCTAATCAAACCCTAATCAAGGCTTGGCCATTCTTCTTCTCCGAAACACTGATCACTGCAGGCTTTCAAAACTGGGATACCCGACTCTATCTGAATCGACTCAAGCTGTCGCTACAAGTCGTTATTGATTTTCAAATGGAATTGAACATTCATGAGGGAGCTTACGAAAAAGACAAGGTTATCGCCTACATGACCACTGGTTTCCAGACCCAGGACGAAGCGGAAAGAAAATGGAATCAGATTCTTCTAAAGCCGGGTGAAAGCGCCTTCGTTTACGCCGGCTATCAGGAAATCCTGGATATCCAAAAGGAGTACAAAAAGATAAAAGGAGAATCATACAACCAGAAAGAATTTCTGGCGAAACTGCTCAGCTACGGGGCTCTCTCTCTCCGTCAACTGAAAATTAAGATGCTATCTCAGTGATGAAAAGCTGAGCAGCTTCTGGCGCCATTAGGTTGTCATTTCCATAAATACAAGGGAGCGTTAAAATCTCTTCCTGCAGCCAAACAGGGCTCGTAAGCCCAACGTTCATCACGCTCTCTCATTTGGCACTTTAATGTCCGCGCCTGATTTATTTAAAAGGTCATTGTTCTTCTATCGGATGCAAAATAAATGATGACGTCGTTGGTCGATTCTCACGCCCACCTGGATATGGAAGAGTTTGACGAAGACCGCAGCCAGGTTGTGGAAAGGGCTTTCGAGCAGGGAATAAAGGCCATCCTTTGTCCGGCAGAGGTCACCCATTCTCAAAGCGTCCCTAAAATCCTTGATTTAATCGAAAAATACCAGAGCCTCATTGCCGCTGCTGGAGTTCATCCCCACCAGGCAAAGTCATTCAGCCCGGAATGCACCCGAAAAATCAAGGAGCTGGCTGAGGCAAAAAAAATCAAAGCCATTGGCGAAATTGGGCTTGATTTTTACTACAATCTCTCCACTCCAGCGGAGCAAGAAGATGCCTTCCGTCATCAGCTCAGCCTTGCTCAAGAACTGGGCCTTCCGGTTGTCGTTCACAGCCGGAATTCAGGAAAGAAGCTGGTTCAGGCTGTGGAAGAGGGGCACTTCAGCCAAGGAGGCGTTCTCCATTGCTTCACTGAAGACTGGGAAGTGGCAAAACAAATGATGAATCGAGATTTTTTTATTTCGTTTTCAGGGATTCTCACCTTTCCCAAAGCCCAGCTTTTGAGAGAAGTTGCCAAAAAAATTCCCCTGGAAAAGCTTCTGGTTGAAACAGATTCTCCTTATCTTGTCCCTGTCCCCTTTCGAGGATTAAAAAAGAGGAATGAGCCTGCGTATGTCGTCGAAGTGGCCAAAGTTCTTGCCGAAATCAAGGATATCTCGCTCGAGGAGTTGAGTGAGGTGACTTCTCGGAATTTCGAATCTCTCTTTTCATTTGAAATAAAAAATTTGAGATGATAAGATAAGTGCGGCCATGAATTCCTCAGACAAGGAATTTTATAAAAATCGAGTGGAGAAAAATCCTACTCTCCTCAATCTCTACCGGGATATCCTCAAAGACCTGGAGAAAGTTGAGGAGATGCTCAGGTTTTTTTCCCGCTCTCCCAACAAGCTCATCTCTGAAGTCAGTGCCTACCTCTTCCAAGAAAACGGCAAGCGAATCAGGCCCGCACTTGTCATTCTCTGCTCCAAACTCCTCGGCTATAAAGGAAAAGAACATATCTTGATGGCCTCTTTGGTCGAGACCATTCACACCGCCAGCCTCATTCATGATGACATTATCGATAATTCAGGAATAAGGAGAGGAAGGCCAACCATTCACGCCAAATGGGGTCCAAACATCACTGTTCTTTTAGGAGACTATCTCTATATTAAAGCTCTTGGCCTCTCTCTGAGAAGCCGATATCAAAGAATCGGCGAAACTTTGACCGATATCTCGGCCAAGATGATTGACGGAGAGCTCGAGGAATATTACAACAGCGGGAATCTGGAGTTGGGCGAAAAGGAATATCTCGATATCATCAAAAACAAAACGGCCTCTCTCTTCTCGGCTTCCTGCCAGATTGGAGGAATCATCGCCAATGCCTCCGAAAAAGAAGAAAATTTTCTGGCAGAGTATGGAGCGAACCTGGGAATGTCTTTTCAAATCGTTGACGACCTTCTTGACTTCACCGGAGACAAAAAAGTGCTGGGCAAGCCTATTCTCTCCGATTTAAGCGAGGGACGAATCACCCTGCCCTTAATCTATACGTTGTCGAATGATGGCCAAGAGAATCGACGGCGCATCGTTGAGATCCTCATGCGCAAAAAACTTGAGAAGGAATCCTTGAAGGAGATTCTTAAAATTGTCAAATCCAATGGGGCGCTGGAATATACTTACAAGAAGGCCGAAGAATTCTCCTTCAAATCCAAAGAAATTATCTCTCGATTTCCTGAGTCTGCCCATCGGGACTCATTGAATCTTTTGTCAGAATTTATCCTGACCAGAAAAAGATAAAGGTTTCTTCCATTTCGTTAAAAAATTCAGACGGACATCGAAACTTTTCAGACCGCATAAAACTTCAGAGAGAGCTCAGAATATCCCGGGATAAAAGCAAGTTTCTCCTTCAAAGGAAAATCGATGATTGAAATAGAAGTCAAGATAAGAATTGAGGATATCCGGAGCCTCAGAGAAAAAATCCTTCTTCTCGGCGCCCGATTGGAGAGAGAACGCTATTTTGAGGAAAACACTCTCTTCGATTATCCTTCACAAACCCTCTATAAGAAACGACAGGCGCTGAGGCTGCGCAGGATGAACAACAAGATTTTTTTAGCCTTTAAAGGAATCCCTCAAAAGTCGAGAAAATTCAAGATACGAGAGGAATTTGAAACTGAAGTCAAAAATGAAAAGCAATTGAGGAAGATACTGAGCGCCTTGGGGCTCATGCCAGTCTTCAGCTATCAAAAATATAGAGAAGTTTACAGGAAAAAACGGCTGAAAATATGCCTGGATGAAACAGCGGTCGGCAACTTTATCGAGCTTGAGGGGGAAAGGAACGAAATCGTGAAGTTCTCGAAAGCCTTAGGTTTTTCGAAAAAAGAATTTATCAAGCTGGATTACGTCCAGCTCATGAAAAAAGAGACGGGCAAAACTGAGGCAGGCCAAAAAAAGCTTTAGAGCCGATTATCTCCCTATTTCTCAACCTCTTCCTCTGAGCCTTCATCACCTTCCTCGCCCTCTTCTTCTTCTTCCTCCTCTTTCTCTTCGGGCTCAGGCTCTTCCTCATCGGACTCTGGCTCTTCTTCTCCTTTTTCGGGCTCCTCCTTCTTTACCCGTTTCCCTCTGCTTGGCTTTCGAACTTCCTCCTCAACTTCTTCCTCGCCTCCTATGACCTCTCCGATGAAGCCCTCATCCTCTGGCTCACGAGATTCTTCGACCTTTGGCTCAACAATATCGTAATCCACTGCTCCAAAGCGCACTTCCTCTTGCGCGATTCGGATAGGATTCTTTGCTTTGGTTTTTATCTTGGGCTTATCCCCGTGCAAGAGTTGCTTTGCTCTCTTTGCAGCTAAAATCACAAACCTGAATTTACTATCTATGCCGTTGGTTGGATTCAATGAATATCCTTTTCTCGCATCCCGGTTCTTTTAATTAAACCTCTACCATAGCAAAAATCCTTAATAAATTCAACGGAAATAAGCATAAGATAATTGTTTTCAATAATTTATGATGACATCATCGGCAGTGCCAAAAGCTTTGTCCCTCCCAGCCGAGGTCAGACGGAAATTGTCATCGGACAGCCTCTCGTATTTTATCGCAGTTCCCCAGGCATCTAAATTTGCAGAGGCAAAAGAATGAATCCTCTGGACTTCCTTGAGATTCTCAGGAGTTCTTCCTTCCTGGGCTATAAAAGTCACAATCGCCTGCTGCAGCGCAGCCATATTGACCTTTGTCAATTCGACTTGAGTCTGGTCGTAAGCTTTGACTTCTATAAGAGTTTTGTCTTTTCCTGTTCTCGCCATCCAGAGCAAATAGACGATTCCACAGCCGACTATGAATACGGCAATGAATCCTCTCATTTTCATTTTTAAGCCTCAAGTCATTGTTGAATGAAATTATGACCCGTAGAGGACTCGAACCTCTAACCCGCGGATTAAGAGTCCGCTGCTCTACCAATTGAGCTAACGGGCCATGAAATCTTTTTTAGTTTAGAAGAGTGCTTCAGAGTTGTCAAATTTAAGCTCGGGCTGAGTGCTTATAAAACACGCAGGCTTTGCCCAACCTGGCGGAGGCTGAGTGGGGAGAAAACCGTTTGAAGGCTGAGCGGGCATGGTTCCTCGACCGTAGGGAGAGGAGAGCGAAGCCTGAAACCGAGCCGCTTTTGACTCGCTGGGGCAAAAGTGGCGTGTTTTCGAACCACTCAGCCGGAGCCTTCAAACGGTTTTATAACCACTCAGCCCTCGCTTTTTTTATCCCTTTTTTCTTTGTTTCGCTTTATTATATAATGTCAGCAAAGAGGAAAGGCCTGATGAATTTTAATGTCTTCCTAATCCTGTTCGCCGCAGCGCTTGTCATTCTCTTCATCTTCCTTGCCCTGTCTTTGAAGAAAACGTCATCGAGAATCGAGGAGTTAAAGAAATCCCAATCTGAAAACCAGGCCCTTTCTTTGATGCAGCAGCAGATCGGGCAGCTCACCCATCTCGTCAATCAGCAGCTTCAGAATATGAGCCTCCAGTTCCAGAAAACCTCCGGAGATATCGGCAGCACTCTGGGCGATGTCAAAAAAGACCTGGGAAAGGTGGAAGCCGCAACCCATGAAGTCCTGGAAAAGGCAAAGAACATTGCTGATTTGGAGGATTTGCTCAGGGCGCCGAAATTCCGCGGCGGCTTCGGCGAGCTCTTCCTCGGCGACCTCCTGGCTCAAATCCTGCCTCCTGCCCACTACGAGCTTCAATATAAATTCAAAAGCGGAGAAAAAGTCGATGCCATTATCAGAATTGGAAAGAACACTGTCCCTGTCGATGCCAAGTTCCCCCTTGAAAACTTCAAAAAGCACCTCGCCGAAGAAGACGGCAAAGTCAAAGAGGATTTGAGAAAAAAATTTATCTCTGATGTCAAAAGACACATCGACAGCATCTGCGAAAAATACATCCTCCCTGACGAAGGCACTTACGACTTTGCCCTGATGTACATCCCGGCAGAGAACATTTACTACGAGACCATCCTCAAGGATGAAAGCTTCGGCGAAGAGCGGAGCATCTTCTCCTTGGCCATGGAGAGAAGGGTCTTCCCGGTCTCGCCCAACTCCTTTTTCGCCTATCTGCAGGTCATCATCCTCGGACTCAAAGGCCTCCAGATTGAAAAATCAGCCCAGGATATCTTTCAATCCCTTGCCCGGCTCAAAGGAGACCTGAGCCGTTTCAAAAGCGACTTTGAAGTTATCGGAACTCACCTCGGCAACGCCAAGGGCAAGTTCGATGAGGCGGAGAAGCGCTTGGAAAAATTCTCAGACAAGCTGGAGCTTGCCAGTGGAGTGATGCCCGAGCAGCTTCCCGGAAAAACGACTCAAGAGAAAGTCGATTAGCTTCCCCTGATTGGGAGCGAAGCCATTCCAGATAGGCCCTTCAAATACTTTCGCTCTTCTCAAAGAAATAGGCACCCAGCCCGATCATCACTGAAGAGAAGAAAATCATGATGATAAAATCGGAAAAAACTGAGAGTGAAGAGATGCCGATCAAGGCCCCTCTTAAGCCGTCAACGCCGTAAGTCAAAGGGTCCAGGTGGGAAATGTATCTCAGCCAGCGGGGAAAATTTTCCAGAGGATAAAGCGCGCCCGATAAAAAGAAAAGGGGAAAGATGACAAAGTTCATGACGATGCTGAAACCCTGCATGTCCTTCATCTTCGAAGCGAATATCAAGCCCAGCCCGATGAACGTTACCGCAATCAAAACCATGAAAACAATCCCCAGCAGAAACAAGGGAAGGGTGATAATCTTGAAGCCGACAAGAAAAGAAATGAAAAGGATGAGCACGGCCTGAATCAAGGTTGTGGTCGCCCCTCCAGCGATTCTTCCCACGACGATGGAGACCCGGCTGACAGGCGCAACCATAATCTCCTTCAAGAACCCAAACTCTCTGTCCCATAAGACTGAAAGACCGGCGAATGCTGAGGAGAAAAGGATGCTCATTCCGAGTATTCCCGGAACTAAAAAGCGGATATAATTCACATCTGCTGCCAATCCGGGGACATTCATCCGGCTAAACCCTATGCCCAGGAAAGCCAGGAAGAACAAGGGCATGGCCAGGGCTCCGACTATTCGGGATTTTGCCCTGACGAACCTCTTCATTTCCCTCAGCCATAAGACATAGACCGCGGTTGTGTTGATCATCTGGCGTGGGCTCTCCTTATTGTCATCTGCCGGTGGCGGTCATTCTGGCCCCCCTCTTCTCCTCTTATCGTCCTTCCGGTAAAATGCAAAAACACATCTTCAAGGCTCGGCTTTCGCAGGTTGATGCAGGTGACATTGACGCCGATTTTTTGGGCGGTGCGAACCAATTCCGGAATCCTTCTCTCGCCCTTCTCCATGGTCAGGCTCAGAGTCTCATCATGCCTGGTCATATTCTTGACCCAGGCAAAGCTTTTGATCTGGCTGATGAGGGCGTCGGCATTCCCATCAACTTCCATGGAGACGACATCACCGCCCAGGATATCTTTCAACCTGGCCGGCGTGTCCATGGCCACAAACTTCCCGTAATCGATGATAGCCACCCGGTCGCAGAGGTAGTCTGCCTCTTCCATGTAGTGAGTGGTCAGGATGATGGTCACTCCACCCTCTTTGTTCAATTTTTTGATATAGTCCCAGATATGCCTTCGGGTCTGGGCATCAAGGCCAAGAGTCGGCTCATCAAGGAACAAAACCTTGGGCTTGTGGATTAAGCCTCTGGCAATCTCCAGCCTTCTCTTCATGCCGCCTGAGTATTTTTCAACCAGGACTTTTGCTTTATCCATAAGCTCGACAAGCTCCAGGACTTGGTTTATTCTTTTCCGCCTCTCTTCCTTGCTTATTCCATACATCATCGCATGGAATTCCAGGTTCTCCTTTCCGGTGAGCTTGATGTCAAGGGCAGGCTCCTGAAAAACAACTCCGATGCTGCGACGGATATCGTCTTTATTCCGGGAGATATCAAACCCGGCGACTTCTCCATAACCAGAGGTCGCCTTGAGCAGGGTGGAGAGCATGTTAATTGTCGTCGTCTTTCCAGCACCGTTTGGGCCGAGGAGTCCAAAGAGCTCGCCTTTTTTAACGGCGAAAGAGATGTGGTCAACAGCAACAAAACCGTTAAATTGTTTGGTTAGGTTCTCGACTTTTATCGCATCGTCACTCATTGTCGCATCGCCAAATAAATGTTTAAGTTTAAATTATAATACACGGAGCCAAATTTATGTAAGGTTTTTTTGGAAAGAAAGCATCCTTAAATCTGTAAAAAATTCGTCCTTACGGGATTTGATACTCCATTTTGGATATTTTTCCCAAAAAAGCACAAGAATTCAGACAGCGGCAAGAAAACTTCATTTTAATAAGCTTTGGGGAAGATTCTGAGTGAAGACTTTTCCGGATTGAGCTAAAATCTATTGCACTCTCTCTTTCAAAATATTCTTATAAAGTATGATGCTCATAAACGCAGCAACAAGGAGTAGAGCAATCCCCGTCTTGAATTCAAGCAGGACGATTTTGCCGATGCCGAATAAAGAGCAGTAGACAAGAACAATTCCCAGAAGCCAGTTCAATATATCTGGCAAAATTCTTGTCTCTTTTCCTGCAATCTCTATTCCTTCTTTTACGGGTTTCCACATGCCGCCCGGCTTGATTTTCTTGTAGAAATTAATCAAGTGTTCTTTATCGACTGGCCTCGTTAAAAATGTGGCAACAAGCCAGACCAAGGTCGTTATGCCAACTGTGATCAGCATTCTATAGGCCCAGTTCAATTCTCCGGGTGCGCCAAAACGAGTTTTCAATAAAACCATGGCCACTGCAAAAGAGCAGGTCATAGCTGCGATCTCACTCCAGGCATTTATCCGCCACCAGTACCATCTCAAGATATAGACAAGTCCCGTGCCTGCCCCGATAGCCAAGAGAAGCTCCCAAGCTCCTTTAATGCTCTCCATCTGATAAGCGGCAATCCCGGCAAAAATCATGAGCAGGACGGTCAAGATTCTGGAGACAAAGATATAATGGGCCGATGATGCATCTTTCTTAATAAATCTCTTGTAACAATCATTGACCAGGTAGGATGCTCCCCAGTTTAGATGGGTAACGATCGTGGACATGAAAGCGGCAAAAAAGGCAGCGATCATCAGACCTTTTAATCCAACAGGCAGAAAGGAGACGACCATCTTTGGATAGCCGAGCTTTGGGTCGGAAAGATTGGGAAAAACAATCATCACCGCCAAAGCCACAAGGATCCAGGGCCAGGGTCTGAGGGCATAATGGGCGATGTTGAACCACAAGGTGGCGAGCACAGAATGCTTTTCATCCTTGCAAGCTAATATTCTTTGGGCGACATAGCCTCCGCCGCCAGGCTCTGCACCTGGATACCAGGTTGACCACCACTGGACGGCAACATAGACGAAGAAGGTGAGCAAAGGCAGGGTCATCGACCCAAACTTGGGGAAAAAGCTCAATGCCTCGGGATGGGAGGCGAGGACTTTCAACTTGAGAGTTTTGATTCCCCCCACATGGATGACAGAGATCACGGCCAGGGCTATGGAGCCGGCCATGGCAATAATGAACTGAAAAAAATCGGTGATCACCACGCCCCATAAGCCTGATAAAACGGTGTAAAAAACGGCAAAAACAAGGGAAATGACAAGCGCCAAAATCTTCGGAAAGGAAAAAGTCACTTCGAGTATGGCGGTCATGGCCAGTGTCACCCAGGCCATGATCATGCAGTTTATCGGGAGGCCAAGATAGACCGCACGAAATCCTCTGAGAATGGCTGCAGGCTTTCCGCTGTAGCGCAGCTCGGTGAATTCAATATCGGTCAGAACCTCTGACCTTCGCCACAGCTTGGAGAATAAAAAGACGGTCATCATTCCTCCCAGAACAAAATTCCACCAGAGCCAGTTACCAGCGATCCCGTTTTTGACCACAATCTCGGTTACAGCTAAGGGAGTGTCCGCAGCAAATGTTGTGGCCACCATCGAAGTCCCGGCGAGCCACCAGGGTAAAGCTCGCTCAGAAATGAAGAAGCTCTCGATCCCCTTTCCGGCTCTCTTGGCATAAAGCGAACCGACGACAAGCGACAAAACAAAATAGGCGACAATCAAACTCCAATCAATGAAGGATAAGGCCATTTTTGTTTTCTCTCTGCATTAGTCTTTAATCCAGAAAAATTTTAATGTCAAATTTCAAATTGAATAAAGAGCGCTTTTTAAAATTGGCAAGAATTAATGAAAAAATTTGTAGCTTGTCTCTATCAAAAGAAAATTGAGACACCTAAGTAAATATTATTGTCCGTGCGATCGCTGTAGCCATATTCGTCTGAATACTTTATGAATCGATATTCAATTCGAATCGCGGCAGAATCACCCACAAAGCACTTTATCCCTGCTCCGAAATTGATGGCAGTGAATCTTCGACCCCCGTCGGACACAGAAGAGAATGCTTGCGGTCCATTGCCGATGCCTGCTCCTCCAAGAATAAATGGAACTAATTTTTTTGAACCTTTGAAATTATAGGAAATATTTCCCATGACAAGAATGCCCGTATAATCAGTGTCCTCTGTGGGCATCGTCAAAAACAATTCTGGCTCAATCTCCAATCCTTTATAAACAAAAAACCCAATTCTCAGCGGGATATTGATCCAGGTGTGGGTATCCCCGCCTTCGTACTTATAATTCAACATAGAGGCAGAAGTCGAGAATTCGAATCTCTTGTTATTCGGGAGTTGGCCGAATGCCCCTGTAACAGAAAAAATTACAAAAAAGATTGCGATTGAAATCCCTAAAATTTTTTTCATTTTCTCCTCCATCTTTTGCAGAGATTCTTTAAAATGAAACAATTCCCTATATTTTTGCTATTCTTTTCAATCAATTTATCACCCCCTGAATTATTTATCAATGTTAATTTAGCTTCATCCAGAATAAAAGTTGTTAAGAACTTGTTAAAATATTGTAAAAAGTTTGTAAAAAATGTGTCCTTTTGCTGTTAACTTTTAGTTTTTTTGAGACTCAGAATAAGCTCCCTGAGGGCAACACTGGCTGTTCCTGCCACAAACATCCCAAAAACAATGAGCATAGGACCGAACCAGTAGACAGCTCCTGCTCCGGCTGCGCATCCAATCAAGGGCCAGGGGAAGATGCGAAAGAATCCTGTTCTCCTTGCCCTGGACAAGATCTCATGGACAACAATTCCTGTTGCAAAGCCTGCTGCGGTTATAACCGGGCCTATAATCCAGCCGATGGCTTTCCAAGCAGCATTATTCAAATGAGAAATCTGAATGAAAGCCCCCACCCAGACTACAAAAAAAATGCCGCCAAGAAGAAGTGAAACCCCAACTTTGACAAACAATCTCCTTAAGTCTTTAAGCTTCACGGCCAGCTCTTTAGCTTTAAAGAAAATTACCCTCCGGCGCAGTTAGTGGAAATCAGAGGATATCGCTTTATGAAATCATACGCTCTTGGAGAATGGCGTGTCAACGCAGGTTAGCATTTTTTTTCTTGATGAAAAACCGCGTGTTTTCGAGACACCTAGCCTGAGCCTATTCATCATGGATTTGTGGATGCCTCTTCAACGCAAAGTCGTCTAATAAGAAAAGGACAGGTTTATCTGACCGTAGATTTGTTGTCTCTTTTGGGTTGTGAATCGCTTTGTGCTGCAAACATATTTATAGCTGATTCTGAACCGGCCGCTTGTCATCGTTACCCCGGCAACGGCATTAGCTATTAAGTTCTTTTTCTCAACACTGTGGCTGTGGCCGAAAGTGTTTCCATCGAGAAAAATGTCGCGCAGCACAGCCTCTCCCTTGACTCCGAGAAGAAAGTGGATTCCAAACTTGTTCTGTGGACTGAGAGGCGTTTCCTGATTTCCAGAAGTGGAGGTAATCCCGCTCCTGTTATTCGTGCCAAAATGAAAAGTTCCAAAATCATCAGGCAGGTTTAAGCCGCATCGTGCCTCAATGCCGGCACCCGAGCCGATATAAACATTTCCCAATCCAACTCCCAGGAGGGAAAGCAGATCATAGCCAAAGCCGCGCCTGGCCCCAGAATGGAGGAGCTTCCATTTGTGCTCGAACAGAGCTTCCAAGGCCAGTTCATCATGAAGTTGATTATCCCAACCGTTGGGGTGCTTGAAATTGAATAAGCTGTGAACAAATTTCTGCGCCTGCTCGGCAAAGGAATGAGGGCCCACTATCCCCAGCTCAAATTCCACTGTGTCCATCGCCCGGATATCCCTGCTGTGAACACCGACCCCCACATAGGCGAAACCGGCGTAGGGGCGGTCATCCTCTTCGAGCGTGCTTCGCTCGATGTCGTATGGAGTGTAAATATTCTGCCCGAAGAAAATCGAGATTCGTTTCTGGGACCCGGGCCTGATGAAAGGCGACACTTTGCCTAAAGAATAAAGCCATCCAGGGAGCTGAGAATCCGCCCTTTTCACCGCTACATCAGGAGAAACCCAGGTCAGCCTGAGGCCATTGCTGTAATCCCGGTCTGTGCCGGCAAATATATCGTTATCAATTTGAATGCTGATCAATCCTCGATGTTTGACCTGCTCGCTTTGAGCATCAGCCATAAGCGATACAGGTCCTGCAAGGGCCAAATGAATGAAAAGACTCAAGGGCACTGCAACCCGACAAACTCGCTTCCAGGAGCGAAGCGCGATGCCGGTCTTACGAATTAGCTTAAATTCCATTATTTGCCCCGTCAAGGGACGCCACTTACAAGTTCTCTATTTTCAAAAAAAAGTTTATAACACATAAGCTATTTGAAATCAATGAATACAAATATGC
>CAZYBE010000042.1:0-24938 GCA_964645765.1 uncultured Eubacteriales bacterium
TCGCTCTCCTCTCCCTTCAGTCGAGGAACCATGCCCGCTCAGGCTTCATAGGGGACTCCTCACCTCCAACCCTCACCCACTGGCCTTCGCCAAAAAGACAGCAAAAAGAGATGTTATTTTGAGAATAGATTAAATAAAGGAGACTGTCTCCTTTTGACAAATTTGACAATTTGGCGAATATCATTTTAATATAAATTTCTCTGAAATGAACCAGAAGCTTCGAATCGTTTACGTTTCTCCCGAAGTCTCTCCCTATGCAAAGTCAGGAGAGCTGGCTGATGTTGCCTCTTCCCTGCCCAAGTATCTCTCTTCGCTTGGAATGGAGGTCTCCCTCTTCATGCCCAAATACAGGAAGCCCGAGATTGAATCCTTGCCGATGGAGCCTGTCATGCGCGAGCTCATAGTCCCGGTGGGAGAACAGAAGGTCAAGGCAAATATTTATAAGAGCGAACCGGGAAAATATGCCATTTATTTTGTCGATAATCCCATCTATTTCTGGAGAGACGGCATCTACGGTCTCGGGGAAGGGGAATACCTGGATAACGATGAGAGATTCATATTCTTCAACCGGGCCGTGCTTGAGTTCTTGCTCAAAGCCGAGATGCATGCTGATATCATCCACTGCAACAGCTGGCCGACCGCCCTTATTCCCGTCCTTCTTAAAACACTCTACACCCACAAGGCTCTTTTCAAGAACACGGCCACGGTTTTTACCCTTCATAATGTCGCCTATCAAGGAGAGTTTCCGCCTGAGACCCTGGCCTTAACCGGGTTGAGCTGGAATTATTTCAACCCGGACCAACTGTCCCTCAACGGCAGGTTTAACTTTCTCAAGGCTGGAGTCATTTTTTCTGATATTCTGACCACGGTCAGTTCGGCTTACAGAAGAGAAATCCAGACAGAGAAATATGGATTCGGCCTGGAGAAAATATTAAAGAAGAGAAGAGACGTCTTTTTCAGTATCCGAAACGGCATAGACTGTGAATTATGGAATCCGGCGACAGACCCTTACCTTGCCGCCAATTACTCTGCTTCCGACCTTAAAGGCAAGAAAGATTGCAAGCTTGACCTCTTGAAAGAATTCGGCCTCTCCCTCTCTTCGGAAGCTCCGCTGTTAGGTATTGTCTCTTACCTGAGCTCACAAAAAGGATTTGACATTCTCCTGCAGGCCATTCCCGAGCTGATGGAGATGGAGGTGGGGCTGGTCATCCTTGGAAAAGGGGACGAGAAATATGAGAACCTGTTTTTCAACATCCATAAGCAATACCCGGAGAAAATAGGAGTCAAATTGGAGATAAATCCGAATCTGGCTCATAAGGTTGTTGCTGGAGCGGATATTTTTCTCATCCCCTCCCTGTATGAGCCCTGCGGTTTGAATCAGCTTTGCAGCTTCAGATATGGCACAGTTCCAGTGGTGAGGGCAACCGGAGGTTTGACCGAGACAGTGAGGCCCGTTAAACCCGAAACCTTGAAGGGCAATGGTTTTATCTTTAAAGAATATTCATCCCTGGCCTTGCTCGAGGCTCTAAGAGAAGCCTTGGACTGTTATAAAAAACCAGAGCTCTGGCAGAAGGTCATGGAGGCAGGCCTTGCTGAGAATGTTTCTTGGGAGGCTGCGGCCAGGAAGTATGCAAGGCTCTATCAGAATGCCTTGGCATCAAAGAGAGGAGGCTAATTTGGCAGAAGCCATCATCCACGTTTCCGATGATACATTTGAAGAGGAAGTGATGAAGAGCGAACTTCCGGTGCTGGTCGATTTCTGGGCTATATGGTGCGCGCCCTGTCAGATGATTGCGCCTGCTCTGGAGAAGATAGCTCAGGAATACACGGGCAGGCTCAAAGTTGTCAAGCTGAACGTTGATGAGAATATGAAGGCGACCTCCAAATACAGCGTCAGGAGCATCCCCACGCTCCTGCTCTTTAAGGCAGGGGAAATCAAGGAGACCCTGGTCGGCGTTCTTCCTCAAGACAAGATTGTCAGCATTATCTCTAGGCACTTATGAGCGAGAGCTACGATGTCATCATCATCGGAGCCGGGCCAGCCGGTCTGGCGGCCGCTGTCTATACGGGAAGGGCAAGGCTTTCGACCCTTGTCCTTGAAAAAGGGAGGCCAGGCGGTCAAATTCTTCTCACAGACTTCGTCGAGAACTACCCTGGTTTCCCGGACGGTGTTGTTCCCTTCCAGTTGATGGATAATTTCCGCAGGCACGCCGAGAAATTTGGCGCAAAGATTATAACCGACGAAGTAAAGAAGATTCAGAGACAGGATAATCTTTGGTCTGTTCTTGGAAATAGAGGCGAGTATGCGGCAAGGGCGGTTATCATCGCCACTGGCTCAATCTACCGCAAGCTTGGGGTGCCCGGGGAGGAGAGGCTGACAGGGAGAGGAGTTTCTTATTGTGCGACCTGCGACGGCGCTTTTTTTAAAGAGCTGGAAATCGCGGTTATCGGCGGAGGGGATAATGCCCTCACCGAAGCGCTCTTTCTGACGAAGTTCTGCCGTTCGGTGAAGATTATCCACCGCCGCAGTGAGTTTCGAGCTGTTAAGGTGCTCCAGGAAAGAGTCTCTGCCAATAAAAAGATTGAAGTCCTCCGCAATTCTGTCGTTGTCGAGATCTCAGGGGAAAACAGGCTGGAATCTATCACCATCAAAAATGTCACAGATAATCAAATGTCCAGGCTGAAGCTCGACGGGCTTTTTGTCTCTATCGGAATGGACCCCAATTCTGCTTTTGTCAAAGGCCTTGTGGAGCTCGATGAAGAGGGGCAGGTCAAAGTCAGCCAGAATATGGCAACTTCCCAGCCAGGAATTTTCGCCTGCGGCGACGTAACGAATGCTTGCCCTGAGCAGATGGCAACCGCAGTCGGGACAGGAGTTTCTGCAGCACTGGCTGTGGCTGCCTACCTTAGTAATTAAGGGGACACAATACTTATCTCTATTTATCCTTAAAGCAGAAAAGCGAGCTTCTATATTTCTTCAGAAATCTTTCTCTTTCCCTCAAGTTTCTTTTGAACTGATGGAAACAGCCTGAAATCCGTATGCGGCAAGAACAGGGAGCCTGTGTATTCGCTCATGTAGGTCGGCTCTGAATTCAATTCGATATAGGTCATCTTTTGAGCCACCTCAACGGCCAGGCCTTTGTTTCTATCAGAAAGCAGGATGAGATAAGCTCCATACAGGGAGCTGTTTCCAAGATAATGGAATCTGCGCCGGCCGATGTCGGGCAAAAGGCCGATACGGACAGCATTTTCGATGTTTAAATGCTCGCCGAATCCCCCGGCGATGTAAACCGAATCGATGTCCTTGAATTTCAGGCCGACTTTTTTCAACAGAACCGAGCATGCTGAAAAAACCGCACCTTTGGTCCGGACGAGGTTTGAGATGTCGTTTTCAGTGATGACGAGGTCTTTCCCCCAGAAGCAATTTTTGCCTTTTTCAATGAGGAAAGCCCTGCCTTCTTCAGCCTCAACAATTCTCTTCGAAGCCCTTCTCTCGTTGAACTTTCCCTGGCGGTCGATATGGCCGCGGATAAAAAGCTCAGCCAGGAGGTCAATCAGCCCCGAGCCGCAGATTCCTTTGGGTTTGGCGCTGCCGATGACTTTGTACTCGAGCTTGCCGCTTTCAAGTATTTTTATCTCTTCGATGGCGCCTTCTGAGGCAGGCACTCCGCATTTTGTTCCGCTGCCTTCGAAGGCAGGCCCGGCCGAGCAGGCGCAGGTCATAAGCCAGTCTTTGTTGCCTATAACCAGCTCGCCGTTAGTGCCGATGTCGATGAACAGGGAAATTTTTTTTGATTCCCTGAGCATCGGCGTGCAGAGAATCCCTGCCGTGATATCACCCCCGACATAGCTTCCGACTGCCGGGGAGCAGTGGACTCTGCCTTCCGGATTCATTTTTAGCCTCAAATCTCTGGCAACAATATAGGGGAGCCGGCTGAAGGTTGGAATATAAGGCTCCTCTCTGATATACCGCGGCTCGAGGTTGAGGAAGAGATGGATCATGGTCGTATTGCCAGAAACAGAGGCATAATAGATGTCTGAACTCGGGATTTGAGCGGACTGAGAAGCCCTGCCGATAAGGTTATTGATTGTTGAAATAACTAGCTCATGAAGTTTTTTCAGCCGCCCTGGATTTTGGGCATAGTTTATCCGGGAAATAATATCTTCGCCGCATGTTATCTGCTGGTTGAGGCTTGAAGCTGTGCTCTGAATTTGCCCGTCATCAAGGTCGATCAGGTGCAAAGCGACAGTCGAGGTTCCGATATCGATGGCGAGTCCATAAGGCTTTTTTATTTCGGACTGGGGGAAAATATCAATGACCGATGCGCCTTTGCCCGAGACAAGTAGAATGACGCTTACTTTTCCTCGGTCTTTGCGGCAGACCTGCGCCAATTTTTTTAAGGCAGAATATTCACAGTTTATGGCCTCTAAAATGCCCTTCTTTTTGAGCCCGCGCTCCAGCCTTTTCAAATCGCTATAATTGTCCTCCAAGGTCGGCGAAGGAAGGTGCAAGTCGATTTTTCTCAGAGGAGAATTGATTTCATAAAGCCCTGAAAGCCTGTCTTTCCATCTCTCGAAAAATTTTGATTCAGCTACAGATTTAAAGGAAATCTCCTGAAACCGTGGAAGCTGCACTTCGAGATTATCCGTAACCTTTGTTTGGCAGGACAGGCTGTAATTCTGTGAGGCGAGCTCATTCCGAAGCGAAGCAGTTGGCTTCGTCTGGAATTTACCGCTTAGAATCCGGACAACACATTCCCCGCACGTTCCCTTTCCTCCGCAGGTTGCTCTTAGGGGCAGGTCGGTTTTTTTTATAGCATCGAGAAGGATGGTTCCTGGGAGGACTTCAACGCCGACTTCAAACGGAAAGAATTTAACTTCGAATTTTTTTAAAAAAGGGGACAGTCCCCTTTTTCTTTTTGCAGTCATGTTAACTTGACGCTCTTGACAAAAGAGGGGATGTCAGAGGCTTCCTGGGGGCCGACAATGACCTCCCAGCCAGGAAGTTTTTCTTCCAGGTCGCCGCTGATCTGGGAGACAAACCCGGGAATGACAAGCTTTCGTGTTTTAACCTGCTCGCCGAGTTGAATATCCTTGATAAACTTTGCAATTTTTTCGCCTCCAAACTTCCCCGCAGCCCAGGCCGTGAGGACCGATTGTCCTTCAGTGTCAACAACGACCAGATGAGCGGATATGCCGGAGTTTTCGATTTCCCCTGAGACCATAAAATAGGTCAGGGAAAAATTGGTGGTTACAAAAACCGGAGATTCCGGCGTGGGCTCGCCTATCGGATAAACCTTGGGGTCAACCTGGATCGGCTTTTGAGGGTCAGTGTAGATATTCTGGCGGAGGGTGAAGAGTGTATAGAGCATGGCCTTATCCCACTCAGGGAGGACAATTAAGGAAGCATATTTGCAAACCAGCATGGATGCTCCTGCCAGCAAATCAAGCCCGTTCTCTTCCTGGATACGGCAAAAAAGAGCATAGCCAAAAGGTCTGAAATTTCTCTTCAAAGCGCTTCGCCTGAGGATGGTGTTATTTTGCAATCGATGGCCAGCATTCTGGGATTCCAGGTTGAGGATGATGTTATTCAAGCCAGAGCTTTTCGCCTTTTCAGCCTGTTTCACCAGATCCTCGAGAGAATGAGCTGTCAGGATCAAGCTGAGATTGTAGGCTTTGGCCAGTTCTATGTCCTTATCTGAAACTTCATTTCGCAGAAGGACTGCAGGCCGGTCATCTTTTAAAAGCTCTGCTCCTTCTTTCAAAGCCCCTTGGTGAGCACAGTCGAGGATGATTCCCTTGGTTGAGTTTTGTCTGACGAGATTTATCGCCTTCAAAAAGTCTTCTTTGTTTTCAGAATCATGCAAAATGAAAAAGAGGTCTGTGCTGAGCCCTTCGCCGACGCGTTCGACTGTGTAATCTTCTATCTCTTTGACTCTTTCAAGAATTCTCTCTTCTCCCTCAGAAGTGCGGAGCTCGACCGCGATTCCTGTTGGATGAAGGAATGTTTTCTCATGCCGGAACATCACAGTCTCATTTCCCACTTCCAGGGCATCGGCCCCTCCAATCTTGACCAGTCGAATCGGAGGTTCGCTGGCTGCGCCCAGCGTGGCTTTTGCCTCTTCAGAAGCATGAGGGCATTCCTTCAATTCAGCTTTTTTTTGAGCCAGCTTCATGGCAAAGGCCATGCAGGTTGGAACTCCACAGTCGCCGCAATTGGTCTTGGGCAGAAGCTTGAAAATATCCAGTCCTGATAGAGCCATGATTATTTTCCCTTCTTCTGGTCGTAGAGCTCAGCAATTTTCTTTTTTATGACTTCAACAGCTCTGGGGTGATACATGA
Organism: uncultured Eubacteriales bacterium; assembly: GCA_964645765.1. Classification (GTDB taxonomy): domain Bacteria; phylum Acidobacteriota; class Aminicenantia; order Aminicenantales; family Aminicenantaceae; genus CAZGMN01. The sequence continues at coordinate 6,343 of CAZYBE010000042.1, forward strand.
CCAATAAATCTGCTCCCGCCGCTAAGAGGCTCATCGCTGTCGCTATTTCCCAGTAAGCGCCCCTCAGCTCCGGTTTTCCCCATTGAGGATAATCCTTTTCCAGCGCCCAGGCTTCCTTGACATGAAAGCTTTCATAGCCGGGGTTGACAAGCATGGGAAAGGCAAGCATCCTGTCCCCGGCCAGGCCTTCGTTTCGAATTCTTTCCATGATGGAGTAGGTGTATTCAAGCCCGTAGCCGAGAGTTCCGGTCAAAGGGTCCATCACGATTCTTTCTGGAGGGAAGTTCATCTCTGTCAGGAGGATGTTCAACTGCTTGGCGAGGTTAACGTCGATCGGAGATTGGGCAACGAGCGTATGTTTGTAAGCGATACAGGCAGCGGTGATGGTCTTGTAATTATCTTTTTCCACGTAATTGATCAAGCAGTTTTCGCCTTCCGCTGCTTCACAGACTCTCTTCATGACTTCGTTTATTTTCTCAAAATGACTGTGGCCGGTGATGATGAGCGGAACGCTCACACTTTTCAAGACCTGTTTTACGACCTCAACCGCCTCCTCGGCGCTCCTGTTTCCCTTCTCCGGATGAGTTCCTTCCAGCCGGACGCTGATGAGCTCGGCACCGTATTCATCGACACACTTCCTGGCCATCTCGCCCGGCTTGTCGATGACTTCCCGGAAGTAATCCAGTAAATAATCAGGCAATTTTGTCGGAACTTTGTCGAAAACCTCCATGGCCACAACGGGCCGATGGGGATGTTGTCCCTCGAAGAAGAGAAAGGGCAAGGCCGTGCTGCCTCCTATGGTCACGGTGTGGGAGCGCGTGCCGCCGTTTTCCGGAGTGGAGCCGACCGTAGCTTCAACAACTTGGCCTGGATTTTTTTCTTGAGGTATCTCGAAAATCATTGTTTTGTCTCTTTTATTTTTTGACATAATTCAACGATCGCCTTATAGGCAGGGGAACTGGCTGGAATCTCCCAGATAGATTTTCCCTCCTGGTCCATCTCCAGCAATGTTTTATCCTCCGGGATAACGCTCAGAACTTTGAGCCCTTGTTCAGCCACAGCTTCTTTCAATGAAGCTGGGATGGAAGACTGGACTCGATTGAGGATGAGGAATTTCTCCTTGACGCGGGTCTCCAGCTCCTTCACCAGCCGGCTTATCTTTCCTGCAGCCCGAATTCCTCTCAGCGAAGGGTCGGAGACGATGACCAGGTTGTCGATATCCTGAGTTGTCCGGCGGCTGAGATGCTCCATCCCTGCCTGGTTATCAATTACGATATACTCATAGTTTTGACTCAGAGTGGCCAAGATGTCGCGCAACAAATTATTGGCATAGCAATAGCAGCCAGGTCCTTCCGGACGGCCCATGGCGATCAGGTCAAAGAACTGTGCTTCCACAAGGCTTCGCTGAATCTTGTATTCGAGGAACTGGTTCTTTGTCATGCCTGCAGGGAGTTTGTCGGCCAGGATTTTCATTTCCTCTCGGATAGCGCCGATGGTTTCTTTTAGCTCGACGCCGAGCACATCGTTTAGATTGACATTCGAATCGGCGTCAACAGCAAGGATTGGACGCTTCTTCTCGCCGAGCAGGCGGATGGCGAGGCCGGCGATGGTGGTCTTTCCTGTCCCTCCTTTTCCTGCAATTGCAATCGTTTTCATAGTCGGAAACATCCGGAAATATCTGCTATGAAGAGGATCAGGCTGGGTGTTGAGAAGACCGTATGGAAAGAAAAAAAGGATACTTTCTTCATAGTCTTCTAAAACATGGCCGGCATAGAGATGGCCGGATGATTTTTTTTGGTGATGTATTCCAGAACTTCCTTCTCGGTTATGGCAACTGTCTCGTCTGCAATCTTATCTGGAAAGTCCTCTATGCCCTGCCTTCCGCCGATTTCGCGCAGCACAGGCGCCATCTCTTCCTTGAGTGACTTATTCATCCAGACAATCCGCTTCGCTCCTCCCTCAGCGCTTATAAACTTTTTGCTCCCGATATAATGTTTGCTGTGGCCGATGAATCCCGGCGTCTGCATTCCGCCGCCGACTGTTCCGGCCAATGTGGAGAACTTCATGCCGATCGGTGTCATCCCCACATAATCGCGGTAGACGGTCATTATGCCGTTGGTCGAAGGAAGAACGCAAGAGATGCACTCGAAACAGCCGCAGGAAGTCATCGGATGTTCGATGATGCTGTAGGCGTTGAAAAGCTCCAAGGTTTTATGCGAGCTTCTGTAGACAAACTCATTGACTCCCTGCCACTGGCCTTTTGCTGGGTCAATGGCTTTCCCTTTTTTCACAGGCTGATTGGGTCCTGTCGGAGTTATCTGGAAGGCAGCTTTTCCGTCCAGCCAGTTGTAAGCTCCACAGAGCCCTGACCGCTCGGGTGTGATGATGCAGACATGATTGGGAGCAAACGACTGGCACAATGTGCAGGAATAAAAAGTATTGACGGCCTCATCAGTCATGTCTGCCAGCCTGGCGTCGCGCTGTTCATAAGCCCTGCGGGCGATGGGAATGAGCTCAACGATCTCCTTTTCGCGGCTGTAAATTTTTATCTGGACTTTGTCGAAGATTTTTCCGAACTCTCCGTGAAGCCTGGCATGGATGATGGTGCCCAGATGTTTGAATTTAAAGCCCTTTTCTTTGGCCTCTTTGCTGATTCTCAGCCAGGGGATATCGCGCTGACCCATGTGAAAGATTCCGTTGGCGCAATTGATGAAGTCGTGGATGTGGCGCTCTAAGATTGGCTCGAAATCAGGCTGCATCTCCCGGCCGGCCACATCGGCCCAGATGGCAAAGGGAATCTTGCTTCCTTCCTCGACCTCATCAATCTCAGGTCCGACGATTTCAATTTTTCCGTCTTCGACCTCATCCAGCTCTTTAGTTGTCAGGTATTCAAACCCCGGCTTTGTCTGGCCGGCCAGTTCAACAAACATCTCTTCCTTCCTTATCCTTTCGCCCTGGAAAGCAGGCCCAAATGGAACAGGGATGGGAACCTTGGTGATGGTAATTTTTAAGCCCCTGACCTCTATGGCCTTGGATACGATTTTTTCTAAAGGCACCGGCGAAACAACGTGTTCGTAGGTGCAAATTCCGGTGGGCAAAATCTGGTCGATGTCGGTCTCGGAAATGGTCGGAAAGCCGTAGTTTATGGCCCCTGCGGCCTGGGCATGTTTTTCATCATCAACAGGCCCGAGGGCAAGGACAAAAGCAAAGACTCTGTTCTTGTTGTAAAGCAGAATCCGGCGAAAGTCGCCTGGTTGAACCCCGCCGAAGGAAAGAGCGACCCTTGTGGCAAAGCCGAGTGAATGGATGCAGGCCGTGACATCCTCGCCAAAAGGGACGAGCCTTGTTGGCCACCCCATCTGGATGCCTTCTTCCCGCAGCTGCCGGGCCATTGATTTTCCATCCGTTGCCGAAGACATGAAGACATACAGGTTTTTCTCCTGGAGCTCGCGGGCGATTCTGACCGCGGTTTTATTGTCAGGGCAGTAGCCGACGCAGGCCGCAAAGCCAGGCGCTGTGCCGTCCACAAACTCGATTCCTCTTTCTCTCAAGATGACATCGTTGGCTGCGCCGAGCCAGAGGTGACCTTCGTCTGGATTCGGCTCAGGGAGGTAGGGAAGAGGGTTTTGAATATACTTGAGGGCTTCTATGATTTCGTCGGCGAAAAGAGTCGCCATTCCTGCATCCAGGGTCGCTCCCAGGTAGGGAAGCCATAATTTTTCGCTGGGAAGGGGAGGAAGCAGCTTTTTCGCCTCTTCCAAAAGCTTATAAAGGCCTTCAAGAGTCTCGACCTTTAACCCCAGCATGCCGTAAGAAATGGGCAGGTAATAGCCTGTGTTGGGGAACTCAACTTTAGTCTGCGGCCCTTTTTCCTTGATGGCCTGGTTGAGCTCTTTTTCAGCGCGCAAAACAAGCTTATGCGCACCTCGTATTGCCCTGGTGGCGATCAATTTGGACATCAGTGTTACCTTTTAAACGAAAGCATCTTTCTTCGTTATGGCTCAGGCTCTGAGCCTATTCATTTTAGACTTCTAGCTCTCTCCTCATCTTCATGTCAAAAAGAATGCGTTCTTTAGCCTTGCTGATGCCAAGCTTTTCCCGTTTCTTGTTGATATGGTCGATGATCAACGCCGCCATTTTTGCTGGCTCAGGCTCCGCGGCCCACATGCCTCCAAAAATATTCTCAAACTCCTCGAAGATGTGCTTGGAGAATATTTCGCTCCCGGTGACCGGAAGGCCGACTCCGAAAATGGTAAAGACTCCTGAGGCAACAAAATACTGGCCGATAGCGATGGCTTTTTCGCTCATCCATTCTGGAGCAGCTCCAGCCACAGGAAGCTCGCTGATATCTTTGCCCAGGCCTCCGACTTTGACCATCTCTGAAAGCGCAATCAGGATGCGGCTGTTGTCCACACAAGAGCCGGAATGGAGCACAGGAGGCATACCAACGGCCTTGCAGACTTCAGCCAGTCCTTTCCCTGCATGTTTCTCGGCCGATTCCGGCGTGAGTAAGCCTGCTTTGGCACAGGCAATCGCCGAGCATCCTGTCTGGACAACAAGAATATCGTTGGCGATGAGCTCCTCAACCAGGTTCACATGGCACTGGTCATGGATGACTTTAGGGTTGCAGCAGCCGACAACTGCAGCCACGCCTTTTATCCTGCCGTTGATGACGTTATCGTTGAGAGGAATGTATGAGCTGCGGAACGTTCCGCCCAGCATGTAATTGATGGCCTCGTGGCTGAATCCAGCAACGAGGTCCATCTTTTCCTGGGGAATATCTGTTTTTCCCCTGTTTGGGAAATTCGCAATCGCTTCCTTGATGATTTCTTTGGCAGTTTGAAGAGCATTTTTTTCCGAAAATTTAAAATGCTTTGCCCCTTCAATCTCTGCCTTGGAAGAAGTGGTCATGAGCTTGGTGTGGAAGCATTTAGTAATTTCTGGCAGAGAAGGCATGATACACTGGACATCGACAATCATGGCTTCAACAGCCCCTGTGCTCACAGCTAATTCCTGCTGGAGGACATTCCCGGCAATGGGCAGCCCATGGCGGAGAAGAATCTCGTTGGCTGTGCAGCAGATGCCGACAAGATTGATTCCTTGTGCGCCCTTGGATTTAGCCAGGTCAACGAGTTCCCGGTCCTGGGCTGCGAGCACGAGCATTTCCGAGAGCGCAGGCTCATGGCCGTGAACCACGATGTTGACATCCTTTTTGGATAAAACGCCAAGGTTCACCTGGCCTCGAAGTGGCGATGGCGTGCCGAAGAGAATATCCTGGAGCTCGGTGGCAATCATCGAGCCGGCCCAGCCGTCAGCCAGAGCTGTCCTCGCGGCCTGGAGCATGATGTTTCGGTGGTCCTGGTCAACGCCCATGTTGGTCCGATGCATCATCTCCACAATTTCCCTGTCTATTCCACGAGGGACGATGTTGAGATTTCTCCAGAGCGCCTGCCTTGTCTCAGGAGCAAGCTTGATGAAAGAGACTTCTCCTTCCTGTTGGCCAAAATTTCTGAGCGCCTTCTCGGCCACATCAGAGGCGATGGCTTCTTTTTCCCTGTCTTTGGTTTCGACGCCGAGCACAGAGGCCACTTTATTGAGCTTGTTCGAATCTTTAATCGAATAACCTGAAGCGGGATTTTTAGCAGCTTCAAGAAGGGTCTTAGCCACTTCCCTTGCATGGTCGGAATGAGCAGCAGCCCCGGCAGCGACCATCCGGGCAAAATTTCGGGCAACGATATTCTCGGCTTTTGCGCCGCAGACCCCTCTTTGAGGGCCCTTGCCGGAAGGGCTGATGCGGCATGGCCCCATGAAGCAGGTATGGCAGCAGGCGCCTGATTCTCCAAAACCGCAGCGCGGCTTCTGGCGCTCGGAGCGGTCCCAGACTGTTTCCAGGCCTTTATTGCGAGTTTTTTCAAGCAGATAATTAACTGCCCGGTCAGCGCTTTTTTTGGTCGAAAAAGGGGACAGTCCCCTTTTCTCCCTTTTCTCAGGCGATGACGTTTTCATGATTGCATTTGTCTCTATTCATAGAAAATAATTCTTTTTTGGTAATGGGCTAACATTTTACTCAGTTTTGACTAGAGTTGGAAGACCTTTCGTAAAAAGGGGACAGTCCCTTTTTCTCATTGACCGTGAAGTAGCCGGCTTGTTTCTCGAAGATAGAGAAATATCTTTTCTGATAATTCTACAGAAAGAGAGCCTGTCCCGCAGCTTGGAGTGAGGAGGCAGCGATCCCATATCAAGTTTTCATCGATTCCTTTTCTGGCTAAATTTTTAATCCTTTCTTCTAATTTTTTTACCAGCGATTCTGGAGTTTCAAGTTTGATTTTTTCTGAGGTGGGGACAATTCCCCAGGCCAGCACTCCGCCGCCTTCCAGGAATTTCTTCATCTGCTCTGGATAATAGGCGATCGTCTCTCCAAATTGATAGGCATCAAAGCTGATGATGTCCACACCGGCTTCGACCAGGATTGGCCATTCTGTATTGCCGCAGCAGTGCATTCCAGCCAGAGCTCCATCTTTATGAACGGCTTCGACGACTTCTTTCAAGCAATTGACGAGTTCCGCACGCTGGACGCTGACGTAGGTCGAGGAGCCAAAGGCAGAAAGGATGGGCTCATCGATGAAACACATCTGATTATAGCCAAAGGGCTTGAACTTCTTTAAAAGCCATCGGGCTTTCATTGAAATTCCTTTAACCAGAACGTCTCGAAAAACATCGTTGTAGTAGATTGCCCGTTTCTTCTCATCGACGATGGCTAATCCAAAAGTCACAGGTCCTGTGACTTGGCTTTTGAAGAACTTGATGGAGGGGAAATTTTTCTTAGATAATTTATTCGCCATCTCGTGAATGCCCCGGCTGAAGTCGGGTGAGATTTTAAAGTCGTCGAGGTTTTCTGAGACATAATTTTCGTAGAACTTTTCTAGCTCGCGGGTGGCGTCGCCGGTCGTATCAAAGTACATCCTTTGTCTGGATTCATCAAGGACGACGCGGGGAAGCCCTTCGCTGAATTGAATCTCCATCTGTTCCCGAAAGTCAATTGCCGAAAGCTGGGGCCAGAGAGGAATCTCGGGGACAGAGTTTAAGATGAGCTCGCAGGCTGCCGATGGATCTTTATGGGGAAAGCTCCCGATCCCCGTCGCCGTGCATTTAGGATTGAAGACCATCAAAGCCTCCACCAAAAAGGGGACAGTCCCACTGCTGTCCCAACGTTGATTTTCAAAATCTGTGTAATCTTATTAATATCAATATATTAAAGCGGAAAGTTTCCGTAATCGATTTGAAATGAATTTCATTTTATGGTCATTCTACTGTCAATGTCAATCGGCAGGGAGGGTAATTACGGGGACACATTACCTAATTCAACTCAATCCTCTAAATGCAGTATATATCCTGACTGCGAATTAGGTATTGTGTCCCCGTAATTCCTGGTAAATTTTATAAAATTCCGACCTTAAGTTCTCGCTGAGTCTCTTAAAGAGGGGCTGTTGCATTAAATCTGACTCATGGATAATTTCATCATAAGGAATCATTCCCAGGATGAGACTTGGAGAGAATTGGCTGAGGACCAATTTTTTCTGCTCTTCATTCTGAATTTTATTGCCGATAATGCCAAACGCTGAAATTCCAATTTCTTGAGCCAGTTTCATGATTGTTCTTGCCGTCGAGATGCTCCGATAGCCGGGCTCGACACAGATGAGCATTTTATCGATTGATTGAGCGGTTGCTCTTCCCAGATGCTCAATCCCAGGCTCCATATCGACGATGATGACTTCATCCCGGTTGAGAATGATTTCAGATAAAAGGCTTCGGAGAAGGACATTCTCAGGGCAAGCGCATCCGCTTCCTCCTTTTCTTATAGCGCCCATGACCAGCAGCTTTATTCCCTCGAACTCGAGGCTGAATTTATCGGGAATATCTTTGACTGTGGGATTCATTTTGAAAAGCTGACCGAATTGCCTGGGTTTCGCTCCGGTTCTCTCCTGTATCAATTGCCGCTGTTCGGAGATAGGAATGATGGAAGAGGCCTGCTCGGCAGGGAGGCCAATGGCAGAGGCTAAGTTTGCATCTGGGTCGGCATCAATTGCCAAAACTTGATATCCGTCATTTTTGAAGAAGTGAGCAAGAATTCCGGCAACTGTTGTCTTCCCCGTTCCGCCTTTACCCGTAACTGCTAATTTCATGGTTTTCTTTCTAGGGCTTCAACTTTTGTTGGAAGCATTTTTATATCTACCATTCTGGAATATATTTTTCAATTCATGAAATAAAAAAGGGGACAGGCTACTTTTTTAACAAAAAAGTAGAAATAACGGGGATAGACTGCTTTTTGATAAAAAAGTTGCCTGTCCCCTTTTCCCTATTTTCTATTTGACATAATTGCATTCTAATATTATAATGCATTTTAATTTTAGAATTTGTAGAGGTGATTAGAGAATGAGAACAACCATTGAGCTACCCGACAGCTTAATCGGCGTCCTTCATGCTCTAGCAGTGAAGAAGGGATATCGAGGATATTCGAAAGTGATTAAAGATGCGCTAGATTTTTATCTTAAAGAGAATGAAAGAAGAGAGACGAGAAAGGAGAAGGTCTTAATGATGAGAGGAAGCTGGAGTCAGACGGAGGCTGAAGAAATAAGAGCAAGATTGGAGGAGATCAGAAAGAATTGGAAGATTTAATAATTGCAGATACGGATGTCATCATCGATTTCTTTGCGAATCTGCCTCCCTTTGCTCGGTATGTCTCAGAACTTATTCAAAAAAATAAATTAGCAATCACTTCAGTCTCTGTCTTCGAACTCTATGCTGGAGTCATCGGCAAAAAGAGGCTCAAACAGGTTGATACTTTTGTTAAGAGTGTCTTAATTTTTCCTTTAAGCTTAATTGAAGCGGCAATCGCAGCCAAGATTTTTATAGAATTAAAGATCAGGGGAAGGCTTATGGGCAATCAGGATATTCTCATCGCAGGAATTTGTGTAGCTAACTCTCTTCCTCTTTTGACTAAGAATACGGTCCATTTTACACCCATAAAAGAGTTAATGCTCGTCTCAGTCTAATTTCTTCTCCAACTCTTCGAATTTATTTAATAGATTTGCAATTTGCAAAATTATGTTCATAATAAGAAGTGCTTAGCATGAAACCCAAAAAGTACATCGTCTGGTCAAAGAACGAAATCGACCTTGAAGACCCGTGGCAAAGGAAGTGGTATATCCAACAAGTCCTAACCTATGGAAGGGCAGAAGATCTCGCTCAGCTTGATTGGGAGGAAATTAAGGCCACCCTCAAGGATCTCAATCTTCCATCTCCGGTAAAAAGACTTTGGGAACGATATTTCAGTGATAAAAAGTAAAGGAATTCTTTCTTCTCTTCAGAAAAACATTCTAATTTCCTTACAAGGCGTTCCAGATTTTTCCTATTTTTATCTCACCGGCGGCACAGCCTTGGCAGATTTTTATCTGGGACATAGAAGGTCCTACGATTTAGACATTTTTACCAGAGAAACCGGGATTGTTCTCCCATTCTCGAGGTTAGTCGAAGTGAAATTAAAAAATCAAGGGTATTTGGTCGAAGTCAAGCGGCGCTTCGAATCCTTTGTGGAATTCGAGCTTACTGAAAAAAACGAAAAGACCAGACTCCAACTTGCTCTTGATTCTCCTTTTAAGTTTGAAGACGCGGTTGATTCGGATATAGGTGTCAAAGTCAACAGTTATAAAGACCTCATTGTTGATAAGCTTCTCGCCTTTTTCGGCAGAGTTGAGCCCCGCGATGCCGTCGACCTATTTATCATCCTTAAAAAAGAAAAGCTTTGGGAGCTCGCTCGACTGGCCCAGCAGAAGGATCCTGGGTTTGATTTATACTGGCTTGCCGTAGCCCTGGAAAAGACGCAGGGCTTCCCCGATGACCTTGAGAGATGGCCTGTTGAAATAATTATAGATATTAGAGGAGACGATATAAAAAAGGAATTCTTGCTTCTTTCAAAAGAAATTTTAGATAAGCTTAAAAGGAAATAAGCCAGGGATCTTGGCACAAAAAGATAAAAAAGGGGATAAGCTACTTTTTCAACAAAAAGCAACCTATCCCCTTTTTTCCCTTCTATCAATAAAAGGGGACTGTCCCCTTTTTACTTCTTTTCCAGTTCTTCGACTTTCTTTTTGAGTCTTTTAATATCCTTGACAAGCTCATAGAGCTGGGGAAGCAAGGCCCTCGTCTTCCGCCAGGCATGAATATCCTGGTGAGGATATCCGGCCACGACGGCTCCGGCTTCGATGTCGTTTGTGACTCCTGATCCGCCGGCAATGACAGCCTTATCTCCGATGACCAGGTGGTCTGCCACTCCAGCCTGGCCGCCCATGATGACATTCTTCCCTATTTTTGTGCTGCCGCCTATCCCGACCTGCGCTGCCAGAATGCTTCGCTCGCCGACTTCAATATTGTGGGCGACCTGAACCAGGTTATCAATCTTGACTCCTTTGCGGATAATCGTTTCACCAAGCGCTGCCCGGTCTATGGTTGTATTTGCTCCTATCTCAACATCGTCCTCCACAACCACTGTTCCCACCTGGGGAATTTTAATATGAGAGCCGTCCTTATCCTGGAGATATCCAAACCCGTCAGAGCCGATGACAACACCGTTGTGGATGATGACCCGGCTTCCAATCCGAACACCCTCCCGGATAGAGACATGCGAATGAATAACCGTCTGGCTTCCGATTTTCACTCCGGAATAGATGGCAACGAGGGGAAAGATAATTGTCTTTTCCCCTATCTCGACTTCGTCTCCAACAAAAACAAAGGCTCCGATTGAAACATCTCTTCCAATCTTTGCCGACCGAGAGACAACAGCCGTAGGATGAATTCCAGGCTCAGGCCGCAGAGGTTTATGAAAGATTTCTACGACCTTGATAAAAGCAAGCTGAGGGTTCTCGGCCTTGATGACTGGAATCCTGTCGTATTTCTCGGCCACCGCTATGATTGCGGCAGAAGCCTTGCTCTCATCGAGAAGCTTGCGGTATTTTGGCGCTGCGAGAAAAACAAGGTCTCCCGCCGTAGCCTTCTCCAGACTCGAGACTCCTCGAATCTCTATCTTTCCATTCCCCTCAAAAGGGCAGCCGAGTCGCCGGGCAATCTCCTCAATGCTCAGGCGCAGAGCCTGAGCCTGCTTATTACTCTCTGGCTTCTTTGGCATCGATCCACTCATTCAGGACAGCAGCCAGCTCCGCCCCCCAGAGAAGGATGACAAGGGAGAAAGAGATCCAGAGCATGAAGAAGATGATGGAGGTCAGGGTGCTTTGCAAGAACTTGGAGAGGACAATCCCTATGGCAGAGACATGGGCCACATAAAAGGCGAAAATCCTTTTAAAGATTTCCCAAAACAAAGTCGCAATTGCAGCCGACGCTGCCGCAGCCCGGGTGTGGACTTTGACTTCAGGGATGAGTTTATAGAGTCCGTAGAAAACAACAAAAGTCAGGGTGAAGGGCAGAAGATATTGGATAAAAAAGTTATTGGCGAGAGAGACAATCTTCGGGTTGAAATATTTGGCGACAATCGGGCTTTCTCCAAGAGCGCGGTTAAAGGCGGTCCAGATGATGGTGATGAAGAATGAAACGAGCATGATGATTCCAATAATAAACATGATCAGGTACTCCATAATCCTGTTATAGAAAAAGGACTTCTGGTAGTTTGCTTTGAAGATAAAGTTCAGGGAATAGATCAGGTTGGAGAAGAGAAAACTCACTGCAATGAGAGAGCCAATCAGTCCGAACCAACCCAGGTTTGCGGCATTCCTTGAGATGGACTGAACTTTCTCGAAAAAGTAGGGGTTGAGCTTGGCAAAAAATTCATCGGTGAAGATGTTGAGGCTGCGGAAGGCAATCTCAGAGTTGCCAAGTATTCGGGTGGTGATAAAGGCGAAGAGAGAGACTATGGGGACAGAGCAGAGGGCGGCGAAATAGGAAATGGTGATGGCGAATGTTCCGCATTTGTCTTGGTTGAATCTTTTTATCGAGATTGTTAAAATCTCGAAGGCCGGAAACTTCATTAATCTTGCCTGATCACTGATATGAAGTGTCATCGCGAGGCGCGAAGTGCCGTGGCGATCTCATTAAATAAATTGTTCCTTTTCTCAACTATACTTTCCCCACTGCACCATGAGGATGATAATGGTGATGAGTAGAGCATAGATGACCAGTGTTTCGATCAAAACCAGCGCAAAGATGAGAGGGATGCGGATAAAGGGCCCGGAGGCCGGGTTTCTCGAGATACCCTCGCAGGCAGCGCTAATCGCTTTGGCCTGGCAGAAAGCCCCTGCCGCAGAGGCAATGGTGATGATAGCGCCTCCAACGATCAGCGACACCTTGAAGAGGGATGCGCGCTGGTCAGTCAGGGTGGGAGTGGCTTGTTTCTCCTGAGCCAGGAGAGGTGCGGTCGCCAGCGCCAGAAAAAAGAGCGAAATTCCCAAAGCCTTGAGGTTCTTTCTCATTCTTCCTCCTTTTGAATTAATGTTCCTCCTCGTGGGCCACAGCCCCCCCGATGTAGATGCAGGCGAGCAGGACAAAGACGAAAGCCTGGATGGTTGCGGTGAAGATGGCTATTGCCATGAAAGGCAGGGGGAGAAAGAAGGGGACGATAGAAGCGATGACCAAGATGAGCAATTCTTCGGCGAAGATGTTGCCGAAAAGACGCAAAGACAGGGATACAGGACGGGAAAAATGGCTGATGATTTCGATGGGGAGAAGGAGAGGCGCTAAAAGGGGAATGGGGCCGGTGAAAAGTTTGAGATATTTAAAAAATCCCTGGGACTTGATGCCCTGCCAGTGGTAGTAGACAAAGACAGTAAGGGCGCAGCCGACAGTGACGTTGAGCTTGCTGGTCGGGGACATAAACCCTGGAACAAGTCCAAGGAGGTTACAGCATAATATGAAAAGGCCGATGGTGGCGATCATCGGCAGATATTTCTTGCCCTCCTCACCGATGATTTCGACCAAGAGGCTTTCGAAGGCCTGGATGATGAGCTCGAGGATGCTCTGGTTTTTGGAGGGGACGAGCTTGCGCCTCCTTGAAGCCAGGCTGAGGAAGAGGATGAGAAGCGCGGCCACGACGAGGCACATGACGATGTAATCAGGAAAGAGGTGAGCGGGGTCTTTGACTTGGATTCCAGCGAGGCCGAGAAGAGCAGCAAGGGGCTTTCCGAAAATCTTATTGAAGAGGTCGACGATGAATAGGCTGTGTTCTAACCCTTCCATTGTTTCATCCGAGAGAGTGCAATGACCGCCTCTGCAAGGAAAACTGGAATTATGACCGAAAATCCGACTGCAAAGGCTATGATTTTCTTAGAAAACAGCAAGATTATAATAAAAAAGACGGCAAGAATCAATAAAAGACGAAGGGCGTAGAGGGCAAGGCTGGAGAGCAGGGCTTTCTTTAAAGATGGGGACTGAAAAAAGGGGACTGGCTCCGTTAGGTACCTGTCCCCTTTTTTCTTTTCTTTTGAGGGACTGTCCCCTTTTTTTAATAAGAATAACCTTGAAACGCTTTGCTTGAGCCACAGGAAGCTCAGTGCAGAGAACGCACCTCCGCCAAGGATGAAAATCGCGGTCAACGGGGAGAAGAAGAGGAGGGATGCGAGGGCTATGACAAAGGAGAGAGCAAGAATCTCAAGCGGAATCCTCCTCAGAATTTTTTCTTCTTCTAAAAAAGGTGCCTGTTCCCTTTCTTCACAGGGACTGTCCCCTTTTTTGTCCGCTTTACTCATTTTTATAAAAAGGTGACTGTCCCCTTATTCATTTTTTCTTTCCTCATCTTCATCTTTAAGTTTACTCAATCCCCTTATCAAGCTGTAAAAACCCGAAACCGTCCCGAGAAGCAAAAAAACAAGCAACAACCAGGGATGCGTCCCGAAAAGCTTATCCAGCATATAGCCAAAGAACAACCCCACCGCGATCGAAGAAGGCAGCATGAGCACCAATGAGCTCAACGCAGCAACTTTACGGAAATCTATTTTCTCAGTCCACTTGCCAGCCATCAGTTCGTTAATCATACCATAATTTTCACCCTAAAATAAAAAAAGCGGTTCAACCAACCGCGTTTTTGTGTTCCAGTCAGGCCTAAAAAATTCTTTGAGTTTCGACTGGACTATGATAGAATTCGGCAAGGAAAATAAAGCATGAAACTTGAATTCTATCCAGAAGAAAAGCTTAAAAAGCTAATAATAAATATTATAGCCAAATATTTGGATTTAAGCTCTTACCGGGTCTTCTTCTTCGGTTCAAGGGTAAAGAGGGATAATTTTCCTCGCTCCGATATTGACATCGGTATCGAAGGCCCTGATGAAATATCAGCAAAGACAAAATTGGAAATAGAAGAGGAGCTGGATAATTTGCCTACCCTTTATAGATTTGACCTTGTTGACTTTAAAAAAGTTTCTCTCGAATTCAAAAGAGAAGCTCTAAAACATGTCGAATATGTTAACTGACTTTCATCTTTTAGAAGATTTCAAAAAAACCATAGCCAGGCTAGAAGAAGCTATAAGTTTGGAAAAAACAGAAATTGTTCGCGACTCTGCTATAAAACGATTTGAACTGTGTTTTGACCTGGCATGGAAGTGCATCAAATCCTATGCAAGGAAAGAGGGAATAGAGTGTAATTCTCCCCGGAGCTGCTTAAAGATTGCTTTTCAGTTAAACCTGATTCCTCATGATGAAAATTGGCTGAAAATGCTGGACGACCGCAATCTTACGGTTCATATTTATCAAGAGAAGTATGCTGAAGAAGTTTACTCGCGGCTCTCTCTTCATGCGGGATTGCTTAAAGAATTAGCGATAAAATTAGAGGAATAATCTTATTAAGCTCCAGCTATTCATTAGCATAAAATTATTATTTTATGCTAAAGCAATAGCGCAAAATTACAAAAATGTCGAAAATATAAAAAGTTTTATCCTAAATAGATGAAAGCCTTTCAACTTTCCCCATAATTTCTTTTGCCAATGGTTCTTTTCTGTTTCCCATAATATACATTAGTTATATACTATCAGAAATAAAAATCAACAACATTGGAAGATGAGATGAAAAATCTTGGAAGAGAGATAGAATTATTAGAAGATGAATTAAAAAAATTGCAAAATAAAATCTTGCAGTTTATCATGAAAAAGAACGACAAATTGCAAAATTTGGTCTCAAAAAGTGGTGAAAGAAATGAAAAAGCTTGATATCGATTTAGAAGACATAAATGACCTGCTTTCTATTTTGAAAGCCAGTATTTCGAAATTAACATACAAACACAGGGAAGAGATGATAAAAGACATGAAAAGAGCTGATAAAGCTATTACTGTTCATCTATATCCTGTTTGGTATGGAAAAAGTAAAGAATCGCTTTTAAGCATGAATGAGTGGAGCTACCACCAAATTTATTTATGCTTATATAATAATGCAATTTGCTATTCCTTAGGACATGGGGGAAGTAGTGGTATGAGAGAAAACCATAATTTTTTCATAGATTCTTTTTTGAGAAACAAAAAATTGAGAGATAAGACAATTACAGCGATAATTATTTCTCATAGAAAAGATGTGCTTGCCTACTATTTTTATGATAAATATGGCTATTGTAACCAAGATATTGGCTCAAACTGGGATAGAAAAATAATTGAAAGGCTAAAGAAAACAATTCTTCCTTACTCTTATGTTACTCATGATGGTTTTGAAAAGAGAAGGGTTATTTTCAAGACAAGAAATAAGGAAATAGAAATATATAAGGCAATAAAAGAAGATATTCGAAATAGAAAATTTTTAATGAGAATAAGAAAAAAATGTTAATTTCCATAGCGTTAGCTGTTGAGCATATATGGGACAGTTATGATTAGCGCAAAAGATTCCTCTGGATATTTTAATAAATCTATGCATATAATTTCTTTTCAGACATTAACTATCAAGGTGTTTGCGGAACCATGAGAAAAACCTTAGAGGTCATTAATGAGTTAAAAAGAGAAAAGTTAATAAATGATTATGCTATCGGAGGTGCTATCGGAGCTTTGAGATGGGTCGAGCCTTTTTTTACCCGTGACCTTGACGTATTTATTTTACTGGCTAAGGAACTCCAAGATAAAGAATTGGTCTTGCTCACCCCCATATATGATTATCTCGCCGGCAAAGGTTACAAAGAATGGCATGGGCAATGGATAATGATTGAAGGAATCCCGGTTGAGCTCATCCCGGCTGTAGGACTAACCCGAGAGGCAGTAGAGCAGTCTATCATTGTTGATTTTGAAGGTACTAAAACTAAGGTTATGACTCCTGAGTATCTGATTGCTTCATTCCTGTTAGCAGGAAGAGATAAGGATATCGCAAAGATTAAACTCTTATTAGAACAAGCGCCGTTTAACCAGGAAAAACTAACCGGAATTCTTAGCCGCTATAATTTACTTGAAAAATTCCATAATTTGAGGGATGAGAAAAAATGAGCGAAGACGATAACAATCCTAAAATTCTCATTAAAGGCAACAGGATAATAACCCTGCAAGAATTTTACCGTGAAGAGCTCAGGGCGCGAAAAGAGATGGCGAATCTATCATTTGAGGAGAAAATAAAGGCGCTCATCACCCTTCAGGAGATTGCTTTCCACTGGGGTGGAAAGAACGATGTCATAATTTGGCCGTCCTCATAAACCAGCCAAAGGCACCCAGATCTTTTAACTTTGCCGCACTTGACAAACAACTTGCGAAAATCAATTTTAGAGGGCACTTTGCCGCCGTCTAATCATTATAATGCTACAATTTTCGCCCAAAAATAAAAAAAGCGGTTCATCGAACGCTTGATTTATAATCAGGGCTGAAAGACTATATATTTTTTTAAATCTGGTTGACTCAACATGTTTATTGTGATAATTTAAATATGTATTAAAATACATATATTATGAGTGGAGAGGCCATGAACAAAATCATCGGCGTGACGAGCCTTCAAAGAAAGTTTAGAAAAATCTTTGATGAGGTAGCTGAAGATCATGTTCCATATATCCTCACTCGGGGAAGCCGTCCCGAGGCCGTTCTTATTCCCTATGAACAGTATATGAAATATGTTCAAATCGATGAGAGTGGAGTCTTGCGGAGGTTCAACGAACTTCTAACCAAAATGGCTGATGTTAACGCAGAATATTCAGCCGAAGAGGTTGAAAAGGATATTCAAAGCGCCCGAAAAACTATCCGATCCCGAAGACACCGATGATACGTGCCGTTATTGACACGAACGTTCTCGTCAGCGCCATCATCAAGCCAGATGGCCAGGCTGGTCCCATCCTAAAAGCGCTCGGGAAAGGTAATTTTAAACTGGTTTTCTCACCGGCAGTGCTCGATGAGCTTATCAGGGTTCTTGCCTATCCCAGGTTAAGCAATAAATATAAAATCAACCGCACAGACATGGAGACAGTGATCGCTATCTTGGTGCTCCGCGGCGAAATGACTCTCCCCTCACGATCAATCCGTGTATGCCGCGACCCGGGTGATGACATTTTCATTGAGGCGGCTGTTTCAGGAAAAGCGGGCTATCTTGTGTCGGGCGATTCAGATCTCCTTGCGTTGAATAAATTCGAAGAGGTCAAAATCATCAATCCTAGAGATTTTCTTAGTATCATCCATCACGACTAAATGAAACATGCGGCACATTTATAATTTACTTTGCCGCCATAAGCTCCCCATGATATCACATTTTTCTCCCCAAAATAAAAAAAGCGGTTCAGCGAACCGCTCTTTTAGATTAACTAAAGGGATAGCTTAGGTTTTACACACTGAACACGCCCGTATCCATCCAATCTTTCTTGAGCACCACCCAAATCCATCGTTGCAACGACAGGCCTTCCAGCAGCCTTGGCTTCTCCATTCCATTGAGGAAATCAGGGACATGGACGAAAATCGAAGAATAGAAAAAGATGGATGGTATTCTAAATTTTGTAAATCTCTCTTCTATGACCTATAAGACGCGCTGTGATCGTTTTATTCGCGCCTTTTTTTCACCTCTTCAAATGGAATTCTTTCGGTAGAGAGAAGGGAAGCTCTCAACCTTTGCTCGATTTCTTCCTTTAATTCTAATCCCTTATCTGGGTCAAATAGTAACTCTCTAAGCTTTTCATCTATAATTTCTTTTATGATTCGCCTCAATTCCTCAATTGTCAAATCAGATACTCTCATGTTTAACTCCCTTGAGGAATCACTCGGGCAGCCTTCTATTGAGCAAAGAAATCAATGCTTCTTTAATATTATCTTTGTTCAAGATACCACATCAGGTTATAATAATCCCTTCCTTTAGCCGCGGTTCATACCCTGCCATTTTTTGCCGTCTTTTCCCACCTTTGGTGCAGAATCGCCCGCATTTTGGTAGCCATCAAGGTCGGCAGGTCAAAAGTTCTTAACAGCAATGCCTCTCCGAAATTAAAAAGACGCTTAATTTCAACACGGTAACCCTTGCAGAATCCGAATTTACTGTAGACTTCAATTTTAGAGAATAAGAGATTGGATTCATGCCGATGTGGAAGCGGCTTCCCTCTCCTGTAATAATATTTTAATGTAATCGAGCATGTTAAAATAAAAAATGAAATATCTCTTTCATCTTTCTGGAG
>CAZYBE010000043.1:0-24298 GCA_964645765.1 uncultured Eubacteriales bacterium
CGGTTTACGGTGAGAGTGAACAGTTTGAGATAGGGCCGCCCTCGATAACAGTGACCGAGCCCACGGCGAGCACAGTCTGGGTCAAAGGGCAGTCTGGAGCGATGACCTGGACGTGGAAGGGGAGTATCAGTACCATAAAGATTGAACTCTACAAGGGGACCACCTTGAAGCAGACGATTGACACATATGACTCGAATGATGGGTCATACACCTGGACGACAGTGAGCAGCGGCCTTGAGAACGGGACAGATTACAAGGTGAGGGTGTCCGATCAATATGACTCTACGGTTTACGGAGAGAGTGCACCGTTTGAGATAAAGTAAAAGTCTATCAATAAACAAATTTACAATTCTATATTTTGGCTGAACAGAAATTACATAAAAAATTGATAAATTTTTTTCTCTTATTATACTAAAAGCAAATAATACTTGGCAAAGTAATATGCAAGAATGACAAAAATGAAAATTTATAAACTAAATATCTATTTTTTGATAGTACTACTCATCTCTTTGTATGGCTTTGCTCAGGAAAAAGGAAGCAATGAAAGAATTCCAATCGATAAAAAATTTGGTTCGCTTCAAAAATCATTATTAATCCCGGGCTGGGGACAGATAGCAGAAAAAAAATATCTGGAAGGGGCTTTATTTTTAACCGGAGAAATTTTTTCTTTTTACAAGATTCTTTTCTACAATCATAAGGGTAATTATTATTATGATAAATACAAAAAAGCAGATAATGTCAGTGATGCCATCAAGTACAGAGAGCTGACAGAGAACTACGATACCAAGAGGAACAAATTCCTCCTGGTTGCAGCGAGCGTTTGGGTCATAAATTTAATTGACACCTATATCATTGTCAAAAATAAAGAGAGAAAGGGGAAAATTGTAAGCTTAAAGCTTGAACATAATGAGAATAAGAGTTTGTCATTTACTATTTCTTTTAGCTTTTAGTTGCTTTTTTCATCCTTCCTGCCAAGACCGTCTTTTTGACAATCCCTTTGACCCAAGGGCAGGAGAGATTGTCTTCGAGGTGGTCAGCACAATATTGACTCCATCATACATGCCCCTAGGCCTTGCCTGGGACGGAAGCACGCTATGGAATGTCGACGGTTATAACAATACGCTCTACAGCCTCAACCGATTAAACGGGGCCCAGGTTAGAGCTTTGACTTCGCCTCTTCCTGGAACAACAGGAATCGCTTATGATGGCCAGGACCTCTGGCTATGCAGTGACTCAGCTGTTGATGTCTATAAAATAAATCTCTTAAATGGCGAGATTCAAAAAAGGCTCAGCTTGCAAAGAGGCGCTTTCACTTCCATGACTTACGGCTTGGGCTCGCTGTGGATTGCGGATTTTCAATCGAATAAGATTCTGAGAGTAAATCCGGAAACAGCAGAGATAATCTCCTCTTTTCCTAACCCTGGCATAAGAGTAGACGGTTTAACCTTTGATGGGAACTATTTTTGGATATCTGATTCCTCAACACTGACCATCTATCAATTGAGCATCGAAGGAATAGTCTTGAGAATATTTCTCTCGCCCGGACAGTCACCGCGCGGATTAGCCTTCGATGACTATTATCTATGGAATGCGGATGGCAGCGGCAAAATTTATCAGTTGAGATTTAAAAGTTGAGCGCATTTAAAAAATCTTTGGCTGTATTCGTATTTCTTCTTTTGTTTTCTTCTTTGTCATTGGCTTTAGAAAAAATTTTAATCAGATTAGAGGGAAGCTACTTGGCCTATAGCTACGACCTCAATCAAATATATGGAGAAAATGTCGAGTTTCAATTTTCCTCATACACCGTTTCTTGCCGGTCGATAAAGATTGACCTGACGAAAAAGATTTTCTATTCCTTGGGGAACGTCGTTTTAAAAAGTGTTGATGAAACACTTTCAGGAGATGAATTTCTATTTTACCCTCAAGAGAAAACAGGCTCGCTCATCAGTTATAAAGAGAAGATTGAAGTTAAAGATATTGGAAATGTAGGCCAAAAAATCTTCCTTGGACTTAGCCAAATTCCGGAAGATATAGACTTATCTAAAATTCAAAAGTCATTCATCTATTTTACTGGCCAAATATTCCAAATAACAAAAGACTTCGATATTTATGGATACTCGGTGACTCTCTACATCGAAGGCTTAGAATTTGTGAGTTTTAAAAAATTTAAGCTATCGGGCCAAATCAATCAAAGAAGAAATGGAGTTTCGCTGGATAAAATCTGGTTCACAAAATCCCAGGGATTGATAGGAAGATTAAGCTATTTCTATCAAAAACAAAAAAAGGTCAACACTTTAACCCAGGTCAATTATGAAGAGCACTCAGTCTTAAGGAATTATCAAGGACTCAAGCGGCAGGCTGACGTAATGAGCTCAACAACAATCAACTTCAATGAAAACCTAAATCTTGGTCTTGCGGCCAATTACAATTCGAGCAGCCTCTGGAACACAGATTTATGGCTGAATAAAAATTGGGGACAAAAGATTAGCACACGTGCAGACTTTTTATATAACAAGCCTCTAAACTTCGAAGGTGAGGCATGGTTTGGTCTCCAATCAAGCATAAATACAGAAAAATTTGGGAACATTTCATTTTCTGGCAAGTATGAGATTCAAAATCAGATATTGAGCAATTTTTCATACGGAAATACTCTTCTGAAGAGGATTCATTTCAGTTTGTCCTCATTCTACTCTCAAGTCAAGATTGGCGCTGGCGGCTATTATTCGAAAATACTCACAGGAGCAGTGGATGTCTCCTACAATTCCAGGCTATTCAATCTTTCTACAGACTATTTTCTGAACTACGACCTTTTTAGCAGTCAAGTCCTTTCTCAGCCGCAACTCAGATTCGGCTTGAATCCGTTTCAATTCTATGGAGGTCTGCTGTCAGCAAACGTTTCTAATATGCTTATATATAATAACTTGACAACGAGCGACATACGCCAGAATAGTTTCAGCGATAATTTATTTATCAATATCTCGACGCAGCCCATTTCTATCCAGAAAAGCTTGAGCTTGGATTTCAATCTAGGCCTGGAACAATTTATCGAAAAAGAAGGCAGGAATTTTACTTCAGGCGGGTTGATCATTCATGCAGATAAGAATATAGCTAAAGGAATCTCTCTACTTGGCTTCTACAGCTTTCAGTCTCGGAGGAAAACAAAATCATGGCTTATTGAAGGAACGACAAGTCAAGACTTGAGTGTTATCTTCAAGGTCAATCCCTCAGAAAAATTAAACAGCTGGATTTCTTTTTCCTTTGACCCGAAAAATAGTCAATGGCGGCAATCGTTTGCCGATTTATCGTTTGAGCTTATCAAGAATTGGAAGCTTCATTCCCTGCTTAATTATGATTTTATATTTAAGAAAATAAACAATATCGACCTGTATTTGATCCGGGAAGCAGGAAGGTTCCAACTGAGATTTATCTGGCGAAGTCTTTCCAAGCAAATTTTGCTTGAGTTGGTTCCCAGATGAAAATATATTTTCTTATTCTGATTTCAGTATTGACCTTGATTCTATTAGGGAGCTGTATTTCGATGAAAATGAAATACCTTCTGCCAAGCGAAAATATAATCGAGGGTATTTATTTATGCAAGAAAATAGATGAGAGCGCCGAATTACTCAAGCCTTTAGAAATCCAATCTGAGTTTACTTCTGAAGACGATTGCGTCATCTGTTTTATATGGTTGAATAATATTTACGAAAAGATTGCGCTCAGATGGAAATGGTATTCTCCTGAAGGAAATATGGTCAAGGATACTGGAAATATTATTGTCAATCAGGAGAGAAAATTTCTTGAAGCTGTTACAGCCTATGATATGTTTAAAATCATTCACGAAGATAATATTGAAGGTCGATGGGTCGTAGCTATCTTTATTGATGATAAATTTATCGGGAGAAAAACTTTTCAACTGCGAAAAAATTGATTACAACAATCTCCACCATAAAGGCTCGCGCCTTAGGCCATAAAGAAGAATGGCTTCTGCTTCACCCAGCGATGCCATTCATCCCCAGGCTTGAAAGCCAGGGATTTTCTGGCATGATTTATAAAATAATTGTATGAGGATAAGATTTCTTCATTATTGAAAACATAATGCTAATAGGAGAGAAGAAGGTGATAAAAAGAACCTTGAAATGCATTTTTATTGCTGCGATATTTCTTTCTTTGTTTGCTTTTATTTTCCTTGCTACAGCCAAAGAAGAGGCATCCAGCGAAAGCATAAATGTGATGAGTTTCAACATCAGGTACAACAATCCTGGAGACGGAGAGAATGCCTGGCCGAATAGAAAGGATATGGTTGCAGAAACAATCCGCTTTCATAAAGTCGATATCGCTGGTCTCCAGGAAGCTCTTCATGGCCAGGCGAAAGATCTGGAGGCCCTGCTTCCAGAATACGGTTGGTTTGGAGTGGGGAGGGATGATGGCCGCCAAGAAGGGGAATACACGCCTGTTTTTTATTTGAAAAGCCGTTTTAGAATTCTCAATCAGTCAACTTTCTGGTTGTCAGAAAATCCGGATAAGCCAGGAAAAGGCTGGGATGCTGCCTGCCCGAGGATAGCAACTTGGGGAAAAATCGAAGACACATTGACAAAGGCTGTCTTTTTTTTCTTCAACACTCATCTTGACCATGTCGGCAAGATAGCCCGAAACAAAGGCGCTGAGCTTCTGCTCAACACGATTCTGGGACTGGCTGAAGATAATCCGGTTATTCTTACTGGAGATTTCAATTGCACTGAGAAAGATCCTCCTTACAAGACCTTGACGCTTGGCTTGCCGCAGCCTGCATTTTCTCCTCCAAAGTCGTCTTCAGGACTTGCAAGGCTTCCAGGGCTATGCGATGCTCACTACCTATCTAAAACCAAGCATTACGGGTCAACCCAGACCTTTAACGGCTTTCAAAATGAAATCAATCCGGAATACCGTATCGACCTCATTTTTGTCCGCAACATCGAAGAAGTTCTGCGAGACGGAATAATATCCGAAAGATGGGATGGAAGGTTCGTCTCGGACCACAATGCGGTTCTGGCAGAAATTATGCTAACTTCCAGAGCGAAGATGTGAAATGGGCGAATAAAATGCCATCAGAGCACGTTGAGAAGAAACCAATTGACTCGATACTGGCTGCTCTTCAAGCCTATGATGGATGCGAATTTGATGTGAGGTTTACCAAAGACAGGGTCGTGGTTCTTCATCATGATGCCGAGTTTAACAGCCGCAGGCTTCTCGAGACAGAGTTTAAGAAATTGGAGGGATTTCAGACGCTTGAAGAGCTGATCCATCATTCTCGGGTGATAAATTTAGTCAATGATGAAAACAAAACCCTCTGGATTGAAGCAAAAGAGGATTCGAGCCGTGGATTCAGAAAAGATTTATCCTACTGCCAGGAGCTGGGGGGAAAAATCGCAGACCTGCTCCGTAATTCTGTGCTTCGATTGGAGAATGTCCGCATCATTTCTTTCTCTCCTGAGATATTGGTCAACGCCAGCGGCATCCACACCTTGAGGATAGTGCCTTACCTTAATTCGGCAAAGGATTTTATTATCCCGCATTATAACTTAAAAACAATTGCCCAGATGTTTGTCTCGCTCAAGCGCCACATCCAGCATACAAAAAAATTGAGAATCAGCGGCCTCCTTTTTTCAAAGCTATATCTGCGAGGATTCTTCTCTTATTTCCAGCCGTCGCTTGAAGAGATTAAAAGCATGGGAGATGCCGATTTCATCCTGGGAACTGAGGCTCAGACCTACGAGGAAGAAAAGGCCTTCAAAGACTTTGTGGCGATAACAGACTATCGGGGAGAGCGCAGCGGCGCAAGAGGGGAGAATGCCGGTCCTTTAATCTGTCACAGAGGGCTTTAACGAGACGAATGCAAAGAATATTCAAGATTCTCAGAAAGAAGAAGCCGAAATGGGCTTTAGTCCTGATGGGAGGCGGCTCCAGGGGATTGGCTCATATCGGTGCAATTAATGTGCTCCAGAAAAACGGGCTGACTCCTCCGGTTGTCGTCGGCACATCCGTAGGAGGCCTTGTGGGAGGACTTTTTGCAGCAGGATTCAATTCTTCAGAATTAAAAGGTGTAGCTGAGGCGCTCAGCTCGAAGGATTTTCTACAAAAGCCAAATTTTCCCTTTCTGCCGACAAAAATGCGGACAATTATCGATATTCTGATGCTTGAGAGCTACAAAAATAGGCTCTTGAGAAGGGTCGGATTCGACAGAAAGGACAGAATGGAGGAGTATTTAAAAAGTCTTGTCGGAGAAACTTTGATCGAAGACCTGCCTGTTAAATTTGCTTGCAATGCCGTCGACCTTATTTCAGGGAAAGAGGTCATATTCGAAAAAGGAAAGCTCTACAAGGCTTTAAGGGCAACAATGTCCCTCCCGATTGTCTTCGAGCCGGCGAGAGTTGATGATATGCTCCTTGTCGATGGGGGAGTCCTCGACAATGCGCCAGTGGAAATCGCCAGAAGGTTAGGGGCTGAGAGGACTTTGCTGGTGGACATTCATAGACCTATAAAAGAAATCCCGGCTGAAGATGTGAAGAATACGTTCCAGCTTATTCACCGGATGGTGGACACAATGATTGCGGTTACAACCGAACAAAAAATAAAGGAAGCGGATTTTGTCCTCAGAGTGGATATAGATGTTGATTTGTTCGACTTCTCAGATTCGGAAAGAATTATCAGGGAAGGAGAAAAAGCAGCAAAGGAAAATATAAATAAAATCAAGAAATTGGTTGCTTAAATGGCTGAGCCTAAGCTTTTTTCTCAAGTCAAGTTGGTCTGCGGCATTATTGCCTCCCAAGAACTTTACTTTAGAAGGGCAGAAGAAAAGCTTGTCGAGCTCTATGGCCCTGTTGACAAAGCAAGCCCGCTTTTCGATTTTAATTTTACAGATTACTATCAAGACCAGATGGGCGAGAACCTGCAAAGAAAATTCTTGAGCTTTGCTAATCTTATTTCACCGGAAAGATTAAGCGAGATAAAGCTCCAGACAAACCGCCTTGAGGAGGAAATAAGAAAAGAATCTCAGGCAAGCCAGAGAATAGTCAACCTTGACCCTGGCTACCTGACTGCCTCGGCATTGGTCATGGCCACAGCCAAGGATTTTGCCCACCGCATTCCTCTTCGCGACGGCATCTATGCTCATTTGGAATTATTATTCAGCAAAAAAGAGGCTAGGGTTTTGAGCTGGACATATCCCGATTATAAAACTGAAGGATACCAGAAATTCTTCATGGAAATAAGACAAATCTATCTTTCACAGCTCCGTGCTTCTTATCAATCTTAAATAATTCTTCAAGAAAGGGTCTTTTCCCAGAAGCGCCCCAGCCGCGCTTAATGCTGCCATAATCTCTTTATCAAGAGGGTCAAGGATGGCAGCATCAAGCCCGGCCTTGAGGCTAAGGACAAGAAAAGTTCTGTTTAAAACCTTCCGCCGAGGAAGCCCGAACGAGATATTACTTATGCCGGCTACAGTCTTTACCCGAGGAAAATTTTTCTTTATCTTCTCCAGGGACTCAAGAAAAAGCTCTCCTGCTTTCTGGTCAACAGCGACAGGTCGAACAAGCGGGTCGAGGAAGATATCTTCCAGGCTTAATTTTTCTTTCCTCAGGAGACTAACCAATCTGGTTGCAATCGAAAGCTCCTTATCAGAAGTTCTTGGCAGGCCTTCATCATCAAGGCAGAGGGCGATGACTCGAGGCCTGTATTTGCTGACAAGCGGGAGAAAAGCTTTGATCCTCTTTGCCTCGCCGCTTAGAGAATTCATTATAGCCTGTCCCCTGTGAACTTTTAGGGCTTCCTCCATGGCCTCTGGATTCGGAGTGTCGATAGAGAGGGGAATGCTCAGCTCTCTTTGAAGAATGGGGATGGCCCAGCGGAGGGTTTCTACTTCTTTATCCAGGAGCGCAGCCGCATTCAGGTCGATGTAACTTGCACCAACTGCCTCTTGTTTTTTCGCCTCATCAATTAAGTATTTCTTATCCCGGCGCTCCATGGCCTGGAGGACTGGATGCCTGGTTGAGTTTAGTCTTTCGCCGATAATAATCATAAAAATTAATCAAAAATCATCTGCATCGAGCGCGGAAATTTCTCTGAGCTTTTTTATGATTTCTGGAAGCTCTTTGAGGACTATCTGGACATCTTCTTCGGTGTTGAAACGACCAAGAGACATGCGGATCGAGGACCGGGCGACGATGGGATTTAGACCGATGGCATTGAGCACATGAGAGACTTCTTCTGATCCCTCGCTGCAGGCAGAGCCTGTCGAGACATAGATTTCCTTTGTCGCCAATGATAAGAGAATGGCCTCTGCCTCAAGTCCAAGGAAAGAAAAATTTAAAGTCCCTTTCATTCTGTTCTTCTCATGGCCGTTAAATTTAACTTTTGGAATTTTTTCCTCGATTCCCTTTTTCAGCATCTCAGCCAGCTTTTCAACCCGCTTCTTGTCTTTATCGCCTCTCTCCATTATCAACCGAACAGCTTCTCCAAAGCCAATAATGCCGATCGTATTTTCTGTGCCAGCTCTCAACTCTCTCTCCTGATGGCCTCCATGGATGAGAGGACAGATGCTAGTCCCTTTTCGAATGTAAAGCGCACCGACTCCCTTCGGGCCGTAGACTTTATGGCCAGCAACGGAAGCAAGGTCAACGCGAAGTTTGTCAACATTGACATCGATCTTACCGAAAGACTGGACCGCATCAGTGTGAACAAGAACTCCTCTCTCTCTTGCAATTTTTGCGACTTCTTCGATAGGCTGGATTGTTCCGATCTCGTTGTTGGCATGCATGATGGAAATCAAAGCTGTCTGGGGAGTGATGGCATTCTTGAGGAAGTCGATGTCAATCGTCCCGTATTTATCCACAGGGACATAGCTGACTTTCATCCCTTTTTTCTCGAGATAGTTGGCTGTGCGAAGAACTGCGGGATGCTCTATGGCCGAGGTGATGAATTCTCTCTTATCTGGACAGGCATCCAGAACCCCGCGGATGGCAAAATTATCCGCCTCTGTTCCCGAGCCGGTGAAGATGATCTCGTTCCTCGCTGCGCCCAAAGCTTTGGCAATTGTTTCCCTTGCTTCATTGATCATATCTTTGACTTCTCTGCCGATGGGGTAGAGGGAAGAAGGATTTCCAAAATACTTTGCCAGAAACTGACTCATCCTCTCGGCAACAGCAGGGTCTAAAGGCGTCGTCGCATTGTTATCTATGTAAACCATAATCTTACCTTTTAGCGATTAAGAAGAGAGCTGGCTGGGTGCTTAGAAAACCGTTTGAAGGCTGAGCGGGCATGGCTCCTCGACCGAAGGGAGAGGAGAGCGAAGCCTGAAACCGAGCAGGCTTTGCCTCGCTGGGGCAAAGCCTGCGTGTTTTCGAAGCACCCAGCCAGCTCTCTTACTCTGTTTATCATCGTAGAAATCTTTATTTTACTCATCCAAAGGATTCATGATCAGTCCTGACTTGAGCTTGGGGAAAAAGTCAGTTGATTTATGGGGCATAAGCTCCCCGTTCTCGACAACCTCTCTGATTTGGCGAAGGGAGACAGGCTTCAGCAGAAAAATCATCTGGAATTCTCCATCCGCAACCTTCTTTATCCCTTCATCAAGATTCCTTATGTAGCTAACGTTGTCTTCCTGGATAAAGGATTTGGAGCATAATGCTCGGAACTTATCGATGATCAGGGAATGAAGAATGGAGACATCCAGGCGTTTCCACTTCCTAGATTTCTTTTCAGTTATTTCTTTATCCAGGATATCCTCAGAGTTAAGGCGGAAGATGAAAATTTTTTTTAGCTCTGATACAAAGGCGGCAAAGGTATGATTCTCGCCCTGAACTCTTTTCTGAACCTCATTCAACAGCGCCTGCTCTGAACCTTTTTCCCAGTTCAGCTCAGAAACCTCGAAATTGCGCGCAAAGAGATTTTTCAGAGCCTCACTGGAGAGCTTATCCAGGCCCTTAACCAGCCTGTAAGTCGGGAGGATGACCAGCCCAGGGTCGTCAAGCCTGAAAAGAGTCATCATGATGTAGTTGAAAGGCTCGTCGCCTTTAACCTTTTTCTTTTCTCTGAGCATTTCCTTCTGATAGTTGAGGGAAGTTTCGTAGCGATGATGACCGTCGGCAATGACCAGCACTTTGCGAGCCATAGCTTTCTGAATCTTGTTTATCGCCGCCTTCTCCTTGATTATCCACAAACGGTGATTGAAGCTGTCTTCATCTTTCGCCTCTGCTCCGAGTTCGGCCTTTTTAAGAGCTCCTTCCACGGCGTGAAAGACTTCTTTTTTATCATCTTCATAGAGCAAGAAAATCTGTTCTGTATTGGTGTTCGTTGCCTTCAAGAGCTTCAGGCGGTCTTCTTTGTGCTTGGGAAATGTCCTCTCATGGGGGAGGACTTTTCTCGAGCTGAAATCAGCAAGCTTGACTCTGGCGATAAGCCCGATTCTCTCTTTCCGCTCAACTCCGACAGAAAATTCCTGTTCATAGATATAAAGAGCTTCGCTGTCTTCTCTTGAGAGGATACCTTCTTCCTGCCATTTATCGAGATAGATTTTGGCTCTTCTGTATTTATCCTTTTCAGGATGCCCGGGCTCATCATCCTTGCCGAGGATAATCCTGACCACATTGTAGGGGCTCCTCTGATAATAGTCTTCCTGCATGGTTGGAGTGATTCGGTCATAAGGCTCAGTGATGATTTTTTCCAGTTTTATTTTGTTGGTGTTGTATCTTATTCCTTTGAATGGATGTATTTCTGCCATTTCTCTCCTCTGCTAATATCCCTTTGACAGAATTAACTCTTAGGCTAATTTCTCCTTCAGGATATTGACCACTTCCATTCCAGCCCTTTTCTGGCCTTCTTCAGCAGCAGCTCCAATATGGGGAGAGGCGATAACGTTGGGATGGTCGATCAAAGCAAAATTATCCGGAGGTTCCTTTTCAAAGACGTCCAAGGCTGCAGCTCTGACCTTTCCGGATTGAAGGCCGCGAAGCAGCGCAGCCTCATCGACAACCCCGCCGCGAGCAGCGTTGATGATGATGATTCCATCCTTCATCCTGTTGAATTGTGCGTCGCTGAGCATGTGCTTTGTCTTCTCAGTTAAAGGAATATGAAGGGTGATGATGTCGGCCTGGTTTAACAGCTCATCAAGGGAAACCTGCTTGACATCAAAGCTTGTCTTGACCTCGATGATGTCATAAGCAACGGCTCTCATTCCAAAAGCCAGGGCGCGCTTGGCGACTTCCTGGCCTATCCTTCCCATGCCGATGATTCCCAGGGTCTTGCCATAGAGCTCAGTGCCAGATAGGGCCTTCTTCTCCCACTTGTGCTCCTTCATAGATAGATTGGCTTTTCCATGATTGCGGACAGCAGCCAGCATAAGCCCAAAGGTGTGCTCGGCGACTGAAATCGAGGTGGCTGCAGGAGTGTTTGCGACCTGAATTCCCTTTTCCTTGGCCGCAGCAGCATCGATGTTGTCCAGGCCGATTCCGGCTCTGATGATGAGCTCCATATTCGAAGCAGCCTGGATGGCTTTTCTGGTGACTTTGGTCGCACCCCTGACCACAGTGGCATGGAAAGGAGGGATGGTCTTGACCAATTCCGCCTCATCCATTCCAGTTTTTACCGTGACTTCAAAACCAGGAATGGATTTAAGCTTTTCCAAAGCTTCCTTGTCCAAAGCGTCGGCGACGAGTATTTTTTTCATTTCCAGTTCTCCTTTAAAACGGCTTCGGCAGCGGCAATTGCGCTCCCTCTTTTGAAATCAAAGCCAAGGTCCATCAGAGTCATTTCCAGCGCGGTCAGGGCTGTTATGATGTCAAAGCCACCCATATATCCCAGGTGAGCTATCCTGAATATCTTACCCTTGTAGGGCTCCTGGCCGCCGGCGATATAAGCCATGTATTTGCCCTGCATGGTCTTTACCAACTTCACTCCATCGATTCCTCCGGGAACCTTGACCGCAGTCAAAATATTGCCCGGGCTTTTGGAAAGGAGCTCGAGCCCTAAAGCCTTAATCCCTGCCCTGGTCGAATCACCGAGGATGCGGTGATGCTCAAAGAGCTTGTCCAGGCCCATGGCTTTGATGATATCAAGGGATTTTTTCTGCTGGATGACGAGAGAGATTGCAGGAGTATAGGGCGTTGTTTGCTTTTGCAGGTTGCTCTTGCACTTTTTGACATCAAAATAGAACTTGGGCAGGGTAGATTTCTCCACTAACTTCCAGACTTTTGGACTGAAGGAAATGTAGGCAAGGCCTGGAGGGATCATGAATGACTTCTGGGAGCCAGCGACCATGATATCCACTTTCCAGCTGTCAACTGGGCAGGGCGTGGCGCCGAGGCCAGAGATTCCGTCGACAACCAGGATGGCATCTGTTTTGGCAACGATTTCTCCATAGCCCTGAATATCATAGACTGTTCCTGAAGAAGTCTCGGAGAGTGTGGCAAAAACAGCTTTGGCTTTGGGGTTGGCTTTTAACTCAGCCGCAAGCTGCTCTTTAGTATACGGCTCGCCCCATTGCAGGACAACTTCCTTGACATCAAGTCCGTAAGCGCGGCAGATTTGACCCCACCTTTCGCCAAACTTTCCTCCGTTGATGACGATGACTTTATCACCAGGGCAAAAAGTGCTGGTGACAGCCATCTCCATCGCACCTGTTCCCGATGAGGTGAGAATATAGACATCATTTTTTGTTTCAAAGACATATTTAAGCCCTTCAGAGACTTCCATGAAGATCGCTGAAAATTCAGGAGTGCGGTGATGGATGATCGGCTCTGAAGCTACGGCAAGCACTGTCTCAGGAACAGGAGTCGGCCCAGGAGAAAGGAGATAATATTTTTTTATCATATGAGTCCTCCTCTTTATGATTATTTTAATTTTAAATTGGCTTTCATACTTAAATCTTTGGCGTTTACACTGTGCCACATCGAATCAAGTGCAACAATTTTCATTGAAAACAACCGAAAAGAATCCGCATCTAAGAGCTTAAATTAACAGAATTTGCGAGAGCAGTCAATCAAAGATCAGAGACAAAGGTTTTGGGAAATAGCCGCAGCGGCCATTGAGGATTTAACCATCGGAGTTCGCTCTTCGAGGGAACCCGACGAAGTCGGGCGGCGAGCATGTCTGAGCGGAGCGAGTTGCGCAGCCGCCGAGAAGAGCGAATGGAGATGGCGTTAAAAATCCGATTGGGAGCGAGGCTATTTCCCAAAACCTTATCAAATGAAGCTGCTAACATGAGTTAGATTTGAATCAATAATTCCGTCAGGAAAGCAGTCCTTTTAATAAGAGAAGGCAGGATGAGATGTTCATGTTCGGCATGAATTCCATCTCCATCAGGTCCAAGGCCATCCAGAGTGGGGACACCCAGGCTTGAAGCTATCGAAGCATCCGAACCGCCTCCAGTCTTTCCTGCATAAAGCTCCATGCCCAAGGAGGAAGCAATTTGCCTCGCCTGGAAGAAAAGCCTTGAATTGGCCTTCGTCTTTTCCATGGGTGGAGTTAAGCTTTCTGTGGAGAGTTTTATCCTTGCTCCTATGAGTATCGGGCTGAGTCGGCCGAGGAAATCCATAATCTTCTCCTTCTGGTCATTCTGCCAGAATCTTATGTCGAGTACAGCCCAAGCTTGTTCAGCGACGATGTTTGGCTTTTCGCCTCCGGCGATTAGGCCGATGTTGATCGTGGTCTCTTTTGTCTCAAGCTTTTTGATGGCCTGGAGTTGGAGCATAAGCTCATCGATGGCGTTAACTCCTTTATCAGGAGTTCCGGCATGGGCAGCTTTTCCTCTTGTCTCCAGGCGGATGACAAGGCGACCTTTCCTCTGGATTTTTAAACCTCCTCCAGGAAGGGCAGGTTCAAGGCAGAGAACGCAGCCTGATTTCTTCGCTAGATTCTTGATGGCCTTATAGGATGCTTCGCTGCCTACTTCTTCGGCAGAGTTAATGAAGATGCCAATTCTCTTTTTTGGCTGGATGTTTAATTTTTTCAGGGCTCGAAGAGAGAAGATAGCCATAACCAGACCAGCTTTCATATCAAGGGCGCCGGGTCCAAAAACCTTTTTTCCTGAAATATAAAATGGCATCTTATGAATTTTTCCTACGGGCCAGACTGTGTCAGTATGAGTGAGGAGGAGGAGCTGGCTGGCTCTCTCTTTAGATTCAGGAGGATACTGGGCAAGAAAGAGGTCTCCAGTCTTTTTCTGGGGAAATCGAGTTATCTTTGCGCCAATCTTTTTTAGCTCTCTGATGAAAAACAAAGAGCAAGCATCAACCGCCTTTTTATCACCAGAAGGGGACTCAAGTTTGACTGCTTCACGCAGGAAGTCAATCATTTTCCCTTTTTGAGATTCAAAATAATGGAAAAAATCCATAATTTCTCCTTTTCTTCATTCTTAGAACTATCACTTTTTAAGATCGCTGCTCTGGCTTTACTCGTTATGGGCTAAGCCATGTTTTGGCAGAGGATCTAGAAGATTACTTAATTGGCTTGTGATATTTTTTCTCGCCCAGCGGTGACCATAGCCCGTAACTTTCGTCGTGAATGCGGCATTTGCCTTCAGAGGTCCAGTTGAAGCCATAGTTATAACCAAACCAAAGATATTTATCTCCGCCTCCATTCTCGGTGGTGATGATGTAACGGGCATCGACATTTCCGATTCCCAGGACTTTTTCTCCGGGCAAGGTTCCCTCACCCCTGTCTCCTTTGTTAGCGTCAAAAGGAATCCAGCCGTAAGGAGGTAAATAGACCTCTGTCCAGCGGTGAAAGACATCATCAAAGCTGGCATCATCGCCGCGCAGGCTGACTACACCCACATAGCGGATGGGAACTCCAAGAGCGCGGCAGAGGGCGATCATCGAATAAGAATATTCAGAACAGGAGGCTGTCCCTCTCTTGAGGACGGTTGGAGCAGGATTCCAGCCGCCAACAGGCTTGAGGTTATAGCTCAGGTGCTCGCACAAATATTCATAGATGCGGCGGACGATCCAATAAGGATTTTTTTCTTTTCCAGCAATCTTCTGAGCAAGCTCCTGAATGTAAGGGTCATTGATGCGGTATTTATCGCCGTCTTGAGTGAATTTTTTCCTTATATCAGCAGGAATGTCTCCAAGAGCTCCGACTTTATCCGGATAGATGAAATACTCAATAGCGTAGATTTTTGCATCGACTTTCCATCCGGGCCTGACGACTGAGTAACCTTTTAAATCCTTGAACTCGAAGTGGGCGATTTTCTGCCCCCAGCTATCCTCAATAACCTCATCCGGCTTTGGGTCAAACCGGACAGGGCCGAGAAGGCTCTGGTTGTCGCGATTTTCAGGGATGGGCAGGTAAATGTCTAAAGTTTTGACAGTCCCTGGCCCGTAGTTCCGGAATTCCTTCACAAACTGGAGCGAGAGCTGTTTCTCACTCCATTTCGAAAAAATGTCGCTATCAAAGACCTTTATCTTGTATATCTCATTGTTTTCATAATCAACATTCCAGAGCACATTGTCTCCCCAAGCAAGGCCGTAAGGGAATGGACCGTAGGAACGTAAGGAAGAAAGACAGAGTCCATCTGAAGGATTGACAAGATAAATACGGTCTTCACTGCGGTCTGTGACCCATAAATATTTTCCGTCAAAAGTCAGGCCTGCAGCCTCTCTAGCGGGGCAGGGGAGAGTCTGGACCATCATTCCATCCACAGTGGAGACTTTGAGCAGAATGTCGCTCTGATAATCAGCAATCCAGAGATACTCGCCATCCCAGGCGAGGTCCCTCGGGTTAGGGCTGTTCGATTCCAGGATTGCGAGAGCTTTTCCAGTTTCTGGGTCAAGCTTATACATAAGCCTTTCTCCTGAGTCTATGTGCCAGAGATATTTTCCATCCCATGTCAACCCCTCAGGGTGGTGGCCAGGAGAATCAAAGCTCAAGAGGATATTCCCGCTTTCAGGGTCAATCTTGTAGATTTTGTCCGTAAAATTGTCTGCAAGCCACAGATACTTGCCGTCAAAGGCCAAGCCTGTGGGGCAGGGACCGGGCGTTTTAATGACTTTAAGAATATCTCCGACTTTGGCCCAGGATAAGAGCGAAAGAAAAACAATGAGGAAAATACATAAGCTTACTTTTTTCATGAAAACCTCCTCTTGGTTTTTATTAATGTTGACAATTATAGACAAATGGGAAAAGAATCGCAAAGGATAGCTTTTAGGAAATAGCCTCGCTCCCAATCGGATTTTTAACGCCATCTCCATTCGCTCTTCTCGGCGGCTGCGTAACTCGCTTCGCTCAGACATACTCGCCGCCCGACTCCGTCGGGTTCCCTCGAAGAGCGAACTTCGAAGGCTAAATCCTCAATGGTCGCTGGGGCTATTTCCTAAAACCTCAAGCTCAAAGGTGTTAAAAAAATTAATTTTACTTGTTTGACAAGCGAGTCAGGAATAATATATTTTTACACCATAAGACCTCATAAAGAGAGGAGAAGGATGGGGAAAGCATCAAGATGAATTGGGATTTAGAAAAAGACTTGACTTTGATTCGCAGAGAATTTCCAATCCTTGAACGCTGTGTCTATTTGATCAGCAATTCTTTAGGGGCAGTGCCTAGAGAAGCTCAAAAAAGTCTTGAGCATTTTTACGAGATGTGGGCGGAAGAGGGTGTGAGTGCCTGGGAAAAGGAATGGTTGGAGCTTTCTCGTAAGGTGGGCAACCAAGTGGCTTCCCTTATCGGTGCTGGAGAGGATGAAGTGACGATAATGCCCCATGCGACAGCCTGCCATTGGGTGGCGCTGTCGACGAAATTCTCAGCCAAGACCAAGAAAAGAAACAAGATTATTATAACCGACCATGATTTTCCTTCCTCGATTTATGCTATCTCCAAGATTTCAGAATTCATGGGATGGAAGCTCGAAACAGTGAAAAGCAAAGGCCGGCCTGGAATTGAGGTTGGCGAAATTTCGAAAAGAATAGACGAAAAGACGCTTTTCGTTGTCACCTCCCATGTCTATTTCAAGTCTGCCTACATCCAAGATATAAGGCAGATTGCTTTTAGTGCGCGCCGGGTCGGAGCTCTGACGCTTATCGACGGCTATCATGCGCCGGGCATTATTCCTGTGGATGTCAAAGAGCTTGATGTCGATTTTTATATCGGAGGATGCTTGAAATGGCTATGCGGAGGCCCCGGAAATGCGTTTCTCTATGTCAAACCCGAGCTCTCAAAGGAACTCAAGCCTCGGCTCACAGGCTGGTTTGCCCATGAAAATCCTTTCCTTTTCATTCAAAAGATGGAATATACGCAAGGAAGCTACAGGTTCATGTCTGGCACTCCCCCAATTCCCTGCCTTTACGCTGCTCAACCTGGGTTGGAGATTATAAGAAAGATTGGAATTTCTAACATTCGGAAGAAATCCCTTTCTCTGACTGAATCAATCATCAAAAAAGCCAAACAAAGGAAGTTTCAGATTTTTACTCCTGAAGAAGATTCCCTCAGAGCCGGTGCAGTCTCGATGGGTTTGTCTCATGCCCTCGCTGTTGAGCAGGCTTTGGAGCAAAGAGGAGTCAAAGTTGATTTTCGGAAAGGTGAGGCTGAAGAGTCTGATGTGATAAGAGTAGGCCCTCATTTCTACAACACAAAGGAAGAAATTGAAATCCTATTTCGAGAAATTGATGCCATCTTTTCTTCTGGTGAATTAAAGAAATTTCCGCAGGATTTCAAGAAGGCAACCTGAAAGGCCAGATTAATTTATATTATTGCCCTTTAAAGGAGGGGGGGTCATTGATTTAATTGATTTCATCCAAGATTTGCCTTAAATTATCTCTTTAGAGGAGGCTAGTTTAGAGAATATCGACCATGAAGAGTCTGAAAATCTCGTTCATCTTCTTATTTTTATGCTCATCATTGCTTCAAGGGCTTAAGGCCGAAATCTTCTATCCATGGAAGGAGACGTACATCGGTGCCTTAGAAGGAAAAGCCTGGTGCGGCCTTGTCCTCGCTCCACATCAAGAAGCTGTGTTCGCTTTTCGATTCAAGATTGAAAAAGATAGCCAATTCGCTGATGAAAACGACATTTTTTACTTGATCTCAGAAGTCGGTCCTCAATCGCCTGACGGAATGTATGCCAGGCTAAAAGTCGATTTAAGCCTTCCGTTTCAGAAGGGAAGTGAAACCCCGATTTTTATTAAGCCTTCTCCGGATTCGGATACACTGGTCTTGGAGTGGTCGCGTCAGGACGAAAGAACAATCATCGGAAGGGTTAAAGCTCCTGAAGGAATAGGGCTTCATCTCGTTCATTATTTCCCATGGAACTTCAACGGAAAATATGCTTCTCTCGATGATGGACAGATAAAAGGAGAAAGCCTGAGTTCAAAAAAATTTCATTATCTGCTCTGGACCGACCCTAAGGGAGACCTCACCTCTAACTCGCCGGAAGAGCCAGTTCTTTCTTTCTCTCCTGAGAAGGAAAGATTCATTTATTTTGTTGCCGGAGTGGGCGAGACGCCTGCGGCCCTGAGTGACCATATCTACCGCTACAAAAATAGAAAAACAATTGATTCAATCCTGAAAGACGAAGAAGAGATTTATGAAAAAAAGAGGTTGAAGATAGAAGGACTCTACTGGAATGCGGCAGAGGCTATTACCAATAATCTCTTCTGGATGACTCTCTACCAGCCCGGAAACCATCGCCTTTATATCCCTGCAGGGCGAACCTGGATTTTTCCTGCTCCGGGTGGAGGCCTTGACCACTGGACAATATTCGAATGGGACTCTTTTTTTAACGCCCTGGAAGCTTCTGCAGAAAGTTCAAAGCATGCAAGCGACATCATCAAGGCAGTTTTAGAAACTCAGTATCCCAACGGAAATATTCCCAACTGGAGGGGACGATTCAGCGGCTCGTCAGACCGTTCCCAGCCTCCTGTAGGCTCTTATGCTGTCTTGAAATTGTTCCTGAAATTGGGAGATTTGGAGCTGTTGAAATACGCCTATCCCTATCTGCAGAAATGGCACTCCTTCTGGAAAGATGTGAAGCCGAACGGCCAGCATCGACGGGATGGAAACAGAGATGGGCTGCTTGAGTGGGGAACAGATACAGAGCTCCTGGCTCAAGATGTTCCCTCCTGGGAACAAAACGCTGAAGGGAAGCAAAGAGCCATGTGGGAATCAGGGATGGATGACTTGCCCAGCTGGGATAAGGCTTCCTTTGTCCCAGAGACACAAACTTTAAACATGAACTCCGTTGATTTGAACAGCCTCTACGCTCTTGATGCCTGGTGTCTGGCTCAGATTGCCAACATTCTCAATAAAATGGAGGATCATCAAAATTACCAGGCTGAATACGAGACGATGAAAGAGTTGATAAACAAGAATCTCTGGGATGAGAGAGAAGGTTTGTACTTTGACCGCTACTGGGATGGGAAGTTCTCAGAGAAAAAAGCAGCAGCGAACTTCTTTCCTCTACTGGCTCGTATTCCTGACCAGAAAAGAGCTGTGCGAATGATCAAGCACCTGCTCAATCCCGAAGAATTCTGGGGAGATTTTGTTCTCCCCACTATCTCTCGCGACGACCCAGCTTTTAAAGACCAGCAGTACTGGAGGGGGACAGTCTGGCCTCCAACAAACTACCTGGTTTATCAAGGCCTGAGAGCTTATCACTTTGATGAGGTCGCTTCTCAATTTGCCAAGAGAAGCGCTGAGCTCTTCCTCCGCATTTGGCAAAATTATCAGCTATGTCCTGAGAATTTTGATTCTCGCTCTGGAGAGGCTGGAGGACGAAGGTATCAGAGCTGGGGACCTCTTTTTGCGCTGATTGCTGTAGAGGAATATCTCGACTTCGCTCCTTGGGAAGGGTTTAGGTTCGGAATGATAGACCCTGAAGATAAAGGGAAACTGTCAAGGATTTTCATCCAGGGCCGGCATTATGATGTCGAGGTTTCCTCTAAAGAGATCAAGGTCAAGGAAGAAGGAAAAGAGATTTTAAAGGCGGACGGAGGCTCAGTTTTCCGACACTTCCTCTATTCCGAGAATGAAATCTCCTTTGAAATAAGGACTCCTGAGGAAAGAAAGATAAACATTCAATTTTTAAGCAAAGGAAAATACAACCTCCTGGTGGATGACCAGCCAAGAGATACGATTAAAGGAGCGTCAGCAAAAATCAAAGTCCCTAAAGGCGAACATTCTGTAACGTTTCTTCTCCTTGAAAAATTTGAGTGATACAAGAACCCTATCTCTGCCATCTTTTCCTTTTTAAATAGGCTCTCTTAAGCGTGTCGCCCCGGAATCCTTGTCTTAGTGCCTCAAGGGCCAAGACTTCTTCAGGAGGGATGTTACCCAGGTTGACATTGGGCCCGAAGCGAAGGATGAAGTCCTGCTGCTGGTTTTTCAAGGGAGCTTCCCAAATCAAACAATTGGCATCTTCAATTCCCGAAACGATGTTTTCAACTTCAGTCATCTTGATTTTCCCCTCCGAGTCGAAGACTCCAACGCCTTTGCCTGCTTCCCTGGCTTCGATAATGACTTTGAAAGCTCCGTTTTCCATATCTTCTCTGATCAGTTGCTGGGTAAGGCGCAGGGGAGGGGCCTCTTTTTGGTCCTTTTTCCCGACTTCGGTAATGACTTTAAAACCGCTTTTTAAAGATCTTTTTATAACATCCTTTCTGGTTGCCCTGTCCATTTCGATCGTTCCATCCGAGACTTCAATTGCTGAAAACTCAAGGTTTTTGGCTCTCTCCAGGTACCTGTCCAAAACGCCTTGCCAGACTGCGACCTCAAGAAAAGTTCCCCCAGGCATGACATCGATATTGGCCGAGGTAATCATTTTATTCTTTTTCTTGAGAAGATTCTTATCATAAAGGGCAGAAGTCCCGAAGGTCAGTTTGATGACGTCGATGTATTCCCCAGAGACCTGAATCAAATCTTCAAGAGAACGAAGCCCCAATCCCTTATCAATAACCATGGTTATACCCATATTCCTTGGTTTTTTTGTCCTTGATTCTACTGGCGTTTGAATGACGCCTTTCCATGGCTCAATCATTTTCATCTCCTTTTTTATAAGCGCAATATTTCATTTGTCATCGCGAGGCGCAAAGCGGCAGTGGCGATCCGACGAAGTCGTTGCGAGGAGCGAAGCGACGCGGCAATCTCATAAGATAAAATGGGATAGCTACTCTCCCCCTAGTTGCTCGCCGCAGCAATAAAAAAAAATTCATCGCGTTTAAATTAGTCTAATATATTACCCCAGCAGTCATAAGGGCTAGAGAGGATGGAGGCCATCTTGATGACTGTTCTATGGTTAGCGAGCTCGTTCACTGCTCTTAAACGAGCATCAGCCATATCGCTCCTATCGAACCCCAGAACAGGAATCCTATCGTAGAGGATGAAGGACTCTGTTATTTTCTGGGATATATTCTCAAAAAGAGCCTTTGCAGCTTTTCTTTTATCTTCGAATAAATTCAGGATAAATCCTTTGCGCCCCTCTTCAATCCTGGGGAAGATGATGATGATTTGAGAAGGATTTTCAAGTCGGTCAAAATCCGTTCTGTAAGAGGAGAAGTCAAGGGCGATTTTTCTTTGCCATTCTTCTCCGTTCTTTTTGTATCCAATTTCAGGCAGAAACTGGGGGAAATGGTAAATTAAATTGCCGAGCCTTATATTGTCGACAAAAGAGCCCATGAACCATGAGATAAAATCTTTTTCAATCCTGAAGTGGACAGTCTCTGTGGAGAAGAGTTTAAGGCCTTTGGCCAGTCCGCTGAGCAGATAGACAGTCTTTCCGCTTCCTGCTCCTCCAATGACGATATACAAGCCTTTTTTTTGTTCATCGTAGAGAGCGCAGGCATGAAAGTTATAAATTCTGTGCTTTTTTTCAAGGAGATATAAGGCGAATCTGTAGAGAAACCCCTGGTTTCCCCAGAGGGAGAACCTTAAATCCGATGCCTCTTTTGTCAGCTTAAGAAAAGGACCTCGGAACCTCGCTTTATCCCCGGAAATTTCTAGCAAAGGCCCGCGGCTCGATTCTTCAATTGAAATGTATCCATCGAGGCTCTCTGAGTAGTCTATTCTCTCAACATCTCTAAAATCAGTGAGAAGCGATTTGACTTCAATCTTAAACGGAAGCTGAGGGAGAAGCTCTTTCCGGTTCGATTCAACGCCGACTGTAGCTTCTAATATTTTCAATCCCTTTTTGAACACTGGTCTATCCTTTTTTAATTTCTATATGATACAAGATAAACTTTAACGAGACAACAGAGCTAATCAGACAAAGGCTTCAGCGCGGTATGGATGGCAGAGACGCCAAGAAAAAGAGATTTATAACTGGCACTGCTAAACCCCGCTTGGCGCAGGATAGATGAAAATTCTTCAGGAGGATAAAAGCGGGGGACGGTGAAAGCGAGGTAGCTGTATCCAACTTTGGAGCCTGAAAGAAGAAAGCCCAAGTATTTTACAGCCAGCTTAATGTAGATATGGAAGAGTTTTCTTATGATTTTCGAAGAAGGCTGGCTTGTCTCAAGATTGACGAAGCGCCCTCCGGGCTTCAAAATTCGATAAAACTCTTTGAGATGTTTAACCAAGACTTCCCTGTTAGAGTTGATGTTTCTGGTGCCAAAAGAAATTGTTATGAGGTCAAGAGACTGATCAGGAAAGGGGAGGCAGCTTGCATCGGCAAGCACGAAAAAGAGGTTTGGAATGTTCTTCTTTTTTAATGCCTTGGCCAGCATCGGCTTGCAGAAGTCCAAAGAGATAATTTTTACTTTTTCCCCTGCCACTCGGCAAAGATTCAAGGCCATCTCTCCTGTGCCGCTGCAGACATCCAGCCAGATAGAACCATTGGCCCGGGCTGCCCGGCGTGCTGCCTTCCTCCTCCAAAAAATATCAAGGCCAAAGGTCATGATGTGGTTGACGAGCTCGTAGGTCTCCGCGACCTCAGAAAAAATCTTTTGAACACCCTTTCTCATCAACTTCGTCGCTCCTCATCTTTTATCTCTCAATATCTCTTGTTTCGTATATCGTATGTCGAAACCAGGTATGGGGGAAAGGGATTTCACGCAAGCCTGGCTAAAGACCTGCCCTGCCAGAATTTCAGGGACACATTACTTAATCTAGCTGAGCGAGCAAAGAGCTTCTTGAAAAATTCAAGAAAAGATACTGATTTCTATTTTCAGATGCTTTCTTGCTTTATCTTCAGATTCTCTGAGGGTTTGACGAAGAAATAAAAAATAGAGGCGGCAACTCCTAAAGCGCCTAGAAAAAGAAAGGGTGAATTTATGCCGAACTTATCAGAAAGAAATCCGGCGATAAGGACAACCGAGGCGCCGGTGAGCATCTGGACGTTGGCCGA
The DNA here is from genome assembly GCA_964645765.1 of uncultured Eubacteriales bacterium. Classification (GTDB taxonomy): domain Bacteria; phylum Acidobacteriota; class Aminicenantia; order Aminicenantales; family Aminicenantaceae; genus CAZGMN01. Next base: position 23,297 of record CAZYBE010000043.1, read on the forward strand.
AAGGCTAAAAGCCACAGCCTGATTTCTTGCCGGCACATCATTGCCCACAAAAGACTGAAAGCTTGGATAGATGATAAAGAGAAAAGCCCCATAAAAAATAAGGCTCGCTGCCGCCACTTCTATCAGAGAGGCCGAACCCAAGAAAAAGAGAAAAAGAGTCGCGCATACTACCGAGAAAAGAGAAACTTTGAACCTTCCGAATCTCTGGCTCAAAAAGCCAAAAAAATAAGGTGCGACTGTTCCTAGTCCAATCCATAAGGCGAGATAGAAGCCAGTTTGCCCCATGGGCACAAGAAATTTGTTATGGAGCAGGGATGGCGCGTAATAAATTGTTATCCCCCAGCACGCTCCTCCAAAAGCAAAACCTGGAATATAAATTATTATTTTCTTCAGAGTCTTCATCCAGGAAGAAAAATCGGGCTTAATCACATTCTCCTCGCGGCTCGAGATATTTCTGACCAGCAGGAAGCTTATTGAACCAAGCAAAAAGCTCGAAGCAGCCCAGGCTAAGAGCGGAATCTTCCAGTTGAAATGCTGGGCCAGGTAGCCTGAGAGGATAAAAGCAATGAAGACTCCAAGGTTTCCTGAGCCGCTTTGAATGCCCATGGCAAAGTCAATTCCCTGGCTGGGATGAGTCTTCGAAACCCAGGCCACGCCGACTGGGTGATAGAAGCTGTTGAAGGCTCTCATTGTTAAGAAAATGAGAAGAAGGGATGCAAAAGAAGAGGATAAAGTGAGAAAAGCAAGGCAGAGACAAATCCCGGCGTAGCTGATGAGGAGCATCACTCTGTATTCAACTTTGTTCGAGATAACGGCAATAAGGATTTGAAAAAGGAACGTCACAAGAAAGGCCAGAGTGGAGAGGATGCCGATTTGATAGTATTTCTTGATGATGTATTGCTGGCTGTAGAGGAGGGGAAAAATCATGGGCACGGTCACAGTTGCAGCGTCATTGAGCAAATGAAAGAGAGAAGCAGAGAGAAGAATCTTTTTTTTCATAAC
>CAZYBE010000044.1:0-23758 GCA_964645765.1 uncultured Eubacteriales bacterium
AATCATCTTGATATCACGGGCTCTGTGATGCGTTGAGATTGAGAAAACTTAGAATTGACTTGGAGTTTTTCGTGTGCTATAAAGTTCTGGCTGTTGATTGAATAAAAAAGAGATTTTCTTTTTGGCTCAAATTTCTCATTCTTTCATCAAGTTCAAATCCTAATAGAGACGCAATGAATTTTGTAATATTGTCACAGCGATGAAATGTAACACTATAACGAGTGCATTGATGAAATCTGAAAGTATCTATTTAAAAACCTGTGTCAAAAAAGATGTTGGAAGTGAAGGGAGGTCTAAATGGGAAAAGTGGGAATCATCGGCGTCGGGCAGAGTGCTTTTGTCCGGGGCTATCCAGGCTCGATAAGGGAGTTAGCTTTTGAAGGGTTTAAGGAGGCCATGTGTGATGCCCAGGTCGCTTCGAAGGATATTGATGCTTCTATCATTTGTTCGGCTCCAGAGTACGATAAACAACGTTCTCCTTCTGGAGTCTTTGCTGAGTATCTTGGCCTTATCCCTCAGCCAACATGCTACCTTGAAAGCCTGTGTTCTTCGAGCAGCACCGGGCTGAAAATGGCCTATGCTTTGATAAAGTCAGGCCTTCATGATGTTGTGGCGGTCATCGGCTTTCAGAAGATGTCAGAGATTTCCTCTGCAGAGTCCCAGGAGAGGATGGGGCGGGGCGCTGACATTCAGTGGGAAAGCCCTTTTGGGACGATGATGCCAGCCTATTATGCCATGTTTGCCAGAGCTCACATGGCAAGATACGGCACAACACTCGACGACCTGGCTCTGGTCAGGGTTAAGGCTTCGACCTACGGCCAGGTCAACGAGAAGGCTGTTTATCGCAAGCCCGTGACATTCGAAATGTTCAAAGACCCGCAGAGTCCTTTATCCGGGCCTGTGGCCAGCCCGCTTCGAGTTGGAGATTGTTGCGCCAACGCTGATGGAAGCTCCTGCTTAATTGTGGCCAGCGAGGAGAGGGCAAAATCTCTGAGCAAGAAGCCGGTCTGGATTCTGGGGCTGGGCGCTGCCTCGGCCAGTGTCAATCTGGCTGGCAGGGACACTTTCTCAGGACTGGCTGTTGCCCAGGAGGCTGCGCGGCAGGCTTACAAGATGGCTGGCTTGGGCCCGAAGGATGTCGATGTGGCTGAGGTTCATGATTGCTTCACGATTTCCGAAATCATAGCCTATGAGGACTTGGGTTTTGCCAAGACAGGAGAGGGAAAAGAGCTTGTGAAGAGCAAAGAGACCTACAAAGAAGGAAGCATTCCGGTCAATGTCGACGGAGGCCTGCTCTCCAAAGGCCATCCCATCGGCGCCACCGGCGGCTCCCAGGTCAGGACCATTGTCCTTCAGCTCAGAGGCGAAGCAGGCGAGATGCAGGTCAAGAATCCGGAGATAGGCCTTGTCCATAACATCGGCGGCGTCGGGCTTTATGGAAATATCACCATTCTCAGGAGGTAAAAATGGCAAACAAAAAAGAGATAGATGACCGTTTCAAAAAATTCGGGACAGTCAGCTTTACCTCCACCACCAAGGTCAATGACTTTATCGACCACCTTGAGCAGGGCAAAGTCATGGGCACTCACTGCAAGAGCTGCGGCCTGGTCTTTTTCCCGCCAAGGGCTGATTGCTACAAATGCCTTTCAAGCGATATGGAATGGTTCGAGGCTTCCGGCAAAGGGAAACTTGTTACTTACAGCAGGCTCCAGTATGCTCCATCCGGGTTTGAAGGCGATTTACCTTATCGTATCGCGGTCCTTGATTATGGGGATTATAAAATTTTCGGCAGGATTGCCAATGAACTGTCTGAGGAAGAAATTCAGCTGGGCATGGAGATGAGGACAGCGGTCAACAGGCTTCCCAATGGCCAGCTGAACTACGTCTTCCGGAAAGCATAGAGAAGAAATCTTAAAAACCTCCTCTTTCATAGCTAAGCCTATAATCAATCATCTCAGGCTGAATACATGATAATACAAATACCCTATGCGCTGATCGGTGAGTGCATAGCCGTCATCCTGTTCATATTGGCCTTTATTGAAGCCGAAGTAAGGGGCAGAATTTTTCTTGTGTCCATCTTTGTTTTGTTATTCCTACTCCCCCGGCTCTTTCCCTCTTCCATAATGTCTCTCCTCTGTCTTATAGCGAAACTGGCTGTCGGAATGGGATGTTATATCTTTCTAAAATATCGCGGGTACTTTCGCCGATAGTTTATCTTTGCTCAGGTTAATCAAAGAGACAGGGTTTTTCTGCTCGACAACGAGAGGCTCTCTAATGTCTTTAATTTATGGACTATCAGCATTTCCCTAATTGCGGATTGAAAGCAGAAAAAAAGGCGTTTCTTGACTTAGAGAAGTGATATTGATATTTTTGTAGTCTCAAAAAGGGAAGAATCAAGGAGGAAAAATGACTGAAGAGAAAAAATCAGCTATCAAAAAAATTCAGGCCACGGGCCAAATGAGAAAAATAATGGCTGATTATTTCTATGTGTTGCACAATGCCTCAAAAACAGGCTCGGCAAAGATTGCCTGGTGCACGAGTGTCGGGCCTGCCGAGCTTTTGCTGAGCCTGGGCTTTCTCGTTCATTACCCTGAAAATCATGGGGCCATGCTCGGATCCACCCGGACAGCCAACAATTACTTACCAGCAGCCAATGCCATCGGCTTTTCTCCTGATATCTGCTCCTATCTGACGAGCGATATCGGTGCTTTTCTCAAAAAAGAAACACCATTGTCAAAAGCCTATGAAGGAATCGACGTTGTTCCCAAGCCTGATGTTCTGGTTTACAACACCAATCAATGCCGCGATGTCCAGGATTGGTTTAGCTGGTATGCAAGAGAGCTGAATGTCCCTGCTTTAGGAATATCCACCTATCGCAACATTGGTGAGATAAAAGATTACCACCTTCAGAGCATCGTCGAGCAGATCAAAGGTTTGATTGCGCCCCTGGAAAAAATTTCAGGCAATAAATTCGATATCGACAGATTCCGTGAGGTTCTTACCCTATCCAAAGAATGCACTGCGCTCTGGAAGAAAGTTCTCGAGACAAACACCGCCGTCCCGGCTCCGATGAGCTTCTTCGATGGCACGATTCATATGGGACCTGCCGTCGTTTTGAGGGGCTCACCTCAGGCGGTGGAGTATTACAAGGTGCTTCTGCGGGAATTGGAACAGCGGATTGCCAGCAAGGATGGAGCAGTGGAGGGAGAAAAATTCCGCCTCTACTGGGAAGGAATGCCCATCTGGGGAAAGCTCAGGGACTTGGCTGAACTTTTCATAAGCCTCAAAACAGCGGTCATCGCTTCGACCTACTGCAACAGCTGGATCTTTGAAGCTTTCGACCTCAAAGACCCTTTCATGAGCATGGCCCGGGCTTATACAGAAATATTCATTGTCAGGAATGAAAATTACAAAGAAAGATACATCGAAGAGATGGTCAAAAAATATAGGATCGATGGAATTCTCTTCCATGATGCCAAGACCTGCCCCAACAACTCCAACAACCGCTATGGAATGCCGCAGAGGCTTGAGAAGAAATTGAACATTCCCACCCTGACCATAAACGGCGATTTGAACGACATGCGCTGCTATTCAGAGGAACAGGCTAAGACCAACATCGAGGCTTTTATCGAACAGCTTGAAGCAAAATAATGACTTAAAAAACTTTCAGGGCTATAGAGAGAAAAATTTTAATAAAGAATGCCATTGCTGGAAATTTGATGAGTGACAGTATTTTCTGAAATGATCTGAGATGAGATTACATAACCCAGAGTAAGAGCTTTTAATTATGTATTACTTCGCGGGAATTGATGTCGGCGCCTCAACGACCAAGTCGGTAATTGTCGATGAAAAAAGAGAAATTCTCGGCCATGCCGTCATAAATTCCGGTGCTGATTTTAAAGCTGCGGCTGAGCGGGTCTTCAATAAATCTCAGGAAAAGCTGAGGAGAAAAGCCAAAAAAAGCTTCTTCGTCTTATCCACCGGCTATGGAAGAGCCAATGTCCCTTTTGCTGATATGACAAAAACCGAGATCAGCTGTCATGCCAAAGGAAGTTTTTTTTATTTTCCCCACGCTCATACCCTGATCGACATCGGCGGCCAGGATAGTAAGGTCATAAAAGTTGATGGCGCGGGAAAAAGAGTAGGCTTCAAGATGAACCGCAAGTGCGCGGCCGGAACAGGGACTTTTCTCGAAGAGATCGCTAACCGCCTTCAAATCAAACTGGAGAAGCTCAACGAGCTTGCCGAGAAATCGAGCGAGAGCGTTCAGATTGGAAGCTACTGTACAGTGTTCACAGCCACTGAAATCCTGACCAGAATCAGGGAAGGTGTGGAGGTCAGGGACCTGGTCAAAGGCATTTTTGATTCAGTTATAAAAAGGGCTCTTGAGATGGACCCTTTGGAAGGAAACATAGTCATGAGCGGAGGAGTGGTGGCCTATAATCCTTTCTTAATCAAGATGTTTGAAGAGAAATTGGGAAGAAAGGTTTTTGTGCCGCCTCTTCCTCAGTTGACAGGCGCTCTTGGAGCGGCTTTGTATGCCTTAGAGGCAAAAGGAGGATGAAATGCTTGACGCTTTATTCAAACCAAGGTCGGTGGCCATCATCGGCGCATCAAACAACCCACTGAGCATCGGCCATATCGTCATCCAGAACCTTCTTGACCACAATTTTCAGGGTCCGATCTACCCCATCAACCCCAAAGCAAGGTTCATTAAGAGTTTCAGAGCTTATCCTTCTGTCGGCGATGTTCCTGACGAAATAGACTTGGTTAATATCTCGATAAAGAACACTTTAGTCCCAGCAGTCCTTGAAGAATGCGGCAAAAAGGGAGTGAAGTTCGCCATCGTCCATACCGCAGGCTTTAAGGAAGTCGGGGAAGAAGGGATTAAGCTTGAAAAGCAGATTGTGGAGGTTGCCCATAAGTACGGGATGAGAATCTACGGCCCGAATTCGCAGGGAATACAGAACTCTGACCCTTCAATCTCTGTTTACGCCAATTTTACTTTTGTTCCGATGAGTCCTGGAAATATCTCCATCGTCGCCCAGAGCGGCGGAGTGGGGGAGACGCTGAAGATTCATCTTTATCGGATTGGCAAAGGAATAAGGATGTATTCGAGCTTCGGCAACGAGGCCGATGTCAGCATGAATGAGATCATCGATTACTATGGCCAGGATGAGGAGACAAAGGTCATCATGGTTCACATCGAGACCTTTAAAGACCCTGCTGGTTTTCTCGAAGTTGCCAGGCGTGTCACTGCCAAAAAGCCGATCCTTGCTCTGAAGACAGGAAGGACATCTGAAGGAACCAAGGCTGTTGCCTCCCATACCGGGCGGCTCGTCCAGCAGGAGGCGATTGCTGATGCGATGTTCCGCAAGGGAGGCGTTGTGCGCTTTGATTCCCAGGAGGACATGATCAACGCTGCCATCGCCTTTTCCAATCAGCCGGTGCCCAAAGGCAGTAGAGTTGTTATCGTCACCAACACCGGAGGCCCGGCCATCATCGCTGTCGATGAATGCATTGCAGCCGGGCTGAGGCTGGCTGAATTGAGCGCAGAGACCAAGGACACTCTGAAAAAGCTTGTTTTCCAGGAAGCCATTGTCTCCAACCCGGTTGATGTTGTCGCCACTGCCGGGCCTGAGCAGTACGGCGGTACGGTCGAAGCGCTTCTCAAAGACCCGAACATCGATTCCCTGCTCCTTGTCTTTGTCACTGCGCCCTTTGTCGATTGCCATGGTATAGCCCGGAAGCTGGGCGAGATCGGGAAGGCTTCGCAGAAGCCGATTGTCTGCCAGGTGATGACCATAGAGAAGTGGGCTGGAGTCATCCGCGCTATCAGGGAAAGCGGCATTCCTGTCTACGATTTTGCCGAGACAGCAGCCAGAGCTCTGGCTGCGATGGCCGACTATGGCAAGATTGTCCAGAGAAAAGCCCCGAGCTATAAGAGATATGACGTGGACAAAGGTCAAGCAGAAAAGATAATCAGCCCCTACAGGGGCCAGGAAAAATTCCTCCGCCAGGATGATGTTTTTGAATTGCTCCGCTGCTACGGCATTCCGGCTGTTAAAAGTTTGAGAGTGGAAAAGGAGGATGAGCTGGAGAAAGGAGCGGCGGCGATTGGCTATCCTCTGGCCTTAAAGGTTGATGCTGAAGCCGTTATTCATAAGACTGAAACAGGAGGAGTCTCCCTCAACCTCAAGGATAAAAAAGAGCTTCTGAGCTCTTTCAAGGAGATGGCCAGGAAGTTTGCCGAGCACAAGCCTGGCTTTATCCTTCAAAAATACCTTGAAGGCGGCAAAGAAGTGATCATGGGAGCCAAGGCAAACGAAGGGCTGCAGCCGACGCTCATGTTTGGGCTGGGCGGAGTCTTTGTCGAGACTCTGAGAGATGTTCAGTTCAGGCTGACTCCTCTTTCTGTAGAAGAAGCGATGGAGATGATTCGCTCCATCAAGGGATATCCGGTTCTTGAAGGCGTGAGGGGAGAGAAGGCGGTGGACATCGAGAAGCTGGTTGAAATCCTGATTCGCCTTTCTCAGCTTGTCTTGGATTTTCCTGAGATTGATGAGATGGATTTGAACCCTGTCTTCGCCTTTGAAAAAGGGAAGGGAGCTGCTGTCGTCGATGCCCGCGCAAAAATTAAATAAAGGAAGTAAAAAGGGGACAGTCCCCTTTTTGCTAACATGAACGCATTAAATAAAATGTCATTGCGAGAAATGAAGAAGATTCCTTCACTTCGTTCGGAACAGGCTGCGCAATCTCATATGAAGAAAGAGATTGCCACGGCGCTCCGCGCCTCGCAATGACTTCGTCGGATGGCCTAGCTTTCTTTGGTCGCTCGCTATGACAATGTGATAAAATTCATGGCGTTTATGTTAGTTTTTTTGAAGTAAGATGAATTGGATTCCCGTAAGCGTTGTCTGTTTTTATATCGTGCTCCTCTATGTCCTGACCTGGTTGACCCGCCGCCTCAGCCGGGGAGGGATGATTGCCTATCTTCTGGCCAGTCGTAATCTCCCCTTCTGGGTCGTTGCGCCGCTTCTTGCCGGCCTTGCTGTCGGAGGCGCATCGACTGTGGGCGTGGCTGAGCAGGCTTACAAGTCTGGTCTATCAGCCGGCTGGTACAATGCGGCCTGGGCAGCAGGAGCGATTCTTGTCGGCCTGGTCGCTGCTCGCCGCTACCGCGCGATGGAAGTTGTCACTATTCCCGAACTCTTTGAAAGACATTACGGGGTTGGAGGACGGGTTATAGGCGTCATCGGCCAGCTCCTCATCCACGTGGTCATCATTTCGCTTCAGTATGTGGCCGGAGGAGCCATCCTCTCCTCTCTTCTTCCTAATGTCTTCAGCTTCAAGACAGGAATGTTTGTGACTGCCATTGTATTTTTAGGGATAACACTGATCGGCGGTTTCTGGGCTGCTGGCCTGACCAACATCATCAACGTGATAATGATCTATGCCGGAGTCATTTTGGGGGCCGTCATGTGCATCGTGAAAGTGGGGGGATTCGGAGAGCTTGCGACCAAACTTCCTGCCAGGCATCCTGGCTTTGATCTGGGAGCTATCGGCCTGCCGCTGATTATCGCCTGGTTTATGGTTATGTGCACCATGACCTTTTCCGTGCAATCTGTGGTTCAGATCTCGTTTGCCGCCAAGGATCCTTCCTCTGCGAGCAAAGGTTTTATCCTCGGCGGGCTGCTCATCTTCCCGGTGGGATTCATCAGCGCTTTGATCGGAATGGCAGCCACAATTCTTCATCCAGGAATCGTTGCCACCGAAGCTCTGCCGCGCACTGTCTTGAGCTTGAGCCCTGTTGTCGCCGGCATAGTCCTTTCCGGCCTCTGGGCTGCGGATGTTTCCACCGCCTCAGCCCTGCTTGTCGGCTGCGCCACTCTTGTTGTCGGGGATTTGATAAAAAGATTTTTCGCGCCTGACCTTAAAGAAAAGGGAGAGAGAGCGGTCTCCAGAGCCTCGGTTCTTGTTTTGAGCTTGTTCACCTACCTTCTTGCCGTCACTGTTTCCGGCATCATAAAGACATTGCTCATCGGACTTTCATTGACCACGGCCTACACTTTAATCACCTTGATGACCCTCTTCTGTCCAAAAATCTGCCGCCGCAGCCATGCTTCCTGGACTTTGCTTATGTCCATGGCCGCTCTCGGCTTCTGGCTTATCTTTCCCCAGCTTCCTTCATTCTTTAAAAAAGTCAGTCTACCGCATCCCATTTATTTGCTATGGGGCGTAAGCCTGATTACGTTTTCCTTTGTTGCAGTCTTAGATAAAAGAAAGATTAAAGCCTAAAAATTCGTAGGTCAAAGATAAAAGTTGTATTACTTTTATTTCTCGGCTCAGGGATAATTGAGAAAATCACCTTGACATAGTTGATGCTCAATTGTATATTTAAAATACCATTTTAATTGTACAAATAGGAGATACAAATGATTACGGTCGAGGAAAAGACAACAATCATTGGAGTGGCAGAATTAAGGAAAGTAATAGCTGATATATTAGAGAAGATTAAATCGAATAAAGTCATATTAACCAGGAGAAATAAGCCTGTCGGAGTCATTGTCGATTATGACGAATATAAAAAGATGGAAGAAATAATTGAGAATCTGGAAGATTACATTTTAGGCCATTTAGCTAAGGAGAGAGCTCAAAGAAAAGATAAAAAATTGATCACACTTGAAGAAGCAGAGAAGAGGTTGGGATTAAAGTAGTGTTCGAAGTCCTGATTGATGAGCTGGTTTTTAAGAAAGATTTTAAAAAGATTGATAGATCAGAGCAGCAAAGAATCCTAAAAACTATTAGAAAAAAATTAGCCACCAAACCCAAAGAATTTGGAAAACCTCTAAGAGGTGAATTGAAGGGCTATTGGAAATTGAGAATTGGAAAATATAGGGTCATTTATGAAATCGAAGAAGAAAAAATCCTGGTTTATGTGATCATGGTGGGTTATAGAAGAGACGAGGAAGCTTATAAAAAGGCTATTACAAGATTGGGTTTGAAATAATTTATTTTTTCAGAGATCTTTTGGTCTCGTTGATTATTTATTCATTATAAAGAAATTGTTAAACGATTTTCAAGCCACAAAGGCATTCTTTTTCTGTGATGAAAACAAATAAAAGAGAGACAGGTTTTTTGTAAGAAATTGAATGTCCTTTTTTTTGAATTTTATCTATGGATATTTAAAATACCAGATTCCGACAACCTCTATACCTAAGACCGTCCTCCCCTCACTCCCACCACTTCTTCGGAAAATACTCTCTAAAGAAAGGGCAAAGTGTTGTATAACTCGGTATTCATAGCCAAGTGAAAGACCAAAAGCAAAGGCTTCTTCCTTAGTTATATTAATCCCTACAAGCTTATAATTCGACCCGTTGTCACCTTCATTATTCCCTACAAACTCCAACTGGTTGTGTGCAAGCCTATTAGTCACAACGCCAACACCAGAACGCACGTAAAAACCTTTATAAAAAAAGAATTGGAGTGATGCAAGAATGTAACTGGTTTTATAGACCATATAATAACCGATACCAGCCGGCCACCCAAGAGGTGCGAAATATGCATTTTCTTTACCTTCTTTAGCTTCATTGATGCAGTGAAAGTCAAATTCTAGTTCTAGCAAGAAGCTCTCGTTCAAGCCGAAGCCAAATCGGCCAAGCGCGTTGAAACCACTCTCGTCGCCCCAATCGTCTTTGTTGACTATTCCATATCCCAGGCCAGCGCCAAGGAACAGGCCTGCTTTTTTATCCTTCCCTTGAGCATATTCGTTCCCGATGGATAAAATAAGCCACACACCAAAAATTAGGAATAAAGGACGAAGAAGCTTATCCAGAAAGACCTTTCTCATTATTCGCTCTAAAAACAGAAAAGTATTTTTATTAATTCTATTTCCCCTCTTATGCTTAGATTTTATTCAATATGAAATGACTTTGTCAATTAAGACCTTATTTTTAAGTAACTTGCGGATTGCAAGCTTAATCGCTTTTTTCTTTGTGCTTATTTTTGCTTGAGGCGCTGCTTTGTATACTCGGTCAGGCCGCCGGCTTTAAAAATGAGCATGGCCTGCTCGTTCCAGGGCGGAAAGGAATATTCTTTGGAGCCGAGAAAGATTTTACCTTCAGAAAAGTTTATTTTCATTTCAAGGCTTGTCAGCCTCGAAACGTGCTCTGCTGTTTGCTCCAGTACAGCATCGACGACTTCAGGGCATTCGATGCCAGCCAAAGCAGAGTTTATAGCATTCCGGTAAAAGAGCCTGGCAAATGACTTGGCCACAACAGCATCCACTCCGGCATATTTCAAGCAAGTTACTGCCTGCTCCCTTGACGAGCCGCAGCCGAAGTATTTCCCGGCGACGATAAGATCGTGCTTTCTGATCCGCTTCGAAAACTCAGGGTCATAGTCCTCCATGGCGTGCTTGGCCTGTTCTTCTGGCTGGAGAGGCTCATAGGTGTATTTTCCTGGATAGATCAAGTCTGTGTTTATATCGTCGTCCTTGAAAACCCAGACCCTTCCCTGAAACTCCATTTCATGCCTCCGCGGTTATGTATCCTGCCAGGGCTGAGGCGGCAACAGTGGCCGGGCTGGCGAGGTATATCTCTGTCCCTTCCTTGCAGCCCATCCTTCCCTTGAAATTTCGGTTGGCTGAGCTGATGCATTTCTCTCCAGGAGCCAGAACTCCGCCGTAAGCTCCAAGGCATGGTCCACAGGATGGGACTGCAACTTCTGCACCAGCAGCGACCAGCTTTTCAATATAGCCCAATTTTAATGCCTGGCGCAGCACTTCCTGAGAAGCAGGGTAGACGAGCAGCCTTACGCCTGAAGCGATTTTCTTGTTGCTGACTATCTCTGAAGCAATCTTCAAATCATCCAGCCTGCCGTTGGTGCATGTTCCAAGGAAGGCGACATCGAACTTGATTTTCGGCAATTCTCTGACAGGATGGACATTGTCGACTTTATGGGGGCAGGCGATTTGGGGCTTCAAATCACTGAGGTCATGCTCAATGACTTTTTCATACTCGGCGTCGGCATCAGCATAAAGCGGCTCATACCGCTCTTTGACTCTTCCTTTGAGCCATTCCTTTGTTGTCTCATCAAAAGGAACGATCGCAGCTTTTGCTCCCATCTCAGCTGAAAGATTGCAGATGGTCATCCGCTCGCTCACTGAAGTTCTTTTGATGACCTCGCCGTAAAACTCCACGGATTTGTAATTGGCTCCGTCCGCGCCTATCTGGCCGATGATAAAAAGGATGACATCCTTGGCATAGACACCTTTCTTAAGCTTGCCCTTGAGCAAGATTTTTATCGTCTCCGGAACTTTCAGCCACGTCTCACCGATAGCCCAGACGCTGGCTGTCTCTGTGCGGCCGATGGCTATTCCTGCAGCTCCAAAAGCGCCGTGGGTGGTGGTGTGAGAATCAGAGCCGAGGATGATGACTCCAGGAACGACATGTCCGAACTCAGGCAAAACCTGGTGGCAGATTCCCACGCCGCAGTCGTAGAAATTCTTGATTCCCTGTTCGGCGACAAAGTCTCTGATGACTTTGTGGCTCAACGCTTTTTTTTCATCAGGAGGGGGAACAGCATGGTCCAGAGCGATAAAAATGCGGCCTGGATTCCAGACTTTTTTCGCGCCCATTTTTTTAAAAGTCTTGGATATGTCTGCTGAATTGTCGTGGGAGAGGATGCGGTGAGGTGAGACGAAAACAATCTCTCCTCGGCTGACAAAAAGGGGACAGTCCCCTTTTTCCTTTTTTACAGATGCTCTGGCGATTATTTTTTCGATTAAAGTCTGTCCCATGACACTTCTTTTTCAAAAAGTAACATAAATAAGTATTGTGTCCCCATAATTAGAGCACTTTGTAGACAACGTCAATCAAGGTTCCATCCACCCACTGGACTGCGGCCACAACATGGTCCTTATCGACATCGGGCGGCGAAGGAGCTCCTCCGCATATTTTTTCGACTTCTTCTTTAATCTCCTTGATCGGCCTTATCGGCAGGCTCGAGCCTTTGAGCACCTTAAGCAAGTGCTTACGCCTGGGATTTACGGCAATTCCTTTCTCGGTGACGACAACATCGATGAGCTCGCCCGGTCCGCAGAGAGTCGTGACCCTATCGACGATGACCGGTATGCGGTCGCGGAAAGAGGGCACAGCCAGGATGGCGCATTTGGAAAAGAGGCAGTCCTGCCAACCGCCGATTCCGTGGAGGAGCATCCCGTCAGAATGGGTGACGACATTGGCGTTGAAATTGACATCGATTTCTGTTGCCCCAAGCACAACAGCATCGACGAGGCTGGCGAAATTCCCTTTGCCATGATAGTTGTAGCTCGTAAACGGGCTGGTGTTGACATGATTCGGGTTTTCCCTCATCGACCTTATTCCGTCTAAATCGAAAGTCTGCCCGTCGAGGATATAATCGGTCAAGCCTTCTTCCAAAAGCTCGACCAGATATTTGGTGCTTCCTCCTCTCACAAAGCGCGCCTTGACATTCGCCTCTTTCATGTATTCCTTCAGATATTTGACAAAAGCCAGGGCTGTGCCCCCTGCGCCTGCCTGGAAAGAAAACCCATCTTTCATGATTCCTGTTTCTTTGATGAAACGGGCAATATACTCTGCAATTAAGAGGCGTGCCGGGCTTCGGCTTATCTGCGTTGTCCCTGAAATAATCTTGCTCGGGTCGCCGATTTCATCCATGACCACCACATAGTCCACATGATTTCCATGAATCTGCCAGGGGACGCAGGGAAAAGGAACAAGGTTATCGGTGACGATGATGACTTTATCGGCATATTGAGAGTCGGCCAGAGCAAAGCCCAGCAGCCCGCAGGCCGATTTTCCGAAAAGCCCGTTGGCGTTCCCGAAAGGGTCCGCGGTTGGAGCAGCGATGACCGCGATGTCGATATGGACTTCTCCGTCCTGGACGCTCCGGTAGCGGCCGCCGTGAGAGCGCAGGACTCCCTGCCCTCTCATCCTCCCCCTTGAGCAGAATTCTCCGAGGGGCCCGTTCATGCTGCCTTCGATGTGATGAATGACACCTGATTCCAGGTGCTCGATGATCGGCTCATGGCAGGGGAATGAAGCGCTGGGAAACCACCTCAAATGCTTTGCTCCCATCTCAGCTGCAATGTCAAAAACTTTATTGGCCACTTTATCGCCATCCCGGAAATGATGATGGGTGGAAATGGTCATCCCTTTTCGCAGCCCTGCCCGCTTGAGCGCTTCCCTCAGGCTGGACACGACTTTGTTCCCATTCCTGGGATACTTAGCGCAGGAGACGATAGGAGGAGAAGCCTTGCGGCCCTTGGGGATGTATTCGCCGACCCCACGAAAGGGGATGACGGGTTTATCGTTTATCTTTTCCGGCACCCAGCGGCCTGCAGCGTTAATCTTTCCTTTCATCCTTATCCTCCTTCTTCCAGTTGGCAGAAATCTGTTTATTCTGGATGGCGAGCTTCAGAATTCTCTCTGCCCTTTTCACCACAGGCGGGTCGATCATCTTGCTCCCCAAAGCTATAACGCCGCTTCTTTTTTTCTGCGCCTTCTCGAGGGCAAGATATATTTTTTTTGCCCGCTCAATCTCGGTCTCACTCGGAGCGAATGCTTCATGGACAATCTTTATTTGCCCGGGATGGATGCACCCTTTTCCTTCAAAGCCGAGCGATTTGGCTTCGAGGGAGCTTGCCCTCAGGCCCTGCTCGTCAGCGACATCAGAAAAGACGCTGTCGATGGGCTGAATTCCGGCTGCTCTTGCTGCAACCACAACCTGAAGCCGCGCTAAGGAGCTTTCCTTTCCTTCCAGAGTTCTTTCAACACCGATATCAGCGGTGAAGTCCTCAAGCCCGATGGTCAGGGCAACGTTGTTTGAAGAAGCTGCAGCAATCTTGTAAGCGTTGACCACTCCCAGGGCGCTCTCGATGATCGGCATCAGGTAGACCTCGTGCCTAACTTTATTGCGGGAGCGCAGAGACTGGACATAGGTGTCGACGTCCTTCACTACCTCCTCATCCTCACATTTAGGAATGAGAACAGTATGAACGCCGTGGGGAACGATGAATTCAAGGTCCTTCGCTCCCAATGGAAGTTGATTGATGCGCACCATCCTTTCTGCGCCAAGAAAATCCACCTCGCGCAGCGCATTCCTGACGATGAACCGGGCCGATTCTTTTTCTGGAGGGGCGACTGAGTCTTCAAGGTCGAGGATGATTCCGTCAGGCTTGTAGAGGCCGGCATTTATGATCAATCTCGCCTGGTCTCCAGGAACGTAGAGCCGGCTGCGCCGCGGCCTGTCACGCTTCACCTGGTAGAGATTTTGAGGGATGACCGGCCGGATAAATTCTTTTTTTTCTTGAGGGAAAATCTTTTTGACAGCTGCCTCGACCCTTGCGGTCAGGACAAAGGGAAGGCTTCCGCTGTCTTCGATAAAGAGGAGGGCGTTTTCAATGTCGAAAAACTTCATCATCTTCTCTGCCGTCTTTTTTATCGCCTCTCCGTACATGGATTTGACCTTGCTCTTCAGGTCGATCTTAATTCCCCCCTTCTTTTTTATCTCAAGGCGCACCCAGCAATCAGACGCTGTCTCTTTTTTCCCTGCCTCGGCCCGGTCGATCATGTCGCACCTCCAAGCTTATTCCCAAGTATCGTATAACTTAAACCTTTTTTATTGCAATAGCCCGCCGCGCTCGAAGATCTCAAACTGGACATCGGAGAAGGGCGAGGCCTGGATGGTTTCGCCGGTGGAAATTTTTTTTATCTCGCCGCTCAGAAAATCGACTTCGATCTCGTCCCCGTCTTTCAGGTTCAATTTTTCGATATCCGCAGCTTCCATCACCGGGAAGCCTGAGTTTATGGCATTTCTCTTGTAGATGGCGCCAAATGACTCGGCGATGACCATGGCCACGCCGAGCGCCTTGAAGCAGTCGACGGCTTGCTGCCGGCTTGAGCCGCAGCCAAAGTTTTTGCCGGAGAGGATGATATCTCCTTCCTTGACTTTTTTTGGAAAATCCCTGAAGCCTTCAAGGTTGCTGAATGCGTATTGCCCCATCTCCTCGACCTTTGTCACGGTCAGATATTTGTTGTGGTAGATCATGTCAGTATCGATGTTATCCTGTTTGACGACCCAGACTCTGCCCTTGATTCTTGTCGGTTTTTTTATGTGTTCCTGCGGCTTCTTGCCTGCAGGTTTTTCCATTCTTTTGGAAACTGGGAAAACCTTTGGAGTTTTAGGGATCCTGTCGGCAGTGGTTATCTCACCGGCCACAGCCGAAGCCGCAGCCGTGGCAGGGGAGCAGAGGTAGACATCTCCTTTTCCCTGCTTTCCGGCAAAGTTGCGGTTGCCGGTGCTGACCGTCACCTCGCCAGGCCCGTTCTGTCCGACCTGGCCTTCTGCGCAGCCGGCACATCCGGCGTTTCCAACCAGCGCTCCTGAGAGTTTGAAAATTGTGATTAAGCCTTCTTTTAATGCCTGTTGCCAGATTCTATCCGTGGCTGGAACAATCTTCAGGACAACGCCAGGCGCAACTTTTCTGTTCTTGAGAATCTTGGCAGCAAGACGAAGGTCTTCGATACGGCCGTTGGTGCAGCTTCCGATAAAAGAAGAATCGATTTTCTTAGCCTTGACCTCCTTGACTGAGACCACATCCTCAGGATGGCCTGGCCTTGAGATGAGCGGACCTAAATCTTCGATATTGATTTCTCTCACCTCTTTATATTCTGCTTTCCTGTCCGCATGGACAGGCTTGAAAGCCCTCTTGCTCACCCGTTTTGAGTAGCGGATAACTTGTTCGCTTGGAGGGAAGAAGCTGCAGATTGCTCCCATTTCAGTCGCCATCGAGGCCACAGTAATTCTTCCTGAAAGGCCGAGCTTTTCGCTGTATTCTCCATAATATTCGGCTGCATAACCGAGGAGCCCATTTGCCCCGAATTCTTTGAGAACGGCCAGGATAATATCTTTCGCAGTTGCCAGAGCAGACGGCTCGCCTCTCAGAATGACCTTGACTGTGGCTGGGACTTCGAACCAGACCTTTCCTTTGGCAAAGGCATAGGCGATATCCTGGTCACCCATCCCCTGGCCAAAGGCTCCGATGGCGCCGACCAGGTTGGCATGTGAATCCGTGGAAACGAGAGTTTCTCCTGGCAAGACAATCCCTTCATCGATAGCCAGATGGGTTCCAATCCCAGCATCGATGTCGAAGATTCTTATTCCGTTTTTCCGTGCAAACTCGCGGCAGAGCTGCTGGTTCGTAGCATAGCTCTGCAAGCAGCCTCCTGGGTTGCAGTCGAAAGTGAAGAATGTCTTTGCCGGGTCAGCTAGGCTGAGATGATTTTGTTCTATATTCTTGACGACATTGGCGCCTCCGAAGTCGCGGGCAATCCGGACATCAACAGCCATATCGGCCATGTCTCCCGGCTTCACGGCCTTGTCCGTGTGGCTTGAGATTATTTTTTCGATAATCGTTTTTCCTGTCTTAATTCTTTTCATCTTTTTCTCGATTGAAATCAAACGATAAGCAGCCCTTTTTCCAGCATGACCATCGGGTCAAACGTGGCAAAATCAGCCTGGTGGATGAGCACAGTCTCGATTCTCTGCGGCCGGCCCTCGCCTTCCTTGGCGTGGCAGGCAACGATGTTGATTATTTCATCAGGCATTCCTGCCTGGGCGACAAGTATCGCCCCGGAAACAGGGTGGCGGGCGCATTTACCTTCATAGCTTTTCTTGTATTTCCCGTCCTTTGTCTTCTCGAATTCCAGGAGCTTTCCCACGTCATGGAGCAGGCCGCCGGCGATAAGCCAATCGAGATTGACCTCAAAGGGCATTTCTCTGTAATTTTTAATCATCGCTTCAGCCAGCCCCAGCGCGCCTTCGGTCACGGCTATGGTATGCTCGACCAGGTTTATTCCTTTAGCCTGAGTCAAAAGAGTAAAAGGTATTCCTTCAAGTTCCTCGGGCTTCCAGCCTCCTTTTTTTGCGGCTTTCACCCAAACTTCGACGACTTTGTTCCTCAGGTTGAGGTCCTTGATTTTAACCAACTGTTCGCTGAAGAGCTTTTCAATTTTTTCTTTCATTTTTATCCTCTCTGCGAGCGATATTAAAAAAAATCTGAGCTGTCATATTTTGGCGATAATGGCCTCTGCCATTTGCCCGGTCGAAGCCGCTCCTTTAGAGATGACATCAGGCCCTCCGACAAGCCTCATCATGTCGTAGGTGCGAACTTTGCCTTCGGCGACGACAGCGGCGATGGCCTTGCGGATTCTTTTTGCCATATCCTCCTCGCCAAGATAATCCAGCATCAGGCAGGCGCTCAGAATCATAGCTATGGGGTTGACGATCGACGGCCTGAGGTTCTCGTACTTCGGCGCTGAGCCGTGGGTTGGCTCGAAGATGGCGCAGGTCTCTCCGATGTTGGCGCTGTTGGCAAAGCCCAAGCCTCCGACAAGCCCGGCAAAGGCGTCGCTGACGATGTCTCCAAACATGTTTCCGGAGACGATGACGCCATAATCCTCAGGGTTCTTGTTGAGCCACATCATCTGGGCATCGATGTTTGTCTCCCAGAGCGAAATCTCAGGAAATTGCTGGGCTATCTTATGGGCTTCGGCGAGCATCATTCCTGATGTCTCGCGGATGACGTTTGGCTTCTCGCAAACCGTCACGCTCTTGTACCCAAACTTGCGGGCGTGCTTGAAGGCTTCGAGGGCGATGCGCTGGCAGGCTTTGCGGGTGAAGATGCGGCAGGAAACGGCCATGTCCTTGCTCGCCGTATTCTTGAAGGCAGACATCTTGGGGTGAGTCTCGAGGGCAGAGCGGACGACATCCGGCGGGTTTGTCCACTCGACTCCACAGTAGAGGCATTCGGTGTTCTGGCGGAAGATAACAACATCAATCTCGGGCTCGACAATTTTATTATCCATCCTCTTCACAAAATTAAGGGGATTTCCCTTGAAGGTCTGGCAGGGTCGGATGCAGATGTCTAAATTGAAACGCTGGCGCAGTCCGACAATGGGGCTGTAATAGACATAGCCTTTTCCTTGGAGCTCTGGCCTGAGTTCTTTATCGGCCTTGTCCTTTGGCTTTGAAGTGATGGCTCCGAATAAGCCAATCCGGTGTTTTTCAAGAAGCTCTACGGTGCGCTGGGGCAGGGGATTTCCTTGCTTGCACCAGAACTCCCAGCCGATATCAGCAGGGATATAATTTGCCTTGAACCCGACGGCATCGAGAACTTTCAAAGCTTCTGGAAGCACAAGCTTTCCGATGCCGTCTCCGGGCATGACCACGATGTTTCTTTCACTCATCTTTCCTCCGTGCTCGGAAAGTTTTTTGCGAATGCAGGCAGCGACCCTGAAAAATTCAGGCCTAATCATACCAAATTTACAAAACTTTGTAACCAGGAGGCCTGAGTTTTTCTTGACAAAGGCTCCTTTTTTTGATTATCTTTCGTTGCCGATTATGGGAAGCGAAATTTTCTTTCAGAATAAATTCGAATAGAGTAAAAAATGGCAAAGATAAAAATGCTCTGTCCCTTTTCAGGAAAGCTGTGCCGGGAGTGCGCTCAATACAGAGGAAGGCATTACTATCTCTGTTATTATGCCAAGTATCGTGGATATTTAGGAAACACAGCCACAGACAAAGCAGAGCAGAAATCATGGAGCAGCGGTTTTAGCGCTGAGTTTGAAATGCCGAAGATTTTTCCGAGTCCTTCGTGGCTGGCCCTAAACGAATTCATCGAGAGGAAAAGGAAGTGATTCGGGATTTTGTCTACTTCAGAGCAAAGACAAAAGACGAGGCGCTCGATTGCCTCGACGAGCACAAGGACGACTACAAGGTCATCTGCGGCGGACAGTCGCTGCTCATTCTGATGCGCCAGGGGTTGGTCGCTCCCAAGAATCTGATAGACATCAAGGCTGTCAAGGAACTCAGCTACATTGACTTCAATGATAAAACCGGGTTGAAGATAGGAGCCGCAGCCACTCACCGCGAAATAGAAAAATCACCCCTGGTTAAAGAGCATTATCCGGTATTAGCTGAGATGGAGCAGAACTTGGCTTCCATCCAGACCCGCAACTGGGGCACAATCGGCGGCAACCTCGCTCATGCCGACCCTGCCGGCGACCCTGGGCCAGTGCTCATTGCCCTGAATGCCTCAGTGAAGACGGCCAACAGGCAAAGAGAGCGGACAATGCCTGTTGAAGAATTTTTTGTTGATTTCTTTGAGACTAAGCTCGAGCCGGGAGAACTTCTCCTTGAAGTCCAGGTTCCGACTATTCCTTCAAGAACTGCGCTGGCTTACGAAAAGTTCAATATCATCAAGAATGAATTGGGGATTGTCTCGGTTGCTGCCTCGATAACTCTGGACAGCAAAGGCACAAGCTGCAATGAAGCAAGGATTGTACTCGGAGCTGCTGCTTCAACACCGCGGCGGGCGAAAGAAGCTGAAAAATTGCTCATCGGGCAGAAGCTCTATGATGGGCTGTTCGAACGGGTCGGCGAGAAAGCGTCAGAAGAGGCTGACCCGGTCACTGACATCCATGCCACAGAAGCCTACAGAAGATATTTGGTCAAGGTGCTGGCGATAAGGATGGTGAAGAAGGCTTGGGAAAAAGCCATGGCCTTGGTTTGAGAGGAAGGCATCAATTATGGAAAAGCATTTGCTGCGCATAACAGTCAACGGCGAAAGCCATGAGCTTTACATCAAGCCAAAAAAATTGCTTGTGGAAGTGATAAGGGATGAGCTCGGCCTTACCGGCACGAAAAGAGCCTGCACCACAGCATCGTGCGGGGCGTGCACGGTCCTGTTGAACGGTATGGCCGTAAAATCATGCTCGATTCTAGCCATGCAGGCTGACGGCGCTGAGGTGATAACAGTCGAAGGCCTGGCTGAAGGAGCAAAGCTCAGCCCGATTCAAAGGTCGTTCCTTGATGAGGGCGCCTATCAATGCGGCTTCTGCACCTCAGGAATGCTGATCTCGGCAACGGCCTTATTGAAGGAGAATCCAAAACCAACCAAGGAAGAGATCAAAGAAGCCATCCACGGCAATATCTGCCGCTGCACAGGCTACAATAGCATCATCCGCGCCATCCAGGGTGTAGCCGAAGGTAAGTACAGGGAGGGAGAGCGGTGAAGAAGTTCACAGTCATCAACACCCCTGTTCATAACATCGACGGCGTGGCAAAAGTCACTGGCAGGGCGATATACACCTTTGACGTTAAGCTTCCTGGCATGCTTTACGGCAAGATTCTGAGAAGCCCTTATCCTCACGCAAAAATAAAGAGCATCGACACAAGCCGAGCCGAGAAGCTTGCTGGCGTTAAGGGAGTCGTTACCGGGAAAGATACTCTGGGCATAAAGCAAGGAATATGGCGCAGGTTCAAAGAGCTCTGCGACGAGGAAATCCTTGCCCGGGAAAAGGTCCGTTATATCGGGGAGCCTGTGGCTGCAGTGGCGGCAGTTGACGAAGACACTGCTGAGGAAGCGCTGGATTTAATCGAGGTCGAGTATGAGCCTTTGCCTGCTGTTTTCGAGCCTCTTAATGCCATAAAAGAAGGCGCGCCCCGGCTCCATGAACATGCTGAGCGCAACATCAACGTCACACGGCATATCGAGTGGGGAGATGTTGACCAGGGGTTTAAGGAAGCCGACTACATCCGCGAGGACTGGTTCAGGTGCTCATCCCAGCATCATGTTTGCATGGAAACACATTGTGCTGTGGCAAGCTACAGCCCTGAAGGAAAGCTCACTGTCTACACCTCAACCCAATCTCATTATTATATCCAGGTTTTGCTGGCCTGGGTTTTAGGATTGAGGGAGAGCGATGTCAGGGTCATTTCCCGCTACACCGGCGGCGGGTTTGGCAGCAAGTTCGAGCTCGATTCGGCTCAGTTTTGCAGCTCTCTTCTCTCGATGAAGCTCTACAAGCCGGTAAAAATTGTCCTCAGCCGCGAAGAAGAGTTTATGGCGACCAAGCGCCGCACGCCGATGTTCTATTACCTGAGAACAGGCGTTAAGAAAGACGGGACCTTTGTCGCCAAAGAAGCGCGCGTTTTCACTGAAGGCGGCGCCTACACCTCGATGGGAGCGACCGCCCTCTATCTAACCGGGTTTTTCCAGGCTTTTCCCTATGTCTGGCCGAGCTACAGGTATGACGGCTACCGTGTTTATACCAACACCGCGCCGAGCTCAGCCATGCGCGGCTTTGGCGCTCCGCAAGCGCATTTCTGCGCCGAGACCCAGATTGAGCTGATAGCCAAAGAGCTTGGCCTTGACCCGATTGAAATCAGGCGCAAGAACGCCATGTACCCTGGCTATGAAGTTCCAGGACAGGCCTGGATTCAAAGCTGCGGCCTGAGCCAGTGCCTTGACACGGTAGATAAATGGGTCAAGGCGCGGGGCAAACTCCCTTCAAATCATGGCATTGGCATTGCTGCCTACGGCTTCATGTCAGGCGGAATCTTTAACTGGTTTGACACGCCTTATGCTTTTTCCTCAGCGGTGGTCAAGATAAACGTCGATGGAAAAGTCGACCTCTATGTCGGCTCCCAGGACATGGGCCAGGGATCAAATACAACTCTATCCATGATTTGTGCCGAGGAGCTGGGCGTTCGCCTTGATGACATTCGTCTTCACATGGGAGATACAGAGACCTGCCCGGTTGACCTCGGCGCCTGGGGAAGCCGTGAGACTCTGATGCAGGGGAATGCGGTCAAGATGGCAGCTTCAGAGGCAAAGCAGCAGCTCCTCGAGTTTGCGGCAGCAAAGCTTTCGCCGAATATTGTTTATGATTTGGACATAAAGGACAGATGGGTCCATCTTATAGCTCGGCCGGAGCGTGGGCTTTCCTATTATGATGTAGTTAAGGAAGCGATAAGAGGCAGGGATGGCCAGCCGATTTTCGCCAGAGGACATTACACTCCGCACCGCAAGGGGATGATCTCTCCAGCTTACAGCTTCGGCGTCCAGGCTGTTGAGATAGCAGTCGACCCAGAAACAGGAAAGATAACTCTTAAGAATTGCGTGACTGCTCATGACTGCGGCCAGGTCATCAATCCTTTAGGACTTAAAGGCCAGCTTGAAGGCGCGATCGCCATGGCCGCAGGCTATGGCTTTACTGAAGACCTGCCAATGGACGAAGGAAAGATTCTCAACCCCAATCTTGTCGATTACAAAGTTCTAAGAGCGACAGAGATGCCCGAGACAGAAGTCTGTGAAGTCGAGACCTACGAGCCTGAAGGGCCTTTTGGAGCAAAGGAGGCGGGCGAAGGCCTGACAAACCCGACAGCAGGAGCGCTGAGCAACGCTGTCTTCCATGCTGTCGGCGTCAGCATCAAAAACCTTCCTATCACTCCTGAGAAGGTGCTCGAGGCGCTCAGGGACAAAAAAAAGAAGAAAGAAGGCTGAGGAGAGAAGCAAGTGGCTTATAAGTGCCCTGTGTGCAGCAAGGTCTGGCCGGATACCATGGATATGACGCGGCACGTTTTTGGAATAGGAGACCAGGCTCACAAAGACTGGGTCAACTCAAAGGGGCTCAACTTCATCGAGCTCCTGCTCATCCAGACCATGGAGCCAGGAAACAAAGGCTACAAGACTTTGGCCGAGCTTCTGGAGAAAGAGGCAGAAAAGGTTTTATAAAAAAAAATGATCCTTGAAGGAAAGTTCAGATTAAAGGCACCAATTCAAAAGCTTTGGGATGTGCTTCTGCTGCCAGAGACCTTAAAGGCTTGCCTCCCGGGCGCAGAAAAAATCGAGCAGATTGATGAGAAGACCTACGATTGTGTCATCAAGCAGAATGTCGGCCCCATCTCAGTCCGTTTCAAGTTCAAAAACATCCTGACAAAGATAGAGCCTCCGACACACATCGAGATGGAGGGGGAAGGGGAGGATATCGGCAAAGCAGGTCATTTCACTCAGAAAACATGGATAGATTTAATTGAGGCGGGTGAAGAGGTTGAGCTTTCCTACAAGTGTGATGCCTCTATCGTGGGAAAGCTGGCCATGTTTGGAGACAGAATATTGAGGGCAAAGGCGAAGAAAGTCGAGGCTGAGTTCACAGACGCCCTGAAAGAGAAGCTCAAAGGCATGTTTAATAAAAGAGCTCTTTAGAAATTTTTTGAATATCCTTCTTTGCAAATAGTTCATCTATTTGTTTTTTACAATTTTACAAATAATTAAAGAATTCGCCCTATGCTACAATATTTTTTTATTCATTGAATAATCCTGCAACAAGAATTCCGGCTGATTTGAAAATGCGGATGTTTGCCAGAGGGGCATATTAGCGAGAAGAGGCTATTTCCACTGGATGGCAATTCTGTTTGATAGGCCATAGCCCAAAAATATCGGGAGAAGTCATTAAATACGTCAAAATATCGAAAAATATCGCAATCCGGAAAGCCCGGAAATTCGCCTGCTTACAGGGGAATCTTTTATTTTCTGCGCTTTTTCTTCTTCTTGTCTATCCTACACACGGTAGAAGTCAGAGGTTCAAATCCTGTATCGCCCATTCCCTTCCCCGAAACGCCTATTTCTTTTGCCTCCACCCTTGATTGCTCAAGGGGGATAACTAAGAAAATCGTATTGGAGGCGTGTCGGTTTTTTCGTAGACGCCTATCTGCCTGTGGCCGTGTCAACTCAAGTTGATTCTTGAGCACCTTATGAATCTTTGCAGGAGAAATTGGCATGTTGAGGAAGATCTGTTTTGCTCTCACTATCAACCGAAGCCATTCAAGTCACAATTTTATAAAATTGTTATTACAACATTTCCTGTCTTTT
>CAZYBE010000045.1:0-22926 GCA_964645765.1 uncultured Eubacteriales bacterium
AAAGCGTCCTGCGACCAAGGGGTCATACCCCCTTGGAACCCCCCGCTGCTTTGCCCATGGGCAAAGCAGCGAAGCTTGAAACCGAGCAGGCTTTGCCTCGCTGGGGCAAAGCCTGCGTGTTTTCGAAACACACAGACTGATCCAATCTATATCACAGATTTGAACATACGTGCTTAAAAAAGGAGCCTGAAATGGTCATAGGGATTGGGATTGATATCATTGATGTCGAAAGGGTGAGAAAACTCGCAGAAAAAAATCCACGCTTCCTTGAACGAATCTTCACTCCCAAGGAAATCGATTACTGCTCGAAGAAGAAAAATAAGCACCAGCATCTGGCAGCCCGTTTTGCAGTCAAGGAAGCTTTCTTTAAAGCCATTGGAAAAAGAATTAGCTGGCAGGATGTCGAGCTTTTCAACCTGAGTTCTGGAAAGCCTCAGCTTGATATAAAATTCAAAGAAAGATTTTTCATCGATAAGGCCCTTGTTTCCATTTCCCACCTCAAAGAATATGCCGTGGCAGCAGTCATCCTCGAAGGCGAGAAGAAGCGGAAGCCCACTTCCCCAAAATCAGCCTGATAAGAGGGCTGAGTAAAATGGGCTTTTCAGAGGATATGCCGAGCCTATCAGCAAATATACCGTCAACCTTGCTTACATGCTCGAGGCTTTCTTTTTTGCCCCCAAAAGAAGGTCTAAATCAATCTTGTCCTGGAGGCGGTTTGACTTTCTTTTGATTTTTATCAAATCATCAAGCCCGATAAAATAAAGTTTTTCAGCTCCGTAAGCTCCAATCATTCTATCTTCCCAGGCTTTTTTAAAGCTGCACCCCTGAACAGATGTCAAAAAGTCCACTCTGAGCGGTTCATATCCCAGCTGAATGACCTTTCCCCTTGTTTGAAAATCCCTGCTGGACAGCTTCAAGCTTTTGAAGCCAAAATCGTTCAGTGCTCTGACAATTCTCTCGCTGTTGTCCACACTTGGCTCGACAAGGATATCAATATCTTTTGTATACCTTGGCTTGGCATAAAAAGCTACAGCATAAGCTCCGATGATACAGTATTTGACTTTATGTCTGTTTAAGAACTTGAATAGTTCTTCGTAATCTCTTTCGACTTTCATTTTCAGAGCCTTTTTTCATCTTAAAATGGATTTCACGCAAGAGCTGCACAGTTTCAAGTCTCTCTTTTCTGCTCATGGCAAGATAATAATCTGTATCAAATTCTTCAGCAGCTTCGCATGAATCGGATACTCTCATCCATTTCTTCTTCTTCATTTATCGACTCTTTCCCCAAATCCTTTCTCAATGATTAATATCATTGTCGCCACGAGAAGTCAACGAAAGGGGAAAACAAGGAAGATAAGTGCAGAATATTAATTCATGGTGAATTCAGGACATTCGTCTCCCCTATCGAAACCTGTTTGAATGAAAGGCCAGCTTTCTATGACTTCCCCAAAATCAGCCTGATAAGTAGGCTCAGAGCGATAGCGACGCTGACATTCAGGGCCATGGAGAGAAAAGCGACTTTTTTCCCTATCTCTTTCCAGAGAATGGCGACAGTGGAAAGGCAGGGGATAAAAAAATTAACAAACACGGCAAAGATAACAATCTGCTCCCTGGAAATAATGCTCAACAAATTCTGATAGCTCACTCCAAGCGCCTGGAGCGCCATGAGCAGAGAAAGCTCTTTCCTTAAAAAGCCGAAAACAAGAGTCACGCCCAGCTCACGCGGCAAGCCAAGGCCTTTTTCAACCAGCGGAGAAAGGACGATGTTGATGAACCGGTCGAAATTCAGATACTGAAGCAAACCCAGGACAACGCTTCCAGCAATCAGAATTGGCCAGGCGAATTTTAAAAAAGATTTGAGCTGGAAAAAAGTTTTTTGTATGATGCTTTTCAAAGAAGGTATTCTCAGCGAGGGAATCTCGAGAATCAAACCAGGAGAGGGGGATTTAACAAAGAAAGTTATAACTCTACCGATCACGGCAACCAGGATAACGTTGAAAAGATAGAATCCAAGGGCCCATACCGGACCCAGGTAGAAAGCCACAAGAGCCAGGATGATTGTTGTCCGGGCAGAACAAGGGATAAAGGGAATGAGGAGGGAGGTGATGACGCGGTCCCTTCTGGATTCCAGGATCCGCGTGGAGACGATGGCCGGCACATTGCAGCCAAAGCCGAGAATAAAAGGGGAAACAGACTTGCCATGAAGGCCGATGCGGTGCATGAAGGTATCCATCAGGAACCCAGCCCTTGCCAGATAGCCGACATCCTCGAGAAAGGACATCAGGAAGAGGAGAGGAACAAAGTAGGGCAAGACAATGGCCACTCCTCCGCCAATTCCCTGAAGGAGTCCGTCGGCTAAATAGAACAATGCGCCTTTTCCGAGCAGGTGCAGAAGCAAACTTCTCGATTTGTCCAAAGGCCCGAGGAGTAATCCTTCCAGAGGATTCCCAACCTTGAAGATAATAAAGAAAAACCCGAAGAAGACAGCGATGAGCACGAGATAGCCCAGAATGGGATTCATGAGAAAACTATCAACTTTATCCAGGAAGGTTGTCTGCCTTCCTCTCTTCACCTGGCAGCTTTTCTCAAAAATCTTGTGAGCGAGGTTGTGCCTTTCAGCAGCGATGACTTCGTAGGCAGGAGCGCTGTGCCCAGCCTCCAGGTCGCGCCTAACTTTATCCAGAGCTTTCTTGAAGGGAAGGCTCATTTCCTTGAGTATCTTGTCAGCCAGAAGCCCGCTGGCTTCTATCATCTTTATCACCATAAACCTGCTGTTGGCGACAGCAGGAAAACTCTCAGGAACCCGCTTTTCCAGCTCTTCAATTTTATCCTCAACATCCTTGGACCATTT
Source organism: uncultured Eubacteriales bacterium (assembly GCA_964645765.1). Taxonomy (GTDB): domain Bacteria; phylum Acidobacteriota; class Aminicenantia; order Aminicenantales; family Aminicenantaceae; genus CAZGMN01. The sequence goes on from CAZYBE010000045.1 coordinate 2,852, forward strand.
GATCTGGGTTATGGGCAATGCCATATCCAAGGCCTTAAGAACAGCATCGAGCATCTCTTTTATGCCGCGTCCACGAATGGCGATCGTGGGCGCGACCGGAACTCCCAGAAGCTTTTCCAGTTTTCCAACGTCAATCTCTATTCCCTTCCTTTCTGCCAGGTCGGTCATATTCAGGGCGACTATCATCGGGTATCCCAGCTCGATGAGCTCCAGAGTCAGCTCCAGATTGCGGCTGAGGACCGAGGCATCGACGACATTGATGATTAAATCAGGCTTTTCGCTGAAGAGGTGAGTTAAGGCGACTTTCTCAGCCGGGTCAGAAGGATTGAGGGAATAAGTCCCGGGCAAATCGATGATGTTGAGAATCCTTCCTCCGACATTGACCCGGCTGTGGGTGTGCTTGACTGTTGTTCCCGGGAAATTCGAGGTCTCGGCCTTGAGGCCGGCAATGGCATTAAAGAGTGCGCTCTTCCCGCAATTTGGCTGTCCGATGAAGATGATATCAGGATATCTATTCTTTTTTATCAACAATGGTTACCATGATTTTATAGGCGATTCCCCTTCCCAGCGCAACCGATGTGTCAGAAGTCAGGTTTTTCACAAGCACCGGGCCGCCAAGGATACTTTTCGAATCAAGCTCGATAAGATCGTCTTTATGAAAGCCAAGGGCAATAAGCCTCCTGCGCACTCCGTGTCCGCCCAAGATATCGACGATCTGTAAAGTAGTATCAGGAGGGGCATCGGCCAATCTAAGCATTTTGTTCTCGGAAAATCCTTTCTTACTTAAGTGATAATCAGCCTTATATAATAACGCGAATCGAAAAAAAGTCCATATCTTTTAAGATAGATATAAGTTAAGGAAAAAAATCATGAATAGGAATTCAACCCTCGCCCATATATCATCTTGAATATTAGACAATTTTTCAGGAAAAGCTTTTTTTCCTTGAATAGAAAAGGCAGGCGAGGATGACTAAAAAGCCGATGACAACCAGGGAATGCTGGGTATAAAAACGAAAAGCATGCTTGTGCAGTATTTCCCTTAAACTCGCTCCGATAAAAACGAAATCTGCTATCAAGATATATCGCAGAGCCCGGGGAAATTTATCGATAAAATTTATTAAAAGCGTAATGGCCAGCGTAGAGTAAAGGTAATTGTAATACCAAGCTAACGGAGAAAGAAGCGGGATCAAGATGAAAAGATAGGAAAATTCCAAGACTTCAGGCTCTTTCAAACCCTTTCTCCTGGAAAGGAGCATCATCCACAGCAAAAAAAAGCCTATGAGAAATGCCAATAGAATGATCAATATCCAGGCCAGTCCTCTCTGTCCGGAAGGAAGATTCTTCAAGAAAAAAGCTTGGAGAGAGGCGTTATCGTAATGGTCGATGAGAGACGGCGTGGAAAGGGAGAGCGTTCTTGGCCATTCTTTTAAAACCTGAAGATTCTGCTTGAAGCCATAAAAAATCGCAGGCAGCAAAAAGCCAAGGATGAGCATTCCCAGCCCGGATGCAACGAGCTTTAACTTTTTTTTGAGAATAAAATAAGGAAAAAAGACCAGGGCATAGGGCTTGAAAAAGAGGGAAAAGCCCCAGAAAAGACCGCCTTTTATCTCCTTTCTTTCGAGCGAAGCCTTGACCATTAGAAGCAGCAAAAAAAGAATAAAAATATTCACCTGCCCAAGCTCCACCTCCCTGCCCAGAAACTTGGCCAGAATCAAAAAGGATAAGAGCATGACCGTCCCTCTTTTCTTCTGTTTCAAAGGAAGGAGGTCATAAGATAAGGATAATGCAAGAAAGAGAAAGATAAGCTGGGCAAAATACCAGATGAGCTTGGCGATTTCATAGGGCAGAAAAGTCAGAATGGAGAAAAATACGGCCGAAGCAGGAGAATACTTATACTGGAGATGGCCGTCCGAGGCACGGTAAAGAGTCTCACCCTTGAGAATCCTCTGCCCGCCTCGATAGCAGACCCCGAAATCTGACATATCTTTTCGAATATAGACGAGATAAGATCCGAGAAAAATAAGGAAAGCGAGAATGATAAGAAGAAGATTCCTGTGCTTTTTCAATAAGCGAAAGGAGAGAATGTTTTTCACAGTCATTTAAAAAGAGAACAGGCAACTTTTATTAAAAGCAGCCGCACCCTTTTTTTTAATGGATTGAATTTGATCTGTCAATTGAAAAAATGGATAGAAAAAGGGGAATGTCCCCTTTAATTGTGACCGCTTTAATTGACAAGAAAGCACCTTTCTGCTAAAAATTATCTAATGTATAAGTGGCTGATTCAAAAAATATTCGGCACAAAGAACGAAAGAGACCTGCGAAGGCTCCGGCCATATGTTCCGGCCATCAATGAGCTTGAGCCGCAAATCCAAAAACTCAGCGACACCGAGCTGCGGGCAAAAACCGCGGAATTCAAAGAAAAATTAAGCCAGGGGGCAACGCTCGAAGATATTCTCATCGAAGCCTTTGCCGTAGTCCGTGAAGTTGGCAGGCGCACGATTAAAATGCGGCATTTCGATGTCCAGCTCATGGGAGGTGTCGTCCTTCATCAGGGAAAAATAGCTGAAATGAAGACAGGAGAGGGAAAAACTCTTGTCGCCACTCTCCCCGCCTACCTCAACGCGCTCGAAGAAAAGGGAGTCCACATCGTCACTGTCAACGACTATTTGGCCAAAAGGGATACTGAGTGGATGGGATCGATCTACAGATTCCTCGGCCTTGAAGTGGGAACGATTCAGCATGACATGGGCGACCAGGAAAGGAAAGAAGCCTACAGGGCGCACATCACTTACGGTACGAACAATGAGTTCGGTTTCGACTATCTTCGGGATAACATGAAATTTCGCCTCTCGGATCTTGTCCAGAGAGAACATCGATACGCCATCGTCGACGAAGTTGACAGCATTCTCATCGACGAAGCCCGCACTCCGCTCATCATCTCCGGCCCCACAGAGGAGTCGACCTCGCTCTATTACCGGATTGACAATCTCGTGCGCCGCTTCCATAAAAACAGGGATTTCCAGGTTGACGAAAAGACAAGAACAGTGGCCCTGACTGAGGATGGTGTGGCTGAATCTGAGAAATTCCTCAATGTTCCCAACCTTTACGACCTCGTCCATATGGACCTGGTCCATCACATCAATACCTCTTTAAAAGCCCATCACCTCTTCAAGAGGGATGTTGATTACATGGTTAAGGACGGCCAGGTGATCATCGTCGATGAGTTCACTGGCCGTCTGATGCCTGGACGCCGCTATAGCGATGGACTGCACCAGGCTCTTGAAGCCAAGGAGAAGGTGCGCATCGAGCAAGAATACCAGACTCTGGCTTCGATAACCTTCCAGAATTATTTCCGGATGTACAAAAAGCTGGCAGGCATGACAGGCACGGCTGCCACAGAAGCCGCTGAGTTTCAGCATATCTACAATCTCGACGTGGTCGAAATACCAACCAACGTACCCCTTGTCCGCTACGAATACCAGGATGTCATCTATAGAACCAAGAATGAAAAATGGGATGCGGTTGTCGAGGAAATCATCGAGGCCAACAAAAAAGGGCACCCGGTTCTGGTCGGAACAATCTCCATCGAGAATTCAGAGCATCTGAGTTCCCTTTTGAGGAAAACGGGGATAAAGCATGTCGTCCTGAACGCCAAGTATCATGAGATGGAAGCCAAGATCATCGCCCAGGCCGGAAGGATAAGCGGAGTGACCATCGCCACCAACATGGCCGGACGAGGAGTCGACATCCTCTTGGGCGGGAATCCAGAATTCCTGGCCACAGAGCAGCTAAGGAAAAAAGGAATCGAGCCTTCAAAAGCCACCCAGGAAGAATGGGAAAAAGCCCTGGCCGAGGCGATGCCAGTCACTCAAGAAGAGCACAAAAAAGTCGTCGAGATGAACGGACTCCACATCATCGGCACCGAGCGCCACGAGGCTCGAAGAATCGATAACCAGCTCCGAGGAAGAGCCGGAAGGCAGGGAGACCCTGGCTCATCCCGATTTTACCTTTCCCTGGAAGATGACCTGATGCGCATCTTTGGCAGCGATCGAATCTCAGGCCTGATGTCCAGAATCGGCATGGCCGAGGGAACTCCCATCGAACACAAAATGGTGACCAGGGCCATCGAGAGAGCCCAGAAGCAGGTCGAGGGCCAAAACTTTTCCATCCGCAAACACCTCCTGGAATACGATGACGTGATGAACAAGCAGAGAGAGACCATCTACAAGCAGAGAAAGGATATCCTGGAAGGAAAAGACATGAAAGAATTCATCCAGGAGCTCATCGTCACCCTGGTCGATTGGCTTATGGAAAACCACACAAGCAAAGACCAATCTCCTGAAGATTGGGATGTTGAAGGATTCAAAAATGCCATTGCCTCCCAGTTTAATCTGAACGTTGAAGAGCTGGGCATAGACTGGAAAACAATAACTCATGAAGAGCTGAGGGAAAAAATTCTTGGAGAGCTTAAACGCATTTATGAGGAGAAGGAAAGAATAATCGGCGAGGAGCGCACAAGGGAGTTTGAGAGAGTGATTCTGCTCCAAATCATCGATTCTCAGTGGAAGGACAATCTTCTGGCCATGGATTACCTCAAAGAAGGTATCGGGCTTCGAGGCTACGGTCAAAGGGACCCGCTGATTGAATACAAAAAGGAAAGCTACGACATGTTCCAGGCGATGATGGACAGGATTGAGGAGGACACCATCCGCTACCTCTTCCTCATCCAGCCTGTCGTTGAACAAGAGCTGCCTGAAAGGAAGGAGCAGCCTATGTATTATCAGCACGCTCAAGGCTCGTCCTATTCGGCTTCAAGAAGCAGGCAGGTCAGGAGTTTAATTCCAAAAAAGAAAAAGAAGAGAAAATGAGAGGGAAAAAATGTTAGACAAAAATATAAAAATAGGACTGACTTTTGACGATGTGCTGATTCTGCCTTCGAAATCGGATGTCATTCCGGCTCAGGCGGATGTGGCCACAAAATTCAGCCGCAACATCAGTCTCAACATTCCGATTGCGAGCTCAGCCATGGATACAGTCACTGAATCAAAGATGGCCATCGCTCTGGCTCAGCAGGGAGGGATAGGCATCATCCACAGGAGCATGTCCATCGAAAAACAGGCCGAAGAGGTGGACAAGGTCAAGCGCCACGAAAGCGGGATGATTGTCGACCCGATCACCATGAGGCCTCACAATAAAATCTATGAAGCCAAGGAAGTCATGCAAAAATACAAGATCTCAGGTCTTCCCATAACGGATGAAAGCAACAAATTGGTGGGAATCCTGACCAACCGTGACATCAGGTTCGAAACGCGGCTCAACCTTCCCATAGAAAAAGTCATGACCAAAGAGCTGGTGACCGTGCCGATGGGGACTTCTCTTGAAGAGGCGGAAAAGCTTTTCCATGAACACAAGATTGAAAAAATCATGATGGTCAACGAAAAATTTCAGCTCAAAGGACTGATCACCTATTTAGACATCCTGAAGAGAATTCAATATCCCCATGCCTCAAAGGATAGCATCGGCCGGCTGAGGGTTGGCGCAGCTGTTGGAGTGGGAGAAGAAACTCTGGAAAGGGCCAGAGCTCTGGTCAAGGCCAAGCTCGATGTCCTGGTGATAGATACGGCCCACGGTCATTCGAGCAGAGTTCTGAACACAGTGAAATTGTTGAAAAAGGAATTTCCTGAACAGGAGCTTGTAGCTGGAAACATCGGAACAGAAGAGGCAGCCAGAGAGCTTATCGAGCTTGGAGTGGATGCGGTCAAGGTTGGAGTCGGGCCAGGCTCCATCTGCACCACCAGAATCGTGACTGGAGCCGGCATCCCTCAAATCACGGCCATTGCCGATGTTTACAAAGTGACTCGAGAAAAGGACATTCCTCTCGTCGCTGACGGAGGAGTAAAGTATTCAGGAGACATCGCCAAGGCTATCGCAGCCGGCGCAAGCTCGGTCATGCTCGGCAACCTCCTGGCTGGAACAGATGAAGCCCCGGGCGAAGTCGTAATTTACCAGGGCCGCTCTTATAAAACCTACCGGGGAATGGGCTCGCTCGAAGCCATGAGAGAAGGGAGCCAGGACAGATACTTTCTGGACCTGCTCCCATCGGATGCCAAGATAGCTCCTGAAGGAATAGAGGGCATGGTCCCCTTTAAAGGAAGCGCAGCCAATATCCTGCAGATGATGGTCGGAGGGCTCAAAGCTGGAATGGGCTATGCAGGATGCAGGACAATCGAGGAGCTTCAGAAAAAAGCAAAATTCATCCAGATCACAGCCGCCGGAGTCAGGGAAAGCCATGTCCACGACGTCATCATCACCAAAGAGGCTCCCAACTACCAGCTGGATTAAAAATACAGAGATATGCAGAGCGGCATGCCAATTCTAAAAAAGCGTGTCCCATGAAAAAGTACTGGCGATGCTTCGTATGCAATGACATTCATTATGGAGTCAAACCCCCTGAAATATGTCCTACCTGTAAGGCCAAGAACGCGTTCGTGGAAATCTCATCTGCAGAATCCCTAAAGATAACCGGCGCAAAAGAGGTTGGCTTTGACAAGGAGAAATTTCAAGAAGCAATCGAGAAATTTGCAGAAAAAAACGAATTCCAGGTCAACCCTGACCGAGAAAAAGTCGAAATGCTCCTCGACGGTGTTGTCCACAACGAGAAAAACCACGGCTTGAAATACTGCCCCTGCCGGCTGATCACCAAGGACTTCCAGGAGGACTTAGCGCTCGTTTGCCCTTGTAATTTCCTCATCCACGACACATATCGAGAGAAGGGCGAGTGCTGGTGCGGACTCTTTGTAAGGAGAAAGAAATGAACAAACTGGTCATGTTTTATGCCAGGGAATGTCCTCATTGCAAGAACATGATGCCTCTGGTTGACAAATTGGAAAAAGAGGAGAGCATAAAATTCGAAAGGCTCGAGATTTGGCACAACGAAAAAAACGCAGACCTGATGCGCTCCTTCAGGCCGGTCATCGCTCCCAAATGCGGCGGCCAGCTCAAAACGCCGACGTTCTTCAATACAGAGACAAACGACGTCCTCTGCGGAGAGACGGAATACGAAAAGCTCAAAAAGTGGGCAGTAAAAAAATAGCTCAGGAGAGATGAAATATCAATGAAGAGTTTTCCTTCTAAAACTCAGGAAAGGGAGGAAACATGAAAAAGCTTTCTTGCGCTGCTTTTTGTTTGGCATTTTTGCTTTTTCCAAGCGAAATCTTTTTACAGCAAAAAGAGCTAGATGTTCCCTATGTCCCCTCCAAGCCAGAGGTTATCACGGAAATGCTCCGCATGGCTAATGTCGGAAAGGATGACATTCTCTACGACCTCGGCTGCGGCGACGGCCGAATTGTTATTGCCGCTGCTCAACGTTATGGAACGCGGGGAGTTGGAGTGGACATCGATCCCGCCCGAATCAAGGAGAGCCAAGAAAATGCAGCCTTGGCCAATGTGACTCATCTTGTCCAGTTTATCGAACAGGACCTTTTTGAGACAGATTTTCATGAAGCTACAGTTGTCTCCCTCTATCTTCTGAATTCCGTTAATCTCCGGTTGCGTCCTCTACTCCTGAGCCAATTAAAGCCTGGAACCCGGGTCGTTTCCCATAATTACCATATGGATACTTGGAAGCCCGATCAATCCTCAGTGGTGATGGTCGATAACATTAGTCACAAGGTTTATCTTTGGATTATACCAGCCAATGTTTCAGGCACTTGGGAATGGACTTGGACGGAAAACTCAAAAAAGGTTCACTACCTGATGAAATTAGACCAGCATTTTCAGGAGGTCAGTGGCAAAATCAAGATAAAAAATCAAGAACTTGTCCTGAGAGACGTCGTTCTCACGGGCGATAAAATTTATTTTACAGCCGAACAAAAGAAACGTAGAAAAATCACTACGATGGTTTTCACAGGCCGGGCTAACGGCCATATTATGGAAGGCAGCGTGGAAATACGAGGAGGCGATAAGCCTAATCAAAAAGCCTGGAAAGCCACAAGAAACCCCGCCACCATGAAGCCATTGGACACCCAGGCAAGCAACGATTAGGTCAAGACCGCTGAATCCTCAGCTCTGAGGTCAATTCTCATAGCTGATTAAAGATGAATTCGATAACCATAGCCGAGCCGCTTTTATACATATAGGGAGGAATAGCAAGCCTCAATCAATCCACGGCACAAATAATAAGAGGTGTGAAAATGATTGAACAGTTTGACCCTCTAAAAGGAGAAATGTTCCAGGTCCTTAACGAAAAGGCAGAAGTTAAAATCGAGTTTGAGCCAAAGCTTAAAGCTGAAGAATTGAAGAAAATGTATAAGTTCATGGTTCTGGCCCGCGAAGCAGATTTGAGAGCCCTCAAACTTCAGCGCCAGGGAAGGATGGGGACTTACGCTCCCAGCCTGGGACATGAGGCCTGCCAGGTGGGAGCGGCATTTCCTCTCCAAAAAGACGACTGGGCATTCCCCCATTTTCGCGACCTTGGTTTATACATCGCACTCGGTTTTCCCCTGAAAAAATTTTATCTCTATTGGATGGGAAACGAAATAGGGATGTACACCCCTCCCGGTCTCAACATCTTTACCCTTGCTGTTCCTGTCGCCTCACAAATACCCCAGGCTGTTGGAGCCGGCATGGCTGCAAACATAAAAAAGAATAAGATTGCCGTTCTGTGCTCCTTCAGCGATGGTGCGACTTCAGAAGGCGACTTCCATGAGGCCCTGAACTTCGCCGGAGTATTCAATACACCCAATGTCTTCGTCTGTTACAACAATCAATATGCCATTTCCATGCCAAGAAAAAGTCAATCCGCTTCAAAGACTCTGGCCCAGAAGGCCCTCGCTTATGGATTTAGAGGCGTCTTAGTGGATGGTAACGATGTCCTGGCCATGTATGCTGCTTCCAAAGAGGCGCTGGAAAAAGCGCGAGAGGGAAACGGCCCCACTCTCATCGAAGCTTTCACTTACAGGATGGGAGACCATACGACATCCGACGACGCCTCAAGATACAGAGCCGGGGAAGAAGTCAAAGATTGGGAGAGGAAAGACCCGATTCAAAGATTTAGAATCTACCTGAAAAACAAAGGCTTCTGGGATGAGTCCTTCGAGAAAGAGGTCCAGGCAGAGACTGTAACCATCGTCGAAAAAGCGGTTGAGGAGGCAGAAAAAACCCCTTTGCCTGCTATAGAAGACCTCTTCATCCATACTTATAAAATTATGCCTCAACATCTCAAAGAGCAGATGGAAGAGCTCAAAGCATTTCTTAAGGAGAGAGAGAAATGATGCTGAATATGGTGCAGGCAATCAATCAAGCCATGTTCCAGGAAATGGAAAAAGATGAAAGAGTCATAATTTTAGGTGAGGATGTGGGAGTGGATGGCGGCGTTTTCCGGGTCACCGATGGGCTTTTCGCGAAGTTCGGAGCCGCAAGAGTCATAGATGCGCCTCTGGCAGAATCAGCCATTGCCGGCGCGGCCGTCGGCATGGCAGTTTTTGGACTCCGCCCTATTGCCGAGATTCAATTCATGGGCTTTATATTCCCGGCTTGCAATCAGATCATTGTCCATGCCGCCCGGATTAGAAACCGCTCGAGAGGAAGGTTCACTGTTCCGCTCTTGGTCAGGATGCCTTATGGCGCTGGTGTCAGGGCTCCTGAGCACCATTCGGAAAGCACAGAGGCTTTACTGTGTCACATTCCTGGACTAAAGGTCGTTGTCCCTTCCAATCCTTACGACGCGAAAGGCCTTCTTATTTCATCAATAAGAGATGACGACCCTGTCATATTTCTTGAGCCAACAAAAATCTACAGGGCAGGAAGGCAGGAAGTCCCGGAGGAGACCTACGAGATTCCTCTTGGTCAGGCAAAAATTGCTAGGGAGGGAGAAGACCTGACAATCATCGCCTGGGGAGCCATGGTGCCTGTTGTTCAAAAAGCAGCGGAAATGGCTGAGGAAATCAATATCTTCCCTGAAATCATAGACCTGCGAACGCTTTCGCCCCTGGACAGGGAGACGATCGTCAACTCTGTCAAGAAAACGGGAAAGTCCGTCATTGTCCATGAAGCGCCGAAGACCTGCGGCCTCGGAGCAGAAATTGCGGCCGTGATAAACGAAAAGGCCCTTCTCAATCTTGAAGCGCCGGTGGTGAGAGTCACTGGCCAGGATATAACAGTCCCGCTCCTCAAATCTGAGGATTATTATTATGTGAGTTCGGAGCGGGTTTTTTATGGAATTAAAAAAATTATGGAGTGGTGACCATGGTCAAACAATTCAAATTTCCTGATATTGGCGAAGGAATAACCGAAGGAGAATTAGTCAGATGGCTGGTTAAAGAAGGAGATGAAATAAAGAAAGACCAGCCCCTTGCTGAAATCGAAACCGATAAAGCTGTCGTCGAGATTCCCTCCCCTTATTCAGGGACTATTCTCAAGTTGCATTTCAAGGAAAATGATATTGTCAAGGTCGGCGAAGTCCTGGTTTCTATCGGAGAAAAAGGAGAAGCCCTGCCCCTTGAACCTGCTGTCGAGAAGCCGGCAGAAAAGAGGCCCGCTCCTTCCACTGTGGGAGAGATAACTGAAAGTCAGGAAGAGATCAGGGAAATCCAGGCCACGCCAAGAGTCCGCAAGCTTGCCTTGGACTTGGGAGTTGAACTCAAGACAGTTAAAGGCAGCGGTCCTGGTGGAAGGATTACCGAAGAGGATGTGAAAAGAGTCAAAGAAAAAGAAGCCGGGGTGCCTGTGAAGGAGCCAAAACCAGAAGTTGAAGCAAAATTTGACATTTACGGCTCCATCGAGAGAATACCTCTCCGCGGAGTGAGACGAGCCACAGCCAAACGTATGGCTGAATCCGTATCCAAAGCAGCCCATGTCACGCATTTCGACGAAGCCGATGTAACAGATTTAGCAAAAATCAGAGAAAAGATGAAAAAAGAGGTTGAAGAAAAAGGGGTCAAACTCACTTATCTTCCCTTCTTCGTCAAGGCCGTTATCGCCAGCCTGAAGCTCCATCCCTTGCTCAACGCCTCGCTGGATGAAGAGAGCGAAGAGACCATCATCAAGAAATATTACAACATCGGCATCGCCGTCGATGTCCCTGATGGATTGATTGTCCCAGTGGTCAAGGCTGCTGACCAGAAATCCCTGATGGAAATAGCCGAAGAAATACAGAGGCTGGCTGAGGGGGCAAAAGCGAGGACGGTCGACCTGGCTGACCTCAAGGGCGGAACCTTTTCCATAACCAACGTCGGAATGATTGGAGGCTATGCGGCAACTCCCATCATCAACTATCCAGAAGTCGCTATCCTGGCAACCTTAAAAATCGCAGATAGGGTCCGGGTGATAAAGGGTGAGATAAAGATCATAAAGTCATTGCCACTCTGTCTATCTTTTGACCATCGGGTTGTAGACGGCGCTGAGGTTGCAAGGTTCATGAACGATTTGATTCATTTTCTCGAGAATCCGGCTCAGATAACAGGGGGATGAAACTGCCTGGGCGCCAGGCCAAATTTGACCTAATTTCATAAGGCAAATAAGCGATGGATTTCAAAGTCATTGGGGATTATCTTTGCCTGGGATTCCGGGTTCGGTCATCATTTTCGGGCTAAGAATTTTTTTTATCTCCTTTTTGCTGAAGATGGCTTTTTTTTCTATAACTTCAACAAGGCTTTTTCCGGTCCTGAATGCTTCCTTGGCCAGCTCTGCAACCCGGTCATATCCGAGGTAAGGAGATAGAGCAGTCGCCAAGCCCAGGCTCGATTCAGCATACATTATGCACTGCTCAACATTAGCCTTGATTCCATCAATGCATTTCTCCTTCAATTGCTTCAATGCATTTCCCATAATCTGAATCATGAAAATGAGGTTGAATGCCATGACGGGCATCATGACATTCAGCTCGAGCTGTCCAGCTTGAACTGCACCGCTGATGGCGAGGTCGCAGCCTATCACTTGATAGCAGACCATGTTCATCATCTCAAGCATTGAAGGATTGACTTTGCCCGGCATCATCGAAGAACCCGGAGCGACCGGAGGAAGGGATATTTCAGCCAAGCCGGTTTTTGGACCCGAGGAAAGGAGCCGAAGGTCATTTGAAACGCGGTTCATCTCCAGAGCCAGGTTGCGAACTGCTGATGAAACTTCGGCTATCGGCCTCATGCTCTGCATGGCCTCTCTGAGGTCTTCAGCTCTTTTAAGAGTAAACCCAGTCATTCGAGAAAGATGCTTCACCGCAAGTTCCGAATATCCCGGGGCTGTGTTCAAACCCGTTCCCACCGCACTCCCTCCCAAGCCCAACTCAAGAAGGGATTGAGAGGCATTCTCAATAAAAGCCCTGCATTTCGCCAAGGTCTGCGCATAGGCTTTAAACTCTTGTCCCAGCCTTAGAGGAGGAGCATCTTGAAGGTGAGTTCTTCCCGATTTTATAACAGAGTCGAACTCTTCTGCTTTGGCTCTGAATGAATTTTCTATTTCCTTTAAAGCCGTGAAGAGAAGGTCTCTTAAAAGAAAGAGAGCGGCCAGATGCATGGCCGAAGGATAGACATCATTTGTGCTCTGACCCATGTTGACATGGTCATGAGGATGGACAATCCGGTATTCGCCCCTCTTTCCTCCCAAGATTTCCTCAGCGCGATTGGCAAGAACCTCATTGCCATTCATATGAAAAGAAGTCCCTGCTCCCATCTGAAAGACATCCACGATAAATTGGTCCATGAGCTTGCCCTTCAGAATTTCATCGCAGGCCTTGATGATGGCATTCCCTCTCCTCTTCTCCAGCTTCCCAAGCTCAAGATGAGATAAGGCGGCAGCTTTCTTAATGAGAATCATGGACTTCACCATGAGAGGATGAGCCCTCAGCCCGCTTATCGGAAAGTTTCGAGAGGCTCTTTGAGTTTGGATACCATAGTAAGCCTCCTCAGGGACTTGAACCTTGCCAAGGGTATCTTCCTCGATTCGCATTCTTGTCTTCATTTCTTTCTCCTGAAAATATTTTATTTATCCTTGAAAATATAAATATAAACCCATAAAAAAATGCCATCGCGAGGAGCGAAGAAACGCGGCAATCTCACAAGAGTAATCTTAAACGGCAGGCTATTTACTTCATCTCCTTTAGCCTGTTATTCTCATCGACGATTAAGACTTTGGGCATGAAATAATCTGTCTCCTCATCCTCTAAAAACACATAGCAAGCGACGATCAGTTTATCTCCAGCCTTGGCCTTATGAGCCGCCGCTCCATTGACGATAGCCTTTCCAGAGTCCCTCTCGCCTTTTATCAAATAGGTTACGAATCTTTCTCCATTGGAGATGTTGTAGACGTGAACCTGTTCGAAGGGCAGCATGTCTGCAGCCTCCATCAGGCCCTCGTCCAGAGTGAGGCTGCCTTCATAATCGAGGTTGGATTCAGTGACTGTGAGCCTCTGAATCTTTGCTTTCATCATTATTCTTCTCATGGCACTTTACTCCTTGATGCGGAGAATTGTGTTATCGATAAACCTGGCTTTTCCGAGGAAAATCGCCACGGCAGCAAGGGCTTGCTTTTCGACCCTGGTTATCGGGTTGAGCTCTTCCATGTCCACAATCTCGGTATAGTCGATTCTTGCCAGGGGCTCTTTGCCGATAATCTCCCTCATTCTGTTCAGAATCGCGGCAGTATTCCTCTCCCCTTTTCTCACTATCGCTTCCGCTTCTTTCAGGCTTTTTGAAAGAACAAGAGCTGCCTTCCTCTGCTCCTCGTTTAAGTATATATTCCTGGAGCTGAGCGCGAGTCCATCTTTTTCTCTGACAGTGGGCAAGACTTCAACCTTAACATCCGAATTAAGGTCGCGAACCATCCTTTTGATGATGATCGCCTGCTGAGCATCTTTCTGCCCGAAGAAAGAGATGTCGGGTTTGACGATATTGAAGAGCTTCAAGACAACCGTGCACACGCCCCGGAAATGCGTTGGCCGGGACCGTCCGCAGAGCTTGCTCTGCAAATCATGGACTTCGACATAGGTCTTATAGCCTTCAGGATACATTTCATCTGACTCAGGGACAAAAAGATAATCAACTCCTTCTTTCTTTAAAAGCTCAGAATCTTTCTTTAAATCCCGGGGATAATCTTTTAAATCTTCCCCTAGCCCGAACTGAGCGGGGTTGACAAAGATGCAGACCACGGTCGCATCAGCCCTGCTCAGGGATTCTCGCACCAGGCTCAGATGGCCCTGATGAAGAAAACCCATGGTCGGGACAAAGCCGATAGTCTTTCCTTTCGATTTCAGCCTTCTGGCTGTTTTCCTCATCTGGTTAACGCGGGTGATAATCTTCATCTTTACCTCTTGGATAACTTCTTTGGCTTGGACTTCTTTCCGGTCAGTTCCTCAATCTTTTCTGACTGAAAATGATAGGAATGCTCGCTATCCGGAAACCTCCCTTCCCTGACATCATCGATATACTCTTTTACAGCCCGGCTGATGAGCTGATGAATGTCAGCATATTTCTTGACAAACTTGGGAAGGTATCCGTCGGAATAGCCAACCAGGTCGTGGAAGACGAGAATCTGTCCGTCACAATACGGCCCGGCTCCTATGCCAACCGTGGGAACCTTGAGCTTTTCAGTGATGATTTTTGCCACCTCCATGGGAATACATTCCAGGACAACGGAAAAAACTCCAGCCTTTTCCAGGTTTGAGGCATCCTGGATGATTTTCTTGGCTTCATCAACTTCTTTGCCTCTGACCTTGAACTGGCCAAAATGATAAATGGACTGAGGCGTAAGCCCGACATGCCCCATGACCGGAATCTCAACATCGACCAGAGCCTCAATCAGCCTTAGCCTCTTCTTCGATGCCCCCTCAATCTTGACCGCTGACGCTCCGGCTTCCTTCAGAAAACGGGAGGCATTGGCAATGGACTCTTCTTGAGTCAAGTGAAAAGAAAAATAAGGCATGTCTCCCACAACCAGCGCCCTTTTCGAAGCCCGAACCACAGGCTTGGTGTGATGAATCATCTCTTCCATGGTCACCGGAATCGTGTTTTCATAGCCCAGGACCACCATCCCCAATGAATCTCCGACCAGAATCATATCCACTCCGCTTTCATCCACGATTTTAGCGATGGGAAAATCATAGGCCGTTATGGCCACAATCTTTTCTTTCCTGTCTTTCTTGGCCTGAAGAAAGGGAATGTTAACTTTTTGGTTTGTTTTTTCGGGCATGACCAATCCTTTCTCCCCATCCCGCCATTACATCGGGATTGAGGTAAAGTCTAATAATGATGCTATCTATTTTATTTTTCTTGTTGTTTGTTATTTTTGCTCAGGGGCACATAAAATAAAGGGCTTTTCTTCATCTTTTTAATCCTGTCTATTAAATCTATTATATCTTCTTCTTGGTCTAAATCCAAATCATCAGCTTTCACCGCCAGGAGTGGAGTGGCTTGGTAGTTGAAGAAGAAATAGTCAAAGGCTTCCAGAATATTTTCTAAATATTTCTCCGAGATATTTTTCTCTAGAGCTGACCCGTCTCTGGCAATTCTCTTGAGGAGGGTGGGCATGGAAATCTGGAGGTAGATAACAAGGTCAGGCTTGGCCACTCTCTCTGACAGTATACCGTAGATTCTCTCATAGACTATGAGCTCATCATCGGCAAGAGTCTGGTAGGCGTAGATCTTATCCTTTTCGAAAAGATAATCGCAGATGACTCTTTCTTCAAACAGCTCCCTCTGCATAAGAGAAACCTGCTGGTGATAGCGGTTCACAAGGAAAACAAGCTGGGCGAGAAAGGAAGCCCCTTCTTTCTCCTCATAAAAATCTCGAAGGTAGGGGTTCTCGACCCTGTCCAGGCTCACCTTGCCTCCTATTTTCTGAGCCAGGATGTTCGCGAGTTTTGTCTTGCCGCATTTAAGAACACCATCTACGGCGATATGCTTGAAAATGATATTGTCTTTCTCCGCCATTTCTCCTATCCCTTCGCTCTCGGCACTATTCCCATCTGCCGAAAAGGGATTTGAAGCTTAAAAAATAGCGAATATTATAAGATAAGTCAATTGAATTACAAAAAGGGGACAGGCTATTTTTTTTGAAAAAAGTAGCCTGTCCCCTTTTTATCTGAGCTAAGGCTAAGTGCTGAGAAAACCGTTTGAAGGCTGAGCGGGCACGGTTCCTCGACCGAAGGGAGAGGAGAGCGACCTTGGAGGGGGAACCGCTTCGCGTTCCCCCTTCCAACGCTTTCGCTGCCTCCCCTTCTCGGACGCTTTAAAGCGTCCTGCGACCAAGGGGTCATGCCCCCTTGGAATCCCCCGCTGCTTTGCCGATGGGCAAAGCAGCGAAGCCTGAAACTGAGCCGCTTTTGCCTCGCTGGGGCAAAAGCGGCGTGTTTTCGAAGCACTTAGCCTGAGCTCTTTTCCATGGGGACAATAATCCAGGCGATTAGATAGAAGATAACCATTGGCAGAACGGCCGTCAGCAAAGTAGCGCCCACAAACAAGAGTCGAACAACGTTGACGTCCGTATCTAAATAGCCAGCAAGCCCGCCGCAAACTCCTCCAAGAATCTTCTTTGTCTGAGAGCGGTAAAGCGTTTTTGCCATTTTTTCTTCTCCTCGATAAAATTATTTATATCTGCAATAAAACTCCATGAGAAAATACGAAGCTCTCTTTACGAAAGTTCTATTCAGCCTTCGATTCATTTAAAATAATATCCAAAACTGGCTTCCATCAATCACCGAACTTAATACCCTGGGCTAAGGGAAGCTCTTTAGACCAGTTGATGGTGTTGGTCTGGCGGCGCATATAGCTTTTCCAGGCATCAGAACCGGATTCTCTGCCGCCGCCTGTTTCCTTCTCACCGCCAAATGCTCCGCCGATTTCTGCTCCAGAAGTTCCGATGTTGACGTTGGCGATGCCGCAATCAGAGCCTTCATGGGAGAGAAACTTTTCGGCTGTCCTCAAGCTCGTGGTAAAAACAGCGCTCGATAGCCCCTGGGGAACTTCGTTGTGAAGCCTTATGGCTTCCTCAATGTCCTCGTACTCCAAAAAATAAAGGATGGGGGCAAAAGTCTCCTGGTGGACGATTTCTGTTTGAGCCGGCATTTTGACTATGGTGGGCTCGACAAACTGTTCTCCCAGCTGGGGAAGGCGATGTCCCCCACAGATAATCTTTCCCCCCTGTTCTTTGGCCTTTTCCAGAGCAGCCATCATGTCCTTGACTGCAGCTTTTGTCACCAGCGGGCCCATCAGAATCCCGTCTTCAAGAGGATTTCCGATTCGCACCTGCTTATAAGCTTTGACGATTCGCTCCTCAAGCTTGGAGGCAATCGATTTGTGCATGATGATCCGCCGTGTTGTCGTGCAGCGCTGGCCTGCTGTGCCTACGGCTCCGAAGAGAATTGCCCGCATAGTCATGTCCAGATCTGCATCCTCGGCGACGATGATGGCGTTGTTTCCGCCGAGCTCAAGGATTGTTCGCCCAAAATGGCGAGCCACACATTCAGACACACGCCGCCCCATAAGAGTCGAGCCAGTGAAGGAGATGAGAGGAAGTCGCTTGTCGTTAATCATCCTCTCTCCGACAACATTCCCGCGTCCGATGAGCAGGTTGAAGATTCCCTTGAGCCCATGGTCAGCCATGACACGGTTACAAACAGCCTGGACAGCGATGGCTGCGAGCGGAGTGTCAGAAGAAGGCTTCCAAACTACTGTATCACCGCAGATAGTAGCGATGGCTGCGTTCCACGACCAGACAGCGACAGGAAAGTTAAAGGCCGTGATGATACCGATTGCCCCCAGCGGATGCCACTGTTCGTACATGCGATGAGCCGGGCGCTCGGAATGCATGCTCAAGCCGTAGAGCTGGCGGGAGAGGCCGACAGCAAAATCGCAGATGTCGATCATCTCCTGAACCTCTCCTATTCCTTCGACCTTGATCTTTCCCATCTCCGCAGTCACCAGCTCGCCGAGCGGCTCTTTTAACTCCCTCAAGGCCTGACCGAGGTCACGGATGACCTGGCCTCTTTTTGGAGCCGGTGTCATCCGCCAGGACTTGAAAGACTCAACCGCCTGGCTGAGGACCTGCTCGTACGTCTTTTCTGTGGCCTGGATAATCTTGGCGATTGGCTCTCCTGTTGAAGGATTATAGGAGACGAGCTCCTGGCCTTGCCTGTCTTCAAACCAGGCTCCTTCGCCAGAACACGCCCCGATATTGACGTCTTTAATTTGTAACTTTTTTAATAAGTTCTTCATCTTTTTCTCCTCTTTGATTTCTTCAATTTCCTTATTTTTCCTTCATGAAAGGATAGCGGTAGTTCTGGGGAGGATTAAGGTTTTCCTTGACCGCCCTGGCGCTTGTCCAGCGGAGAAGGTTCAGGTAAGAGCCTGCTTTGTCATTCGTGCCGGAGGCTCTGGCTCCGCCAAACGGCTGCTGGCTGACAACCGCTCCTGTTGGCTTGTCGTTGACGTAGAAATTTCCTGCTGTATGGCGAAGAGTCTTAAAGGCTTCGATTATGGCTTTTCTGTCGTTGGCAAAAATTGAGCCGGTCAGGCCATAAGGAGAAGTGGAATCACAGAGTTTGAGAGTCTCTTTGTATTCAGCTTCTTGATAGACATAGATGGTTAAAACAGGGCCGAAAATCTCCTCCTGCATCAGCTTGTGCCTGGGGTCGGTGACAACGACCAGAGTCGGCTCGATAAAATACCCCTTTGAGCCGTCGTATTTGCCGCCGCAAATAATCTCAGCTTCCTTTGACTTCTTGGCATACTCGATGTATCCGACGATGCCCTCAAAGGCGAGCTTATCGATGACCGCACCCATGAAGTTTGTAAAATCTGTTATATCGCCCATCTTGATTGTCTTTATCTCGTCGAGCATTCTTTTCTTAACGCCTGGCCAGAGGTTCGACGGAATGTAAGCCCGGCTGGCTGCCGAGCACTTCTGTCCCTGGTACTCAAAGGCGCCGCGAATCAAGGCTGTCACGACGGCTTCAACATCGGCAGAGGCGTGGACAAAGACAAAGTTCTTGCCGCCTGTCTCCCCGACAATCCTGGGATAGGTTCTGTAATTCGTGATGCTCCGGCCAATCGTCTTCCACATATCTTGAAAGACAGAGGTGCTTCCGGTGAAATGGACGCCTGCAAGCTGCGGCTTCTCGAGCACCGGGTCTCCGACATATCGGCCGGGCCCAGGAATAAAATTTATCACGCCGCTTGGCAGTCCTGCCTCTTTCCACAACTGGGTCAGGAAATAAGCGGAGTAGACGGCTGAAGAGGCCGGCTTCCACAAGACAGTGTTGCCCATTATCGCCGGCGAGGTTGGCAGGTTGCCGGCGATGGAGGTGAAATTGAAAGGAGTCACGGCAAAGACAAAGCCTTCCAGCGCCCGGTATTCCATGTAATTCCAGGTCGCGGGCGATGACTCCGGCTGCTGAGAGTAAATAACGCTCATGTAATAGGGGTTGAAGCGGTAGAAATCGATGAGCTCGCAGGCTGAGTCTATCTCTGCCTGATGGGCTGTCTTCGACTGCCCGAGCATGGTTGCCGCATTCAAAATATAACGGTACTTTGTTGCCAGAAGCTCAGCAGCGCGAAGGAAGATTGCGGCTCGAGATACCCAATCCATCTCAGACCAATCGAGCCAAGCCTTCCTGGCTTCTTCAACAGCCATATCTATCTCTGCCGGCCCGGCTTTGTGATAGCGGGCCAGACGATGCTTATGGTCATGGGGGCAGACGCAATCAGCCAGATTCCCTGTGCGGACTTCTTTTGCTCCGATGATCAGAGGAATCTCAATCTCCTCACTCAGCATCTTCCTGAGCTGAGCTTTCAAGGCCTCGCGCTCCGCACTCCCAGGAGCATAACTGAGGATTGGCTCATTGCTGGGAAAAGGGATTTTTATCATGCCATTCATTTGAATATTCCTCCTTTATAAATCGAGTTATAACCTTTTTTTATCCGCTATTGATAAGGTTTGGCTTCTTATGCCAGGGCCGTCTTTATAAAATCAAGCCAAAGACGGATAAATTAATATATTATTTTCTGCATCTGAGTTCAAGAAGATGGGGTTAAGGCTCAGCAGAGGCCGAGGTCTTTATCGATATCCTGCATGGCCTTGAGGCAGAT
>CAZYBE010000046.1:0-22534 GCA_964645765.1 uncultured Eubacteriales bacterium
TCGAATACACGATGCGATAATTACCGCATCGAATCCGATACTTGTCTGCTCCTGATAGTTTTTGGAAACCGGGAGGACGAGGGTTTTCAGTCAGCTCTTGAATGTGTGCAACAATGCGCTGGCGATCTTTCTTCTTCCCAACCTCTTCAAGTTCCTTCGTGGCGGATGGCTTGATGAAGACCTCATATTTTGCCACGCTTTTTTAGCTCCTTGACGACCTTCTCAAATGGAAGGTTCGGTTCAGAAGCTCTCTCCTCAAACGCAGCGAGGTCTTCGGCATCCTCCGCGAGGCTAAATTTGACGGCCTCGTTCACAAGCTCAGACATAGAACGATCCGTCTCTGCCGCTTTGAGTCGGAGGGCTCGGTGAATCGCCGGGTCAAAGTACACCGTGGCTCGTTTCGTCGATGTGTTCATAATAAATAAATAACATTATAACGTTATGATGTCAAGCAGTTGATAATGAGATCCTTGCTTGGTTCCGAAAACAAGTTCATGCATCAGGTAGCGGCGGCTATCAAACTCTAATGAATACGGAAAACTGTTCCACTTCCTATCAGCCAACTCGACTTGTACTTATACTTTACTCTTCTTACGCGTTGTTAGGCCACCTTATCTTTTCTCGGCGGCAGAGGAATAAGAAATGATGTGCGTTTTCGATATTCTTCATATTCTTTGCCAAACCTGATGACCAATTCCTTTTCCTCGACACTCTTATGATAGATCGCACCGAGTAATAAACCTATTGCTAACATGACGAGGCCAGTCACCAGCTGATCGCAGATAGTGCCTATGCCAAAATACAAAAGGATAGCCCCAAGCTTGATTGGGTTTCGGGTGTACTTAAAAGGACCGCTAGTTACTAATCGAGTGGGCGACGCAAAGGGCAGCGGAGTGCCTCTGCCAATAAACCAAAATGCCGATACAGACCAAAGAAGAAAGAAAAGGCCAACAGAAATGCCCGTTACAGCCAACGACATTTCGAGAATTCTTGGAACATGAATGCTAGCGTATTCTGCGATCAAATGACCTGCTATGCCTAATGCGATGGGTGCGACGACGAAGAAAACAAAGAAACCCAACACAAGCGACACTATACGAATTGTTTTAGAGCGCTCTGTGCCGGCATGTTTAGCGACGAAGGCAACAACCTTGTCTAGCATGATTCTCTCTCTTTTGGTGGCCTAACGTCGGGAGTCAGGCGCGCGGCTTGTCGCGTCGCCTGCACTCCTTGGTTCGGCCTCCGCTTCCAACAGTTCGTGCTACTTGGCCCGTAACGAGCCCTTGGCGAACATCCACGGTGGCATCCAGTACTTAACCTTACAGGTCGTGCCTTCCTGTACGACCACGTCGATCGAGTTGTCGCCGCAGTGAGGCATGAACAGGTACGCGAAGTAGATTCTTACGTCATGCTTGCCTGGGGCAAGAGGGAAGAAATGCGTCCCCCAGTACTTTTTGTGCACTTGCCCGTCGATTTCAATCCTCGGCGTGCAGGCAAACAGGAAGAATGCGAGCGGAAAGAACCCAACCTTCACCTCTACACCTGTTCTTGAGTCTTGCGCCATGATCTCATCTCCTTTCCTCGGCTGCTTATGGCCGAACTATTAATATACAGCATGCTTTATTTGAGACAAATCTCGCTTCATTCACGCTGTCTATTATATGATTCCATCAAATATTCCCGCAAAATTGCAGTCTTAACTTAGCATTGTCCTTATTAGATTGCAATCGGATATTTTTTCTCCAAAGCATCAGGAAGCGTGGTTCCCTCGTATCCTTAAATTCCGCGAGGTTTTTTCGTTGATTGTCCAATCGATGCTCCCAGGCTGGATATTAGGGCCGTCGAATATACGGCTTGCAATCTAATATGGATAATTGTAGGATAAGACTACAATTTTAAGGGGATATTCGATGAAATCACATAATATACGACGTTAATTTAGGGAGATTTTTATCAGATACAGCATGCTGTATATTAATAGTTGCGCATAAGGAGAAAACAGAGTGAAGGACACACGTAAGTATTCAGTTTATCCGAGTGATCTTAACCTATTGCAGTCATTTCAGCGACTGCTCGATATGCTCAAAAGAATGAAGTTCGAGGAAGATCTGGAATCCAATTGCGATCAGGTCGGGTACACCGTCAGCCTTCCAGGGGATCGACGCTTACGGGCATTTAACTTCACCGAATTTCTTGACGTCCTTCGCAGCTCCCCACGGCTGCTCACGATATGGACACACTCCCACTGGAAGAAGAAGGACATAAGCATTGGACTAGATATTGATATTTTAGGCTCGGGCATAGAGGTCGGAGTATCGGGGGATTTGGCAGTCATCCTTGGCATGCATGATTCCGTACGGGAGGTCTTTCGGGCGTGCAATCCTGAGCCGGAGCAGTCACCGGCTCTATCCCGTTACAATTTGAAGAAGTCCGTCTTCCTTGCTCACCGCTTTGACGACGAAGGGAATACTGCTGCCCGTGCGCTGAATACTTTCTTGTTACGCCTTGGGTTTCACGTGCTCGAAGGGGAAGGATACGAAAACAGAGACATCCCCACCAAGGTTGCCGATAGAATCCGATCGCAGGACATCTTCATACTCTTGGTTACACCGGGGGACACCTCATGGATACTCAGCGAAGCGGGTTTTGCAAAGGCACTCAACAAATATCTCGTGGTGTTGATCCAAGAGGACGCCGCGATCAAGAAGGGTATCATTGGAATAGACCATGAGCATATCTCTTTCCCGAAGGGTGTCGTTGAGAAGGCATTCAATGACCTTCTCTATGCGTTACCGAGGTGAAATGTTGTCCAACAATAGGGTCCAGGCGACGCGGAATCGCGCGCCTGACCCTGTACGTTAGGCCCATTCAACCGGAGAGCGACTTGGCTGACAAATATCGCAATTTTTCGGCTTTGGCGGCGCGGAAGCGCGAGGGGACTCGCTTCCGCGTGGTCATGAAGGATCGCGATTCAGACTTTCTCATTGCAGCGCCTCACGGAGGTCGGGCCGAGCCACACACGTCATCCATTGCTAAGTCCATCGCGGGCACTCACCACAGCGTTTACGTCCTCGAGGCGCTCGTCGGACGGCTTCACATCACAAGCAGCCACTTCGATGAGCCCCGCGCTGTCGCATTAGCGCGGCGTCATTCCAAGGTGTTGACCGTGCACGGCTGCCAAAACGATCGATCTCCTACGATAGACGTTTTCGTCGGCGGCCTCGATAGAGCTCTGCGTGATGCGGTAATAGAACAGCTTCAGAATACAGGCTTCAGCGCGGCGATAGATACTCGTACTACCGGACGTTCGCAAGCGAATCTCTGCAACAAGGGCCATTCGCATGCAGGGGTCCAACTAGAAATCACGCGACGGTTGCGCAATCGCCTATGCGACCAGCAGATGGGTCTAAAATCTGTGCAGCTGCGCGCCTTCGCCAGGGCTATTCGGCAGGCGCTGAGAAAAAGCGAAACGGCCTAACAAGGTGCTGGAGCCGACCGAGTTCAACAGCTCGGCCGTGATTGCGGCGTCTGGGCGCCGAGGCTTAGCGCCAATTCGTTAGGCGTTTGCTGTGAACGAGTCATGAAATTGGATAAACTTTCTAAGTCGCTTTTGGAAAAAATATTCAGAGCTAGCGTGGCCAGTCCAAAAGGGATTAATGCAATTAAGTTTCGCGCAGAGCATAATGAGCATTTGGATTTATTAGATGCTTTGGAATCAGCTGGATACTTGGAAAGGCGAGAGAATAAATATAATTTGAAGTTACTCACATTATTAGAGCTTTTGGATAGCGTTGGTGAAGTGGAAGGCCTGCTTAACGGGTGTGATCATATATTTAAGGTTCTTCGTCAATATTATATAGAACATCCTGGAGAGAGCATTTGTCTAAATGATTTGTCCAAAATAACAGACATGCCAAGGAGAGATATTAATATTGTTCTTTCATACATGATTGAAGCTCCGATATTTGGCGCACGGACAATCAATTTATATGAATCTGAAGACGCGAATATAACGCCGTCAGAAAGGATCCTAAGATATCAAAACTTCAGGGAAATTCTGAAGGAAATGCAATCCTGGCGATCTGTGAGGACATCAGAGGTAAACGTGCCCGAGGAATGGATCGATCAATCGCAAAAAAATATAGAGGATTTCCGGGTTCTGCTCCATCCGATAATAACTGAACACGCGTTGGGACAATACGATAATGGGCACCTAAGGGATGCAGTTTTAAATTCGATCATCGCTGTTTTTGATTTAATTAGGCATAAAACAGGCCTAAAGGATGACGGAGATAGGCTTATTGGAAAAGCGTTTTCTTTAGACGATCCCTATCTTATTCTTAGTGATATTGATACTGAATCCGGGCAGAACGACCAAAAGGGCTTTATACAGATTCTTAAAGGATCATTTCAGGGTATACGTAATCCTAAGGCGCACAGTCTTTCTCACGATTTAAATAGAGTGAAAGCTGCTCAGTATTTAGTTTTTGCAAGTTTACTGGCAAGACGAATAGACGAAGCAAAAGTAATCGAAAGAGAGCAGGCCTAACAATGCAATCCAGCCGACCGCTTGCAGCGTCGGCTGATTTTGGACGTTAGGCTCATAAAAAATGAGAAACGATTTAAGGCCAAATAAAGCAGAATTAGAATTCTTAACACTCGCTTACAATAGATTTTACGATATTTTTGAAGAAGTAATGAGTGATTCATTTTGGGAGAAAAATGAATGCTATAGATTTTCTTTGGTAAAAGACGGCTTCGCAGTTTATTCTGAGCTTTTAAACTATGAACCTATAAAATGGGTAATTGAGCACATTAAAAAATCTCGACCTCCAATGGAAGGTGAAATTGGCAGCGGATTGTTTAAATTCATTAGGAATGTAATTATGCACTTTCCCTTTTTTGATAGTTGGAATGAGGTGTGGGTAAATCAGTCAATAATAAATTGGCACAAAGATGCTCAGTCTATTGATAAGTTTATACGAAAATACAAGGGAAGAGGGGCTGTAAAATACAGATTTTGGGAAGCAGACAAAAAACAAATGACCTATCTGAGTATAAACTTTCCCAAACAGTATGAGGATAACACAGAGATTTACTTGAAGGATTTTTTATCTGAAAAAGAAGGGATCAAATTTTCATTTATGCTTATGAGACAAATTTTAGACACTCAAGTGGAAAAATGATTATTAGCCTAACGAATCACTCGAGCGGACGAAGATTAGCCCGCGCCGCTGATTTCAAACGTTAGCCCATGAGTATGCGACTGACCAGAGATCAAACATTTCAGGTAGTTCTGAACCTAAGGACTCCGACTTCACAAGACCAAGAAATGGTCGGAACAGGCATTTTTATTGTCAAAGATGAAACAAAGCCCTACATACTCACAGCAACTCATGTTGCGCGCGGCTGCAATTCGTCCACAATTGTTGTGATAAGTGATGCTTCGAGTAATAGCTGGTCGCTAAACTTATCTTTATTCAACCCGCAATTGAAATGGATTCACCATCCGATTGCTGACATTTCTGTATTACCCGTTAAACCAGATCCGTCTATATCAAGTCATTTAAATGGTCGCTTCTTTCCATTCGATCAATTGAACACCACTGTCTTACCTCCTTCGCGTGATGCGTACCTGACAGCGGTTGGATTTCCACAAGGGCTTGGAGCAACCGGTAAATTTAGCCCTTTTACATTTCGATCGCATGCGTCCTCTTCTCTAATTACATTGGAAAGATTCGATACAAAAACACCTTCCGATTTCTTTACACTAGAGAATCCAAGTTTGGGTGGTTACAGCGGTGGACCAGTCTTTGACTTGGGTTACATAATTGTGGGCGCGATGACCACCAATACGGGCCCCACGATATGCCATGGCATTATACATGGCACAATATCTGATAATACTGGTGGCAAGATTGCCGCAATTACACCTTGCTCATATGTCAAAGATATTATTTAAATGGGCTAACAATGCGCTGCAGCGGACGGCGATGAGCGCTGCCGCTGAACCGGAGCGTTAGAAGACTTATGTCCAAGCGAGAGCTAATACGAAAAGAACTTGTAGCGCTCTATGAGGAAGGCGCAAAGCTTGCGGTCGCTTTCCAGAAGAAGGAAGAGAAGCAGTTCCGGTACGACTATCAGCGCTGGTACACAAAGGCACTCAAGGCAGTCGCCTCGCTAGCCCCGGATCGCCTTCAAGAGTTCCGCAGGTATTACGAAGTCGATCCCAAGCGGAAGGCCCTCGGCTACGGTACCTACGTTATCCAAGATTACATAAAAGGAGTCGTGCCTTCCAAGTTCTACCTCCCAGACTTTGACACCCGCGAGCAGACGCTCACATGCTTCTTCAATCAGCTCACCATCCTGATGTCTCTCACTGATAGAATCGAATCTGTGCTCTCGGATATTGAGGCCGAGCTTTACGCTGAGTTACAGGACAGTGAGATTGTCGTTGCCAGACAGCTAGCTAAAGTCAGTCTTCGAGCTGCTGGAGCACTCATGGGTGTCGTCATTGAAAGTCATCTGCAAAAGGTAGCTTCCAAACACGGGATCAAGGTAGCCAAGAAGAACCCAACAATTGCGGATCTAAACGACCCCCTTAAGGCGGCCGGCGTCATTGATACGCCGACATGGCGGAAGATTTCATTCCTTGCCGACCTACGCAATCTTTGTTCGCACAAGAAGGACACCGAGCCGACAAAAGAACAGGTGGAAGAACTCATTCAGGGTGCTGAGTGGCTAACCAAGAACGTCTTCTAACCCTTCGTTCCAGCGGACCGCCTACGGCGGCCGCTGAACTCAAACGTTGGGCGCTGAACGCATGAGCAAGACAGAGAACACCATCGTTAGCGTTTTCCTGGCGGGGATCTGCCCCCTGCTGGTCTTCGTGGTGTGCTGGTGGACGGCCGCCGTGGTTCAGGCGCGTGTGCCGGGCGTCTCCGTCAACGCGGTCATCGTCACAGCCATGTCTGGATTGCTGGTCGGGATTGTCCTGGACCTGCTTCTGCTCCAGAGATGGATTCGCAGATTCTACACGGCAAGTCTTTGGTTGATGGCAGCAATCTATGGGGCGCTCTGCCTGGTGGCGGTGGCCTTTTTCATGGGATTGCCCGTTGGCACCTTCGGATTGGGACTTCTCGCCGGGATTTACGCGGGGCGCAGGCAGCATCACGCCGCGTCGGAGGGAGCGGCTGTCCGTCGTGGTTTGCGCCGGGTTGCATTCTTTGCGGCGTTGCTGACGGCGGGAGCCGCGCTACCGATAGGCATTCTGGGCCTCCAGGAACGGTCCGTGGTTGAGCTATTGCACAAGACCCTGGGGATCGCGCCGAGTGCTGTGCGTGGGACCACTGGCGTCATGCTGGTTTGCCTTTTGTCCGTCGCACTTTTCGGGGCGCAATACTGGTGCTCGCTACAGGCGGGTTGGCTGGCCTTCAGGATGGGAGCAGACAGCGCCTAACAAGATGTTGCACCGAATAACGGCCCCGCGACGCCTCGTGGCAATTCGAGAGTCACGGAGGGGCCGTCATCGGTGAGCTGATCGTTAGCCCAAGGGAGAAAACAAGATGCATTCGAACGAGATCGATGTCGTAAAGGCCTTCATCACCGCTATCAACAAAGGTAATGTTTCTCAACTCTCCAGCCTGATGACGGAAGACCACACCTTTGTGGACTCTGGCGGCAGAGTCGAGTCGGGCCGCGACAAAATGACAGATGGATGGAACCAATACTTTCGCATGTTTCCCGACTACAGAATCGAAGTCCAGAGCATGCTCCAAGATAGAAGCCTCGTTGCAGTCTTCGGGTTCGCTTCCGGAACTTACAACGGCAAGCGCGGGCTTGTCCCAGAGAACAGGATTGGAATGCCAGCCGCCTGGAAGGCTATAGTGGAGAACGGTAAGATCAAGCTATGGCAGGTTTACGCGGATTGGACCGAAGGCTGCAAAATAATTGATGAAGATAAAGTGCAGGGCTAACAAGGCGTTGAAGGCGGACTGGCAAAATCGCTACGCTCTTTCGCCTGCCACTTAACGCCAACGTTGGGCGGACAAGAACAACCGTGGAGGCATGAGACACACCGATGTCGGCGAAGGCCATAAAAACGCTTGAGGTGCGGAGCCGCCAAGAGTGGCGGAATTGGCTGAGAGAGCACCACGACTCGAAATCTGAGATCTGGCTCATATTCAACAAGCGTCACACGGTCCTAACATCCATCAGCTACAACGACGCCGTCGAGGAGGCACTGTGCTTTGGCTGGATCGACAGCATCGTGAAGCGCCTGGATGACGCCCAGTATGCACGGAAGTTTACTCCGCGAAAGGCAGACAGCAAGTGGTCGACAGTGAGTCGGCGACGGTATGCGGACCTTGAATCGCGGGGGTTATTGGCGGCACCGGGATTGAAGCGTGCGCCAACGAGCCGGAGCTATGATGTGCTACGGCCGTCCGTGTCGGCCATCCCGTCCTACATCAAGCAGACGTTGAAGACCAATCAACGTGCTTGGCAGTATTTCGAACAGTTGGCTCCGTCGTATCGACGGGCCTATATCGGTTGGATTGAGTCAGCCAAACGGGAAGACACGAAGGAGAAACGTCTTCGCGAAGCGCTCAGCCTCTTGGCGGCCGGCAAGAAGCTCGGCTTGAAATAGGGTGCCGCACGGCCCGCAGCTTAGCGGCAAACCGTTAGCCTGAAACAACTTGATCTAGATAGGGGTGTGAGATATTCTTAAGATGCATGAAGATTAGAGATGTTATAAAGATAATTGAGAAGGACGGCTGGTATCAGGTATATCATAAGGGAAGTCACCGGCAGTATAAACATGCAAATAAGAAGGGACGTGTAACGATCGCAGGGCATCCAGGTGATGAACTTGCTCCCGGCACATTGAACAGCGTTTTCAAGCAGGCTGGGATAAAGAAGACCAAGAGTAAATAAGGAGAAACGTAAATGAGAAGGTTTTTGATAATAATAGAAAAAGCAGGTAGTAATTATTCTGCATATTCCCCTGATCTACCTGGCTGCATTGCAACCGGCAAAACAAAGGAGCAAGCTGCAAAAAATATGCACGAAGCAATCAAATTGCATATCAAAGGGCTAAAAGAAGATCATCAACCTATTCCTAAATCACATGCTATTGCAGAATATATTGCAGTTGCAGGCTAACAAATCGCTCAAGAAGGACGTAGCAATAGGCCGCCGCGCCCCTAAGCTTGAGCGTTAGGGAACAGATAGGAGGAAGCAGATGAGCAACAAGTTGTACCTGATCATCTCGGGTGCCATCTTCCTCCTCGTCGGGATATTCCATCTCCTCAGGCTTGTATATCACTGGCCGATCATGGTTGGGACGAGAGTGATCCCCCATTCGTTGTCGTATGTCGGTTTTCCGGTTTCAATCGCGTACAGCGTATGGGCGGGTTGGCTCCTCCGCCGCAAGTAAAAAATCCGAAATACTATAATCGACACGCGTCTCAAACCCCGCTTTGAAGTCTTGGCAATTGCCAAGTTCACGGCATTTACAATCTTCCGCTCCTCTGCTAAAATCTGAGGATGACTAAGGTCGTTGTCCTCGATTTCGGCTCCCAATACACCCAGCTCATCGCCAGAAAAATAAGGGAACTCGGGGTCTTCTCCGAGATTTTTCCTTTCAATACCCTTCCTTCTCGAATCGAGAAGGAAGCAGCCGGAGCCGTCATCCTCTCTGGGGGACCGCAGAGCGTCTATGAGAAAGAAGCTCCGCTTCCTTCCCCGGAGATTTTCAAGATGGGAATTCCTGTTCTCGGCATTTGCTATGGTTTGCAGCTCATGGCCCATCTTTTGGGAGGGAAGGTTGTTCCTTCGAAGAGAAGAGAGTACGGGTTTGCTTCCTTGAATGTCCTGGAGAGAAAGGGGTTGCTTTCTGGAGTCAAGAATAAGGAGCAGGTCTGGATGAGCCACGGCGATAGAGTGGAGAAAGCCCCTCCTGGTTTCATCGTCACTGGAAGGACGGCTGATTGCGCGACAGTGGTCATGGAGGAGAGGCACAGGAAACTGTTCGGTGTCCAGTTCCATCCCGAGGTTGTTCATACAAAGCAAGGAAAGAAGATTATTCGCAACTTCCTTTTTTCCATCTCCGGCCTTAAAGCAGATTGGAAGGTTGGCTCATTTATCAAGCAGAAAGTTGAAGAGATTCGGGAGCAGGTCAATGATGGGAGGGTTATCTGCGGACTCAGCGGAGGAGTGGATTCATTGGTTACGTCCTTGATTGTTCAAAAAGCGGTTAAAGATAATCTTTTCTGCATTTTTGTTGATAACGGTCTTTTGCGCAAAGGCCAATATGAGGAGCTCAAGGAAAGGTTCAGGAAAAAGCTCAGCCTCAATGTCATCGGCGTCGATGCTTCCCGTCTCTTTCTTGAAAAGCTCAAAGGCGTGACCTCTCCTGAGAGAAAAAGAAAAACGATCGGCGAGACCTTTATTCGCATCTTTGAGAAAGAGGCAAAGAAAACAAGAAAGGTGAAGTTCTTAGCTCAGGGAACGATCTACCCTGATGTGATTGAGAGCCGGCCGGTCAAGGGTCCTTCCTCCTCGATCAAATCCCACCACAATGTCGGCGGCTTGCCGCGGCGTTTAAAATTTAAGCTTATCGAGCCGCTCAAGGAGCTCTTCAAGGATGAGGTCAGGGCCCTGGCTGAGGAGTTAGGGGTTGACAGGGAATTCATTTCGCAGCATCCTTTTCCAGGGCCAGGCCTGGCAGTCAGGATTGTCGGAGAAGTGAGCCAGGAGAGGATTAAGACTTTAAGGGATGCCGATGAAATCCTTCTTCAGGAAGTTAAGCGCGCCGGCCTTTATCACCAGCTATGGCAGGCTTTTGCTGTTTTGCTTCCTGTGAAGTCAGTCGGAGTCATGGGAGATCAACGCACTTACCAGAGTGTTGTTGTCCTCAGGCTCGTCCAGAGCGTGGACGGGATGACCGCTGACTGGTTTCCTGTTGACCCGGCTCTGCTTTCGCGGATATCGAATCGGATTGTGAACGAGGTGGAAGGCGTCAACCGGGTGGTTTATGATGTGACCTCCAAGCCGCCCGGCACAATAGAGTGGGAGTAAGAATGGAGCTTTCCTATATTCATCTTCATAACCATTCAGAATTCAGCATTCTCGACGGCGCGCTGAGAATTGAATCGCTGGTGGATTCCGCCTACAAGAACAACATGCCTGCTTTGGCCTTGTCCGACCATGGAAATATTTTCGGCGCTGTGAGCTTCTTCAAGCAGGCCAAGGAGAGAGGGATCAAGCCAATTCTGGGCTGCGAGGTCTACATTGCTCCGAAAAGCCGCTTCGAGAAGAGACCCGACGCCCAAGCCCCCAACCACTTCCACCTGGTTTTGCTCGTCAAGGATGAAAAGGGATACAGAAACCTCTGTCAGCTCGTCACCAAGAGCTATCTGGAAGGTTTCTACTATAAGCCCCGCATGGATAAGGAGCTTTTGGCCAAATATGGAGAGGGGTTGATCGGCTTTTCAGGCTGTTTGAAAGGAGAGATTGCTCATTATCTTTTGTTTGGTCTGGAGGATAAGGCAGAAGAGGCCATGCTGGAATACGCTTCTTTCTTTTCAAAGGGAGATTTCTATATAGAAATTCAAGACCATGGGCTTGAGGAGCAGAGGAAAATCAATCCTTCAC
Source organism: uncultured Eubacteriales bacterium (assembly GCA_964645765.1). Classification (GTDB taxonomy): domain Bacteria; phylum Acidobacteriota; class Aminicenantia; order Aminicenantales; family Aminicenantaceae; genus CAZGMN01. The sequence continues at coordinate 11,656 of CAZYBE010000046.1, forward strand.
TCATCCGCCTCGCTCGAAAGCTCAACCTGCCTTTGGTGGCAACCAATGACGTCCACTACCTTTCAAAAGACGATGCTGAGAGCCATGATGTCCTTCTCTGCATCCAGACGAACAAAAAGGTGACAGACCAGGATAGAATCCGTTTTGGAACGAATGAATTCTATTTTAAGTCGAGTGCAGAGATGATAGAAATCTTCGCCGAAATCCCGGATGCCATCCAGAATACAGCCAGGATTGCAGCTCAATGCAATTTTGACTTTCCCTCTTCCGGATATTTCTTACCCCAATTCAAGGCTCCACAAGGGACCTCATTGGGAGAATATTTTGACCAGGTGGTCAAGCGTGGGTTCCAGGCCCAGATGGAGACAACCCTCAAGAAGAAAGAAAGGGATGAATTTTCTCATCTTGTTGAAGAATACGAGCAGAGGCTGGAGAAAGAGGTCAAGCTGGTTAAAGAGATGGGCTTTGAGGGGTATTTCTTGATTGTCTGGGACCTCATTCAGTATGCCAGGCAGAAGAATATCCCGGTGGGGCCTGGAAGAGGCTCAGCCGCAGGCAGTCTGCTTGCCTACAGCCTGGGAATAACCGACATCGACCCATTGGAATACGACCTTCTTTTCGAGAGATTTCTCAATCCAGAAAGAATCTCTCTGCCGGATATTGATATTGATTTCTGCGGAAGACGAAGGGAGGAGGTTCTCTCCTATGTAACCCAGAAGTATGGCCGGGAGAACGTCTGCCAGATCATCACTTTCGGGACAATGGCCGCACGCCAGGTTGTCAGGGACGTGGGAAGAGCCCTTGAGGTTCCCCTCCCTGAAGTGGACAGGATTGCCAAGATGATTCCTCCTTTCGGGCCTGAAGCCACGATTGATGGCGCGCTGCGGAATATTCCCCAGTTGAGGGAGATGAGAGACAGGGATACCAAGATCGCTCACCTTCTTTCCATTGCTCAAAAATTAGAGGGGCAGACCCGGCATCCTTCCATACACGCCGCAGGAATCGTCATCACTCCCAAGCCCCTGGTGGAGTTCATGCCCCTTTACCAGTCTGTTAAAGGCGAGATCACCACCCAGTTTCCGATGCAGGATATCGAAGCCCTTGGCTTGCTCAAGATGGATTTGCTCGGTCTTCGAAACCTGACTGTCATTCAGGATACAGTGAATCTGGTCGAGAGAGAGACAGGCGAGACAATCGACCTGAAAAACATTCCTCTGGATGACCTGGAGACTTTTGAGGTCTTTAAATCAGGCAATACGGACGGCGTCTTTCAGTTCGAGAGTCCGGGGATGAAGGATTTGCTCAGAAATTTCAAGCCTGAAAAGTTTCGCGACCTGATTGCTCTGAATGCGCTATACCGGCCCGGTCCTCTCAAAAGTGGAATGACCGATGAGTTCATCAAGCGCAAGAACCATCCAGACCGCACGAGCTATGAATGTCCTGAGCTGGAGCCAATCCTAGAAGAGACTCAAGGGATTATCATCTATCAAGAGCAGGTGATGAGAATCGCCACCGAGCTTGCGGGCTTTGCCATGGCCGAAGCAGACATCCTGCGCAAGGCCATGGGCAAAAAGGAGCCCGGAATGATGAAAGCTCAAAGGCAGAGGTTCATTCAAGGAGCGAGGAAGCGAGGCCTGAGCCAGGCCAAAGCCAGCAAGATCTTCGACCAGATCAAATATTTTGCAGGGTATGGATTCAATAAATCCCACAGCGCAGCCTACGCCTACCTTGCCTACCGCACGGCCTATCTCAAAGCCCATTATCCTGTCCATTTTCTGGCTGCTCTCTTGACATCAGAAGCTGAAAAAGGGGTAACATCTCAAGTGGTCAAGTACATCAATGAATGTCAGGAAATGGGAATCAAAGTTCTTCCTCCTGATATCAATGAGAGTAATTTCAATTTCACCGTGGTCAAGGGAGATATTCGCTTTGGCCTTTCAGCCATAAAGAATGTTGGCGAGGGATCGGTCGAGGCTTTGCTCGCCGCAAGGACGAAGAAAGGAAGATTCCACTCACCTTTTGATATCTGTGAAGAAGCTGACTCTAAGGTCTTGAACCGCAAGGCCATTGAAAGCTTGATAAAAGCCGGAGCTTTCGATTCTCTGGGCTGGCGCAGGTCGCAATTGTTCCATCTTATCGATAAGATGATTGAATACGCTCATGAAGTTCAGAGGGTCGACTCCTTGAAGCAGAATCTTCTTTTTGGCAGCAGCCAGCTCGAGCCCCCCTCAGTTCCTGCGGAATTAAAGGAGATGCCGGAATGGGATGAGTCTAATTTTCTATCATACGAGAAGGATGCTCTAGGGTTTTATATCACCGGCCATCCTTTGGCTCAATTCGGGAAACGATTAAAGAGTCTTGTTTCCCATTCCATCGACCAGTTGGATGATGAAAAGGATTTTAACAATGAGATAAGAATGGCGGGCATCATCTCTTCCGTTAAGCCTCTTAAGACCAAGAAAGAAGAAAGGATGGCCACTTTTATCTTGGAAGATTTGAGCGGGAGAATAGAGGTTGTGGCTTTTCCTGAAGTTTACAAGAGATATTATGAGTGCATAAGGGAAGACCAGCTCGTCTGGCTCAAGGGAAAGTTTTTAGGCGAAGAAGAAAGCCGAAGAGTCCATCTCCTGCAGATCATGCCTTTGACAGACGCCTTCCAGAAGCAGGCAAAGAGAATGATTCTGAGAATTTTTCTTCCAGGCATCGAGGAATCAGTCTTTGATGAATTGAAAAGCATTTTGCTTCAGAATCAAGGGGAGTGCCCGGTTCTTTTTGACCTCGAGTCCCCGCCTTCTTACCGAGTGATGGTTGAGTCAAGAGAAGTCCAGGGCGTCAACGCTTCCGAAGATTTGACAAAAAAAATTGAAAACCTGCTTGGCGAGAATTCTGTTATTATAGAATACTAAGTTAGCCATGGAGAAAAAGCAAATTCTTGAAAAAGCTTATGACCCTAAGCCGGTCGAGGAAAAATGGTCTAAATTCTGGATCGACGAGGGACTATTCACGCCGGAGGCGCCTTCTTCCAAGAAAAAATTTTCGATGGTTCTGCCTCCTCCGAACGTCACCGGCCTTCTTCACATCGGCCACGCCCTATGTTTCACCTTGCCCGACATCATCACTCGCTGGAGGAGAATGCAGGGCTACAACACGCTCTGGCTTCCTGGCACAGACCATGCCAGCATCGCTGTCCACAACGTGATTGAGCAGAGCCTGGCTGAGAAGGGCTTGACTCGGGAAAAGGTCGGCCGGGAAGAATTCTTGAAGATTGCCTGGGATTGGGAGAAGAAGTACGGCGGGGTCATTATCCACCAGTTGAAGAGGCTCGGGATTTCTCTGGATTGGACGAGAGAGAGATTCACCCTCGATGACGGTTTCTCCAAGGCTGTTAGACACGTCTTTGTTGAGCTCTATCGTCAAAGCCTCATCTACAGAGATTATTACTTGGTCAACCGTTGCCCGCATTGTGCTACGGTTCTTTCTGATATTGAAGTTGTGCACAAGGAGCATAAATCCAAGCTTTACTATATCCAGTATCCTCTCCTCGATTCCGATGAGAAAATCACAGTTGCCACCACCCGTCCCGAGACAATGCTCGGCGATACCGCGGTTGCTGTTCATCCTGATGACAAGCGTTACAAAAGAATTCAAAGAAAGAAAGCCCTCCTTCCCATCGTCAACCGCAAGATTCCAGTTATCACTGACGAGAGGGTTGAGATGGATTTCGGGACAGGTGTGGTCAAAGTCACGCCAGCCCATGACCCGGTCGACTTTGAACTGGGGAAGCGCCACAATCTCGAGCAGGTGATTGTCATCGACGGCTCAGGCCGGATGACAGAGGCAGCCGGAGAAGAATTCAAAGGCCTGGACCGCTTTGAGTGCCGGGAGAAAGTTGTCGCCAAGCTCAAAGGGATGGGTTTGCTGGAAAAGGTTGAGGATTACCAGCACGCTGTCGGCCATTGTTACCGTTGCCAGACCATCATCGAGCCTTATCTTTCCTGGCAGTGGTTTGTCCGGGTAGGGCCGCTCGCTCAAGAAGCCATCAAGGTCGTTGAGGAAGGAAAGATTCAATTCATTCCTCCCAACTGGGCCAAAACTTATTTTGAGTGGATGTACAACATCCACGACTGGTGCATCTCACGCCAGCTTTGGTGGGGGCACAGAATTCCTGCCTGGTACTGCCAGGCTTGCCGGCAAGTGATTGTTGCTGAGCAAGCGCCGAGCCGCTGCGAAAAGTGCCAGAGCACAAGCCTTGTTCAGGATCCGGATGTTCTTGATACCTGGTTCAGCTCTGCTCTCTGGCCTTTTGTCACCATGGGCTGGCCTGAGCAAACAGAGGATTTAAAAACTTTCTACCCGACAGACCTCATGTCCACAGGCTTTGACATCATCTTTTTCTGGGTGGCAAGGATGATCATGATGGGCCTTAAATTCGCCGGAGACATTCCCTTCCGCCATGTCTTTATCAACGGCCTGGTCAGGGATATCAAAAGGCGAAAGATGAGCAAATCAGAAGGGAACATCATCGACCCCTTGGAGATGATCGAGAAGTACGGCACCGATGCCTTGAGGTTCACTCTGGCGGCACTCGCCATTCCTGGCATGGATCTTTCTCTATCCGAGGAGAGGATGGCAGGCTATCGGGCCTTTGCCAACAAAATCTGGAATGCGGCGCGCTTTGTTTTGATGAGCATCAAAAGCACAGAATTTCGCATAAAAGAGGAGGAGTTGACCCTGGCTGACAGGTGGATACGGAGCAGACTGACGGCAATCACGGAGGAATTGAACGACTCTTTGGAGAATTATCGATTCTATGAAGCCGCGGATAAGGTCTATCATTTTATCTGGCACGAATTCTGCGACTGGTATATTGAGCTGGTTAAGTCCAGCCTTAGAGAAGGAAACAGAACCTCAGAAGCTGTGCTGGTTGAGACTCTGGACCAGATTCTCCGCCTCCTCCATCCCTTTATGCCATTCATCACTGAAGAAATCTGGCAGCATCTTCCTTGCTCAGGAAAATCTCTGGCTGTTGCCTCATTTCCTCAAGTCAGGGAGGATTTAAAGGATGAGGGAGCAGAGAAGAGGATGAGAATCCTTCAGGAAGCGGTTACCGGGATCCGGACCATAAGAGCAGAGAACAAAATTCCTCCCAAGCAAGAAATCGAGCTCTGGGCTAAAGTGGACGATGAAGAGGAGAAGAGAATCCTCCTCGATAGCCAAGTCTACATTCAGGTGCTGGCCAATATCCGTAAGCTTGAAGTCTTTGACAAGTTTCCCCAAGGCAGAAATCTTTTAAAAGGAGTCGCCGGCTCTTGGGAGATTGTCATCCCGATTGAAGAAGGGCTCTTCAAGCTGGAGCAGGAGAAGCAGAGGCTGGAGAAGGAACTCTCGAAGGTCATATCGGATATGGAAAAGATTGAAAAAAGGCTTCAAGACCAAAACTTTCTCAGCCGAGCTCCAAAGGATTTCATCCAGGAGACAGAGCAGAGATTGAAGAAATTCAGGGAGAAGAGGTCGAAGCTTGAGGAGAGCATCGCTCATCTTCTCTCCCTGATGGATCAGCCATAAATTCGTAATTCGTAAATCACAGCCATGGAAATCGGGGCAAAAATTCACAAATTTAAAACCTGCACCTCGACCAACGACCTGGCCAAAGAGATGGCTCTGGCTGGAGAGGAAGAGGGCACAGTGGTTATCTCTGATGAGCAGACCAAGGGCAGAGGGACAAAAGGAAGGAGCTGGTATTCAGCCCGAAAAAAGGGGCTTTATCTTTCTTCCATTCTTTATCCTGCCCAACCTCAAATCTCTCTTCTTCCTCTTGCGGCAGGCCTTGCGGCCAATGATGCTATCTTTGAATCAGCCGGAATCAGAGTCGGGCTGAAATGGCCCAATGATTTAATCTGGGGGAAGAAAAAGCTGGGAGGCATTCTCTGTGAGAGCGGCTTTTTGGGAAACAAGGCGAGTTATGCTATTGTAGGCATAGGGATTAACCTGAACCATGAGAGAGAGGATTTTCCGGAAGAGATACGCTCTATGGCGACTTCCATCAAGCTCATAATAAAAAAGAACATAGATAGAAAGAGATTGATTCAAAAACTCTGCAAGGCTTTGGATGGCTGGTATGGGCTCTTCCGAGAGAGAAGGAACGAAGAGATTGTCCGCTTTTTCCAGGATTACTCGATTCTGCCCTTGGGAAAGGAAATCATGCTGCTCACAGAGACAGAGGAAGTCTTTGGGAATTATGCCGGCATTGATTCTGAGGGAGGCCTGGTCCTGGAAAGGGAAGGGAAGAGAATGACTTTTTTTTCAGGAGAGATTAAGTCAATCAAGGATTGAATTAAGGAGGGATGAAATGCTTTTGGCTGTAGATATCGGAAACACAACCATCAACATCGGTCTATTCAAGGGAAAGACCGTTGTCGAGCACTGGAAGATAAGGACAGAGAGAGAGAAGACCGCTGATGAGTACGCAATGACTCTGCTCAACCTTTTCTCATTCTCACGGGTCGAGGCGAAGAAGATAAAATCCGTTCTCGTCTCCAGCGTTGTTCCGCCGCTCACTCCAGTCTTTGAAGACTTGAGCCAGAGCCTTTTCGAGGTCAAGCCCCTTGTTGTCGGACCGGGATTGAAGACAGGATTGGCCATTCTCTATGAAAACCCGCTCGAGGTCGGAGCAGACCGGGTGGTTGCCGCGATTGCAGCCTATGAAAAACACGGAGGGCCTTGCATCGTGGTTGATTTCGGAACCGCCACGACTTTTGATGCGATTTCTTTCAGGGGCGAGTATTTAGGCGGGGCGATAGCTCCAGGGATTCAGATTTCGGCTGAAGCCCTTTACCTCAAGACAGCCAAATTGCCCAGAATCGAGATAAGAAAGCCCAAAAAAGCCATAGGCCGGACGACTGTCTCTAGTATGCAGTCAGGACTTTATTTTGGATACATCGGCCTTGTGACCAACATCATCGAGGAGATAAAGAAAGAGTTGGGAGCAAAAGCCAAAGTCGTCTCGACCGGAGGATTTGGTGCCCAGATTAGCCACGAGATCAAGTCCATAGATTCTTTTGAGCCATATTTAATTCTGGAAGGGCTGAGGATTCTTCACCAAAGAAACAGGAAGTGAAGACTCCTCATTCGAGAGGCGGCTTTGAAAAAAAGTGAAAGGGAGCGGAAGGAATACTTCCAGTCGATTACCCGCCATTTCCTCAAGCTGCGAGGAGCTCCTCTTTTTCTCTCCTCCAAAGAGTTCGACCTTATTTCCCGATGGGAAGAGATGGAGATTCCGCTTCCTGTGGTCTTGGAGGGTATCGATAGGGCTTTCGAGAGTTTCAAGGCAAAGCCCGGTCAAAAAGCCAAAATCCAGGCGCTTGCGTTCTGCGAGCTTCAAGTTTTAAGAGCCTTTGAACAGCACCGAGAGAGGAAGGTTGGAGGGAGAAAAAAGGGATTGGCAAGAGATGAAAAAAGAGAGCAGGCCAAGCGCGAGGTTCAAAAGTTTTTGAAAACGCTGGCTCCTCCGATAAATTATCTGAAGGAAGCATATTCTCGAGGTCAGGAGATTCTTTCCCAGCGCCAAATCGATGAGGATGAACTGGAACGCATAGAGGCAGAGATTGAAGCTCTGCTCTGGAAGAACTCGTCTGAAGAAGAAAAGAACAGGGTCAGGAGGGAACTTAGCCAAGAGTTCGAATTCAAGGATGAAGATGAATTCATGACGATTTTCAAGATAAAGCTGGTGAAATTTTTAAGAGACAGGTATAAAATCCCTTACATTTCTCTTTATTATTATTAAAAGCCATGGATAACCAGATTCTCGCTCTGCTCCAGAAAAAAAGGGAAGGTTTGAATTTTAGGATGCTGGCCATGGAGCTTCATCTTTCGAGCCGGGAGAAGCAAATATTGAAGAAAAGACTTAAAAGGTTGGAAGGCCTGGGCTTGATCGTCAGCTTAAAGAGACGTTATCTTTTCCCGGCAAGAGCGAAGCTGGTTAGAGGAAAATTCATCTGTTCGCTCAGAGGATACGGATTTGTCAGCCCTGAAGGAGGTCTGGCCGAGGATGTTTTTATACCTGGCCGCTATTCTGGCGGCGCTCTTAATGGGGATGTGGTGGAGATTCTCTGCCAAGAGAAAGGGAAAAAGGGAAAGCCTGAAGGAAGAGTCGTCAGGGTGGCGAGAAGAGCAAAGGAGAGGATAGTCGGTTTTTATCAGGAACGCTTCGGTCAACCTTTTTTTCTTCCAATAGACTCTCCCTCTAGGGAAGAGATTCCCTTGACCTTGGAAAAGAACCTCTCTCCCAGGCCCGGAATGATCGTTGCTGTCGACAGGAGCAAAAAGCGCTTGGTGGAAATTTTGGGGATGCCTGATGAGCCAGGGGTTGACACCAAAGTTGTGATTGAAAGATACAGCCTCGCCTCTTCTTTCTCCGAAGAGGCTCTGGCCGAGGCAGAAAGCTTTTCTTCTGAAATCAGCCCTGATGATAAAAGAGCGAGAAAAGATTATAGACGCTGGCTGACTGTCACCATCGACGGCCAAAGCGCCCAGGATTTTGATGATGCGGTCAGCATTAAGAAGCTTCCCGGCGGACATTTCCTTCTTGGCGTCCACATTGCCGATGTTTCCCATTACGTCAGGCCAGGCTCTTTGCTCGATGCTGAGGCTTTTGGAAGAGGAACGAGCGTCTATTTTCCTGACCTGACCCTTCCCATGCTTCCGGAGAGGCTTTCCAATGACCTCTGCAGCCTCAGGCCAAGAGAAGAGAGGCTGGCCTTTTCGGTTCTACTGGAGATAGATGAAAAAGGCGAGACAAGAAGGACAGAATTTCATCCTTCATTGATTCAAACTGTGGAGAGGATGACCTATGACTCTGTTTATAAAATATTCGAAGAGGATACGGAAGAGAGGCGCAAGTTTTCCGATTTAGTCCCGGATTTGCTGTTGATGAGGGGGCTTTCGCGGCTTTTGGGAAAGAAAAGAGAGATGAAAGGCAGCCTCGACTTTGACTTGCTCGAGCCGGAACTTGTCTATCGGGAAGGAAGCATTCAGTCGATCTTGCCTTTTGAACGCAACGAAGCTCATCAACTCATCGAAGAATTCATGGTCGCAGCCAATGAGGCTGTGGCCTCTTTTCTTCACCAGCAGCATGTGCCTTTCTTGTACAGGGTCCATCCTCCTCCAGCCTTGAATGACCTGGAAAGCTTGAGAGAGATGCTGGCTTATTTTGGGCTCAGCCTCCCTCTGCCGAAAAGAATGAGCTCAAAAGACCTGCAACAGGCTTTGAAAAAAGTTAAAGGAAAACCTGAAGAAAAATTTGTCAGCCTCCAGGTTTTGAAATCTATGAGGCTGGCTGTCTATTCTGATGAAAACCAAGGACATTACGGATTAGCCAAGGAATTCTACGCCCATTTCACCTCTCCGATCAGAAGATATCCAGATTTGGCTGTTCATCGGGCATTGAAGAGAGCCCTTAAACAGAAAAGCGTTGATGCCTCTACTTTGCCGGCCGCAGCCCTTCATTGCTCCCAGCAGGAAAGGAAAGCGGATGAAGCCGAAAAGGAGCTTATGGAATGGAGAATCTATCGCTTCCTTAAGGGGAAGCTCGGAGAAGAATTCGAGGGAATCATCGTTGATATCAACAGAGCAGGCCTGGTCGTCGAGCTCGACAATTATTTTGTCGATGGCATAGTTCCCTATGCAGACTTGGGCGGAGATTATTTTTTTAAGAAATCGGATAAGACTCTTGTCGGCCGCAGGAGCGGCAGAAGGTTTGAATTGGGGGAAAGGTTGAGAGTCGTCCTGGTTTCTGTCGACCCCATCTTGAGGAGGATGGGCTTGACCTTGAAACAAAAGGGGAAGGGAGAGTTTTGATGGAGACACGATGCTTTGATGCTCTCATCAGCGTTCCGCCTGCTGGCAACAAGAAGTCTCTGGACGCCAAAATTCTTTTTCATGGCAAAAAAATTCCAGCCTCTTTCGAATTCTATGAAGAGGCGCAAAAGGAAAAGACTGGCCTATTTTATGTCCGAGGCAAGGCCAATCATCCGCTTCCTTTGAAGTGGAAAGACAAGTTTGCGCTTGAGCTGGCAGGGAGGGGGGGCCTTAGGGGCAAAGGCCTGGTGATCAATCCTTTTTCAGAGAAAGTGAGCGGAAAGAAAACAGAAAGAAGACTTCGTATTCTCAAAAGTCTTCAAGGGGATGAAAAAGAAATGCTCTACGCTCTGGCCCAGGAGAGAGGGCTAAAAGGCTTGGGAGAGGAAGAGATAGTTGATTTTTCCTCATTGAGCAGAAAATCGCTGCTGCCCTTGGCCCAAGAGCTTGAGGCTGAAGGGAAAATAAGAATTCTTTCTTTCTCTCCGCTTTTCATTCTTTCTCAGGCTTACTTTGGTTTTCTCTGCCAGAAAATTCTTGTTTTTCTGGAGAGCTTTCACAAGAAGCATCCAGAACAATTTGGCGCCTCCTTAGAAAGAATCAAAAGGAGGTTTAATTTTCCTCCCCGGATTCTTTTCCTTGCCCTCAAATACCTCTCGCGGGCAGGGGAGATTAAGGAAGTTGACAGCAGGTTTTCCCTCTCGGCCTTTAAAATCACTCTTTCTCCTGAAGAGGAGAAGGTCTTGAAAAAGCTGGAGGAGATGTGCTTTAAAGGGGAATTTCGCTCGGCCTCTCTCGAAGAACTCCAAGACAGGTTCCGACTTTCTTTGAGCAAGCTCAACATACTGCTCTCTCTCCTCATCGAGCGCAAGAAGATTGTCCAGGGAAAAGACGGGTTTTTCATTCATTCCCGCTGGCTGGATGAAATCATCTGGATGATAAAAGAATCAGGGAAGAGGGAGTTGACTGTTTCTGACTTTAAAAAAATGACCGGCCTCAGCCGGAAATACGCCATCCCTCTTCT
>CAZYBE010000047.1:0-22423 GCA_964645765.1 uncultured Eubacteriales bacterium
CTTCTCCTTTTCGGCAAATCATATCACCGAAAAAAACAAGAAGCAAGTTTTTCACTTAGCCGGAGCGAAACATGATCCTCAGCCCAAACCTGCTGTAATGGAGTGTTGAGAGAATGACGAGTGCCAAAGTCAGAAAATAAAACCAGACGAGAAAATGGGATGAAACTTTGGCAAGATTGAAGAGAAGAACGAGAAGGACAACGATAATCTGACAGACCGTGCTTGCTTTTCCTGGAATCGATGGAGGAAATGTTTTCTGGCCTCGCAATTTAAAAAGGAGAAAAGCGCCCGAGACGATGAGCAAATCCCTGCCGATGACGATCGTCGTCAGCCAGAGGGGAATGACGTTGGGGGAGTTAAGTCTGGGAATAGTGAGCAGAATAAAGGATGCGGTGATGAGCAATTTATCCGCAGCAGGGTCGAGCAAGGTGCCCAATTTCGTTCGCTGCCTCAGGGCCCGGGCCGTGAAGCCATCAAGAACATCAGTGAAACCGGCCAGAAGCAAAACGGCGAATGCCTCTGAGGTCTTTCTCCAGATCATCATCAGCACGAAGACAGGGATAAGAAGAATTCGAGCAAGACTGATAATGTTGGGCAGGGCTAACCAGACGCTCTTTTCTCCTTCCCTCATGGAACAGGCTTTTTTGATGATTGATGAAAAGAGAAGGTCATTTATTTTATCAAGCTCAGGATAATATCCAAGAGCTTTATCGCTTCCTGTCCCGAAACAGGAGAATCGGGTTTGAATTCTTTCTGCGGAGAAAGGCTCATGATATCATAAGAGACGATCTGAACAATTGGCTTATAATAATAATTTTCGGGCGAGACATCTTGAATTTTGATTTTTTCTGGCTGAATTTGCTGGATAAATTTGAAGCCTTTCTTTCCCAGATATTCGATGAAATGAACGAGAATTTCAGCCATTTCAGCACGGCTTATAGGTTTTTTTGGCTGAAAAGTGTGATTGGGGTAAATATCGAGAATGCCCAAGGAGGTCGTTTGCAGGATAAATTTTGATGCCCAGGAAGTTGTGATATCGATGATAATCGGAGGAGTCTTCGACACTTCATCCACAATCCCTTTGAACTTGATCGAGAGAAGCGAAGCCATCTCTTCTCGTGTCACAGCCTCTGAGTAAGGGATAGAGCTATACTGGCTTGGAAGCTCAACAATTCCCAATATGTTTTTCAGGCTTTCGATTCGGTCCGAGATGTCTTTGTTCTCCGGCTCAAGCGCTTTTAATTTTTCATAGATTTCGAGGCTCCTTGTGTAACGCTCCGCCTGATAGAGAGTATCAGCATAATTTTCTAGTATTTCTCTATTTTCTGGTTCATTGGAGCTTGCGGTCTTGAGGTGGACCAGGGCATTTTGGAATTGTCTTTCCTTCTTGTAGACCTCGGCAAGCTGGATATTGGCTTCTAGAGATTGGGGAGAATAATGGAGAGCCCTGAGGTAAGTTTGCTTGCCTTTTTCTAAATCCCCTTGAGCAAGAGCATTTCTTGCTTCACTCAGGGCCTGTTCAGTTTTTTTATTTTTTAATGACTCATACTCCTGTTTCGCCCAGACATTGCCCGATTCTTTTTTGAGGACCTCCCTGAATTCCGTAAAGGCTTCCTCTTCTCGCCCGGTTTTCTGGTAAATTTGAGCCAGGCCCATGTGGATGAGAACCATATCGGGATAGTTTCTCAGAGCAGTCTTAAAGAATTCTTCGGACTCCTTCATTTTGTTCAGAAGGAAAGCGGCGTAGCCAAAGCCGACGTGATAAGCAGGATTTTGTTCTCCCAATTTAGAGATTATCTTTTCAGCTGCTTTGGCATTGCCTTTTCTCAAATTGTTCCAAGCATCTTCAGTGAGAATTCTATCCTCAAGAGAGAATTCGGCTATCAAAGGAGCCGGGAGATTTCCCAGGTAGAGATTGGGGGAAGGCATCTTATGGGTCGCACAGGACCAGGATAGAAAAAGAAGGAGGGCCGTCTGGAATGCTTTTTTCATCAATTTTTTTCTCCTCTTTTTATATAAGGAAGATAATTTATGATCGAGCGCGGGTCAGCGATAATCTCGAGCTCAATATGGTCACGGTCCTCTCTTCTCTTTAAGACAACAGTCCATTTCGAAAAAGAATTGACCAGTTCTCTTTTTGATTTGGGGATGCGCAGATAAAATAACTCCAGGTTTTTAAAGAGAATGGTCCTCAAAAGGTTTTTCAGGCTTATGATTCCGTCCCCTGTTTTCGCCGAGACATAGACAAAATGTCCGTCGGATGAGCCGTTCTTCTCCAATAGCTCTTCCTTTTCGGACAAAAGGTCGATTTTATTAAAGACTTTAACAACCGGCACATCGCGAACGCCTATCTCCTCCAAGGTTTTTTCGACAGCTTCAATCTGGCTTTCGGAGTTGGCGGAGGCGATGTCGATGACATGAAGAATACAGTCAGCCTCTCTCAATTCTTCCAGTGTGGCTCTGAAAGACGTTATCAACTCCACCGGAATTTTTTTGATAAAGCCAACTGTATCGCTCAAGAAAAAATAAAGGCCATCAGAGAAGCTGACCCGGCGCAGAGTCGGGTCCAGAGTGGCAAAAGGCTGAGGCGAGGTGAACATCTTTTCCAGAGAAAGGGCATTGAACAAGGTGGTCTTTCCGGCATTGGTGTAGCCCACGAGGGAGACAGATGGAGTGGGAATCTTTTTCCTGCTTTTTCTTTGGTTTGCCCGCCTTTTTTGAATCTCCAGAATTTCCTTTTTTATCCTCGAGATTCTATCCCTGATTCTTCGCCTGTCTTCCTCAAGCTTCTTCTCTCCTGGTCCACGGGTGCCGATTCCTCCTCCTAGCTGAGAGAGGGCATGGCCTTTTCCTACCAAGCGAGGGAGTAAATAGTTGAGCTGGGCAAGCTCGACCTGGAGCTTGCCCTCTTTACTGCGGGCCCGTTGAGCGAAGATATCGAGGATGAGCTGGTTTCGGTCTATGACTTTAACCTGAATCATCTCTTCCAGGCTTCGCTGCTGGCCGGGGCGGAGGTGGTGGTCAAAAATGATGAGGTTGGCTTTGAGTTCCTCCTTTTGCATGATAATTTCCGAGACTTTTCCTTCTCCGATAAGGAACTTCGGGTTGATTTCCGACCGGAACTGGAATATTTCTCCCACGACTTGAGCTCCAGCCGCATAAGCCAGTCCTTTGAGCTCTTCCATCATTTCTTTGGCTTCCAGTTTTTCTTTCTTGTTGGTTGCGAGGAGGACGAGGATGGCTGTTTCCATTTTTTATTTCAAATTTTTCTTCACGTACTTCAGGATTAAAGGGAAGTTATCCGGAGAAAACCATTTGATTCCTTCCATTTTCTTGAACCAGGTCATCTGTCTTTTGGCATAATGCCGGGTATCTTTTTTGGTCAAGGCGATGGCCTCTTCAAGAGCCATTTCTCTTTTCAAGACTTTGATGACATACTTATAGCCCAGGGCTCGGAAGGGAGGAGAGTTTTCCTTAAGGCCTTTCCGAAAAAGGTTTTGCACCTCTTGGATGATACCCTGAGCGAACATCTTGTCGACTCTCTCTTCGATCCTCTGGTAGAGTTCGTTTCTTTCTAATTTTAACCCAATTTTGATTATATTGAAATCTTCAACAAAAGACTTGGTCGCTAAAAAGTGACTGGAGAAAGGCTTTTGTGTTGAGGTAAAGACTTCCAAGGCTCGAATGATCCTGGCCCTGTCGTTCTTTCCGATTTTCTGGAAGTAGTGCGGGTCAACTTCCTTAAGCTTTTCTCTCAAGCTTTCCAAGCCTTTTTCCTCGGCTTCTCTTTCCAGCTTCAGGCGAAGCGCTGTGTTGCGTTTTCCTTCGGGGAAGAGACCGTCGAGAAGAGCTTTCAGATAGAGTCCTGTTCCGCCGACAATGATAGGAATTTTCTTCCTCTTGATGATTGAGGTCGCTGCCTCCAGAGCCAAACGGCAGAAGTCCGCAGCTGTGAACTGGGTTGATGGGCATGCCACATCCAGAAGGTGATGGGGAATACCTTCTCTTCTTTCTAGCGGAGTCTTGTCTGTCCCGATGTCAAAGCCTTTATAGACTTGCATCGAATCGCAATTGATGATTTCTCCCCCTATTTTCCCTGCCATCTTGATAGCTGTCGAACTCTTCCCCACACAGGTCGGGCCCAAGACGATGACAAGATTTTTTTCTTCAGGTTCCAATTTTTATCAGAAGAAGGATGACGAGAAGAGTTATAAGAATTAAGAGAGCCAGAATCTGCTTTCTTTTTAGTTCCATTTCTAACAATAAGTTAAGAAGAAAGGAATATTCCCTTAAAGCGTTTGAAGAGGCTCATCTCTTAAGCCTCTTTTCTTTCTTCCTTGGTAATCTTTCCGTCCCTTATGGTGATGATGCGGTGAGCATGCTGGGCAATATCCCTGTCATGAGTGACGATGATGATCGTGTTTCCCTGAGCGTGGATCTTGCGAAAAAGGCTGAGGATTTCTTGGCCTGTTTTGGAGTCAAGGTTTCCAGTGGGCTCATCGGCTAGGAGAAGGGAGGGCTCGTTGACCAGAGCCCGGGCAATAGCCACCCTCTGCCTTTCACCGCCTGAGAGCTCAGAAGGGCGGTGGTTCTTTCTCTCAGTCATCTCCACCATTTCCAGGGCTCGCCGAGTTCTCTCCTCTCTTTCTTTCTTTTTAGTTCCTTTGTAGATGAGGGGAATTTCGACATTATGGTAGGCAGTGGCCCGGGGGAGGAGGTTGAAGACTTGGAAGACAAAGCCAATCTCGCGATTGCGGATATAGGCCAGCTCATTGTCGCTCAAGGTGCTGACCAGTTTTCCCTTTAAATAATATTTTCCTTCGCTCGGAGTATCCAGACAGCCCACGATGTTCATGATGGTTGATTTTCCAGACCCGGATGGGCCCATGATGGCCACAAACTCATTCTTCTCGATGCTGAACGAGACTCCGCGGAGAGCCTGAACCTCCTGCTTTCCCATTTTGTAGATTTTCCAGATGTCCTCAGCGCGAATGAGTGAGCTATTTTCTGTGTCGATCATTTTTCTTCTTTTTTCTTTTCTTCAGGTTTGATTAAGGTTCCATCCTTCAATTGGCGGAGAGCGTTATAAGGGCCGACAATGACCTCCTGGCCATCTTTCAAGCCAGAGGTGATCTCGATCGTCATCTCACCCATGATCCCTTTCTTCACTGGGCAGAATTTCGCGCGGTCATTCTCGACGGTATAGACGCCTTCCTCTTGTTCCTCGTTCTTGTTTTTCTCTTTTCCCTCTTTTTCTCTCAAGACCAATGAAGAAATCGGGACCGCAAGCACATCCTTTTTTTCAGCAGTGATGATGTCTGCCGAGGCTGAGAGACCAGGCTTGAGACTCTCCTGAGGATTCTCAAGGGTTATGATGACCTTAAAGTCCTTGGATTCCTGGGACGTTGTCACCTTTTGAAGGGCAGAACTTCCAATCTCTGTCACTTTGCCCATTATGGTTTGGTCAGGGAGAGCATCCACTCTGACCTCAGCCTTTTGTCCAAGCCTAACTCCTATGACGTCCGTCTCATCAGCCTCAACTTCCACTTCCATCACTGAGAGGTCGGCGATGGTCATCAGAACTGTTCCAGGATTGTTCATGGTGCCGATGATAGCCACTTCTCCTTCCTCGACCCTGAGGCTGGTGATGATGCCGTCAATCGGAGAGTTGTAGACCGTTTTGCTTAGATTATCCAGTGTGCTCTGGAGAGCAGCCTCAGCCTGCTGGATTTGATAGCGGATGGATTGATGGGTCGCTTTTGAAATCTCATCCTGAGCTTTGGCTGCTTCTAGCTGTTCTTTGGAAATGAGCTTTTCATCATAGAGTTGTTGTTGCCTTTTATAGAAGCTCTCATCTTTTTTTAAGACGGCATTCGCCTTGATGAGCTCAGCCTTATAGGAACGGATGAGAGCCCGGTCGCGCTCGGCATTGGCTTCATATTGAGATGCATCAAGCTTCAGCAAGAAGTCTCCAGCTTTGACTCTTTGCCCCTCTTCGACACCTATCTTGATTACTCTTCCTGGGATTTGGGCGCTGATGTTCACATTTTTTTTAGGCTTTATCTCTCCAGAGGCGGAGGTGATGGAGACCAGGTCTTGCCTCTTGACCTTTTCAACCGTTACTTTTATCGATTTTTCCCTGTGAGATCGGAGGTTTAAGAAGACAATCGCCAGAATAAATATTGCAACGGCAGAAATAATCAGAATCTTTTTCTTTCTTTTGAATAAACCTTTTTCACTCATTTCTTTAGTCCTTTTAAGCAAACATCATAGTATATTACGACAGAAATGGCAAAAAGTTTTGAATTAGTTTTTGGAAATAGCCTCGCTCCCAATCGGATTTTTAACGCCATTCTCCGTTTGCTCTTCTCGGCGGCTGCGGAACTCGCTCAGCTTCAGGATAAAAGTATTGCTTGCGGGGGAGAGAGTTGATAATATTGAAAAGCTATGAGTTGGGACAAATATTTGGAAGCTGCAAAGGAAGCGGCTTGGAGAGCCGGGAGAATGCTCAAAAAAAACATTGATGCTTCAAGAGAGATCTCTTTCAAAGGAATTATTGATCTTGTGACAAATTTCGATAATCAATCGCAGAGAATGATTTTGAAGCATCTTTCAACAATTTTTCCTGATCATGGTTTTTTGGCCGAGGAAGGTTTGAGCGAGACAAAAGGGTCAGAGTTCCAGTGGATCATCGACCCTCTTGACGGCACAACGAACTACGCCCACAGGTTTCCTGTATTCACTGTCTCCATAGCTCTTGAAGCGAAAGGAAAGGTTGTTGTCGGAGTGGTTTACGACCCGATGAGAGGAGAGACTTTCTGGGCGGCAAAAGGAGAAGGCGCGTTTCTCAACGGAAGAGAGATAAGAGTCTCTTCTATTGATGACTTGAATAAGGGACTGTTGGCCACGGGATTTCCCTATGATATTCGAGTGAGCGAGGCGAACAACATTGTCCACTTCAATAATTTTTTGACTCGAGCCCAGGCTTTAAGACGCTGTGGCTCTGCAGCCATGGACCTCTGTTATGTCGCCTGCGGAAGGTTTGACGGCTTTTGGGAATTAAAGCTGAAGCCCTGGGACATGGCTGCCGGTGCGTTGATGGTTCAAGAAGCTGGAGGGCGGGTTTCTGGCTTTCAGAATGAGGAATTCAGCCTTTCCCGCTCTGAAATTTTAGCTAGCAACGGCTTGATTCATCAGCAGATGGTCGAGGTCTTGAAGTTAGGGAAAGGCTCAGGCTAAGTGTTTCGAAAACACACAGGCTTTGCCCCAGCGAGGCAAAGCCTGCTCGGTTTCAGGCTTCGCTCTCCTCTCCCTTCGGTCGAGGAACCGTGCCCGCTCAGCCTTCAAACGGTTTTCGAAACACTTAGCCTTCGCCTGATGTGCAGTTAGGAAAGAGATGAGTTGACTCTTTGAGATATATGAAGTAGAAAAACATGGAGATTTGAAAAATATTATGATTCATTCCAGGATTCAAACAGGTTTTTTGCTTTTCCTCTGCGGCTCATGGCTTGTTGTTTCCCTTTCTTTGTCACCTTCTCTTCAAGAGAAAGAAAAGAAGCCAAAGGAGCAAGGAGCATCACTTGAAGTCATTGTCTTGGCCAATGAGGCTCAGACAGATACTGGCCTTGATGTCAGGGAAAGCCAGGAAATTTATTTTGAGGCCTCTGGCCAGATCTCTCTTCAAAAGGGCAATCCTTTAGCCGATTGCGGTCCTGACGGCTACCATCTCCAGAGTGTCCAGCAGCCCTTTCCGGATAAGAACATAGGGGCGATAATCGGTGAGGTTGTCTGGCTCGTTTCTGTTGAAGTCGATGAGAAGAGCGGTGAAGAGACTCGTCACGCGATTGCTGAAAAGTTTTATATTGGAGCCCAGAACAAAGTCACCATGCCTTTAACCGGCCGGCTTTTTTTGAGGATCAACGAGAATCTCGTTGGCGATAATGCTGGTGAATTCAGGGTCAAGGTCTATATGAATAAGATTGAAAGTCCTTATTGATTCTTCTTTCGATTGAGGAATTTGTCCATAAATTGGATGTCGTAATTCCCCCTGATAAAATCAGAGTTGGAGAGGATACCGAGGTGAAGAGGGATGTTTGTTTTTATGCCAACGATAGTTGTCATCTCTAAGGCGGTTCGAATCTTTCTTATGGCCTCCAAGCGCGTCGGAGCTTTAGCCACAACTTTTGCCAGAAGAGAGTCATAATCAGGAGGAATGACCCAGTTGCAATAAGCGGCAGAATCAACCCGTATGCCTTCTCCTCCTGGAAACGCCAGGAAATCAAGCTTCCCTGCAGAGGGAACGAAATTCTCTGCATCCTCGGCGTTGATCCTGCATTCAATCGCATGTCCGCTTGGCTGGAGGCTGCGGGAAAAGGAGAGGCGAGCCCCGGCTGCTATCTTGATTTGTTCCTTGACCAGATCGATGGAATAGATCATCTCTGTAATCGGGTGCTCAACCTGAACTCGGGTATTGGCTTCCATAAAGTAGAACTTCTTACGCTCATCCACCAGGAACTCAAAAGTCCCCAGGCTTTTGTAAGCCGTGAATTGGGCCGCCTCCTCAACAACCTTTATCATCTTTCTTCGGTATTTTTCATCAATAAAGGGAGAGGGACTCTCCTCCAGCAGTTTCTGGTATTTTCTCTGAATTGAGCATTCTCTCTCAGCCAGAGCAAGAACATTTCCGCGGCCATCGCCGATGACTTGAATCTCGATGTGATGGGCTCCAGATAAATATTTTTCCAAGTAGAGAGAATGGTCGCCAAAGGCAGCCTTGGCCTCATTCTGGGCAATAGAAAACTGTTCCTCAAGGTTGGCGGCCGAGCGGACAATTCTCATCCCCTTGCCTCCTCCCCCTGCAGCCGCTTTGAGGATAACGGGGTAGCCGATTTTTTGGGCAATTCTTTTAGCTTCGGATGCGTCTTCGACAACATTATCGCTGCCAGGGATGATGGGGAGTTTGGCTTTTGCCATCTCTTGGCGCGCTCTATTCTTATCTCCCATGAGCCTGATGATTGATGCCGGCGGACCGATAAAGCTGATCCCGGAAGTCTCACAGACCTCGGCGAATCGGGGATTCTCGGCCAGGAATCCATAGCCAGGATGAATGGCGTCAGCTTTTGTGATCTCGGCTGCACTCAGGATATTGGGGATATTGAGGTAGCTTTCTGAGGCTTTAGCCGGACCTATGCAGATTTTTTCATCGGCAAGAAGGGTGTGAAGAGAATTATTGTCGACTTCGGAGTAGACAGCGACTGTTTTTGCACCCAATTCCCGGGCGGCGCGAATGATGCGCAGGGCAATCTCGCCTCGGTTGGCAATTAGAATCTTTGAAAACATAAGAATAATAAGAGATAAAAGGTCAGGTGAGGGGCTTGATGGCAAACAATTTTTGTCCAAATTCGACAGGCTTCCCGTTCTCGGCATAGATATTGGCCAGAGTGCCATCCACATCGGATTCGATTTCGTTCATCAATTTCATGGCCTCGATAATGCACAGCGTCTGATCTTTCTTCACCGGGTCTCCAATTTCCACGAAGGGGGAAGAAGAAGGGTTCGGAGCCCGGAAAAACGTCCCGACCATGGGAGAGGTGATGTAATGAAGGTTGTTCGTGGCTTCCGCGGCTTGAGAGTTAAGCGGCGGACTGCTTTCTTTTGCAGCGGCCTCCGCAGAGAGCTGAGGAGAAGGAGTCATCTCTGAAGAAGCCGAGGGAGGAAGTCCACGGTTTATCTTGACTTTGAGCCCCTCCACTTCAAGCTCGAAGTGGGATAGATTTTTCTCTTCCATAAACTTTATGAGCTTGTTAATCTCCTTGTAATCTATTTTCGAGCTCATCTTTCTCTCAAAAAGAAAAAAGTACTCCTTTCCTCCTGAGTCGTCATTTTTCTTAAAAAGGTAGTAATACCTTAATCACAAAGCCATAAAATGTCAAGTTTAGAAATTTGACTTTAGAGAGAAGTTTCACTTAACATATTGAATATCAATTAATTACTGAGGAGATAATGCTCGAGCAATTGTCAAGCCGTTTTCAGAAGATTGCGAAATTTCTCCGCGGGGAAGGGAAAATCACTGAAAAAAACATGGCTGAAGCTCTGAAGATGATTCGTTTTGCCCTGCTTGAAGCCGACGTAAACTTTCGTGTGGTCAAGGAATTGGAGGAAAGAATTAGACTCAAGGCCTTAGACCAAAAGGTCCTTTTAAGCCTAACTCCTGCTCAACAGGTCATAAAGATCGTCCGGGATGAGCTCGCTTTTGTCTTGGGCGAGGCACAAGAAAAACTGAAATTCTCCAGCCGTCCTCCTTCCATATTCATGCTGGTCGGGCTCCAGGGTTCTGGAAAAACAACGACTTGCGGGAAGCTTGCCAGATGGCTTCTGAGCCTGCAAAAGAACCCGCTTCTCGTCTCCTTCGACCTGAAAAGGCCAGCTGCCCAAGAGCAGTTGAAGATGATTGCTGAAATGATCGGGCTCCCCTGCTATGAGATGACAAAAGGCCAAATGTCTTCTCCTTCCGAAGCTCTGAGGGAATTGGTCAAGTTTGCTTTGAACCACAGCTATGACCCTCTTATTGTCGATACGGCGGGGAGGCTTCACGTGGATGATGAGCTGATGGAAGAACTGCGGATGGTGAGAGATGCGCTCAATCCCACTGAAACTATCTATGTTGCAGATTCAATGACTGGGCAGGATGCTGTCAAAAGCGCTCAAACATTTGATGAAAAGATTGGTCTGACTTCTATTATCTTGACCAAGCTGGATGGAGATGCCAGGGGAGGAGCAGCCCTTTCCATTGCCTCAGTCACAGGCAAGCCGATAAAGTTTGTCGGCGTTGGCGAAAAATTCGACAAGTTTGAGGTCTTCCACCCGGAGCGGATGGCCTCCCGGATTCTCGGGATGGGAGATATCCTGAGCCTGGTTGAGAAGGCCGAGAGAGAGGCTGATTTAGAAGAAGCGGAAGCCCTGGCCCGCAGGCTCCGCAAACAAGAGTTCACTCTTGATGATTTTAGAAAGCAGCTCGTTCAGATGAAGAAGATGGGCAGCCTTTCTCAGTTCTTAAAGTTGCTGCCCGAGGGAGGGCCTTTTAAGAATATTTCCAAGATGAAAATTGATGACCGCAAGGTCCTCCATTATGAAGCCATCATCAATTCTATGACTATGGAAGAGAGAGAAGATCCAAAGATTATCTCAGGAAAGCGGCGTTTGAGAGTCGCCAGGGGAAGTGGAAGGCCTGTTTCTGAGGTCAACCAGTTGCTGAAGCAATTTTTTGAAATGAAAAAAATGATAAAAAAATCTCACTTCGAGAAGATTATCTCTTCTCTCCCTATCCTGCGCTAAATGGGTTGACTTAGGATGAAAATTTCGATATTATCTTTTCTATTCAAAAAAATGGATAGAAAATGATTTCAATACGGTTGAAGAGACTCGGAAAAAAGAAAAAGCCCTTCTATCGAATCGTCGTCATGGATTCGAGAAGGCCTAGGCAAAGCAGACCCAAGGAAATTATCGGATATTACAATCCTTTAAACGAAACCCCTGAGATCAACGTAGATCTTGAGAAGGCAAATTATTGGCTGAAGAGAGGAGCTCAAGCTTCTAAAACAGTTCAGTCTCTTTTAGATAAAGTTTCCAAGCCTGAGAAACTTTCCAATTAACATTCTTAAAAGGAGGTTACAGTGAAAGAGCTTGTTGAATTGATTGCCAAAGCCTTAGTTGACAGTCCAGAAAGGGTTCAAGTTTCCCAGTTAGAAGGGGAGCAAACCACAATCTTGGAACTCAAGGTTGCCCCGGAGGATTTGGGCAAGGTTATCGGGAAACAGGGGAGAACAGCACGGGCGATGAGGATTATTCTCGGTGCGGCTGGAATGAAGCTAAAAAGGAGATTTAATCTCGAAATCATTGAAAAAGGATAACTTGGTCAGCATCGGAAAAATAATTAAGAGTCAGGGGAGGCGGGGTGAATTAAGACTCAGGCTCTATAGCAGGCCCTCCGCGAAGCTTTTTTTTTTCACGGATATTCCTTAAAAAAAAGGAAATTCCCCAAGAGTTTCAAGTCGAAGCTCTTCGGCCCTATAAAGAAGACTATATCCTCAAGC
This sequence comes from uncultured Eubacteriales bacterium, assembly GCA_964645765.1. GTDB lineage: Bacteria > Acidobacteriota > Aminicenantia > Aminicenantales > Aminicenantaceae > CAZGMN01. The sequence continues at coordinate 12,093 of CAZYBE010000047.1, forward strand.
TGAAGGAGGTTGACTCACTCGCTCGAGCGCTCGAATTGACTGGGGAGGAAATCTTTCTTCCAGAAGACGAGCTTCGGACTTTAGAGGATGGAAATTTCTATTATTTCCAGATCATTGGCTGTACAGTCATTGAGAGAAGCGGAGAGAAAGTCGGAGTCGTTCGAGACCTCTGGTCGATAAGAGAGAATGAGCTTCTTGTTGTTCAAAAGGGTAACGATGAAATGCTTATTCCATTTGCCAAGCCCATTTGCCTTGAGGTCAACCTCGAGCGAAGGGAGATCCTGGTCGACCTTCCTCCAGGCCTTTCAGGTTTGAATGAGATTTGATATAATCACAATACTTCCCGGCATTTTCGGGAGCGCGTTTTCAGGAGGAGTTGTAAAACAAGCCCTGGAAAAGGGCTTAATAGAAATACATATTCACGATCTGAGGGATTTCACTCTGGACAAGCACAGGCAGGTAGACGACCGGCCGTTTGGCGGCGGCCAAGGAATGATTTTGAAGCCCGAACCTATCTTTGCCGCAGTCGAGAGCATCAGACAATCAGAGAAGAGTCCTGTTTGCCTCCTTTCGCCCCAAGGAAGAACGTTTGATCTTCGTTTTGCAGAGGAATTGACTCAGCATTCTCAACTTATTCTCATCTGCGGTCGCTATGAAGGAGTCGACGAACGGGTGATTCAATTTTTGGTGACGAGAGAAATATCCATCGGAGATTATATCCTCACTGGAGGAGAGCCAGCTGCCATCGTTGTTGTTGACGCTGTTTCTAGATTCATCCCCAATGTCGTGGGCAAGGCAGAGTCGGTGAGAGATGATTCTTTTTTCAAAGGCATGCTTGATTTTCCCCAGTACACCAGACCGCGAGATTTTAGAGGGATGAAAATACCTGAAGTACTCTTTTCAGGAGACCATGACAAGATTTCATCTTGGAGAAAGAGGAAATCCCTGGAGAAGACATGGCTTTTGAGGCCTGATCTTCTTGAAGATCGAGAATTGTCTCCAGAGGAGAGAAAAATCCTGAGGGAAATAAATACAGAAAGGAAAGAGAGATGAATCTGATTGATTTAGTCGAGGAAAAACAATTAAAAAAAGATAGGAATGCTTTTAGGGTCGGAGACACGGTCAATATCCATGTCATCATCAAGGAAGGAGATAAAGAGAGAGTTCAGGTTTTCCGCGGTGATGTCATTTCGAAAAGGGGTTCTGGTTTAGGAGCAACTTTTACCGTCAGAAAGGTTTCTTTTGGGGTTGGAGTTGAGAGAATTTTCCCCCTTCATTCCAAGATGATAAAAAAAATTGAAGTTGAAAAGCACGGAAAGGTCAGAAGAGCCAAGCTGTATTATCTTCGTCATATCAAGGGGAAAGCTTCAAGACTCAAGGAACAAAAATAGAGAAGGCTATGGTCTTCTCAACACCCAGCCTGATCCACTTCATACCACGGATTTGCGGATGCTTCCAAGCCTGAATCATCTTTAGAAGTGGAATTTCAAGCTTTGCGCAGCAAAAAGTTATAAAAATGGCAGATTTTCGGATTGAGAAGAAGATGATGAAAGAAGGATACACATGGATCGCAGGCGTCGATGAGGTGGGGAGGGGGGCACTTTTTGGCCCGGTTGTTGCTGCCGCCGTTATTCTGTCTGAGACATTAATAAGACGAAGCCTGAGAGGATGGGTAAGGGAGATTGATGATTCCAAGCTTCTATCCCCTGCAAAAAGAAAGAGGCTGGCTAAAGCCATTTTAGCCAATGCCGCTTCGGTGGGAATAGGCTTTGCCACAAATTTTGAGATTGATCAAGAAAATATCTATCGGGCTTCGCTGAAGGCCATGAGGAGAGCAGTCGAAAATTTGCACCTAGCTCCTGATTTTATCCTAGTTGACGGATTTGGCTTAAATAATGTAAATTATCCTCAAAGAGCTATTCCAAAAGGTGACAGAAAGAGTATCACAATCGCCGCAGCTTCGATAGTGGCCAAGGTTTTGAGGGATGAAATGATGATACACATGGATAGATTCTTTGAAGGATATTGCCTCTCTAAAAACAAAGGCTACGGGACAAAAGACCATTACCTGGCGCTCAGAGAGAAAGGGCCAACCTTATTCCACAGGCTGAGTTTTAATCTTAGGTGTGAGTGAGATGAGTTCTGACAAAGAAAGAGCCAAAACGATAGAGCTTGCCGAAAAGCATCTCAAAAAGGGCAAGCTCCAAGAAGCGATTAGCGAATACAGAAAACTCATCACCGGGAGTGCTCAGGATATCAATTTCCGCAATATCATCAGCGACCTCTATTTGAAATTGAACAAGAAGGCCAAAGCGATTGAAGAGCTCAACATCATCGCCGGCTTTTACGATGAAAGAGGACTCTACTCCCAGTCAATGGCTGTCTACAAGAAAATAAATAAATTAGACCCAAAAAACATTGAAGCCAGTAAGAAATTGGCTGACCTTTATTTCAATCAAGGATATCTCTCTGAAGCAAAGGCAGAATATCTGAAAGTTGGCGAGGAACTCAAGAAAGACAACCGCGGAAAAGAAGCCATCGCTCTCTACGACAAAATTCTAAAATTAGACAAGAGGGATGTCCAGGTCAAACTGGCTCTGGCTGACCTCTACCTTGAGGAAAGAACAATCGACCAGGCTGTGGAGCTGTTCAATGAAGTCGCTGAATTCAAAATCCGCTCCAACGCCTTGAAGGAGGCCCATGAAGTACTGACTCGAGCGAGAAAAATCAAAGAGGACCACTGGAGAACATTGTCCAATCTCATTGACTTGCTCAAAAAAGAAGAGAAGAAGGATGAAGCCTTCAGCCTTCTCAACAATATTCTGAAGAAAGACGGAAAAAACATCAAAGCTCTCAAGATGTTAGGAGACATTTATTTTGAAGATCAAGATTATAAAAAGGCAGAAGAGACGCTCTCCAAAATCATTTCGCTGAGGCCCAAGGATGTGGATGCAAGAGTTAAGCTTGGAAAGATCGATATCTTACATGGCAATTTCGATCATGCTTTCGAGCTTTTTGACCCCTTAGTTGAAATCTTAATTAAAAAGCAGAAAATCGGGAAAGTGGTCGGTCTTTTGGGGCTCATTCTCTCCTCTAAGGAAGTCCACCTGCGCACCCTCGAGAAATTAGCATCAGTCTATAAATTAAGCAATCAAAAAGAGAACCGGGAGGTCGCTTGCCGGGTTCTCCTTGAAGAATATTACAAGAGAGATATGCTGAATGAGGCTCTGTCTGTCTTGACGGAGCTTGTTGAACTTTGTCCTCAAGATAAAGAATTAAACTATGAATACAAACGATTGAAAGAGGGAATCGGCCTTCTCAAGGAGAAGGCGAAAGAAAAAGAACGAGCTAGGGAAGCAAAAAAAGTTGAAGTTCCTTCTAAAGTTGAAAAAAAAGCTGCAGAACCTGCGCTCCAGAGAGAAAGCCCTGAAGAGTTGATTTTCAAAGAAAAAGAAGAAGTCATGAAAAAGGAGGAAGAAGCCGATATTCCAATTGCTGAGGCCAAAGAGCCGGAGATACCGGCTGTTGAGGAAAGAAGGGCGGAGAGACCAGGTGTTGAGGAAAAAGAAGTCAGAGAAGTCGTTCGTGAAGAAATTAAGGAAGGAGTTAAAGAAGAGAAAGAGCCAGGGGCATTTCACGGAATGGAAATAAGAATGGAGGAACCTGCGCCTAAGGAGGAGGAAAAGGAGGAGATAGAAGCGCCTTCGAGACCAACCGTGGCCCAAAAGACAACAGAGTTCGAAGAAGGGTCTCCAGAGATGCTGGAAATGAACTTAGCTCAAGCTGATCTGTATCTGGAGCAGGGATTGATAAGGAGTGCAAGGAGAATTCTTGAGAATTTGAGGTTCCACTTTCCTGAAGAGCCGAGAATCGGAGCGAAGCTTGAGGCCATTAAGGATATGGTCACCGGGGTGAAAGTGGATGAGATTCTGGAGAGGGTCGAAAAAGTCGCTAAGAGAGAGACCAAGCTCTTCAAGAAGAAGGGCGAGCCTGCAAAAGAGGAGGAAGAGGAAAAAATTTCTGTAACAGACATTCTCACAGAAATGGATATCAGCCCTGTCGTATTTGCTGGAGACGGGAAAAAATATTATGATTCAACCGAGAGGATAGAGGAGGAGTTGGAAGCCATGAGCACCATCTTCAACCTTCAGTTAAAGGGAAGTACGACGACGGTTGAGAAGGACCTCTCGGATATAGTTGCGGAATTCAAGAAAGGGCTGGAAAAGAGTATCGATAAAAAAGACCACGAAAGCCACTTCAACTTAGGAATTGCTTTCCTCGAGCAAGACCTCCTCGATGACGCTATCGAAGAATTCAAGCTGGCCTCTATGGATGACAGCCCCAGCATGGAATGTTATAGTTTGATCAGCAATTGCTACAGGAAAAAGAAAAATATTCAGGAAGCCGTAAATTGGCTGGAGAAAGCTCTGAAGCTTTGCGAAGAGGGCTCCAGTCAATACCTCGCTTTAAAATATGAATTGGCTTTATGTTATGAGGATTTGAAAGAGATGGATAAGGCACTAGCGATCTATGATGAGATCAAAAATTGGGATCCAGAATTCAGGGATGTGGTGAAGAAGATAAAGACCCTGGTTAAAAACCTTTAATTTCGGGTTCTTTTTTCCCTACCTTTTCTGTTTTTTCCTCACCAGGTCTTCAGTCTCCTTGGGTTTCTGCAGTCAAAATAGATTTCATGAGAAAAACTCAAAGGAGCAATCGTTATTTGTTCTAAGAAACTCTTGAAACGAATCGACTCAGCCATCTCGATTGCGGTCAAACGAAATATTTGAGCCCTGGTCAAGAGGAACGATTGTCTCAGAAATGCTCCAAGCTGGCGAGGCTCCTTGATTTGATCATGGAAGAGGTCCCTTCGACCCATATCGCTGCACTCTTGGTCAATGAGAGAAATCAGATTATTTTCAATGAGTCACGCAGGATTGCCCTATCTGATAATGAAGACATCGACCGAGAAGCGATCAAAAGAGCGCTTGAAGAGAAGCATCTCCTTATCGTCGAAAATTTTGATGGAAATTCCTCCTTCGGGGAGAGCCAGAAAAGCTCAAAGAGTATCCTTTGCCTTCCTCTTGTCATCGACAATAAGGCTGCGGGCGTTATCTATCTGGAGAGAAAGTTTGCTCTTGTCCCTTTTTCTAGGGCCAATTTAGAGTTTTTGATGGCCGTTTCAAAGCCTATCAAGCTGATTTTAAAAAGCCGCCAGGAGTTCCAAGAGATCGGTGGAAAAGGCACCGAAGCTTCGAGTCCCCTGCTTGCAGGACAGAGCAGAGCTTCCCAGCGTATTCTGACATTGATCGACAGAGTGAAGGATAGTGATGCCTCAGTCTTCATTTGGGGAGAAAGTGGCACCGGCAAGGAGCTGGTCGCCCGGGCTATCCATCAAACAGGCGTTAGAAGAAAAGGGAAATTCGTGGCTGTGAATTGCGGAGCCATACCCGAACAGCTTTTGGAAAGCGAATTGTTCGGATATATGAGAGGAGCCTTTACCGGGGCTGTGAGGGATAAGCCCGGCTTGATCGAGGAAGCAGATGGCGGGACATTTTTTTTGGATGAGGTGGGGGACCTTTCCCCCTATCTCCAGGCCAAGCTTCTTCGATTGCTCGAAGAAAAAGATATAAGAAGAATAGGGGAAAACAGGTCAAGGCCGGTCAATGTCAGGTTTATCAGTGCCACAAATAAGAACATTGAAGAGGAAATCAAGCGGGGTAACTTTAGAGAAGATTTGTACTATCGTCTTAAGATTATTGCTATTGAATTTCCTCCCCTGAGAGAGAGGAAAGAAGACCTTTTTTTCCTTCTGAATCATTTTCTCGAAAAGTACAGCACACAGATGGGGCGAGAAAGGCCCTATCTGCTGCCAAGGGCTTTGGAGTCGCTGATGAATTATTCCTGGCCAGGAAATGTTAGAGAGCTTCAAAATGAAATCCGAAGATGCTTGATCCTTGTGGGGGAAGATGACATCATTGCTGAAGAACACCTCTCCCCTAGAATCAGTCCTCAGAGAGAAAACGCCAAAGTCTCTCCCTATAATTTCCTGGAGGCAAGAGCTGAATTTGAGAAGAGGTTTTTGAACCAGGCTCTGGCCCGCTGGAATTACAACAGGGGAAAGACGGCAGGGGAAATCGGATTAAGCAGGCAGGGACTTTTTAAGCTGATAAAGAAACATAGAATAGATATTCCAAATAAGAAAGAATGAAATAGCCAGGGGCAAGCACCCCAGATTCCGTGATGAGGGTGAGGGTAGGGGGTTCGGAGCACGCTGATTTTCCCCAGCGATTGGAAATAATTTCTGCGAAGGCCAGCAGGTGAAAAAACCGTTTGAAGGCTGAGCGGGCAGGGTTCCTCTCCGAAGGAGAGGAGAGCGAAGCCTGAAACCGAGCAACTTTTGCCTCGCTGGGGCAAAAGGTGCGTGTTTTTGAACCTGCTGGCCTGAGCTTCATAGGGGACTCCTTACCCCCAAACCCTCACCCTCACAATCATCTTGATATCACGGATTCTGGAATGCTTTCTAAGCAGGGTACTTTCTTGTCTATTCTTAATAATTTTGGTAAATTTATGGAAAAATGGAAAAAGAAAAAAAACAGGTGTTCCGAATCAAATGCCCCTGCTGTGAAAGCCTAATCTGGGTCGACCCCATAGCCCAAGAGGTGGTTCAGATTGAGAAACAAGGGGGAAAGAAAAAAGAATCCCTGGATGAGCTTTTGACGAAGGAGAAGAGGAGAAAAGGCGAAATGGAGAGAAAGTTTGAAGCCACAGCTGAATTGGCCAAGAAGAAACGAGAAAAAGCAGAAGAGGGGTTTAAGAAAGCTTTTATCAAGACTCAAGAGGAAGAATAGCTACAAGAGAGCCCTAGCTCCCCGCTTGTGTTTCATCCTCCCTTATCCTTGGAGCCATGGTGAACTTTGTGAAACCGAAAATGATTAAGATCAAGACTGCAGTATAGTTCATGATTGCCCAAGGAAGGTAGGAGAAAGCCGAAACCCCTAACGTTCCTTTGATGTAGACGCCGGCCATGCTCCAGGGGATCAAGGGAACGATGATGCCGCCGCTTTCCTCGATAATCCGGGAAAGATTTTTTGCGGCCAGATCTTTTTTCTTATAGATGGGAGACAATAGCTCTCCAGGAATAATCATCGAGAGGTAAGAGCTTCCAGTTATCAAGGCCGAGATGATGCTCGAACCGACAGTGGTCAGGACGAGGCTCCAGACCTTGTTGGCAAATTTCATCACACGATCCAGGACAACTGAGAGAAGGCCTGTGGACTGCATGATCCCGCCGAAGCTGAAGGCAGTAAAAGCCACAAGCTGCGTTTCCATCATGCTCATCATTCCGCCCTTTGAGAGAAGCTGGTCGACCTGTTGAACTCCTGTGTGGGATTGAAAACCGGTGTTCATGGCTGTTGCCACTTCTGTGACAGAGGCTTTCTGAAAGATGAAGGCCAAGATGGCTGCTACAAAAGAGGAGAGAAGCATGCCGGGAATGGTGGGCTTCTTGGTCAAGGCGAAGTAAAAGATAACGAGCAGGGGGAGAAGAAGGAAGACATTAAAGTTGAAGTTTTTCTTTAATGTCTGAAGAATTAGGGTTATGGTTTCTGATCCGACTTTTTGCCCTCCATATTTCAGACCGAACAGAAAATAGATGAGAAGGCCCAGGAGCCATGCCGGAACACCAGACCAGATCATATGCTTGATATGGTCGAAAAGGTTGGAGCCGGCGACGACAACCGCCAAATTTGGAATGTCTGAAAGGGGAGACATTTTGTCTCCAAAATAGGCTCCGGCGACGATAGCTCCGGCTGCCGGGGCAAGAGGAATTCCAAGCCCCATGGCGATTCCAATAAAAGCCACGCCCAGAGTGCCGATTGTCCCCCAAGAAGTTCCCGTGGCTATAGAGACGATGGAGCAGACAAAGCAAGCGGTCACAAGGAAATATTTGGGAGAGATGAGCTTCAGTCCGTAAAAGACGATCATGGGAATAGTGCCGGAAGCGATCCAGGAGCCGATGAGAATGCCGACGCTGAGCATGATCAGGATGGCCGGCATGGCCTTGTGGATGCTGTCGACAATTCCTCTTTCCATATCTTTCCATTTGAAACGCAGGATGAGGCCCAAAATTCCAGTGATAAAAGCAGCGACAACGAGCAGGACCTGAGGCTTGATGTGGTAAATGCCGTATCCCACGCCGAGAAGAGCCGCCATGGCAATCATCGGAATGAGGGCAATGCCCAGTCGCGGCTTTTTGGATTTTTCTCTTTCATTCTCTGCTTCTTTTTTCATCGTCCCTTCCTTTTTGTTATGCTTTATCCTTTATGGCTTGGAACTCGAAGAAAATGTTCCTTTGGCCACGAGCTTTCTATCTCTCATCATGATCCTTCCCATGGCCAGAGAATCAGTCAGATTGTAATTCTTGTCGAGTAAAATGAGGTCAGCATCTTTTCCAGCTTCGATTTTTCCTTTTTGTTTGAGTTTATAAAAAATGGCCGGGTTAGTGGAGAAGAGCTTGGTGGCATCCTCAAGGCTCAGAATTTTCTTTTTCACCAGAAAACGGAAATTTTTGAGCAGGCTTTTTTGGCTGGCAATGGTCAGGCCTAAAAGATTCCCTCTTTTGTCGAAGAAAGGTAAGCTTCCATTGCTGTCGGAGCTGACGGTCACGCGGTCGATAGGGGCCCTCTTTTCAAGCACAAGTTCGATTCCCTCGGCGATGCTCATCTCCGCCTGGCCGCGAATTTGAGGGTCGCTTCCTGCGGTTAAATCGATATATCCTCCTTGGAGGATGAATTCGACAGCTTCTTCGAAAAGTGCGCGATTACGGTTGACGTGAGTTGGGATGACTTGAGTGGCTGGAATCTCTGTCTCCTTTGTCAACCGGAAAAGCATCTCGAGCTTGCGCGGCCCGTCGCCGAGATGAAGATGCAGAACTCCTGCCTTTCCTCCGAGCATTCCTCCGAGGCGGCATTCAGCGGCCAGGCGAGCGATCTCTTCGAACAGGGGTTGAGAAGAGCGGTGGTCAGAGATGGCAATCTCACCCGCTCCGATGACTTTATCGATGAGGATGAGGTCGGAGAGGATGCTCCCGGTCGCTGTCACGACCGGAATCTGGTAGGAGCCGGAAAAGATAAAAGTTGTTATCCCTTCTATCTCCAGACCTCTGGCCTTGGCCAGGAGAGATTCCATATGACGGGTCGTCCCATCAGTCCCCAGGCAGCCGATGACTGTCGTCACTCCGCTGGAGATGATCTCCTCTATTTTGATCTCAGGGGCTCTGGTTGCCGGTCCGCCCTCACCGCCGCCGCCGAGGATGTGGACATGGCTGTCGATGAAACCAGGGATAACGATTTTTTCCGAGGCATCGACCAGATGAAAATCAACTCCATGGACTTTGATCTTTCCGGGTTCGCTGATGGCGCCAATCTTGTCATCGAGAATCAAAACATCCTTTTTTCCTAAAGGCTGCGGTGCAAAGACCAATCCCTTCTGGATTAAAGTCATCATTTTTTCCTCCATCCTGAAAAAGTCCAGAAGAAAGCTCATCAAAAGATTTTTAGAGCTAAAGTATCATGATTTGTTTTTGTTTTCAAGTAAGGCTCAGCCTTTCACTGCGATGAGTTAAGTTTTTTTGATTGTTTTATAAAGTTTGTTTAGAATATATAATTAGAGACAAAGGGATGACAAGTTTCGAAGAAGAATATAAAAAACAGTTGCCCACTGTAAAAAGGTTGAGTTTCATTGCCCTTCTTGGGAAAAGAGTCATTGTCAAAGGCGAGGAGAATTTTATCAAAAAAGGGCCAAACATCTTGGTTGGCAATCATATCGGCTCCTTTAAGGATATAGCGACTTTAGCGACGATCGTCCCCAGGCCAATCTTTTTTACAGCCAACAAGATGATCTTTACTAAAGATGAATTCAATTTTCTCATCAGAAAACACGCTCAGAGACATCTAAAAGAATTCGGGCTTTTCTTGGACCTCATCCTCACTCCCATAAAATCCATTTTTGTCAACTATATCTCATCCACCGTCGGAAAGGTCGGAATGATCCCTGTCGATATGTACGGCGGAAAAAGTTTGGCCATAGAACAGTGCCAGAACCATCTGAAAGAGGGAAAACTCATCGTGACCCTTCAAGGCAGGGGGCGGGTGGAGAAAAAAGGGCCAAACCCATACCTGAGGGAGTTCAAGAGAGGAGCTTCCATTATTTGCTACAATCTTTACCAGGAAGGAATCTCTGTTCCTGTAACACCATTGGCCATTTTCGGGACTCACTTCCCCTTTCTCATTCCAACCAAGGTCAGAGTCAATGTCGGAGAGCCGATATAT
>CAZYBE010000048.1:0-22384 GCA_964645765.1 uncultured Eubacteriales bacterium
TGGCGGTGTTGTCGGAGGCATCCTGGGTGGTGTTGTCGGCGAGGTCGAAGCCCCGGTTAGAGCTATGGGTGAAATCAAACAGCCTAGATGCATCAAAAGGGTCGAACCTGTTTATCCTGAAATTGCACGCCAGGCGAGGGTGGATGGTGTGGTTATTATCGAAGCCACAACCGACATCTATGGAAGAGTGGTAAATTGGAAGATACTCAAGTCCATCGCTCTTCTCGACCAATCAGCTGTCGACGCTGTTCGCCAATGGCTCTATGAGCCGATGGTCATCAACGGCAGGCCCAGAGGCGTTATCTTTTCGGTCAGTGTTATTTTTAAATTAAAATGAAAAGCTGACTGCTGAAGGAAGGCGGCTATTCTTCTATCCTGACCCTGGCATCATGGGCTAAGGTTCCATGCCCCTCGATACAGACTGATTCCCCCTCTTTAACCCCGTTAAGGATTTCTGCATAGTTCTCATTTTCAAGCCCGACATCAATATATTTCCATTTGGCTAATCCTTCTTCGACCGCAAAGACAAGCTTCCTTCCTCCCCTGACCAGGATGGCTTCTTGGGGAACAAGCAATCTACCCTTATAGATTTCAGCCGCAATCTCCACCTCGGCATGCATGCCTGGCTTTATTTCTTCAGCAGGGTTGGAGACATCGACGATGACGCTGCATGTCTTGTCCTCGGGGTTGATTATGGGACTTATGGCCTTGACCTTTCCCTTGAATACTCTCTCTGGATAAGCGCTGAATCTCAAATCAGCCTCTCGGTCAACTTTTATCTTGCCCACTTCGCTCTCCAGCACTTTTGCCCGGACTTGAATCTCGCTGATGTTGACAAGAGTGAAAAGTTCCTGGTTGGCCGTCACCCGCTCCTGGGCCAAGACCTTAATATCACAAACGATCCCTGAAAAAGGCGCGCGAATCTTTGTCTTCTCGATTTTTATCTGAGCATCTTTGACTGCAATCTCAGCTTGAGTCAACCCTTTAGCAGCCGCCAGGATCTCCTCTTTTTTCTCCCCTGATTCAATCAAAGCCATCTCAAAATCTTTGCCCGCCTTCTCAAATGCTTCCCTTGTCATCTTTCCATCCTGGTAAAGCTTTCTGTCTCTATCATAATCAGCCCTGGCTTTTTGAATCTTTTTCTGATCAGACTCAGACCGTGCCTCTTCAGGTCCGGCAAAACGCTTTTCCAGCAATAATTCTGATAAAGTTTTCAGATGCGATGCCTTTGCTGTTTCAAGTCCCAATCTATACTCTTCGTCATCAAGCACAACCAACAACTCCCCTTCCCTGACATGTTTGCTTTCTTCGATATTCAGGCTCTTAATAACGCCCGAGACTTCGGCTGATATTTTCATTTTCTTGCTGGTCACAGCTTCTCCGGGAGATTTTAGCTTGATCACCAGGTCTCCTCGGCTCACTTTGGCGACTTTCACTGGAATAGACGCTTCTTCAGCCTTTTGCGTTTCTGCTGTGGAGCCCTTAGAAGATTTTTCCGCAGATTTGGCTGGCTTGTGCTTTAAAAAGAAGAAAAAAGCCAGCGCTGCGATGACAATCACAATGAATGAAATTCCTAATATCTTTTTCGGAAACACCATCTTTCTCTACTCCTCTTGCTCAATGTTTAAAATCGACTTCGCTTCTATACTAAAATCAACGAAACGAATTGTCAAATTATCTCACTAAAAGGAAGGAGTGTTCTCATTTTTCCTGAACAAACTCAAGCCATGACCTAAAGGATAGAGACCCGGAAGAGAAACGGGCAGCCTGCCCTTAATCTCTATTTCTCCAAAAAGAGCTTTCACGACACCTTCTTGAACTTGAGGAGTCCAACGGTAAGCACAGATGTAACAATCAACGTCGGGAAAATGTTTCAAGAAATAGGGGCTTCCAAAAGAGATGACAATGACCGGAGCAGAATTCGCGGCTGCTTGCTTCACGAGGTCGATATGTTTCAGTTCAAGGTCGACGCTTCCCTTCCAAGCACGGAGGGTGGAGAAAAGAGCAAAGACGATAACATCGGCCTCTCTTGCCTTCTGAGCTGCCTCTTGAATCAACTCTCCTCCAGTGGAGGAATCAGCGTAGAAACTAAAAACTGTTGAAGACCTCTTTTCAATTTGTTGAATAAAGGGTCTTCCTGCAAAGTATCCGTCTGGATCGCCGCTCAGTGAAAAAATAGCTATCTTCTGATTCAATCCTGAAAGAGGAAGGATTCCGCCATTGTTCTTGACAAGAGTGATGGCCTTTTCATGCATCTTGAGAGCCAATTCGAGATTTTCTTTTGTTGCCACCCTCTCATCCAGAGCATCCACATCCACCAGCCTGGTTTTGTGAAGGCCAAGCCTTGCCTTTGCCTCAAGAATTCTTCTCACCGAAGCCGAGATCCTCGCTTCAGAAATTTGGCCAAGCTTAACAGCTTGGATAAGGGAATCAATGACCTCATCCGGTGCGGGAGGAAGAAGGACCATATCTACTCCGGCCTGAACCGCCTTTAAGGCTGCTTCTTGAGGAGAATAGAGGGAAGTGACTCCCCCCATCCCCATGGAATCTGTGACAATGAGACCTTTGAAGCCAAGCTCTTCTCTGAGAAGACCGGTCAAGATGAGGGGAGAAAGTGTGGCAGGGAGGTTGGGCGTGGAATCAAGAGCAGGAAGCTGGAGATGGGCGGTCATGATGGCCTGGACGCCGGCTTCAATCGCCTTTTTAAAGGGATAGAGCTCAACCTTCTCCAGGCGGCTTCGATCTCCGCTTACAGTGGGCAAAACACTATGAGAATCTTGATCCGTGTCACCATGACCCGGGAAATGCTTGGCTGTGGCGATCAAGCCATTCTCCTGGCACCCTTTTATGAAGGCTGTTGCCAGACGGGAGACTTCCTGGGGGTCTTCGCCGATGGAGCGAGTGTTGATAATGGGGTTCATAGGGTTGATATTGACATCAGCCACTGGAGCATATGTCACATGAACTCCCATGGCTCTTCCTTCAAGGGAAGTGATCTTGCCCATGCGGTAGGCCTGCTCTTCTGAGCAAGTTGCGCCGATAGCCATGAGAGGCGGAAACTCGATGGCCCCTTGAATCTGGTTGCCTGCTCCTCGCTCAAAATCAGATGCAATCAAAAGAGGAATTTTTGCCATTTTTTGCACCGCATTCGTCAGATAGGCAGTCTCATAAACCTGGCCGCCAAAAAGAATCAATCCTCCAATCTTCCGCTCGACAATCAAATGTTTAAGCCGTTGGAGAGTATCGCTATCCTTGTTGACAAACTGGCCAGAATAGGAACAGGCAATCATCTGTCCAATCTTCTCTTCCAGGCTCATCCGGCGAAGCGTTTTCTCAACCCATGACATCTCTGAACCTCCGAAAAAAAGCTTTGGCTTATAAACACCGCGCGGGCTGCAGGAAGCAAGGAAAAGAAGGAGGATTGTTGAGGCCAGGAAAAATTTATTTCTCGTTTTTCTCATCTTAAAAGTCTCCTCTTTGATTTCTCGTCTCTCCCCTTTTCGATGAAAATCATATTCGCCATATATTCGAATCAAGCTCGCTTCTTCTTTTTATATCTGCTCATTGCAAAAGTGATTGATTTATAGCACCTTATTTTTCTTAATTCAAGCTCTTCACAGAATTTGTCTTCCATCGCAGCAAAAATGCATAGCCTTTCTAAGAAGTGTCCGCAAATTCGTGATATGAATGGGCTCAGGTTGGGTGTTGAGAAAACCATATGAGCCATAACGGGCTTTTCCATCACGGAAAAAAAGATGCATACGCCTTTCTACTCAAACTGTTTGTTTATTTCAATTTGTCTTATAATAACGCCAAACCATGAGAGAGATGGATTTCATCCTGTGTCTCATCGCGGATGCAGAGACAGCAAGAGGAAGGAAGATTCCTTCTATCATCGAGCAAGCGGTTCGTGGCGGAGTGAATCTGGTTCAACTCCGGGCAAAGAATCTGGAGACTCGTGAGTTCCTCGCCTTGGCTCTCGAGGTTTCCAAAGTCCTTGAAGCAAAAAAAACCCCGTTCATCATCAACGACAGAGTCGATATCGCTCAAGCCTGCGGGGCAAGCGGTGTTCATCTTGGACAGGAAGACTTGTCTCTTCCAATGGCTCGGAAAATGTTGGGAAAGAAAAAAAGGATCGGCATCACCGTGAACACCCTGAGAGAAGCCCAGGAGGCTGAAGCAGGAGGAGCTGATTACCTGGGTGTTGGTCCAGTTTTCTCCACTCTCACTAAGAAGGAGCTGAGGCCTCTTCTCGGCCTTCCAGGACTAAAAGCCATAAGAGAGAAAGTCAAGATACCCATCCTGGCTATCGGAGGAATAAACGTCAGCAATGCAAGGCAAGTGATGGAGTGTGGAGTGGACGGGATTGCTGTTGTCGCGGCGATTATGGCTGCAAAAAACATCTGCAGGGCCACAAAGGAATTGATTGAAGCCATGGGCTGTTATAAGCGATGAGCAAGACTCATGAATGGAAGCGTACGCTAGCAAATTTTAATTTTCCTCTGGTCATCTTCTCCGAATTCAATGTCAACTTGAATAGCCTCGAGTTTAAATTTTATCTTCTCTGCCCACTCAACGATGATGACCCCCTGGCCGAGATAATCCTCCCATCCCAGGTCGAGTATCTCGGAGTCCTTAGCCAGACGGTAGAGGTCGATATGAAATATCAGGCACTTTCCCTGATAGATGTTGACCAGGGTGAAGGAAGGGCTGCAGACTTGATGGGTATCCTTTACCCCTAGGCCGGCAGCTATCCCTTTGGCAAAAATCGTCTTCCCTGACCCAAGTTCGCCTTTTAGGAGAACGACTTCCTGGCCTTTAAAGCTCTGCGCAAGATTCTTGGCCAGGAGAAACGTCTCTTGTTCAGAGCGGGTTAAATACTCTTTTTCCTTTCCCCGGCACCTCCTGTTTTTCATGGTTCGATTTGACCGTTCAAGATTGCAGAAGTTTGACGGCAGGAGGAAGATAGCGGATGATGTCGCCTGCAGTCAAAGCCTTCTCTCCAAGCTTCTCAGCACCGATATCGCCGCTCAAGCCGTGAACATAGACAGCAGCAAGAATCGCTTCGAGCGGCTTCTTCTCCTGGATGAGCATCGAAGCAATCATCCCGCTCAGGACATCTCCTGAGCCTGCTGTCGCCATCCCAGGGTTTCCGGTAGGATTGACGAAAACGTCTCCCTCAGGAGTGGCAATAAGGGTCCTGTAACCTTTGAGCACGAGATAGGCCGAGTTTTCCTGAGCAAATTGAGGGGCAAGCTCCAATCTTTTCTCCAAAACATCGCGGATCGAGAGTTTGAGCAGCCGGGCAAATTCACCAGGATGAGGAGTGAGCACGACAGGCTTGGGCAAAGATTTTATGATTTCTGGCTTCACGGCCAGTATGTTCAGCGCATCAGCATCGATAACTGCTGGGAGGTCGAGCTTGGGCAATAAGGAAAGGACAAGCTCTGCTGTCGAGGAATGAGTTGAGATGCCTGGTCCGATGAGAAGGGCGTTCTTGCCTTGGAGGAGATTCATCACTCTATCCAGGGCTTCGGCCGAGAGCGTTCTGGCTGAAGTTTCAGGCAAAGGCTCGGTCATCAACTCAATCATGGAGCGAGCAATGATAGGAAGGCAGCTCTCAGGAACTCCCAAGGTCACCAGGCCTGCTCCCATCTTCAAGGCAGCCTTTCCAGCCATGACAGCTGCTCCTGTTTTCCCAAAGGAGCCGGATAGGATAAAAAGATGGCCATAGGTTCCTTTATGAGTGTCCTTTCTGCGCCTCACAAAATAAGGCAGGATAGTTTCTCTCTCCACAAGCTCCAGCTTGAGGCTCTTGTCTTCGAAGAGGAAAGGAGGGACTCCTATATCAGCCACCACCAGCTCACCAATGTATTCTTCGGCAGGAGGAAAAATGTGAGCGATTTTTGGAGCAGCCAAGGTCACGGTTAAGTCGGCCTTGACGCAGGGACCGATGATTTGAAAAGTATCGGAGGAGAGGCCGGAGGGAATATCAACCGAAATCTTGTAAGCTTTCGCTTTGTTAATTTCTTCTATAGCTGCAGCGTAAAGCCCCTGAGCAGGACTGGCGAGTCCTGTCCCAAAAATAGCATCCACAACCAGGGAAGAATCAAAAATATTATTTTTTTGGCGCTTCCAATCCTGGAGAGAACAGACTTCCTTGATTTTTATGCCGCTTTTTTCAGCGATTCTTAAATTCACGGCAGCATCTCCCTTTACCTCCTGCTTGGAAGCCAGCAGCAAAACCAAGGGGGCGGCTCCGAGGTTTGAAAGATGCCGGGCAACAACAAAGCCATCCCCGCCGTTGTTTCCCTTGCCGGCGACGATGACGATTTTTTCCTTGCTGATTTGAGGAAACCTGCTCAAGATATTCTTAACAACCTGAAGGCCAGCATTTTCCATCAGAATCGGGCCCAAGATCCCGATCTCCTCGATAGCCCTGCGGTCAATCTCTTTCATCTGCCTTGAAGTTAGGATTTTCATAGTTGCTCCTTTGGATGCGCTTTAAGAATTCGTCCGCATTTTATTGGATTTTACCATAAAACGAGGAGTGCTACGATTCGATTTTTTTGTTTGACATTCTCATTTCCTCTTAATTATATTTCCCCATTGTGGAGAAAGAAAATTTCTTCTCCATTCCCTGCCTAGAAAAGCATTCATCACTAGAAAATTGTTCTATTCCCGTTTGAGGTTTTTAAAAAAAATCAACCTTTAAGGTTTGACTATGAAAATCTTGCTTTGGGCTTTAACCATCCTGGCTGGATACCTCATCGGCTCTATCCTCCCCGCTTATTTTCTGGGAAGAATTCTTAAAAAAATCGATATCCGTGAGCATGGAATAAAAAACGCAGGGACGATAAATGTCTATCATCTCCTCGGCCTAGGCCCTGCGGCTGCCGCAGCCATCTTTGATGTCTCAAAAGGGCTTCTGGTTATGTTTCTCGCCTATCTTCTTGGTGCATCCCCACTTCTTGTCCATCTGGCTGGCTTTGCCGTCATTCTGGGTCATGTTTTTCCTTTTTATCTTCGTTTTAGGGGAGGCCAGGGTGTGGCCGCAGCCACGGCCATAATGATTTATTACCTGGTCCTCTTCTATCAAAAACACTGGCTTCCCTGGGAATCTCTTCTTCTGCTTGCTTTCTGTGTTTTTTCTTTTGTCCACATCTCAAAAAAAGGAGAAATCGTCGGCGCTACGGTGCTTCCGGTGCTTTCCATTCTTGTTCTTGTTTTTTCTCCCTTTCAGAAATACCAGGTTTTCATCCTTTCCATCATAGCCTACATTTTTCTGGTCGATATCCTGAATATCCGCCAGTTCAAACTGTTAAACGCTTCTTTGGACAAAGTGAAAATGGAAATAAACTGGCGTCTTTATCTGCGGCCTCTGGCTGTGCTGTTGGTCATCAATTACCTGAGAGCGGACAAAAAACAGGCTTTGACCCTGATCGGAAGCATCGTCCTCTTCTTTCTTCTCCTCGACCTCATCAGGCTTTTCTCGAAGAAGGTTAATGTATTTTTCTTCAAAAAAGTCAAAGACCTTTACAAATCGAGGGAATACAGTAAATTCTCATCCATCACCGTCTTTCTTTTTGCCAATTTCTTGACTGTGCTCCTTTTTGAGAAGCCCATCGCCGTCCTGGCTGTTTCTTATCTTATCTTTGGCGATTTCTTCAGCAAGTTCTTTGGCATCCATTTTGGCCGGACAAAAATCTTTGAAAAAACTCTCGAAGGAAGCCTTGCCCATTTCAACGCCTGCCTCATTGCTGGCTACATCTTCCTCCATTTTGTCTCTGTGCCAATCCCTGCCTATCTCACCGGAGTCTTTGTCGCCTCTGTGTCTGAGTTCCTTCCTCTAGGAGTAAACGACAACTTCAGCGTCGCCCTGCTCAGTGCTTCAAGTATGTATGTTTTTCTATTGTTCTAAAGGTGCTTCCTCCCTATTTCTATTTCATTGATTTAAAACTCTTTTTATGCTAACTTTTTAAATCAATAGAAAAAATAAAATCAAAAAAATAGGAGGTCGAAGATGAGTATTAAAGTCGGAATAAACGGCTTTGGCCGCATAGGCAGAAATTTATATCGTGCCTCTTTCCAAGACTCGGAATTAGAATTTGTGGCTGTCAACGATATCACCGATGCAAAAACGCTGGCCCATCTTCTCAAGTACGACTCTGTTCTCGGGCCGCTCAAGGCAGAGATTAAAGCCGCCGAGGATACGATAATCGTTAACGGCAAAAAAACAAAGGTTTTGAGCGAGAAAGACCCGGCCAAACTCCCCTGGAAAGACTTTGGAGTTTCCATCGTCGTTGAAGCGACAGGCCTTTTCAGGAAAAAACCCGATGCTTTAAAGCATATCGAGCCGGGCGGCGCCAAAAAAGTCATCATCTCTGCGCCCGGCACAGAACCGGACTTGACGATCGTCCTCGGCGTCAATGAAGAAACCTATGACCCCAATAAGCATCATGTCATCTCCAATGCTTCCTGCACGACAAATTGCGTTGCGCCTGTGGCAAAAGTCCTTCACGATGAGTTTGGCATAGAGAAAGGTTTCATGACCACAATCCATGCCTACACCAGCGACCAGAGATTGCTCGATGCGCCCCATAAAGACCTGCGTCGAGCCCGGGCAGCAGCCGTCTCTCAGATACCGACCACAACCGGTGCAGCAAGAGCAGTCGGACTGGTCATCCCTGAGCTCAAAGGCAAAATCGACGGCATCGCCATCAGGGTCCCCACTGCCAATGTTTCTCTTGTCGATTTGGTGGCCCTGCTCAAGAAGAAGGGCAGTGTTGAACAAGTCAACCAGGCTTTCAAGAAAGCGGCTGAAGGCAAGCTCAAGGGAATTCTTCAGTACACTGATGAAGAGCTTGTTTCAGTCGATTTTATGAGCAATCCCCACTCAGCCATCGTCGATGGTCCTTTTACCCGGATGATCGATGACAACATGGTGAAAATCCTTGCTTGGTACGATAACGAATGGGGTTACTCCTGCCGGCTGAGGGATTTGATCAAATACATCTCCAAGAGATAAAGCCATGCTTTTCCTCAAAGATTTGGATTTCAAGGGAAAAAAGGTCTTCCTCAGGGTTGATTTCAATGTCCCTCAGGATGAAGCAGGGAATATCAGGGATGATACGCGGATAAAAGCCTCTCTTCCAACTATAAACTACCTCCTCGAGCATGGGGCGAAGCTCATCATCGCCTCCCATCTGGGGCGTCCCAAAGGTAAATATAAGCCAAAATACAGCCTTAAGCCTGTGGCCAAAAGGCTCGGCGAGCTCATCTCCCGAGATGTCATTCTCGCTCCGGCTGCTGTCGGGGATGAAGTCCTGAAGCTGAAGAAAGAGCTCAAAGAAGACCAGGTTCTTCTCCTCGAGAATCTGAGGTTTGACCCAGGAGAAGAGAAAAACGACCCTTCCTTTGCCCAGGGGCTGGCACAAGAAGTTGACTATTATGTCGATGATGCTTTCGGTTCCTGTCACAGGGCACATGCCTCAGTTGTGGGTATCACTCAGTATGTCAAAAAATCAGCAGCCGGCTTCCTCCTTAAAAAAGAGGTTGACTATCTGAGCAAAGCTGTCCACTCTCCGCAGAAGCCCTATGTGGCCATTCTCGGCGGGGTAAAAGTCTCGGATAAGATTCCAGTCATAGAAAATCTCTTGAACAAGGCAGACAGTATCCTCATCGGCGGCGCCATGGCTTACACTTTTTTTAAGGCGCAAGGCTTTGACGTCGGCCGTTCCCTGGTCGAGGAAGAGATGATGGAGCTGGCCCTCAAGCTTTTAAGCCAGGCCAAAGAAAAAAAGTTAGATTTCCGTCTCCCATCCGACCACGTTGCTGCAGCTGAAAAGGATTCTAAAGCAGAGAGCAAAATTATCGAATCCTTCCCTATCCCTGCGAACATGATGGTTCTCGACATCGGGCCGAAGACAATTGACATATACTCAGGAATCATCGCCAAGGCGAAAACCATCTTCTGGAACGGCCCTCTTGGAGTTTTTGAGATTGACAAATTCAGCCAGGGCACGATGAAAATAGCCAAGGCTGTGGCAAAATCAGGCGCCATCTCAATCGTCGGAGGAGGAGATTCAGTGGCAGCTGTTTACAAAGCAGGAGTCAGCGAGAAAATCTCCCACATCTCAACAGGAGGCGGAGCATCGCTCGAATTCATTGCCAATGAAACTTTGCCAGGAATCGAAGCGCTGGCGGAGAAATAGAATGAAACTCAGCAACAAAAAGCCGTTCATCGCCGGCAACTGGAAAATGTACAAGACTGTGCCTGAAGCCGTGGAGCTGGCCAAAGCCATCCGCGTCCAGTCTCAACAATTGACCGATGCCGAGCTGGTTGTCATCCCTCCATTTACTGCTTTGAGTGAAGTGAAAAAAGCGATTGAGGGAAGTTCTGTGCGGCTCGGCGCTCAAAATCTTTTCTGGGAAAAAGAAGGGGCTTTTACCGGCGAAGTCTCGGCGGCCATGCTCAAGTCAGCGGGCTGCGATTATATCGTTATCGGCCATTCGGAAAGACGGCAATACTTTGCTGAAACAAACGAGACCGTCAATAAAAAAATCAAGTCGGCTCTGGCCTATGAGCTCATCCCCATTGTCTGCATCGGAGAATTTCTTGAAGAAAGGCAAAAAGGGAAAACAATGGAGAAGGTCGGTACCCAGATAGATTCAGGCTTGGATGGATTTGGAAGAGATGAGATGGAGCGGATGATCATTGCCTATGAGCCAATCTGGGCCATCGGAACAGGAATCACAGCCACTCCTGCCCAGGCAGAGGAAGTCCATAGCTTCATCAGGGAAAAGCTGGACAAAAAATATGGAAAAGACGCAGCTTCGTGTGCTATAATCCTCTACGGCGGCTCAGTGAAGCCGGCAAACACTCTTTCGCTGATCAAGGAAAAAAATATAAACGGGGCGTTGGTCGGAGGAGCTTCACTCGAAGCTGAATCGTTGATCCAAATCGTAAAGGAAGCCATAAAGGCTTACAAGGAGAAGAAGTGACCACATTATTGGTTATAATCCATGTCCTCGTCTGCTTCGTTCTCATCGTCGCCGTCCTCCTTCAATCAGGAAAGGCCGCAGACCTTGCCGGAGCTTTTGGTGGAGCGGGAAGCCAGACAGTTTTTGGTCCCCGCGGAGCAGGAACGTTCTTATCCAAAATAACCACGGTCTGCGCCGTACTTTTCATGGTCACTTCTTTAGCACTCTGGTTTGCCTCTTCAAAAGGAACAAAATCTGTCATAAAAGAGGAAAAGCAGACAACCCAACCCGCAGCAGTTACAGAAACAAAAAAGGAGCCAACAGAAGAGAAAGCCCAGGCTCAGGCGCCCGAGAAAAAGCAGGAAAAAGAGCAGAAGAGCACAGAGCCGCTGAAGAAAAAGTGATTTCGCTGCAAAGACAGCTTCTGCAGTGAATGATTGGAATAAAGCCTCGCTTCATCGAATGCCGAAGTGGTGGAATTGGTAGACACACTAGCTTGAGGGGCTAGCGGGCAATTTTCGCCTGTAGGGGTTCGAGTCCCCTCTTCGGCATTTTTCCTTCTTCACGGTTCCCATACGCACGGTAGCGGATGGCAATAGGGGGTCATGAAAAGTCCGCCTTCAGTTTCCCCGTTGGATTTATGGCATGTTATGGTGTACTCGCTTATCACACAAGCGATGTGGACAATAGTTTTTTGGGAAACCTTTTTTCCTCCTACATTTTTCACCTCTCTGGGACAGATATAAACTGGTTTAAATTCAATGTTGACCTCCTTGAATTGGGATGCGGCCTTCTTCTTCAATCTCCAGAATTTTGTCAGGGAACATTTTCCTTTTAACCTCTTCCCATCCGGCGTAAAGAGAATCGTATTCTTCCCTAACAATTTTGCCATCTTTTTAAATCGACCCGCTTGGAAATCGTCCTTAAGCTGTTTATAATCGCCTTCAATCTTCTCCTTTAAAAGGCCTTCTGCTTCTTTAAGTTCCATTTTTTCCTCCTTTCCTAAAAAATTTTTTCATATTTCTCAAATAAAAATATTAAAGGCTAATACTTAGTTGTTTTTAACTGGATTCATTTTCACCCCCTTTCTATTCTCTTTTTTCGCCAAAACTATACCTCTATTAATCACCATTTTCCATATTTTTCTAATCTTTCTTTATATTTCTGCTTTTCCTCTTTAATAATTTCTCTGAACCGAGAATCGTCGCGTAACCCATCATAAAAATGATTTTTAATCAAATTAAGATAAGAATAAGGATATGTCTTCAATTCAGAAAATCCCCTTTCAATTGCCTCTTTAATATTTTTAATCGCTTCATCCTTCATCCCTAATATGGAATAAACATTCGATAAGAGAGGGGTATAAAAAAACGGATCTATATTTTTAATGACGGCTAGCGCTTTATCCTTCTCTCCCCTTACAGCATAGATCATAGCCCTGGCATAGCGAGCTCCAGGATTGCCTGGTTCAAGGCTCTCTGCTCTCACTATTTCCTTTTCCGCTACCTCACATCTTTCCATCATTATAAATTGCCTGGCATAAAGAAGCCGGAGGTCGATATCATCCGGATTGAGCTCTAATGCTTCTTTTAAAAGATTTGCTGCTTTTTCGAATTCTCCGATGGACATATAACAACGGGCGCAGAGATGGAGATATTCGGTCGATGTCGGGTCGAGCTCGATGGCTTTAAAATAAAATTCAATAGCATTGTCATAAAGACCAATGTCTTTCAGGAATCCTGCAATATTGAAATTAATCTCAGCGTTGTTTGGGTCCAGTTCAAAGGCCCTTTTGTAAAAATGATAAGCCTTATTAAAATCCTCCTGATAAAAGTAAGCCCATCCCAGACCGACATTCGCTTCGGCTAGATTCCGGTCTATCTCATAAGCCTTTGAATAATAACTGAACATGAGGTCAAAATCTTTCTTATCCTTTCCCTTGACGAAATGTCCTTCGTAAATATTGCCCAAGCCACAGTAAGCTAAAGTATTATCACTTTCGACTTCGATAGCGACTTTATAATTCTCCACTGCATTTTCAAAATCTTTTTCTTCGCCAATATCTCTATATCTATGTTCAAAATGCCGTCCTTTTGCGTAGTATTTATAAGCTTCTGGGTTTTTTGCCTCGCTTCTTTTGAGTGCATCGAATTTTTTCTTATTGAAGCCAAAAGCTAAATCCTTAGCAATGGATTCAGAAATTTTATCCTGGACTTCAAACAAGCTACTAAACTTTTCCTCGTAGAAATAAGGCCGGATGATATATTCTTCCTTGGCTTTAACAAGTTGAGCATTAATCCGGATTATGTTTTCTTCTTTTTTAAGGCTCGGGACAAGAATTGTCTCAACATCAAGTTCTTTTCCAATTTCTTTAAGCATTTTCTTTGAATCTTTATATTGGCGCACTGTTCGGTAAGGCGTGACTTTTAGTTTCTCTATTGTAGCAAGTTTTGAGATAATAGCTTCGGTCATCGTTTCACAAATTGGCTCCTGGTCTTTCTGCGGACTTTGATCTTCGAAGGGAAGGACAGCAATAGAATTTTTCCATTTGGTTTTACCAGGCATTCCGGTTTCGCTACCTTTTTCTCGGATTATCCGGCTTAAGAACAAATACCCAATAACGAAAACAGCGGCAATGAGGATTGTTGGCCATAGAATGGATTGGAACCACTTTCTCAAGGCCTTTGTCTCGAGCTTTTGCTCGGAGATAGCCATGTCTTTAGTGGAAATCTCTTTCTCTATCCTGCTCAATTCGGAGAGCAGCTCTTCAATGTTTTGATACCTCTTCTCTCTCTCCTTCTCCATGCATCTCAATATCATTCGGCTGAGCTCCTCGGGAAGCTGGGTGTTGAACTTCCTGGGATTTGGAGGAATATCTGTCTTGTGTTTCAGGGCGATGCTCAATGAGGTGTCTCCTTCAAAAGGAAGCCTTCCAGAGAGCATCTCATAAAGGATGACTCCCAGAGAATAGATGTCTGAGCGCTGGTCTGCCTCTTTTCCTTCGACCTGCTCAGGAGACATGTATTCAGGAGTCCCGATCATAATTTTCGCTCCCGTCGTCCCTTTTGCCTCAAGGGAGCGAGCGACTCCGAAATCCATGATTCGTACGTTCCCTCTTTTATCGATCATGATGTTAGAGGATTTTAAATCCCGATGGATAATCCCTAATTGGTGAGCCTCAGCCAATCCCTGACAAATCTGTTTGGCTATAGAAATAGCCCTGCCAACACTCAACTGCCCTGTCATTCTGATCACGCTTTTTAAATCCTCACCCGGCACATATTCCATGGTAATGTATGGAGTTTCCTCTTCTTCATTGAAATCATACATCCGGCAAACATTCTTGTGACTTATCTTGCGGGCAAACTTCAACTCGTTCTTGAAGCGCTCGATCGTTTTCGGATTGGAGGCAATCTCAGGCGCCAAAAGTTTTAAGGCAACTTCTTCATTTATCTTCTTATCCACGACTCTGTAGACTCTGCCCATGCCTCCCTTTCCCAACTCCTCGATGATTTCGTATCGGCCAGACAGAGTGCTTCCCCGGGTAATTTCCTTTAGGGGCGTCTCGAAAGTCTCGGTCTTGGGTGGAGAAATTTCTTCTAAAGGAGTCAGTTTTGTACCACACTTGCCACAAAAACTGCTGTCAGAGGGATTATCAATATGACAATTAGGACACTCCATGAAATCCTTATTTCCTTCCGCTTATTTGCCAAAAAGAATAACAATTATTGAAAAAATAGTCAAATGGATTATCGAATCACAGCTCCAGTTAGTCCTGCTTTTATTAACCCAAGATTTGCTAAAATTTTAACTTCAACCCCATGGAAAGTCAACGATTCAATCAGGCTATTTTTTGCAATTTCAATGAAAAAGGAGTAATGAAAAAAGAGATGAGAGTCATCACCTGAAGCAGGAGGTTTGAATCATGGCAAAAATATACTATGTCGGAGATTGGGCTGTGATGACTGGTCCTGTCTATGCAGAAACCCCTTTCTATTATGCTCCAAAGGGACTCGATATCTTCAATTACGGAAAGTGGCTTAAGGAAGCCCTGGAATCAACCAGGAAGCACAGCGTAAACTCTATCCCTGCTTGGGATTTCTACAACAAGCTTGGGCCTGGTGACTATGAAGCCGTGCTCGACGAATACGATGTCTTGATATTCAGCGATATTGATGCCAAGCTTTTCCAGCTGGCACCGAGCTTCTTTGACCGAGAGAAATTCGGGAAAAAGGTCCTGACATTTCCAGACCGCATTCGGCTGACTGTGGATGCAGTCAGGGGCGGAAGGGGGGCCATGTTTCTGGGAGGATGGTACTCCTTCACTGGAGAGCTGGGAAGAGGCGGCTGGGGCCGCACCCAGCTCAAAGAAATCCTGCCAGTCCGCTGCCTTGAAGTTGAAGACCTGGTGGAGAGCACAGAAGGATTTGCCGCGATTGCGACTGAGGCCGGGAAGAGAATATTTAAAAATATTGACTTTAAGACTATGCCGCCCATTCTGGGATACAACAAAACACTTCCTCTAGACGACGCCGAAATTCTCTTAAAGGTCAGAGAAACTGGCGACCCGCTCCTTGCTGTTCGAGCCTACGATAAGGGCCGCGTCCTAGCTTACACCTCGGACCCGGCTCCACACTGGGGATGCAATTTTGTCTTCTGGAATCAGTATAACGATTTCTGGCTTAAGTGCCTTTCCTGGGTATGTGGAAAATAGGCTAAGTGCTAAAAAAGAAGCGAATTTTTCCAGCCTATGAATCCCGTCAAGTCAGGTTTTAATTCATAAAAACCGAAGAAAATATCCCTTTGCTCGCTCAAGCAAGGCTTATGAAAACCCAGTTCAAGGAATTATTTTGTGGCTAGCGACAGGGCCAGGAAATCATTGGGACCAATCCTCATCCCTATCTCAGTCAAACTTCTTCCTGTCTTCTCGGCAAGCAAGCGATCAGTTCTCAAGTCAACCAACCTGTAAATTTTATTGAAAGCAAGATTCAGCGGACAAATCTTTACCTCCGCGGCCTTATCCCGATAATTGACAACAGCCAGCCGGTATTCTCCTTCTAAGAGAGACATGGCTATATCCATATCCTCATTAGCACCTATGATGTCGAATGCCCTCTTCACTCCCCTTTGAGCTAAAGCAAAGTCGATAATATCTCTGACAAGCGCGGGTGCAATCCTGACCATATCTGTCATATTCACAGGAATGGTCATGACTGCGCCTTTTCCAAAATTGTTGCGGAGCACCGCAGCCGAGCCATCCTCGAAAGAAGCTACGGCCCTGCCAGCTGTCGGGCTCCAGGAGGAAAAATTGGTTGATTCAAAAGCAAATTTCTCCCCTTGCCTGACGCGGGCTTGAATCGCCTCTTTGACTTCAATCCGATAATGGCTTGCCGCTTTGTTCTCTCTTCCTCCGCATAACTCAGCCCGGTCAAAGCGGTCTCCGTACGGAATGTGCGGCCCGAATAAGACAGCCATCCCTCCCCTTTCGACAAACTCTTTGAGCAAGAGGCTATCCGTATCCTGCATTCCAGATATGTCGGGCAAGATGAGCACATAATTTCTGTCGAGCAAAAATTCGAGCTGCTCCTTGTCCAAGCTCATGGGGTAGTAAGGAAGTATCTCTTCTTCTTTGGGAGGGACAAAAGGGATGATATCTGCTGCCATTCCCAGCCGGCGGAAACTATCGAGCGCAGGAAGATAGCAGCTTGTCCAGCGGTCGCACCACCAGTCATTGTAGGGAATGTAGAGTGCGATGTGACTCGGCTCCCGGGCTGCTGATTGAGAAAGCAATCTATAAGCTTTCAACCCGTCTGACACACCCAGCCCGGAGTTTTTTGCCTCGGGAATCTTCTTGGAAAGGTTATGGATGTTGTAATGATAAGTGAACAAGGTGATTCCGTCAGGGCCGTAGCAGGTTGCTGCGCTCAGAATCTGTCCATAGATATCTTTATAGCTTGCTAAATAAGAATGGGCATAGCTCTTTTCCAAATAGCCGAAGAGCTCGACATGGGAGAGGCTGATTTTGTTCTTGATGAGCGTCGCTCCTGAGGAAAGAGCTGAAAAATCCTTTGTCCTTCTCAGAGGAAAGCATTTCCTGTTATCCGGGCGATAGGAAGCCATGACCGCCCCTTGATAGATAACGATATCCAGGCTGTCGATAGCAGCAAGATATCCTGCGAGAAGCGGGTCGTCGATATAAGGAGCACAGGCAGTCAGCAGCCCCTTGTCCTGAGCCTTTACCGCGTCAGAGAATTCTCTCACTTGAGAAGCAAGATACGTTCCGCTTCCTTCCTGGTAATTATAAAATCCAACGAGGGAAGGATGGTGGCCATAGAGCAGCCAGAGCTCCTTCAATATTGACTTGGTGCTTTCCATCCGCTCGGAATAAGGCATCTCCCGGGTCATATCCCAGACAACAGAAATAAGCGAGGGAAGGCCAAGCTTATCAGCCAGGTTCAAGGTGAGCCCGACTCTATCATCAGCAGAATCCGCAGTTGCAGCCAGGCTGCATATTCTCGACGGATACCAGGCTTTTTCTGAGACGATGTCGTGGATGATCAGCATGTTTCCGCCTATATTCAGGAAGCTGTTCAAATAGTCAGCGACATCTTGCTCTGTATTTTCCTTGGGAAGAGCGCTGACTATATAAAAATCAGCGATAACCTTTCCCACCAAGAAGCTTACCTTGCCTACGGCGCTGGAAGAGCCAGAAGCCGCCTTAACGGTTATGCCGTACAATCCTTCAGCCGCTTCCGGGCCGAGCTTGACCTGAGCCTGGTAGAGGCCGTTATTCTTATCTTTGATTTGCAAGCCTAAGTTCTTGGCCCCTTCTCTGGGGACGAAAAGCTCAGCACTGACCTTCAAAGACGATGAAGCCTTTTTGGCTTTGACCACTGCCGAGACCGTAATCACTTCTCCCGGCCTTGCTCTGAATTTATTTGTAGAGACCTCAACCTCAAGAGTCTTTTTCTCTCCCCCATTTTTAGATGCCGAGCTCTGGCAGGCGCAGGTCAATAAGATGAAAATTCCACCCAATACTATTAGAAAAGCTATGAACTTAAACGAGAATGTTTTACTAAAATTGGTTTTTTTCATTTCCCTTTCTCTTTAAATTATTTATCTTCCAAGTTGTATGGCGAAAGATACATTCAGAGCCGCTAAAAAGTCCGTCCGGAATGGCCGAAGCGACCATTGAAGGTTTAACCTTCCCGAACTGCACTTCAAGGGAACCCGACGAAGTCGGGCGGCGAGGATGTTTGAGCGGAGCGAGTTCCGCAGCCGCCGAGAAGGGCGGTAAGGGAACGGCGTTAAAAACCTGAATGGGAGCAAGGCCATCCCGGGTAGGACCTTTCTTCTCTTGCTTCTTCTCTATTTTTTAATCACCTGAGCGACGAGGAAACCAATCACAAACCCGAGAAGCATCAGCAGGGGAATAAAAATAATCCGCGACATGCTGATCTTCCAGAACAGAATCTGGATGGTGACAGCCTGGGTGTTCTGGACGGCGATAACGACGAATAAGGCAATCAAGACTAAAATGATGATCGTTTTTAGTTTCATGCTCAATCCTATTTATTTTTTTTATTTGCAATCAAGGTTACGAAATCAACTTTCTAAATCCACTTCTTTCTCTTGAAATAGAAGATCATGAAAACTGCAACGACAATCATGATTGCCCAGATAATCAAATAACTCCAGCGCCATTCGAGCTCAGGCATGAATCTAAAATTCATTCCATAAATGCCAACAATAAAAGTCAAAGGAATAAAGATAGTGGCAATAATCGTTAAAACCTTCATGACCTCGTTCATCTTGTTGCTGATACTCGAAAGATAGGTCTCGAGCATCCCGGCGAGCATGTCACGATATGTCTCGACCGCATCCATGACCTGAATGGTATGGTCATAGACATCCCTGAGATAGATCTCTGTCGATTTCTGAATCAGCGAGGTTTCACCTCTTTCCAAGCAGGCGATAATCTCTCTTAAAGGCCAGACTGATTTGCGGAGAAAGATCATCTCTCTTCTCAATCTGTGAATCTCCTCAAGAATCTTGGGCTCGGGTCTTGTCACAAGTTCATCTTCAAGGTCTTCGACTCTTTCTCCAAGCTTCTCCAGAATGACAAAATAATGGTCAACAATCGCATCGAGCAGCGAATAGGCAAGATAATCGGCGCCCAATTTTCTCGCCCTCCCCTTCCCGTTTCTAATCCTCTCTCTGATAGGTTTGAATATATCGCTCTCCTCCTCCTGGAAGGAGATGACGAAGTTAGACCCCAGAATGAGGCTGATTTGTTCTGCCTTTATCTCATTCTTATTTTCATCATAAAAAAACATCTTTAAGACGACAAAGATATAATTCCCAAAATCCTCCACCTTTATGCGTTGGTCTGTGTTCACGATGTCTTCGATGACGAGAGGATGCAAGTCAAAACTTTCTCCGATTTTCTCTATCGTATCAACCTCGTGGATGCCAGCGACGTTGATCCAGGTCACGGTTGGCTTCTCTTTCAAAGGCAGAATGTCTTCGACCGATTTTATTTCCTTTTCGAGAAATCGCGTCTCATCGTAATTCATGACAGAGATTTTAACCTTTTCAATCTTCTTCTCGCCGACATAAATTGGGGTTCCAGGCGGAAGGCCGACTTTTCCTATCCTTTTCTTGAGAGCCTTTTGCTTCATGTCTCACCTCGCGGAACTTCAAATTGCTTCGACTATGGCCTTGGCAATCTCTCCGACCACAGAATCAGGGACTCCATCAGGGGTCTCTGACTGGAATCTCATATCGCACTGGTCGTTGACATAATCGACAACCACAAACTTTCCCTCCCCTGTCTGGACAATTTCAGTCGAGAAGAATTCAAGACTGATAATCTCCTGGATCTTCTCTGTTATTCTCTTCAGGTCAGAGAAGACCATCTCCTCTTCAGGAGCAAGTCTTCGGTAGATATGGGTCAAGTCATCCCAAAAGCAGGGAATGACCTTCCCGCAGGTATAAAAGACACGAAACCAGCATCTGCGCTGATTAAACTCACGGGGAATGATGTTCTCTTGAATCAGGATTTGCTTGCCCGGGTACTGCTTCCTCACCCGCTCCACCTCATCAACTGTCTGGGCGCCGAGAAAAACCCCCTCTCCTCCTCCCTCCCCTTCCACAGGCTTAATGACAAATGGATGTCCGATGACTTCCAGTGCCTTTTCATCAACGGCTTCGTTTGGAGAGAGCATCAGGGTATAGGGAACATTCACTCCTCCGCTCATGAATTCAAGGTGCATTAAGGCTCTGTTGTGAGTGTGGATGGCTTTTTCAGGCACGTTGATGATCTTGCTTTGAGCTTCTTGATGAAGGCGAACAATCGGGATAAAAGCAGGGTCACTGTCCGTCGCTCTGTCAAGAACAACCCGAAACCGAAGCTCTCCGCTTAAGATCTTGGTCATGCTCTCGTTGAAATTGCCAGGCCAGACCAGATAGCTTGTCTTTCCTGACCTCTGGCAGAAGGCATCAACGAGCCTCACAAACTTCTCATCATATTTCCATTCCCAGAGGATTCCAAGGTCATAGAGCATTCTTGTCTCTTCTCAGCGAAGCCTGCAAGTTTCAGAAAATGAAATAAATGTCAGGTTGACCAGCATAAAATCAAGCACGAATTTCATAACATAGATATCTTTTTTCCTGGAAAAACCAGATTCGACGCTTTTTATCTTAAAATAATTTATATTGAATTTTACTATATTTTTTATTAAATTTATATATAAATAGCCAGAATATTCCAAGAAGAGAATCAATCGATGGCAAAAGTCGTCTCAATCATCATGGCCGGAGGGCAGGGCGCTCGCCTCTATCCTCTGACAAAAAAGCGCAGCAAACCAGCTGTTCCCATTGCTGGAAGATTTCGGCTCATCGACTTTCCCATCAGCAATTGCATTCATTCCGGACTTCGAAAGATTTTTATCCTCACCCAATTCGCCAGCGAATCGCTCCATCGCCATATCTTTAATACTTATCGCTTTGATTACTTCAGCAAGGATTTCCTGACCGTCCTTTCTGCCCAACAAACGCTCGAAAGCAGTGACTGGTATCAGGGAACGGCCGATTCTGTTCGACAAAACCTTCGCTACTTACGGGATGAGGGAGATTTGGTTTTAATCCTCTCCGGCGACCATCTCTACAAAATGGATTATCAGAAATTCATTGATTTTCATTTAAAGAAAAAGGCCGAAATCAGCATCTCTGTCTACCCTGTCCACCATGACCAGGCTCCTGAATTCGGAGTGATGAAGGTGGATGAAAGCGGAAGAATCATCGATTTCTGCGAAAAACCAAAAGAACCCGACGAGCTGGAGAGGATGAAAGTTTCAGAGGATGTTTTCAAAAGTTTTCAATTGGAAGCTGCAGGCAGGACACACCTGGCATCGATGGGCGTCTATCTTTTTAATTGGGAAACTCTCAATGAGCTTCTGGAAAATACGGCCTTTGGGGATTTTGGCAGAGAAGTCATACCTTTTGCCATTGCCAAGAAAAAGGTTTTTGGCTACTTCTTCGACGGATACTGGGCGGATATCGGGACCATCCGCAGCTTTTTTGAGGCCCACCTGGATTTAACCCAGCCTCTTCCCAAATTCAATCTCTACGATGAGCAAAAACCCATCTTCACCCATGCCCGGTTTCTACCAGGCTCCAAAATACTATCTTCAGAGGTTCACAACTCCATCTTGTGTGAAGGAAGCATCATCAACCGTTCCTGGATTAATCATTCCATCATCGGCATCCGGTCGAGAATCGGAGATAACTCTGTAATCGATCACTCGGTGATCATGGGGGCTGATTTCTTCGAATCAAAAGAGGAATTGGCCCAAAATGAAGAAAAGGGCCTTCCAAGCATCGGCATCGGATACAATTGCGAGATTCGAAATGCCATTATCGATAAAAACGCCAGAATCGGGAATGGAGTCAGGCTGATTAATGCCCAAGGAGTCAAAGAAGAAGAACATGATGACTACGTCATCCAGGATGGAATCATCGTCATTCCCAAAAACTCCGTCATCCCTCGCGGCACAGTCATCTAAATCAAGAATTTCCTCGCTAAAATATATATACTAGAAATATTCTCTTGCGTTAGGCGAGGGCTGAGTGGTTCGAAAACCGTTTGAATAGCTCCGGCAGAGTGATTCGAAGGCACGCCGCTTTTGTCCCAGCGAGACAAAAGCGGCTCGGTTTCAGGCTTCGCTCTCCTCTCCCCTCGGTCGAGGAGCCATGCCCGCTCAGCCTTCAAACGGCCTTCTCATCACTCTGCCTTCGCTTTTAATGCAAAGCCTGCGTGTTTTCGAACCACTCAGCCGGAGCCTTTTTATTTGACGCTCCTGATTTCCCTATGCTATATACACATCGTTATGATAAGAAT
>CAZYBE010000049.1:0-22049 GCA_964645765.1 uncultured Eubacteriales bacterium
CCCCGCTGCTTTGCCGATGGGCAAAGCAGCGAAGCCTGAAACCGAGCCGCTTTTGCCTCGCTAGGGCAAAAGCGGCATGTTTTAGAACCACTTAGCCCGAGCCGTTTCTTGTCTCGAAGCTCTTTTTCTGTTATCTTGAATCGCCGAAGCCATGCTCAAGCCAGATGAGAAAACAATTGTAAAACCAGAACCGTGGAAAGGCTTTGCGGGCAAAGACGTTGTCTATATCCCTTTTGACTCTCCTTCACGAATCATCCAAAAAACTCTGAGAGAATCTTCCCTCAAGGAAAAAGACATTGGCTTTGGCTTCCTCTATCTTTTAAAAAACAAAGTTGTCCTCTATCACTCCATGGGCGCCCCTCTGGCCGTTCTCTGCCTGGAAAGCCTCATCGCCCCTAAGGCAAAGAGAATCCTGCTCCTTGGATTTTGTGGCTCCCTCAATCCACGTTACAAGGTGATGGACGTGGTCAGCATTTCCAGGGCCCAATCAGAAGAGGGGACCTCGAGACATTATCTTCCTCGAAAGAGAATTTTTCATCCATCCCTGACGCTGAAAAATGTAATTGAAAGCACTCTCCTCCAAGCATCCCTCCCCTTCCTCAACGGAACAGTGGTCTCCACAGACGCTCCTTACCGGGAAACAGAATCATGGCTGAAAGAGAAGCAGAAAAGAAAGATAGATTTGGTCGACATGGAAACCTCTGCTGTATTTGCCTTGGCCGTATTCCGCAGAATCGAAGCTGCGGCTCTGCTCATAGTCTCTGATGAGCTATGGAGCAAAACCTGGAAAAAAGCATTCAAACTGCCCGAACTGGAAGAAAAAATCAAAAAATACTTTTTGCCCTTTATAAGCAAGATTAGGTAAAAGAAGCAGAAAAAATGAAGCCAAAGGTTCTGGTCACCCAAAGAATTCTTTCTGAAGCCCTTGGCTATCTAGAAGAGCACACGGATTATGAGATAGGCTCCAGCCGCGGAATTTTGAGAAAAGAAAAACTCATAGAAAAAATTAGAGACAAGGAAGGCCTTTTATCGCTTCTTGTGAATATTATCGACAAAGAAGTCATAAACTCTGCACCCCGCTTGAAAATCATCGCCAACTGCGCTGTCGGCTTTGACAATATCGACTTAGCCACAGCTCGAAAAAAAGGAATCCTCGTCACCAACACGCCTGGGGTCCTGACAGAAACTACGGCCGACCTGACCTGGGCTCTCACCTTTGCCGTCGCCAGAAGAATCCCCCAGGCAGACCGGTTCACCCGTGAGAAACGCTTCAAAGGCTGGGAGCTTGACCTTTTCCTTGGAAAAGAAATCAGTGGCAAGCGCCTGGGAATAGTGGGTATGGGCAGGATAGGAAAGGCTGTTGCCTTGAGGGCTCAGGCTTTCTCGATGGAAACTGTCTACTCTGACCCCAAGCGTTTGACTGCAGAAGAGGAGAAAAAATACAAAGTTGCCTTCCTTCCTTTGGAAGAGCTTCTGTCCACTTCTGATATCATCACCATCCACGCTATACTCACTCCACAGACATTTCATTTGATTTCAAAAGAGAAAATCGGCTTGATGAAAAAAGATGCGATATTGATCAATGCCGCCCGCGGACCCATCATCGAAGAGAAAGCTCTGGCAGAAGCACTGAAAAAAAAGCAGATTTGGGGAACAGGCCTGGATGTCTACGAAAGGGAGCCCGAGGTCGAGGAGAAACTCTTATCCCTGGAGAACGTTGTGCTCCTTCCACACATCGGAAGCGCCACCTACGAAACAAGACTCAAGATGGCCATGATGGCAGCTCGAAACTTAATCCAGGGACTTCAAGGGCAGCGGCCTGATAATCTTGTTTCTTAATCCTGGAGAGGCTGTCTTAGTGTTCGAAGACTTGGCCAGAGCCATAAGCCCAATCCTTCAGCCACTTTTCCCTTATTTTCCTGATATGTCGATAGATATTTGAGCAATCTCCTTTTTATGGTCTTTATTTTCTCTTTAAGAGATGGAGAGTAAAAGACCTTCCTTCAACTTTGGCATACTTGAATTCTGCTTCGTCCTTAAAGACCGTTCCATCAAAATTCACAGGCTCGCTGAACTTTGTGTATTTGAAATCTGCCCATCCACGAAATTCGGCATTGGCAAAACTCACTCCTCTGGGAAACTCGGTGTACTTAAAATCCGCATCCTGCTTAAATATCGCTCCGGCAAAGGATACGGCCTCTGGAAAATCCGTATATTTGAAGTTTGCGTCATCGTAAAAACAGGCCTTTGAAAAACTCACATCAGTCGAGAACTTCGCATACTTGAAAAGAGCTTCTTCCTGATATTTTGTGTTTTCAAAGCTCGCTTTCTTCAAGAACTTTGCATATTTGAAAGCAGAGTCGCTCCTGAATTCGCATCCTTCAAAATCGACATCTTCATGAAAAACAGCATTATAGGTCTCATTCTCCAGGTCATCATGGACATAGGCAAGAACATTGCCTAAAAATGTGCAACTGATGAATGAAACAGGGCTCTTGACATGGCAGGAATAGGTTTTGGTTGACCCTATTTTAAGCCAGTGATTGTGCCCCTCCCGGGTAATATCTTTAACAGCCGTGAAATCAAGGTTGCCGACAATCTCCGCATCCTTATAGCTCACGGCTTTCCCGTTGTTGATTTGATCGAGAATATCGCTCGCTTCGACACGCGTCTGGGCGAATGAGACTACAGGAATGAAAGCCATGACGATGATGAGTGCCTTCAGATTCTTCATTTTCTCCTCCTTTTAAATTCTTTCTTTGCGCCGGGGAAATTCTCCATCAGCTTCTCTTCCCCTCCAAAGAATAGATTTATGGACATTTTTTGACTATATAAACATCAATAAATAATACGAGCGCTCTTCATATTTGGTTCCCCTCTGCGAAAAAATTCTTTAAAGATTTTTATGGCCCTGCTTTACAGCTTGCTTATCTCCTACAGGGGTTCGTTCATGCTTCCTGTTCTGTATCCAGCAAGGTCCAGGGTGATATAGAGGTAGCCGAATTTTTTAAAATTCTTCACAATCGCCTCCCTGAGTTTCTTCTCGATTATTCTCGGAAATTCATCTGGTCCAATCTCAATCCGGGCGGTGCGGCCGTGGTGTCTGACTCTTATTTGAGAAAAGCCAATTCTTCTTAGATAATTCTCAGCCTTTGCCACCTGTTTCAGGCTTTTGTTATCGATTTCTGAGTAGTAAGGAAAGCGTGAAGCGAGGCAGGCCAAAGAAAGCTTGCTCCAGGTCTGGAGGTTGAATTTCCTTGAAAGCTGCCTTATTTCCTGCTTCCCCAGCCGGGCTTCCCTCAGCGGGGAACGAATACCCAATTCTCTTGCCGCTTTGGCACCGGGCCTGAAATCAAGTCTATCATCATAGTTTGAGCCGTCAAGAATATAGGGAATCCCTTCAGCCTTCGCAATCTTTCTCAGCTTTGAAAAAAGCTCCTTCTTGCAGAAGTAACATCTCTGAGGAGGATTGGAAATAAAATCAGGATTTTCGAGCTCGCTGGTATGGATAATCTTGTAACGGATATTCAATTTCCGGGCAAGCCTTGCAGCTTCTTTTATTTCCTGCTCAGGATATGTTTCCGAGCTGGCGATGACCGCCAGAACATTCTTGTTTAAAACATCACGAGCGACTTTGAGGAGAAAAGTGCTGTCCACACCTCCAGAGAAAGCCACCAGGACTTTGCCCATTTTTTTCAGGATACTCCTCAACCTTTCGTATTTGATAAGGGTCGCTTTGGAAATTTTTTTTGATTTCTTCTGATTTTTGTTAGTTAACGTTATCATTTATTCTTCACTAAAACGATTCTTTCTTGCTCACTTACTTCAGAACAGGCGAAGGCCGAGTGGGGGGGGAACCTATTTCTTTTCAAATTTTTTAACTTCTTCGATAAATTCAGAAATGATACCTTTACCTTTTAAGCGGCGAAAGACATCGCCCTTCTTGAAAATCATAGCTCCCTTTGGACCGAAGGCCAAGCCGATGTCTGCTTCCCTGGCTTCGCCTGGACCGTTGACCATGCAGCCCATGAGCGCGACGCTGATTCCACTCCTTAGCCTGGACAGTTCTTCCTCAATCTTTTTAATGGCCTTGAGCAAGTCAACCTCGCAGCGGCCGCAGGTCGGGCAGCAGATGAGATTAGGGCCGAGGGAGCGAAGGCCGAGGCTGGAAAGGATGAGGAACCCGACGCGGACCTCCTCTTCAGGAGGCGCGGTCAAAGAGACTCTTATCGTATCTGCCAAACCCTGACCTAAAAGAAGAGCCAGGCCTGCGGATGATTTCACTGTGCCTGGAACAAGAGTGCCTGCTTCTGTTATCCCGACATGAAAAGGATAGTCAACCTTCTTAGCCATAAGCTTATAGGCATTGACCGTCCGCATGATATCCGATGCTTTAAGGGATATTTTAATCAGGTGAAAATCCAGGTCTTCCAGAATCCGGACATGCTTTAATGCGCTCTCGACCATTGCCTCAGGAGTGGCGCTCCCGTATTTGCGGAGCAACTCTTTCTCCAGAGAGCCTGAATTCACGCCGATTCTTATCGGAACAGAACGGTCTTTGGCAGCATAAACGACTTCTTTCACCTTTTCCTTAGAGCCGATATTGCCCGGGTTCAGCCTCAAACCATCAACGCCCTTTTCGATGGCACTGACGGCCAGCCTGTGGTCAAAGTGGATATCAGCCACGATGGGCAAAGAGACTCGCTTCTTGATTTTCTCTAAAGCGTCAACAGCTTCCCTATCCAGCACAGCGAGGCGGACAATTTCGCATCCTGCCCGCTCCAGTCTTCTTATCTGAGAGATAGTGGCTTTGACATCTCTTGTATCGGTTTTAGCCATGGATTGGACAGCGATAGGAGCACCCCCGCCGATCGCTACCTTGCCGATTCTTATCTGTCTTGTCTTCCGCCGCTTAAAATCAAACCCGAGTGGCGCATCTCTGCATGTGTTTTTAGTCATCGTTTAGACCTTTCTACATGTCATGCGAGCTCTAAACCAGCGAAGAAATCTCATAAATGTGCCCTCCGACAAAAATATGAATATTGCTCAGGCTGGGTGTTGAGAAAACCGTTTGAAGGCTGAGCGGGCATGGTTCCTCGACCGAAGGGAGAGGAGAGCGAGGCCTGAAACCGAGCAGGCTTTGCCTCGCTGGGGCAAAGCCTGCGTGTTTTCGAGACACCCAGCCTGAGCAATATTCATAAGCTCCAAAAATTACTTCCAGAAGAGAAGGCTCTCCCAGCCCTTAGGAAGCGACCTGACCACATCGTTAAAGACAACAAAGGCAAACAGGAGGATAAAAATGAAAAATCCAATCTGGATCACAATCTGCTTGACTTTGGGACTGAAATCTCTCCGTGCTATTCCTTCCAGAGCCAAAACAAAAATCTGTCCGCCGTCAAGAATGGGAATGGGAAACAAATTGATTACTCCTAACTGGAGGCTGACAAAAGCGATGAAGCCTATCAGCGGGAAAAAGCCCATGCGGAGATATGCATAGGAAAAATTGGCAATCGCTATCGGGCCGGCGACCTGCCGGGCCGAAGCTTCTCCAGTCATTAAATCCCTGACATAATTGACGAGGATAAAAGCAAGCTTTGAATTCTGCTTGAAGCTTTGGCCGATGGCAGAGAAAAAGCCGTATCTCTTGAAGACGGATTTCGACAAAGACAAGATTCCAATTTTGCCAACTCTCTTTTCAAAATGGATCGTCGTTCTCAGCGTCGGGAATGGCCATGACAGGATTACAGCTTCCTCAACTCTCTCTTCAAGACGCGGAACGACCTTGAGTTTTAATCTCTCTTTTCCCCGCTCCAAAAGAAATTCGAGCTCTTTCCCAGGATTATTTTCGATGACTTCATTGAGCTGATGATAATAAACAGACTCTCCATTGATGGCCAGGATGACATCCTCGGCTTTAAAGCCAGCTTTCTCGGCCGGAGAGTTGGGTGTCACCTCAATCACTTGATTTAAAATCTTTCCGAAGAATCCAGCGTGCCCTGCCTCATATCTCGTCTTGGTTCCAGTCATGAGCTGGACTTTCTCAGTGATAAGCGGGACTTTCAAGATTTCCTGTCCTCGCTTCACTTCCAGGTCGATCGTCCACTTCGGCTTTGTTCCGACTGCCATTTCGACATCATTCCAGGTTTTTGTCTTCCTCTTGTCGATTCTCAGAATCTCGTCGCCGACTTTTAAATCTGCACGGGCAGCCGGAGAGCCAGGTTCAATCCAACCGATGACCGGCTTCTGACCCTGATGCTCAAGAACAGTGACTCCAACCATGTTGACGACAGAGACCAGGATCAAGGCCAGAAAAATATTCATGACCGAGCCCATGAACAGAACCAGGAACCTCTGCCATCTTTTCTTGGCCATGAAATCATAGGGCTTGAGCTTCTCTTTTTCTAGAGCCTCCTCCCCCGCTAAAGCCTCTTCTCCAGAAAACTTGACATACCCGCCAAGAGGGATGAGGCTCACTCTGTAATCCGTCTCTCTTTTTTTAAGGCCGAAGAGCCTCTTTCCAATGCCCCAAGAAAAAACTTCTACCCTAATCTTGACCAGCTTGGCCATGAAAAAATGACCGAACTCATGGACAAAGACAAGGACGCCAAAGACAATCAAAAAAGCAAGAATGGTTCCAAAAATCGAACCCATTTTTAAGGCCTCTCTTCCAATAAATTCAGGGCTTTTTGCCTCTCTTCCTGGTCGACTCCCATTATATCATCAAGACTCTTGACCTTTCTTTTTTGATGACTCTCGACGATTCTGGCAATAATTCCTGCAATTTCTGCAAACCTAATTTTCTTTTTTAAAAAAGCCGAAACAGCAATTTCGTTGGCAGCGTTGAGGGCAATCGGAAAACTCTCCCCTTCTTCCATGGCCTGACGGGCGAGGCTGACAAGGGGGAATTTTTCGGTATCCACTTTAAAAAATTCTAAAGCTTTTATCCGCGTCAAATCCAGGGAAGGCAAGGCCGAAACATCTCTATCAGGATAGGTCAGAGCGTACTGGATAGGAACTTTCATGTCTGTCGGGCTGAGCTGGGCCAAAACCGACCCGTCACACATTTCAACCAGGGAATGAACGATGCTCTGGGGATGAATCAATACCTCCAATTGGCGCGGCTCGAGCCCAAAAAGCCATCTGGCTTCGACGAGCTCCAACCCTTTATTCATCAGAGTCGCAGAATCGACCGTGACCTTTTTACCCATCTTCCAGGTGGGGTGCGCGAGCGCCTGCTCCAGAGTCACGTTCTCCATCTCTTGCCGTGATTTTCTGAAAAATGGCCCGCCTGAAGCTGTCAAGGTCACTTTCTTGACCTTATCCTTTTTTTCTTTTGCCAGGCACTGAAAAATGCCGCTATGCTCGCTGTCAACTGGAATGATTTGAGCTCCGCTTTGCTGAGCCATAGCCAGGATTAAAGGGCCAGCCACGACCATGCTCTCTTTATTGGCCAAGGCGATTTTTTTCCCGGCCCTCACTGCAGCCAGAGTCGGCTTCAAGCCAGCTATGCCTGTTATGGCTGAGACAACGATCTCATTCTCATCAAGGCCGGCGACTTTCTCAGCTCCTTCCTCAGCGAAAACGACCTCGATCGAGCCTTTTTTAAACTTGCGTTTGAACTCCTCGGCTTCCTCTTTCCTCCCCAGAGAAACAATCTTCGGCCTGAACTTTTCGACCTGCATCTCAAGAAGCTGGGTGTTGCGGCCTGCTGCCAAGCCCACAACTCTAAACCTGTGGCTGAGCTTTTCGATGACTTCAAGGCTGCAGCGGCCGATCGAGCCGGTTGAGCCGAGTATGCTCACATTTTCCATCTTATCTCAGAAGTTTAACTCCAGAAGAATTTGATGAGGTAATAAAAAAAGGGCGCGCCCAGGATAAGGCTGTCGATTCGGTCAAGCACGCCTCCATGGCCAGGAAGAACTTTCGAAGAATCTTTGACTCCCACCCCTCTTTTGAACAGGGATTCCAGAGGGTCGCTGAGCTGGGCAACAGCATGAATAAGCATGCCGGAAACCAGAGCTTTCCAGAGAGGAACACTTCTCAGCAAGACCTGCCGGGCGAGCAAAGCTCCAAGAACGGCAAAGAGAATGCCGCCAAAACTTCCTTCCCAGGTCTTGCGCGGGCTGGCCATGGGAACCATCTTCCTTCTCCCCCAGAGTTTTCCGAAAAAATAGGCCCCGGTGTCGCCCAAAAATATAACGGCAAAGAGAAAATAAATGTAAAAAGGCCCTCTTTCTTCCCTTAAGGGATAAAAATAATTGAGGGTGAAACTCAAGTATAAAGGCCCGAATATCGTCAAGGACACAGACGTTGGAAAAGTGACAAGTTTCTCCAGGGTATTGAAGGAGATGACGTAATACAGGCCGGAAAGGAGAAGGCAGAGGAAAAGGGCAAGCTCAAGAGGAAAGTTCGCAAAGTAGAAGGATGTGCTGATGATCAAAGCCAGGAGAATCCCCAGGGTTTTCTGGGGAAAAAGTTTTTTCAAGCGGAAGAGGTTGTAAAACTCAAAAAGCGAAGCCAGAATCACAACCTGCGTAAAAAGAAAAAAGACAAGACGGGGTGCGAACTGGATAACCAAGAAAACAAGAAGCAAACAGACAAGGGCAGTGGGGACTCTTTTGCGGAGGCTTCGCAGGCTCATCTTTCAAAGATAAATGGAAATAATTCCTCGTAAGTTATGAGCAATCGTATCAATTATGGTCATCATGGGGATAAATATCTCCGAACCTCCTTTCTCTCTTCTGGTAATCGACGAGCGCTTGAAGCAGGTGTTTTTTGCGGAAGTCAGGCCAGAGCTCAGGAGTGATCCAGATTTCAGAGTAAGCGATTTGCCACAATAAAAAATTTGACACCCGGAGCTCCCCGCTCGTCCTGATCAGCAAATCAGGGTCAGGAATCTCGCCCGTGTAGAGATAGCGGGAGAATTTCTCCTCGTCGAGACTTTCCATATCAACCTTTTCTTTGGCGATTTTCTTGACTGCCTCCACAATCTCATCCCGCCCTCCATAGCTGAGAGCCAGGATAACCGTCAGGCTGCTGTTTTTTTTGGTCAACTCCTCGACCCTATCCAACTCTCTTCTCACCGAAGCTGGTATTCTCTCTCGCTGGCCTATGACTTTTAAGCGGAGATTATTTTTAACCAGGACTTTATCTTGCTTCAGGAGATAGTCTTTGAGAAGACTCCAGAGAGTGGAGACCTCATGCTTTGGCCTTTTCCAATTCTCCTTGGAAAACGCATACAGAGTCAGGAATTTAATCCCCAGCCGGGCGCATGTTTCAATCACTTCTCGGACAGAGTCGGCTCCAGCCCTGTGACCTTCTATCCGGGGCAGCCTTTTCTTTTCAGCCCAGCGGCCGTTGCCATCCATGATCACAGCCACGTGCCGCGGAAGGCGGGAAAAATCTATCTGCTTTACGAGTAACTCTTCTTCGCTGCCTGGCTCGATGAACCCTTTAAGATTGGCGTTCATGGGTCAATTATAGGTGCTTGCCTGCGAATTGTCAAAAATATAGACCTCTATCTAAGTATCTGGTAATCTATTGATTTTAGGAGAGAGAATACAAGATGTGCTTAGGAATACCGGCCAAAGTCATCGAGCTCGATGAGTCCAGCCAGGGAAAAGTTGATTATTTAGGGACAAAGGTCAGGACAAATTTTTCCCTTCTCGAAGATATCAAGCTTGGAGATTGGGTCATCGTCCATGCCGGATTCGCCATCTCCAAGCTGGATGAAGAAGATGCAAAGGAAACTTTCTCGCTCCTCAGAGAAATGGCCAGCAAGCAGGAGGATGAAAATAGCCAAGAAAAATAGAAAAAAAGCCGCGGCCAAGCCGAAAAGGCCTGGCAAGCGAGCTGATTTTCAGCTGGAAGAAACAAGGGACAGAAGAGTCATTCAAGCGCTGCTCAAGGAAATAGAAAAAGGCACCCGGGCACTCTCTTCCTCGTTGCGAATCATGGAAGTCTGCGGAACTCACACCATGACTGTCCATAAATATGGATTAAAAAGCTTGCTGGAGGAGGCTGGAGTGGAGATGATTTCCGGGCCTGGATGTCCGGTCTGCATCACTCCCAACGAAATCCATGAGGCAGCGATAGAATTAGTCACGGAGAATCCGGATTTTATCCTGACCACATTCGGAGACATGACGAGAGTCCCCACCCGAAAAGGCTCGCTCCAGCGAGCCGCGCCAGCCAAAGGCTCGATGCTCAAAATTGTCTATTCACCCCAGGAAACTCTTGAGATTGCCGCGTCAAACCCGGCAAAGAATGTTGTTTTCTTCGGCGTTGGGTTTGAAACAACCATACCGGCCATCGCCCTGACTGTCAGGAAAGCCTTTGAGGATAGCCTTGCCAATTTTTCGCTCCTTTCTGCCTTCTGGCTTATTCCCCCGCCTCTCGAAGCTATCGTCAAAGCGAAGGAGATAGCGATTGATGGATTTCTCTACCCGGGCCATGTCAGCGCTATTATCGGAGAAAAACCTTACGCGTTCATAGCCGAAGAATACAGAATCCCGGGTGCCATCTGCGGCTTTGAGCCCAGCGATATCCTACTTGGAATTCTATCGATTATCGAGCAGCGCAAGGAAGGGAAAGCCATTGTCTCCAACGAATATACAAGAGTGGTCAGGCCTTTGGGCAATCCAAAAGCTTTGGCCATCATGGAAGAAATGCTGGAAACAAAAGACGCGCACTGGAGGGGCCTGGGCCTGATTCCACAGAGCGGGCTGAGGCTCAAGAAGAAATACGATGCCTTTGATGCTGAAGCGAAATTCAACCTGAAGATAAAGGGAGGTAGCGGCGACCTCCCGGGCTGCCGCTGCGGAGAAGTCCTGAGAGGGCTCGTCTCACCTGCTCAATGCCCTCTTTTTGCTAAAAAATGCAATCCTGATTTTCCTTATGGGCCGTGCATGGTCTCTTTCGAAGGGGCTTGCCTTGTGCATTATAAATACGGCAGAAGCTAATAACCTCAGGCTGAGTGGTTCGAAACGGTTTTCGAACCACTCAGCCTTCGCTCGTTTCAAAATATCAATGATAATTTTCGTAATCTTTTCCATAGAGACATAAAGCAGCTCGAATAGAGCACAGAGGATAACAATGAAAAAGGTAAGCTTGGAACTGGGAAGCGGCGGCAAGCTGATGAGGGATTTCATCGCTCAGCAGATTGTTAAGAACTTCAAGAATCCTTTTCTGGATAAACTCTTTGACTCGGCTCTTCTTCCTCAAAAAACCGCCTTCACCACTGACAGCTATGTTGTTGACCCTATCTTTTTCCCTGGCGGGGACATCGGCAGCCTCTGTGTCAACGGCACGGTCAATGACCTTATTGTCTCAGGTGCTGAGCCGAAGTATCTATCCCTTTCCTTTATTCTGGAAGAAGGATTGGCGTGGGAAGATTTGGAAAAAATTCTTAAATCCATAAAAAGAGCAGCCAGAAAAGCCGGAGTCAAGATTGTCACAGGAGATACCAAGGTCGTCAGGCGGGGCCAGGGAGATAAAATCTTCATCAACACCTCAGGAGTGGGAAAAATCTGGGCAAGGCCGGAAATCCAAAAAATTAAGCCCAAAGATAAAATCATTCTGACCGGCACACTGGGAGAGCACAGCCTGGCTGTGATGCTCGCCAGAGGAGATTTCGGGCTGGAATCTGCAGTCAAAAGCGACTGCGCGCCTCTGAATTTTCTTCTTCCTCTCTGGAAAAAAGGCGTGCTGTGGATGAGGGATGTGACGCGCGGCGGCCTGGCCACAGTTCTCTGTGAACTTGCGGAAAGGATTCCTCACTCGCTACTCATAGAAGAGGAAAATATTCCGCTTTCCCGGAGCGTAAAAGGAGCGACAGAGCTTCTGGGAATAGACCCCCTCTATCTTGCCTGCGAAGGAAAGGCTGTTCTTGTAGCTCCTGAGAATAAAGCCAATGCAATCCTTAAAGAAATAAGAAAGAATCCCTTGGGAAAAAGGGCTGAGGTCATA
The DNA here is from genome assembly GCA_964645765.1 of uncultured Eubacteriales bacterium. Classification (GTDB taxonomy): domain Bacteria; phylum Acidobacteriota; class Aminicenantia; order Aminicenantales; family Aminicenantaceae; genus CAZGMN01. The sequence continues at coordinate 11,968 of CAZYBE010000049.1, forward strand.
GGAAATGTTGAAGATAGAATCGGAAAAAGAGCGCAGCTTCTTTTAAGAACTCTGAGCGGAGGGTTGAGGCTCCTCGAGCCTCTGACCTCAGAACTCCTGCCCCGGATTTGCTGAATGGACAACGCCTCAAAAAATAAGCTCAAATCGAGCCTGGGCTTATTCGATGCAACGGGCATCGGCCTGGGTGCCATCATAGGGGGTGGGATCTTTATTGTCACAGGCATCGTTGCCGGCCTTGCAGGCCCGGCGCTTGTGTTATCCATAATCATCGCTGCCGTTATTTCCTTATTCACTGCCCTGAGTTTCGCCGAATTAACAAGATGGCAGCCAGCAGAAGGAGGTGTTTATATTTATGCTCATAGCCTCCTTTCTCCTTTCACAGGATTTCTTGCTGGATGGATGTGGATCGTCTCAAACATCTTCAGCGGCGCAGCCGTCTCACTCGGTTTTGCCCATTATCTGGAGGCATTGCTCCCTGTTGTGGATCACAGGTTGGTTGCCGCAGTCCTCTGTATCGTCTTGACCCTGCTCAATTATATCGGTGTTAAACATTCAGCTCTATTCAATAATGCGCTGGTCACGGTGAAGATCTCTGTTCTCCTGACCTTCATAATAGTCGGTGCTTTCCACTTTAAAGCGGCTAATTTTTCCCATTTCCCTATATCTAAAATGGGAATTTTCCACGGGGCGTTCTTCATCTTTTTCGCCTTTGCCGGCTTCGCTCGAGTCGCCACCGTAGCCGAGGAAGTCAGGAATGCCAAGAAGGTCGTTCCTCAGTCGATAATGCTCGCCCTTTTCATATCGACAATTATCTATATTTTGGTTGGCATAGTTGCTCTCGGACTGATCGGCCCTCAAATTCTGAGAGAGTCTAATTCTCCTCTTGCCGATGCAATAGGTCCGGTTGGAGCTCCAGTCCTGAAATCCATAGTTTCTCTTGGAGGAATGTTCGCCATGGCAAGTGTTTTGCTGACGTCAATCTTGGGTGTTTCACGGATGGCTTTTTCTATGTCCAGAGAAAGAGACCTGCCTTCCCCTCTGAGCCGGCTCCATCCAAAGTTTAAAACTCCTTCCATCTCGGTATTGATTGTGGGGGCAATCATCCTCGCTATTTCGTTACTTTTCCCTTTAACAAAGGCTGTCACTATCAGCGTATTCGCCACAATCTTCAATTATTCTCTTGCCAATGTCTCAGCTCTTAGGCTCAGGTCTAAAGATAAAATCTATCCAAGATTCGTTCCGGCAACAGGATTCATTCTATGCTTGATTTTATTAATTTTCGTCCAAAAAGATGCCTTGTGGATAGGGGGCTGCTCCCTTCTTGCAGCTATTTTTTATTGGTTTCTAAAGAAAAAGATAAAAAAATACTCCGGGTAAACATTCGGAATCCAGGAATCAGTGTATTTTTTTGATTTCAAATTTAAAAGTAAAAATTTTTCTGATTGCAACCCATTGTATGAGTTTACAGTTTAGAAATATGAATCCATCGTGCGCAGGAAGAAAGGAGGTCATTTATTCATGAAAAAGGAATGGCTCACTGCATCCGTCGTTTTTGCCTGCCTGTTTCTTTACCCGGCCCGGTCCTTTTCTCAGCCGCCAACAGAACTCAAGGTTGATCCTTTGCTTCTCGTCTCTCTCAAAGAATGCCGGAATATCATGAAGGTTTGCGGTCCGAACATCTTTCCCGAATGGAATTTTCAAAAGACAGCGGTGCTTTTTTACAAGCCCAATGTCCAGGAATTGCTGGTCGGCTTTCCTCACAAGCCTCAGGGATTTTCGGAGTTCGCCGGCATCTCACCCTTGGCTGATGAAACCATGTATTATCGGGACGGCACCACGACCTTAACTGTCGATGACCAGAACACAAGCATTCCCATCGACGGCATTTCGGTCCTGGTGGTGGCTGACCCGCTTTCCAGAATGAGGAATCAAATCCGGGGAGTCCTCATGGGAAGGCCGAAGGAATTTGCTCTGCAGTGGCTGGAAGACTGGAATTTTGCTCAATCTCCCTACCGCGAACTCCTGCTCATTCTTCATGAGGGTTTTCATGTTTTTCAGCACACGAGGGCCCCAAATAAGTGGCCGAACGAAATGGCCCTCTCCAAGTATCCGCTTCTCGACCCTGTCAACAACACTCTTTTTGTTTTAGAAGGAAATATTTTAAGGGATGCGTTTCTTGCCGCGCCTTCACTGAGGTTGGAAAAAATCAAGCAGTTTGTCGCTGTCCGCCATTTTCGACAGTCACGGCTCGACCTTGAATGCTCCGAGTATGAAAACCTCACCGAATATTCTGAAGGGCTGGCCAAATATGTCGAATATAAATTTTTGGCCATGGGAGAGAGAATAGAGCCCCTCCAGGAGATGTACTACCGCCAGGGATTTCACGGCTACCAGGGCGTTTTAGCGAAGTTGCTCGAGGATTCCGTCGGAGATATGGTCAAGATTGTCGCTGTGAGCGACGACCGTTTCGGGAATAAATTCGGCACAGGCCCGCTGCGTTTTAAGCTCTATGAGCTCGGCGCCTTCCAGGCTCTGCTGCTGGACGAAGTGATGCCCTCCTGGAAAGAGAAAGTATTCGAAAACGGTGTCTCGATAGGCGGGCTTTTAAAACAGGCTTTAAGGATGCCGGCTGAGGAAATGGAGCAATATCTCAACCGGGTAAAGCAAGAGTATAAATATGAAGAAGTCCTGGCCGAAAAAATTCAGTTCGAGAAAGAAGGGAAAAGAAGAATTCAGGAAAAGCTCGATGCTATTCTCCATTCTGACCGGACTCTTGTCCGGATTATATACGGCGGATTTACAGAGAAGATAGCTGTAGCCTTTACTCCGTTCGGAGTGACCTGGTTGAGTGAAAAGAGCGCCATCTACGACATGGTGCCGATTAAAGTTATTTTTAAGGAAGGTGATGTGCTTCAGCTCAAAAAAATTATCCCGGTCCTGATTGACAAGGAGAAAAAAGAAATTCTTTTTGTTGTGGCCGGCCCCGCATCAAAGTTTCTTGAGGGAGAACAGGAGAAAGTCGATACCGATGAGTTCATTTTGTCTGGAGCGAAGATCAGCCTCCGGCATCAAGGAAAGGACATCCGTATCGAATTAAAATAATAACCTCTCCCATCTACTTCCGGCCGGTCGGATAGTATTCAAAGCCAAGGTTCTTCAGCTGCGAGGGGTCAAAAACATTCCTTCTGTCAACGATGATCGGATTGGCCATTAGCTACTCTCGCTTGAACTGAAGCGTCCACTTTTGATTATTACGGAACAGGGAAAATTTTCGCAGACCTGGTCCGGGCGTCAGAAAAGATAGGAGATGCCGGCGCCGATGTAATCTGGCCGGGCTCTCGGCGCGTTCGAAGGTTCGAGAAAGGGGTCCGGCTTGTGGGAGTATTTCCGGTATTCGGCGATCAGCCGGACCTTCTTCCAAATGCGGAACTTGAGCCCGCCCCCGAAATGAGTGATCCCGCCGCGCGAGACGCCGGCTCCGGCTCCGGCGTAAACGAAGGGGACGACGACTGGCAGGGGAAGGTTGAGGGAGACGTTGAGAGACAGGGGCAGGATGGCGCCGATGTAATCAAGGCTCAGCCCCAGGGCGATGATTTTCGGCAGCGGATACCACCACAAGGATTTCACAATGCCGATATTCGCCTTGTCCCTAAGGACCACGCCAATGGAGAGGTTGGATTCCCATCGGGAGACTTTCGTCGTGGGGCTCCCAGTAGCGGCCTGGTTGGCGGCCAAAACGTCCCCGGCCAGGACCGGGAACAGGAGAACGAGAACCGTGGTGGGGATGAGACGGTGGTGACGCATGATCAACCTCCTGTATTTTCGCACATCAGATTATATAAGAAGAGGAAATTGGTTTTCGGCGGCGCTGGTCGAGGGCGCATTTTCGCTCCTATTCTCCCCTCCAACCATCGTGAGGAAATATAAATCATGACAAAAAAGATGTCAAGAACGGCTTGGGGGCGCGGAGTAGAGAAAAAAGAAATTCTTTTTGTTGTGGCCGGCCCCGCATCAAAGTTTCTTGAGGGAGAACAGGAGAAAGTCGATACCGATGAGTTCATTTTGTCTGGAGCGAAGATCAGCCTCCGGCATCAAGGAAAGGACATCCGTATCGAATTAAAATAATAACCTCTCCCATCTACTTCCGGCCGGTCGGATAGTATTCAAAGCCAAGCTTCTTCAGCTGCGAGGGGTCAAAAAGATTCCTTCCATCAACGATGATCGGATTGGCCATCAGCTTTTTGACCTTTTTCAGGTCCAGTTTCTTGAATTCATCCCATTCGGTGATGATGAGAAGAGCGTTGGCTGCTTTTATAGCCTCATGGGCAGATTTGGCATAAGAAACCTGCGGAGCCTGCTCAGGAAAAATCTTTCTCATATTCTCCATGGCTCTCGGGTCGTAGAGCCGAAGCTCGGAGCCTTCTTCGAGAAGCTTTCTTATGACTTTGATGCTCGGCGCTTCTCTTATATCATCTGTTTGGGGCTTAAAAGAAAGCCCTAAAACAGCAACCTTCTTATCTTTGAGTATCCAGAGAGCTCTTTTTATCTTTTCCAGGAAAAGCCCGCTCCGGCGGGAGTTGATTCTCTCGGCTTCTTTGAGCAGGCTGACATCAACACTTAAATCCTCTCCGATCCTGGCCAGAGCCTTTATGTCTTTAGGAAAACAGGAACCTCCATAGCCGACTCCTGCTCTTAAAAAATGGCTTCCTATCCTGGGGTCGAACCCCATTCCTTTGGCCACCAGCTCGATGTCAGCCTCGGTCTTTTCACAAATATCGGAAATGAGATTGATGTAAGAAATCTTTAAAGCCAGAAAAGAATTGGAGGCATGCTTGATGAGCTCGGCTGTATCGATATTCGTCACGAGGAGCCTGCTCTTGAACTTGCGATAGATATCAACCAGGATATCTCTTGCTCTCTCTGTCTCGACACCGATGATGATTCTGTCCGGGTTGAGAAAATCAGAGACAGCCGAGCCTTCACGCAGGAATTCAGGGTTGGAGGCGACATCAAAATCCATCTCCTTCTTCTTGTGAAGGGAAATTGTCCTTTTAATCCACATCGATGTCCTCACCGGAACTGTGCTCTTCTCGACAATGACTTTATAGCCGTTCAGATTCTCAGCAATCTTTCTCGAAACCCCTTCGACATATGTCATGTCCGCACTCCCATCCTCTCTTTGAGGCGTATCGACACAGACAAAGAGAACGTCAGAGGACTGAATGGTCTTTGCCAGGTCATGGATGAAGCCTAGGTTTCCTTTTTTCAGGTTTTTTTTCAATAAATCCTCAAGGCCCGGCTCGTAGATGTGGGAAATTCCTCGAGATGCCTTATCAATCTTCTCCTTTACGACATCGGTTCCAGTAACTTTATGGCCTAAATCGGCAAGGCAAACAGCTGTCACCAGGCCTACATATCCAGTCCCTATTACCCCTATTTTCATCTTTCACCTCTCGAATTCAAGTATGAAGACACCCCCAAAACAACGCTTGGAGGAGTTGTGTGCAGCCCATTCAAAATCGCATCCAGAATGTTTGCTGGCATCAATCATCTCACTTCGCTGAGCCAGCGAATAGTTTCCCTCAGGCCTTCCTCAAAGGAAACTTTCGGCTCATACTTTAGCATTTTCTTTGCCTTGGTGATATCGGCGAATGAATGCCGAATGTCTCCTGGACGAGGGTCAGTGTAAAGTGGAGTAATTTTTTTCTTCAATAATTTATTTATCTTCTCAGCCAGGGAATTGATGGTTGTCTTCCTGCCGCAGGCGATGTTGAAGATTTCCCCTGAAACACCCTGTGCCTCCACAGCCAGAATATTGGCTTGAACAACATTGGCCACGTAAGTGAAATCACGCGACTGCTCTCCGTCACCAAAAATTGTCGGCCTTTCTCCTCTGATCATTCTAGTTATGAAAACCGGAATAGCCGCCGCATACTGGGACAAAGGGTCTTGACGGGGGCCAAAAATATTGAAATATCTCAGGATGACGGTGCAGACACCAAAAATCTGGCTAAAAACCTGGCAGTACATCTCCCCAACCCGCTTGCTCACAGCATAGGGAGAGAGAGGCTTTCCCTCTTTGCCTTCTTTTTTCGGGAAAAGGGGGTCGTCCCCATAAACAGAGGAGGAGGAGGCAAAAACAAATCTTTCAACCTTTGTCTCTTTAGACGCAAGGAGAAGGTTCAGAGTCCCACGGGTATTGATCTCATTGGCCAGGAGAGGGTCTTCCACAGAACGGGGAACAGAAGTCAGAGCCGCCTGATGAAGGACAAAGTCCATCCCTCTAACAGCATGCCTGCAAACTTCAAGATCCCTGATATCGCCCTCGATGAGTTTGACTTTATCTAAAAGGTGAGCGATGTTCTCCTTTTTTCCTGTCAAAAAATTATCCAGAACTCTGACGACTTCTCCCCTTTTGACCAATTCTTCAGCAAGATGAGAGCCGATAAAGCCGGCTCCGCCAGTGACCAGATATTTGTTCATTGAACTCTTTTTATTCCTTCCAGCTTCTCACTTAAGATATCTAAGATCGTTCAATCTCTTTATGACCTTGGCTGCACACTCTTCCAGAGTCTCTTTGTCGGTCTCAAGAATAATCTCCGGCGCCAGAGGTTCCTCGTAAGGGTCGGAAACACCGGTAAACTCCTTTATCTCACCTCTGAGCGCTTTCTGATACATGGCTTTAACATCCCGCTTCATGCAGACTTCTACCGGACACCGAGCATAAACCTCGATGAAATTCCCGATTTCCTTCCGAGCATGAGCCCTAAGCTCCCGATAGGGAGAGATGAATGAGGTCAGAACAGCCACCCCATTCCTGGTCAAGAGCTTGGCAACAAAAGTCACGCGGCGGATATTCTCGTCCCTGTCTTCTTTGGAATAGCCGAGGTCCTGACTCAAGCCCTGCCGAACAATGTCTCCGTCCAACCTTTCGACTCTCAGACCTTTTGCCCTCAAAATCTCTGCCACACGGTCTGCCACAGCGGATTTCCCTGAGCAGGGCAAGCCTGTAAACCATAAGGTGAACCCCTTCTGCTCGCTCACTCCAGCCTCCTCTGCCTCCAAAGATTCTTGTCCACAGCAGCTATCATCCTCTCCAAGTCAAGGTTTTCATCCTGGAGAAAACTATGAATCTTCTCAAGATTTTCCCTGGGGTTGGAAAGAACCTGATTGTAATCGATGAACAGAATCCTCATATCCTTCCTCTTTGTTATCTCTTCCTTTGTCTTCTCGTTCAATTTGATGAAGGCCTTCTTTGTTTTCTCCCTTTCCTCATCTTTGGCGCCCATCATCTTCTCCATCGAATCCAGGACTTCTTCGATGTTTCTCTCAACATAGATTATGGAGTAATCGCCAGGCAGAAGGAATTGAAGGCCGTAGGCAATGACTTTAAGAACCTTGCCCTCAAAGTCAAAAATGCGGCGAGGCTCGGCCTTGATTTTATCGATGATGCTCTCCACCTCAAAGTAGCCCTTGGGGTTGCTCTCATCAGGCCTTCTCTTGCCGTCAGCAGCCACAGGAAGCCCTCCTGCTTCCAGAACCTGCATGATCATCGAAGTGCCAGAGCGGGGCAGGCCGGAAACGATGATGATGGGCTTCATTTTGTTATTCGACAAAAGGGTGCTCAAAGCTGAGGATGACTCTCGCCACTTCCGGACGCATCAGCTCAGGCGGCGGAATCTTTCCCTGGACAAGCATTTCCCTGATCTTTGTCCCGCTGAATTCGATGTGCTCTGCCGGAGGATGGGGACAGGTCTTTTCATTGACCGCAGAATTGCACCTGCGGCAGTAATAGAATGACCTGAAGAACAAGGGAACAATGCCCAAATCAGGAAATTCTTCAAAAATACCCTGGGCTGCATAAGGGGGATAATAATTTCCAACACCGGCGTGGTCGCGGCCGATGATGATATGGGTGCAGCCAAAATTCTTGCGGATGATGGCGTGAAAGATAGCCTCCCTGGGTCCGGCATATCTCATCTCCATCTGAAGGATGGCTGCCACTGCCCTTTCCTTTAGATAATAGTTCTTGATGAGCTCCTCATAGGAGGCAAGGATGACCTCATCCTTGAAATCCCCTTTCTTCTTGCGGCCGATAACCGGGTTGACGAATATTCCATCCGTAAAAGTCAGCGCTGTCTTCTGCACATACTCATGCCCGATATGAGGAGTATTGCGCGTTTGAAAGCCGACAATTGTCCGCCAGCCCTTCTCCTTGAAAAGGACCCTGGTCTCTTTCGGACTGAGCTTATACCTGAAGAAAGGCGTTTCAGATTCATGAATCAAATCGATTTTCCCGGCAAGGAGAACATCCTTCATGGCCTTGACTTTGGCCACGCCAGGGTGAGCTATGTCTCTAGTCTTGAAGACCTTCTCCGCCAGCTCTTCCTTGTCATATTCATATTTTTCTTCGAGATGAAGAAGAGCCACCGGCTTGCTGCTTTCATTAAAGAGGACAACATCTTGCTCTATTTTTATTTTTTTCGCCTCTTCCCGGCTCGCATCAAGGACAATGGGGATCGTCCAGGGAAGGTCGTTTGAAAACCTCATCTGGCTTAAGACGCTTCGGTATTCTCTCTCTCCCATGAAACCTTCAAGCGGGCTGTAAACGCCTGTGGCTATATTTTCGACATCACTCACCAGCTCGAAATTGAGCTTAAGCGAAGGCAGAGTTCTAACTTTCTCCAGCGCCTTCTCTTTTTCTTCTCCCTTAAGAACGCGCTCAACGAGCTTTCCGCCGTGGGCAAGAACCATCTCTTTCTCCTAAAATCAGAGGCTGATATATATATGCAACAAATTCTGTTACATTGTCACCTTTAATCTAAATAGCCTAAAGCCTTCAGCCTCTCTTTTACCTTTTCCTCATCTTCTTTGCTAAGAACTTGCTCTCCTTCTTCTTTGGCAAGAGCCTCTCTTAAAACTTTAGTGACATAGCTTGAGACAGAGGGAATATTCGAGCCTTTTATCTTTTCCTCTATCCTTCTGTACAAGGAAGCGGGGATAGGGACATTTTTCATTTCTTCATCCATCTCTCCTCTCCTTTTTGACCTCGAGCGAAGCCTCCTCGAAAGGAAAATTTTCATCGGCTTCTCTTTTAGTTAAGTTCAATATATACAACAGGCTACCCTTTTTTTCAAGGGAAGCTGGCTTGACAAACCCTGTCGATTGATGTTTATAATCTATAAACAAATGAGTGAAGAGCCCTCCTAATAAATATGGAAAAAATCGAACACCCCTGTTTCAGGAAAAACTCTTTTTCCGGCGTCCTGGACAAGAATCTGAAAAAGATGGAGAAAAGAATGGGAATCTCTCTTTCAGTCCGAGGGGATTGCCTGTTAATCGATGGCCCTCAAGAAAAAGTTGAGTTCGCTAAACACTACTTTAACAAAATGAAAGACCTGGAGGAAAAGGGATACGCTCTGAAGGAAGAGGATTTTCATATCGTGCTCGACCTTCTGGAAGACGGTGAAACTCGCCTCGAAGATTTTTCCCCGGCTGAGGCCCTGAGCCTCTCGCGCAAGTCCGTAACACCCAAGAGCTTCAACCAGCAAGAATACATTAAAGCCATCAAGTCTTTTGACTTGGTCTTCGGGATCGGGCCAGCCGGAACAGGAAAAACATACCTGGCCATGGCCATGGCCCTCTCCTTTCTCCAGAACAAAGTCGTCAACCGCATCATCCTCACCCGCCCGGCTGTTGAAGCCGGGGAAAAACTGGGCTTTCTGCCCGGAGACATTTATGAGAAGATAAACCCTTATCTTCGACCTCTTTACGATGCTCTCTTTGATTTAGCCCAGACAGAACAGGCAAACAGACTGATCGAGAGAGGCATCATCGAGATTGCTCCCCTGGCCTTCATGAGGGGGAGAACTCTCAACGGCTCCTTCATCATTCTCGATGAAGCCCAGAACACAACAAAAGAGCAGATGAAGATGGTTCTGACTCGAGCCGGTTTTGACTCCAAGATGGTTGTCACCGCGGATATCACCCAGATCGACCTTCCTCATCCTGAAAAATCTGGCGTCTTGCACGCCATGCACATTCTCTCCTCTATACCTGGAATATCATTCATCCACTTTAAC
>CAZYBE010000050.1:0-18578 GCA_964645765.1 uncultured Eubacteriales bacterium
AAGAAATTTCTGAATAAAGAAAGCATCCAAGATTCCCTGATATGGGTGACGTGCTAGAGGTTCGGAGCACGCTCGTTTTCCCCAGCGAGGAAAACGAGCTCCCATTCAGCCTCGCTGCTTTGCCCATCGGCAAAGCAGCAGGGGGTTCCAAGGGGGTATGACCCCTTGGTCGCAGGACGCTTTGAAGCGTCCGAGAAGGGGAGGCAGCGAAAGCGTTGGAAGGGGGAACGCGAAGCGGTTCCCCCTCCAAGGTCGCTTTTCTCTCCTTCGGAGAGAAACCGTGCCCGCTCAGGCTTCATAGGGGACTCCTCACCTCCAGCACGTCGCCCTCTCAATCATCTTGACATCACAAATTCTGGGATGATTCCCTGTATAAATATATTCTTCCATTTCAGGCATATAAGAGGTTTTGAGAAATAGTCTCACTCCCAAATTGTTTCAAATTTTATATAATAGCTTATGAAAATATGAGCAGATTAAACTTTCTCCAAAAAGCGGAAAGAATCTATGGAGCCGCTCTGGCTGAAGTTGAGCCTGAAAATCTAATCAAAAAAAATGTTTCAGTGAGAAACGATAAGCTGAAAATCCAGGACAGAATTTTCGACCTTTCTTCCTATAAAGACATCTTCCTGGTCTCGATTGGAAAGGCCGCTCCTTTTATGGCCGAAGGCCTATATGGAATTTTGGGCAAGAGATTAAAAGAGGGAATAGCCCTCTTCGTTCCGGGAGCGAAGAAAAAGCTAAATCAAATGGAGAAAAAGCTAAATCAAATAATTTGTCTTCCGGCTTCCCATCCCCTTCCGGATGAAAGAAGTTTGGCCGCCGCCAAGCGCATTCTTGAGCTGGCAATGAAAGCAGGGGCGAGAGACCTCATTTTCTTCTTGATATCAGGAGGAGGGTCGGCCCAGGTTTGTCTTCCAGCAGAGGGAGTATCGCTTATAGAAAAAAGGAATGTGACTGAAATGCTGTTGAAAGCCGGAGCAAGTATTAGCGAACTCAACATTGTCCGCAAGCATCTCTCCAGAATTAAGGGAGGTCGTCTGGCGCAGGCGGCTTTCCCGGCGACTGTAATTAACCTCATCGTCTCTGATGTCGTCGGCAACGACCTGGAGAATATTGCTTCAGGACTGACTTGCTGGGACTCCTCAACCTATGCCGATGCCTTTTTTGTTTTAAAGAGGTACGGTCTCTGGGATGATGTGCCCGGCTCGATAAGAGAAGTCGTCAAGAAAGGAATGGAAGGAAAAGCGAGCGAGACTATTAAAAGAGAAGCGCCAGCTTTTAAAAGAGTTCATCATTTCATAATCGGCGACAACCTCCTGGCTCTTCGTTCAGCGCAGAAGGAGGCTCGGAGGCTCGGCTTTAAGGCCTTAATCTTGACCTCTGCTGACCGAGGAGAGGCAAGAGATGCTGCCAGGAATTATGTCTCCCTTCTTCAGAATCTCCCCCGGCCAAAAAAAACTCAGCGGCCTCTTTGCCTCTTGTCCGGCGGGGAGCTCACGGTCACTGTCAGAGGAAGAGGCAAAGGAGGCCGAAACCAGGAGTTTGTTCTGGCGGCCCTGCGAGAAATGAAACGCTGTCTCCCTGGATTTTCGAACTGGCTCGTTTTGAGCTTCGGCTCAGACGGAATTGATGGTCCAACTGATGCTGCCGGGGCCTGGGCAGACCCGTCGATTTTAAAGAAAGCAGAAGAGTTGGGTCTCGACCCCCAAAAATACCTGGAGGACAATGATTCCTATAATTTTTTTAAAAAGGCAGGAGGGTTGATCATCACCGGCCCAACTCATACAAACGTGATGGATATCCGTATTTTTTTAATAAGTCAACGAGGCGAAGGCTGAGTGGCTCGGAAACCGTTTGAAGGCTGAGCGGGCATGGTTCCTCGACCGAAGGTCGAGGAGAGCGAAGCCTGAAACCGAGCAGGCTTTGCCTCGCTGGGGCAAAGCCTGCGTGTTTCCGAGCCACTCAGCCTGAGCCTCTCAATTGCAAATTGAATGCTTGTCGATTAAAATTATTGATTAGCTCGAGCAAGGAGGTGCTCAATGTCGGCAATAGAGATAAAGCCCGGGATTTACTGGATCGGAGTCAACGACCGAACCACAGACCTTTTCGAAGGCATATGGCCAATCACCAAGGAAGGAGTTTCTTACAACTCCTATTTCATCGATGACGAGAAAAAAGCGGTCATCGACCTTGTCAAATCCTTCAAGGGAGATGAATACCTTGACCAGGTCGATGAGCTCGCAGATATCTCGAAGATTGATTATATCGTCCTCAACCACATGGAGCCTGACCATTCCGGGCTCATCAGGACATTGAGGAGGATCGCCCCCCGGGTCACGATTTTGGGCTCGGCAAAGACCAAGGAGATGCTCGAAAGCTTTTTTTCCATAAAAGAAAACGTGCGCGTCGTCAACGACGGTGAAACCCTTTCTCTGGGCAAGAGGACGCTGAAGTTCTTTTCCACTCCCTTTCTCCACTGGCCTGAGACAATCATGACCTATGAGACTTCCCATCGAATTCTTTTTTCCTGCGATGCTTTTGGCGGATATGGTGCTCTACGAGGAGCTATTTTTGATGATGAATGCAAGGACTTTAACTTTTACCAGAAGGAATCTCTTCGTTACTATGTGAATATCGTTGCCAATTTCAGTCAGAGAGTTTTGAGCGCTATCGAAAAGTTGGCCGGCATCCCGGTGGACATCATCGCTCCCTCTCATGGACTCATCTGGCGCAAGAACCCCTCCCTCATCGTCAACCTCTACAAGAAGTGGGCGGAGTATGCAAGCCGCAAGAGTGAGCCGGGGATAACCCTCATCTACGGCTCGATGTACGGCCATACCGAGCAGATGATGAACGCCGTGGCTCGGGGAATATCTCGCACCGCGGGTCCGCTCGAAATCTTTGATGCCGCACGGACCCATTCGAGCTACATCCTCCCTTCTCTCTGGACAAAAAGAGCGGTCGTCGTCGGAGCTCCGACTTATGAAGTCAGACTTTTCCCTCCGGTCGAGGAGGTCTTGAACATGGCTGCGCGCAAGCACATCAAAAACAAGAAGGTCGCTTATTTTGGAAGCTACGGCTGGAGCGGCGGCGCAAAGAAGAATCTGGAAGAGATTATCGAGCAACTCAAGTGGGAGCTTGTCGAGACACTGGAGTTTATCGGCTGCCCCAGCCACGAAGACCTGAAAAAGGGAGAAGAGTTCGGTCAAAGATTTGCTGAGCTGGTTAACAAAGAAGATTGAAGACCGGCTTCCAAAATTCAAAGGAGGTATGCTAAGATAGCGAAGGTCAATTCTTAGAGGTGGAGAATGCCTGAGAGAAACTGGAAAGAGAGCTTGGCCAAATGCTTTGAAGAGCTTCGGATCATCGAAGAATACAAGGGCGAGACTCCGGAACATTTCAAGCAGTTTTGCGAATTCATCGCTGAACCGGCTTTTGAAAGCTTGGCTGAGGAGCTGAGAAAATATGGGATTAAATCGAAGTCAAGGAGGATCAAAAGCAAGTTGATCGCCTTTCAGGTGAATTTTTCCAAGTCAAGGATTGACAACTTTCACTACATGATCTGCCTCCCCAAGGGTTCTTTTGAGCTCAGGTTGAAACTGCGGATAAGGGGAAGGAAGCATAAAAAAAGCGTTATCGAGGAAAAGGAACTGCCCTTCATGAAGGACATCTTGCCTTCAGATATCTTGAAGTTGAAAAAAGAAGACCTTATCCGGGATGTCATAAAACATTTTAGAAATTTCAACTTCGATGCTCTGACAAAGCTAGAGTCGAAGACATGAATCTTCCTTCCCGATGAATTCGCTCTTTTTATTTTTTCTCTTCGACTGGCCTGATTTGAATTGGAGAATCGATTAGAAGCGCCAGATGAGGCGAAATCTTTCTCGCTTGTCCAGCCGGGTTATTCCTTCTTTTTTCGCCGCTTCCAAAGCCTCCTTGTACTCTTCTTCGGTGATTCCCCGGGTTAAAGGAGAGTTGAGAGGGACTTTTCCGCAAGGATAATACTGGTCCATGATGTTGACATAAGTGTTTTTTGAAATTTCTGAAGCCAAAAAACGCATCACGTCTCTTGTTCCGGCCAATCCCTGAGGGAGAACAAGATGCCTCACCAGAAGGCCCTTCAAGGCTATTCCTCTTTCATCGATCAGCAAATCCCCCACTTGGCGGTGCATTTCCTTCAAGGCAAGCTTTGCGATTTGGGGATAATCCGGGGCTTGGGAGCATTCTTGGCCAGCCCTGCTCTCACTGTACTTGAAATCCGGCATGTAGATGTCGAAGATTCCATCGAGCAGCTTTAAAGTCTGGACAGAATCGTAGCCGCCCGTGTTGTAAACAAGAGGAACAGAAAGGCCTTTTTCCACGGCGAAAGGAAGCGCTTTCAGGATCTGAGGGACATAGTGGGTGGGGGTGACGAAATTGATGTTGTGGCATCCCAATTTCTGGAGCTCGACCATCATCCTGCCCAGGATTTCGAACGAGACTTCCTGGCCCTCGCCCAGATGGCTGATGGAGAAATTCTGGCAGAAAAGGCATCTCAGGCTGCAATGGGTCAGAAAAATCGTCCCCGAGCCATGAGAGCCGACAAGAGGCCTTTCTTCCCCGAAGTGAGGTGAGGAGGAAGAGACTTCAGGCAGGAAGCCAGCCTTACAAAAGCCTCTCTCTCCTTTGAGGCGATTGACTTTACAGTTTCGAGGGCAGAGCTGGCATTCTTTGAGTATCTGGATGGCCTTCTCCGCCTTCTTTTGAAGCAAGCCCTGCTCGTAAGCTCCAATGTAAGCGGGCTCAAAGCTTTTTAGCGGCATTTTCAAAAAATTATACCACAAAAAGGGGACAGTCCCCTTTTTCCCTTTTCTTATTTCAAAATGACAAAAAAGGGGCAGTTCCCTTTTCTTATTTTGATTTTAAATCTTCAATCTATATAATAAGGAATTCTCGAATTGGAATTTGGCTCGTTCTATCAGATTTTTCATTTTCTTCAGAATTTATAAATGGGCAGTGTGAGTCAAGATGATGAGATTGGACCGAGAAGATTTTTTGACTATCCCTCGCCTTGAGCAGGTTCCCTTCCTTGTCCATGGCTTTGGAACAAGGCGCTTCAAAGAAAGAGATTTCAAGAATAAAAAAGAATGGAAGGGTCTTAAGCTCCTTTTTCTTGACCAGGTTCATTCTAATGTCATTCATTTGATAGATAAAGTTCCGCTAAAAAAACTGAAGGGCGATGCCATGGTTACCAGACTTCCGACTTTGCTCCTCATCATCAGGACAGCGGATTGCCTTCCTGTTCTTATTGTCGATGAATCCCGGAAAGTTATAGCTGCAGTCCATTGTGGCTGGAGAGGAAGCGCGAAAAGGGTCGTTCAAAGAGCCATCGAAAAAATGAAAGACCATTATGGCGCCGACCCTTCGTCTCTTCTTGTGGGGTTAGGGCCCTGCATCGGTTCCAGATGCTACGAAGTTGGAGATGATGTCTTGGAAAGTTTCATAAAAAAGGGTCATCCCCAAGAATTTTTTCGAGACCATCTGCTTCGAAAAGGGAAGTATCTCTTCGACCTGAGAGGGGCGAATCTCTCTCAGATTCAGAGCATGGGGGTCAAGGAAGAGAATGTTTTTTCGATTGCGCTCTGCACCCATTGTGACCATAATTTTCTCTCTTTCCGCAGGGAAAGGAATAAAGCGGGAAGAATGTTAAGCTTTATAGGTATAAAATAATCAAGAATTATTAGAAGATTTAAAAGACAAGGCTGGATGCTGAGTAGCTCGAAAGCACGCAGGCTTCACGTAGCCAAGCGAAGGCAGAGTGGTAAGAAAGCCGTGTGAAAGGCTGAGCGGGCATGGTTCCTCGACCGAAGGTCGAGGAGAGCGAAGCCTTGAACCGAGCCGCTTTGCTGATTTGTGGCTTGCCACAAATCAGTTGGGGGAGCCGAGGGGGTGTGTCCCCTCGGTCGCAGGGCGCAAGCCCGAGAAGGGGAGGCAGGGAGCCCCGATGGAATCGGGGCGACCGTCGGAAGGGGGAAAGCGAAGCTGTTCCCCCTCCGAGTAGTCGCTGGGGCAAAGCCTGCGTGTTTTCGAAGTGCTCAGCCTGATCATCTAGGTTTTAGTTGATTTTTAAATTTATTTTTTTTATCCTTTTAGCTAACCATGTCAAAAACATTTCGAGAAATATCAATTCCCGAGCTCACGCTTTATAAGAAAGGGAAGGTTCGGGATGTCTATACGGTCGAGGACAAGCTGCTCATCGTTGCTTCTGACCGAATCTCTGCCTTTGATTATGTTCTTCCCTCTCTCGTTCCGGATAAGGGAAAAATTTTAACTCAGCTTTCTAAATTCTGGTTCGACTACACCGCCCTTGTGTGTCCCAATCATCTCCTGACGGCTGAAATCAGTGAGTTTCCTCCATTCCTCCGAAAATACAGGGAAATCCTGGAGAAGAGGTCGATGCTGGTCAAAAAAACAGAAGTCGTTCCGGTTGAATGTGTTGTTCGAGGATACCTTGCCGGCTCTGGCTGGAAAGATTATAGAGATACAGGCAGGATAAGCGGGGTTAAACTTCCCCCGGGTTTGAAAGAGGCTGACCATCTGGAACAGCTTATTTTTACTCCAGCCACAAAAGCCCAGGAAGGGCATGACCAAAATATTTCTTTTAAAGAGATGCAGAAGCTTGTTGGCTCTCGACTTGCCCAAAAAATAAAAAGAATAAGCATAAAGCTCTATCAGAAAGCCTCTTTTCATGCGCTCAAAAAGGGAATCATCATCGCCGACACAAAATTCGAATTCGGCCTTCGAAACGGCGAAATCCTCCTTGTCGATGAAATATTTACCCCCGATTCTTCTCGATTCTGGCCCCTGGCCAGCTATTCTCCTGGAAAGCCTCAGCCAAGCCTGGATAAACAGTTTGTTCGCGATTACTTGGAGAGCATAAATTGGGATAAAAAGTCTCCGCCTCCTCCTTTACCCGAGTCGATTATCCGCCAGACAGCCGAACGCTATTTTGAAATCTATCGCCTCTTAACCGGAAAGAATGAGCTATGAGCAACGGAAAAGTCGATTTGCACATTCATTCCAATAAAAGCAGCGACGGCGACCTTTCGCCTTTTCATATTATCCGGCTCGCAAAAGAAGCCGGACTGAGGGCTATCTCCATCTCCGACCATGATACGGTCGCCGCCTATCCTAAAGCTTTAGAGATCGCCGAAGAAGTGGGAGTGGAGGTTATCCCCAGCATTGAGCTCACAACTGCGTTCCGTAACCGCGAGTTTCATCTCCTCCTTCCTTTTGTCAACTGGAGGAAGAAAATTATTTTCAATCTTATTGATCGAGTCTCAGAGGCAAGGTTTAAGGAGGCCAAAGAGCGCGTTGAGAGGCTGCGGAAAATTGGCTTTGATATAAGCTGGAAGGAGATTGCCAAAAAGTCAAAAGAAGGCCCTCCCTTGGGTGTGGCCATCGCCCAGGTTTTACTCGACAAGTCGGAGGATAAGAGCAGTCCTATGCTGGAAAAGTATCTAAAGGGAGAAAGCCGTCGCGCGGCTCCCTACCTTTTTTATGAAGACTATTTCATGGAGGGTAAGCCAGCCTGGGTTCCAAAGCGAAACCTGAGTTTATTGGAAGCCCTTAGCCTTGCTCCTCTCGCAGAGGGAGTCCCGGTCCTTGCCCATCCTGGTGCGTATTTTGAGCGGGCTTCGAGAGAAGACCTCGAAATTTTGAAGGAGAATGGGCTTGCAGGGATAGAAGTTTACACATCTTATCATGAGCCATCTCAGGTCGAGCTTTATAAAAGAATGGCTGAAGAGCTTGACCTCGTCCCCACAGCCGGCTCTGATTTTCATGGTAGAATAAAACCCCATATTCCTTTTGGCTCAATCAAAGATGGTGAGTACTGGATGGTCGAGGAGTTGCGGAAAAGGAGGAGATGGGGATGAACTGGCTTGATTCTATTTTGGTGGTCATCTTGATCGTAACCACAATCGTTGGCATCATCAAAGGCTTCTTGAGGCAGGTTTTCAGCATCCTGGCGCTCATCATCGGCCTCGTTCTGGCCCTTAATTTCTATTCGCGTTTTTCCTGGATCTATCTCCGGCTGACTTCCAACGTGCTTCTGGCCCATTTTCTTGGCTTTATGACCATCTTTGTAGCCGTGTTTGGCTCAGGGCTGGCCGCTTCCTACATGCTCTCCAAGCTGGCCAAGGGCCAGTTAATGGTCCTTAATAACGTCTTGGGCGGATTTTTAGGGCTGCTGACTGGGCTTCTTATCTGCGGGGTGATTGTCTTTACTCTATCAGTCTTTCCCTTAAACAAAAAAGTATTGAAGGAATCTCGGCTTTCTCTTTTTTCTCTGAGAATGACCAAGATCGTCGTGAGCTTGGTCCCCAGGGAGCTCAGGGAGAAATTCAAAGAAACATATCAAGACGTAACGAAAAAGGTTGGAAAAGATGGAAAAGAAATTTGACCAGCTGACCATTCATCAAAAATTGGAAAGGATAATCGAGGAGATGGTAGAAAAAGAATTGAATTTAAGAGATGCTCTGCAAGAATTCGAGAAAATCTACATCGAGACTGCTTCGAAAAAATACAAAGGAAAGATGACAAAAATAGCTAAAGCCCTGGGTGTTCATCGCAACACTCTGCGCAACCGGGAAAAATCTTTGAGAATTTCCAAAAAAATTTAGCACTCTTCTGCGGAGAGTGCTAATTTTTTGCCTTTTTCTTGACAAAAGGTTATTTTTTAAATAAAATTAGCGCCCTATTAGCAAATCTGCTAAAAATACCTGAAAGGAGGTTCAGATGAAGGTCACACCATTACACGACCGAGTTCTTCTAAAGAGATTAGAAGAACGCGAAGTCAAGAAGGGTGGAATAATCATCCCTGACACCGCCAAAGAGAAGCCTCAGGAGGCAGAAGTCATTGAAGTCGGGAAAGGGCGTGTGACTGAGGACGGGAAGGTTGTTCCGCTCGATGTCAAGAAGGGCGATAAGGTTCTAATCGGGAAATTCAGCGGAACTGAAGTGATGATCAGCGATGTGGAACATGTTATCGTTCGCGAAGAAGAAATTTTAGGCAAGATTACTTAATAAGCTTGAAAGGAGGAAAAAATGCCTAAACAGATAACTCTTGGTGAAGAAGCAAGGCAGTCGCTTTTAAGGGGGGTCAATATTTTATCCAACCTGGTTAAAGAAACCTTGGGACCAAGGGGAAAGAATGTCGTCTTGGAAAAGAAGTTCGGGGCTCCCTCCAGCACTAAGGACGGAGTCACCGTGGCTAAAGAGGTTGAACTCAAAGACCCTTTGGAGAATATGGGGGCCCAGATAGTCAAAGAGGTTGCCTCCAAGACTTCAGACGTTGCCGGTGATGGGACGACTACCGCCACTGTCCTGGCTCAGGCCATCTATTCTGGGGGATTGAAATATGTCACGGCCGGTGCCAACCCCAATCTGATCAAAAAAGGTATCGACAGAGGCGTAGAAGAGGTCGTCAAAGATTTGAAGAAGATAAGCCGTGAAGTAACCGGTGAGATGATTGCCCAGGTCGGAGCCATCTCAGCCAACAATGATGAATCCGTGGGAAAGATTATCGCCGAGGCCATGGACAAAGTCGGCAAGGATGGCGTGATCACCGTCGAAGAGGCCAAGGGCCTGGAGACAACCATGGAAGTTGTTGAAGGAATGCAGTTCGACCGCGGCTATCTCTCTCCTTACTTCATCACTGACCCTGACCGGATGGAATGCGTCTTGGAGAATCCCTACATCCTTCTCCACGAGAAGAAAATCAGCAACTTGAGAGAATTTTTGCCTCTTCTCGAAAACGTGGCCAAGACAGGCAATCCCTTGCTGGTTGTTGCCGAGGAGGTAGAGGGTGAAGCCCTGGCAACCCTGGTTGTTAACAAGCTCAAAGGCACCTTTCATTGCTGCGCTGTAAAAGCTCCAGGGTTTGGCGACAGACGGAAAGCCATGCTCGAAGATATCGCCACCCTCGCTGGAGGGAAGGTTATCACCGAGGACATCGGTGTGAAGCTGGAGAATGTCGGCCTTGACTGGCTGGGCGAGGCCAAAAAAGTCGTCATCGACAAGGATAACACGACCATTGTCGAAGGCGGCGGAAAAGAGACAGATGTCCAGGCCAGAATCAAACAGATCAGGACTCAAATTGAGGATACAACCTCTGATTATGACCGAGAAAAGCTCCAGGAAAGACTGGCCAAGATGGTCGGCGGAGTCGCCCTGATTAAAGTCGGAGCAGCCACCGAGATCGAGCTCAAGGAGAAGAAGGCTCGGGTTGAAGATGCCATGCACGCCACCAAGGCTGCAGTCGAGGAGGGAATTGTTCCTGGAGGAGGAGTTGCCCTTCTCAGATGCCAAAAAATGCTTGAGAAATTAAAGTTAGAGGGCGACGTTCAGATCGGCGTCAACATCATCAAGAGAGCGCTGGAAGAGCCTCTCCGTCAGATTGCTAACAATGCCGGACATGAAGGCTCGATCGTCGTCGAGAAGGCGAAAGAGATGGAACAGGACATGGGTTTCAACGCCCTCACAGAGAAATTTGAGAACATGGTCAAATCCGGTATTCTCGACCCGACCAAGGTTGTCCGCATCGCCCTGCAGAACGCAGCAAGCATCGCCGGGTTGCTCCTGACCACAGAAGGCCTGGTCTCTGAGATTCCTGAAGAGGAGAAGGCTCCAAAATATCCGCCTCCACCGAGCGATATGTACTAAAGCTTGGTATGGATGAGGGTTGGGGGTTCGGAGCACGCTCGTTTTCCCCAGAGATTGGAAATAATTTCTGCGAAGGCTAGCAGGTGAAAAAACCGTTTGAATGCCTCAGGCAGAGTGGTTCGAAAGCACGCCGCTTTTGCCCCAGCGAGGCAAAAGCGGCTCGGTTTCAGGCTTCGCTCTCCTCTCCCTTCGGTCGAGGAACCATGCCCGCTCAGGCTTCAGAGGGGACTCCTCACCCCCAAACCCTCCCATACTATTTATCTCGCTACCCCGGATTATGAGATGCTTTTAGGCCGTTCTTTTTTTTGGCCCTCTTCTGTGGTATAAAAAAAAGAGTGCTCAAATCTTTTGACCGTTACATTCTTAAAGAGCTCATCCCTCCTTTCTTCGTCGGCCTCCTTGTTTCCACTTTTGTTCTTTTGATGAATCAGATTCTTCTTCTTTCAGAAGTCTTCATCACCAGAGGGGTTACTTTCGCAGAAGCGGCAAATGTTTTGCTCTATCTTATCCCCTCTATCCTGGCCTTCACAGTGCCGATGGGAGTATTAATGGGAGCTTTGGCTGGCCTGAGCCGCCTCTCAACAGATTTGGAAATCATGGCTTTTAAAACTCTGGGAATAAGCTACAAGAGACTTCTGCGGCCTGTGCTTGTTTTTTCCTTCTTCGGCTGGCTGTTGAGCTCTTATCTCGCCCTTTATCTTGCTCCAGACTCTAACTACAAATTAAAGTCTTCCTTCTCTCAAGCTGTCCTGAGCAAGGTCAAGTTCAAGATCCATCCCCGGGAATTCAATGAGTCCATTCCCAACATGGTCATTTTTATGAAAGGCATGACCCAAGAGAAAAACTGGGAGAATGTTTTTGTCCATTTCTCAGACCCTCCTGAAGAACCAAAGTCCATCTGGGCCAAACAGGGAAGGCTGAATTTTTACCCTGAGATGAGGAGGGCCGTTCTGGAGCTATCGAACGGAGCTGTTCATTCTTATTCTCTTTCTGAACCAGAAAAATACGGGGTGACTTCCTTTGAACACTTCGAACAGGAGATCAATGTCGAGAATTTTTTCTCCCCGACTTTGGTCAAACGGGTGAAAGAGAAGGACATCGAAGAGCTGCTCAGAGATATCAAAGTCATCAACCAGGATTTGGCAACGTTGAGCAAAGAGAAAGAAGGAGCAGAGGAAAAAAAGTTTGAATACGGGAGAAGATGGAAGGATTATCTTTCTTATTGGGTTGAGATTTACAAGAAATTTTCTCTTCCCTTCGCTTGTCTCGTCTTCGGGTTTTTGAGCCTTCCCTTAGGGGCATCGACCAAAAAAGGAGGAAGAACCAGCGGGTTCACTATCAGCTTGGGGATAATTTTGGTCTATTATGTGCTGATCACAGCAGGAGAAAAAATGGCCATGGATGGAAAAATCTCACCTTTCCTTGGAATGTGGGGAGCCAACATCCTGCTCTTGCTCGTCGGCCTCGCCCTCTTTGTGAGCTCGTTGAAAGAATCCGTGCCCTATCTTGGCTTTTTGCGTCTTTCCAAGGAAAAGGAGGGGAGCCCAGCTCCGGGGAAAAAGAAAGTTTTTTCCAGAAAATGGTTCCGTCTCTCTCTTCGCTTCCCCAATATCTTGGACCGTTACATTCTAAAAAAATATTTAGCCATTTTTTCGCTCATCTTTTTTGGCCTGATATTGATTTTCGCTATTGTCACTTTTTTCGAGCGAATCGACAATATCTATGAGCACAATAAGCCTCTTTCGCTCCTCTTTGAATATATTTTTTACAGTATCCCGGATTTTATTCGTTATATCTTTCCTGTGACTGCGTTGACTACGGCTCTTCTCTCTTTGGGGCTTCTCGCCAAATTCAACGAGATCACAGCCATGAAGGCCTGCGGCATAAGTCTTTACCGCATCATCCTTCCTGTGCTGGCTATGGCAATTTTAGCAAGCTCTGCTTCTTTTTATATCCAAGAGAATGTCCTTCCTTATGCTAACAAGAAGGTTGAAGAGACCTGGGACAAAATGAACGACGTTCCTCCTCGAAGCCACAGCTATCTCGACCGCCGCTGGGTTTTGAGCAAAGACAAAAACAGGATTTATCACTACAATTATTTTGACCTCCAAAAAACTGCGTTCAGCCAGCTCTCGATCTATGATTTCGACTCTTCCTGGTCTTTGAAGAGGAGGATATTTTCTGAGAAGGCTTATTTGAACGATGGGCATCTTTCCTTGGTGAATTGCTGGGACAGAGAGTTTGTCGATGGCAAACTTGTTAAATTTGAGAAGGAGGAGAAAATGGAAATTCCTCAAATTGAGGACAAGAGCTATTTCTTGAAGGAGTGGAAAGAGCCCTCTCAGATGAGCTTCGGCGAGCTCAGACAGTATATTAAGGAGATCGAAGAGAGCAATTTTAATACAGTGAGGTTTAAGGTTGACCTTCTCTATAAAACGTCCTTTCCTCTCGTCAGCCTGGTTATGACTCTGCTCGGTCTTCCTTTTGCTTTTTCCATGGGGAAGAGAGGAACACTGGTGGGAATAGGATTGAGCGTAGCCATCGCCATGGTCTATTGGGGGGCGATAGGAATTTTCCAGGGCCTCGGCTATCAAAATTATCTCAATGCTTTCTTGGCAGCTTGGGGCCCGAACTTGATTTTTGGATTGATAGGGCTTTATCTCGTTTTTGCTTTGAGGACGTGACTGAAGCTACATCTTGTATTTGCCCAGGTTTTCAGGCTTCAAGTTTTCCAGCCACTTGCGAAGCTTTTCTGAGTCTTCCAGGTTTTCATCGAACTTGAGGCTGTGGGCTTTTTTGACCACTTCATCTTCGACAAAGATCGGCGCATTGACCCTGAGAGAAAGGGCGATGGCGTCAGAGGGGCGGGAGTCGATGGCGATGGGCTGGCCCTTGTATCGGCAATGGATCAGGGCATAGAAAGTGTTGTCCTTGACATCATTGACCACGATTTTTTCTACGGAGATTTCGAGTTTGTCCAGAAAGTTTTTTATTAAATCGTGGGTCATGGGTCGAGGAGTGGAGACGTTTTCTATCTTTAGGGCTATGGCGTTGGCTTCAAAGACTCCAATCCAGATGGGGAGCATCCTTTCGCTTTTGAGGTCTTCAAGGACAACGATCGGCATTTTTGAGATGGGGTCAACCACAAGGCCTTTAATTCTCATTTCTATTTCCATTTTTCACTCCTCGCATGATTTAATATAAGATTTAAGAGAGCTGTTGTCAAGGAAACATGGAAAGCATCAGAATCCGTGGTATGGGTGAGGGTTGCCTAATCATTCCATTATCACAGAATTGAGGATGCGAAAACTTAAAATATCACCCTTTACTTTTTAAACATTTAATTTTAAATATAGCTTCTATGAAATTCATTGCCGACCTTCATCTCCATTCCAAGTTCTCCCGGGCAACCTCCAAAGAGATGGTCCTTGATGTCCTCGCCGTCTGGGCGAAAATCAAGGGGATAAAGCTTCTGGCCACGGCTGATTTTACCCATCCTGAATGGCTTTTTCTCCTCAAGCAGAAATTGGAGCCTACTGGCAACGGCCTTTTCCGTTTGAAGCACATTCTTACCACATCAGATGAGCATCTGAAGTCCTTTTCGCTTTCGCCTGACGATGTCTCCTTCATCCTTTCCTCAGAGCTCAGCTTCATCTATTCCAAAAAAGGAAAAGTAAGAAAAATTCACCTCATCCTTCTGGCTCCTGACTTTGAGTCTGTGGACAGAGTCAACCATAAGCTTTCCGGTCTGGGCAACCTCCGTTCTGATGGCCGTCCCATGCTTGGCATGGACGCCAAAGCCTTTGTCAAGATTGTCGCTGACTTGTGCCCGGAATGTGTCGTCATCCCCTCTCATATCTGGACTCCCTGGTTCTCTCTTTTCGGAGCCAATTCCGGCTTTGACTCGATCGAGGAGTGCTTCGAAGAGATGACTCCCTTTATTTTTGCCCTGGAAACAGGCCTCTCCTCAGACCCGGCCATGAACTGGCGACTCTCTGCCCTTGATAGATACAGCTTGGTCTCAAACTCTGACGCTCACTCTCCTTCGAAGATTGGAAGAGAGGCCAATGCTTTTGACACTGACTTCAGCTACAAAGGTTTGATTCATGCCATAAAGAGCAAAGATGCCGACAAATTCCTCTACACAGTCGAGTTCTTTCCTGAAGAAGGAAAATATCATTATGACGGACACCGCAAGTGTGGCGTCCTTTTCTCTCCAAGGGAAAGCATGCGCCACAACGATATCTGCCCTCAATGCGGGAAGAAGCTTACCATCGGCGTGATGCACAGAGTGATGGAGCTCTCCGACCGCGAGGGAGGGGAAGGTCCAACGCTTAAAGTGCCGTATAAAAATCTTATTCCCTTGAACGAGATTATCGCCCAGGCCTTGGATAAAACTCCCGAGTGCCAAAGTGTCTGGGATGTCTATTTTCATTTCATCCACGAGTTCGAAAATGAACAAAGGATTCTGACAGAGACGAGCATAGAGGACCTGAAGAGAATTTCTCCAGAGAGAGTCGGCCTTGGCGTGGAGCGGATGAGAAAGGGAAAGGTAAGAATCGTGCCTGGACACGATGGATGCTTTGGAAAAATCAGCCTTTTCGAGGAAGAGACTTTCGAGGAAGAAGCGCAAGGACAGCTGAAGCTCTTCTAAAAAATTATTCTGGCAATTTCTAAGGGCTTTTTTTTTATCCCCTTAAATGTTAGAATTGAGCTTCAGAGCGTCAGAAGAAAAAATTTTTTGCATCGACAACTAAGAAGATGAAATTAGCTCTCAATTTCCACAAGTAATCGAAATGAGCCGAAAGAAGAGAATGGAGGTTTGACATGAAGAAAATCTCGATTCTCCTTGCCCTTGTTTTTTTTACCACAATCTTTGCTTTCTCTCAGGATTGGAAGGGAAAGGGAAGGATAATGGGTTATGTCTTGGATGAGCAGGGCAAGCCTATAGAGGGAGTCAAGGTCAAGCTCCTCTATGTGCCAAATAATTCGGGCTTTGAAGTCATGAGCGACGCCAAAGGGGAATGGAAGGCATCCTGGTTAAGAGGAGGGATGTGGTTTATCGATTTTGAGAAGGTTGGATTCGAGGTCAAAAAAATACAGTTCCAGGTCAATGAACCTCCGAAGAAGAATCCCGAGATCAATGTCAACCTGAAGAAGGCAGAGGGCTTGGTGCTCACAGATGAGCTAAAAAAAGCCCTTGACGAGGGAAACACGCTCTTCAATGAAGGGAAATACGAGGAGGCCATCGCCTCCTTTGAGAAGATTCTCGCCAGCTATGCCGATGCCTTTATCATCAACAAGAACATTGGAAATTCTTACTTTCAGATGGAAAAATATGATAAGGCAGAGGAATATTATCTCAAGGTTTTAGAGAAGGACCCTCAAAACGTCGAAGCCATGCTTCTCATCGGGAATTGCTATACTAACCGCGGACAGAATGATAAAGCTCTTGAATGGTATGGCAAGATTGAGTTTGAGAAGATCAAAGACCCGACAGTCTTATACAATATCGGCACGAACTTCTACAACATCTCCAAAATCGAAGAGGCCTTGAAGTATTATAAAAAAGCCGTCGAGCTCAAAGAAGATTTTCTCGATGCGCTTTATCAGCTCGGCCTGACATACCTGAATCTTAAAAACAACCAGGAGTCTTTGAACGCTTTTGAGAAATATTTAAAGCTCGACCCGAATTCTGAAAAAGCGTCCTTGGTCAAAGGATTTATCGAATTCCTCAAGAAGAAAATCTGAGTCAAAAAGGGAAGACCAAATTGGAGAAAATCCGTTTCTCTTTTTTTCTTTCCTTATTTTTATTATGGCTGGGCATATTTTTATGCCATTCTCTTCTTTTTCCCGCACAAGGCCCGAAAGAATCGAGGCAAAACCTCATCCTGGTCACAGTCGATACTCTTAGAGCGGACAGGCTCAGTTGCTACAGTCCCGAGCATCTTTCAACTCCCAATATCGACCAGCTGGCCGAAAAAAGCATTCTGTTCACAAAGACCTTTGCCCATACTTCGACCACGTTGCCTTCTCTGACCAATATCCTTTTGGGAGTGACTCCTCTCTATCATGGGGTTCATGACAATGCGAGTTTTGTGGTGAGGGAGAAATTTTTGACCCTGGCCGAGACGAAAAAAGTCAAAAATTATCGGAACGAGCTTTCTCTGATTATCAAAGCCCAGTCCCTGCTGAAGCTGAGGAGAGCAGGATAAGAGTGGACAGAGAGTCTCTGGATAAGCTTAAGAGTCTGGGCTATATTTCGAGCTTCTATGTTCCTCAAAAAGAAAATTTTGGGCCCAAGGATGATGTCAAGGCTCTCTTGCCTTATCACAACTAAGCGATGGAAGCCCTCAAGCTCTATAAAAAAGGAAGGGTTGAGGAGGGAATCGAGCTTCTCAAGCAAGGGCTTAAAAACCTTCCTTCCAGCTATGAAATTTTTATCACCTTTATCAGTTCTCTTATTAATGCTGGCGAGTATGATGAGGCCATCAAAGTTTTCAACGAAAATAGCTTGCCTAAAATTGCCAATGACCCGGAAATATGGAATAGTATAGGAGTGGGCTATTCAAAGAAAGGAGATTTTGAGAAGTCCATAGATTTTTACGAGAAGGCCCTGGCTTTGGACCATGATTACCCCAAGGCCTTTAACAACCTCGGCTTGGCCTATATGGCCAAAGGAGATAACTCCAGAGCTTACGATTATTTCAATAAATTCATGATGAAATATTCAAATTCTCTCTCTTTTTCCGAGAAGAAAAAATTGGAGAGTTGATCGAGAAATGCAAAAAAGATTCATAAATATTGCTTATTGGGCTTTATTCGCTGTTTTTGTGCTGAGCATTTTTGAATGTGGAGGGAAAGGAAAGATTGCCCTTGACCCTGAAAGCAAAGATTTTTATGAGACTGCCCAGCTCATCATGACCAAGGAGGAGAAGGACATTTTTAAGCATCTGCCCGATAAAGAATCGAGAGAAGAATTCATCAATGACTTCTGGGCAAAGAGAGACCCGGACCCGGATAGCGAAGTCTACGAGTTCAAGGAGGAATTTGTGCGGAGAATAGAATATGCCAATGAACGTTTTAACGAAGGGCCTCCTGGGTGGAAAACTGATAGAGGAAGGATTTACATCTATTTGGGTCATCCGGATAAAATCGAAGAAATTCTCTTCCACGAGGAGCCAGAGGTCAGAGGCTCCATTATTCAATGGTACTATTACAGATACAATTTTGGCGTTCAGTTCATTGATAAAGAGGGCAATGGCCACTATACCTTCGACCCCTATTACGGAATCGTCGGCAACCTTTTCGACGCCATCGAGTTGGCCAAGATGGGAGTCAACCTTGGAGAGGGTGTTCGGGGCAAGAAGTATGTCGATTTCGGCCTTAAATTTGACCCTGAGAAGAAAGAGATTATGATTTTGATTCCGGCTAAAGCTATAACCTTTATCGAAGAAGAAGGGAAGCTCAAAGCCGACTTTGAGTTTGAGTTCCACATCTACGAGAAGGGCAGCTCGAAGCAAGAAAAGACTAAAGAGAGCCGGTCATTCGAGAAACCGGAAGAGGAAGTGCTTAAGCTTGAAGATATAATTTTTAATTTTCCCCTGAACCTGAAGCCAGGGAAATACTATGTTGATGTCGTCATCATTGGCAAGAAGGAGATCGGCAAGACAAGAAAGATTTTTGAGATTAAAATTTGAGTTCGAAGATAAGATGGAGGCAAGAGCTCTGGTATCCCATTCAAAAAGTTGAAACGATATTCAGGAAATGGAGTTTAAATTAATGGTTCTCTTCCATTTTGTGTGGCTTTTATGAAGGTCCTATCCAGAATGGCCTCGCTCCCAATCAGGTTTTTAACGCCGTTCCCTCAC
>CAZYBE010000051.1:0-17699 GCA_964645765.1 uncultured Eubacteriales bacterium
ATTTAATCTAAGGCTATGATTTCTGCTGATAATGTCCTGGGGTCAAGAAGAGCCGCCGTGCTTTTTCCTGAAATCCATCCTCCTGTTTCTCCGGGATTGATGAGCAGGGTTCTCTTCTTTTTCCTGAGCTCAGGCTTGTGGGTGTGGGCAAAAATGATGACATCGAATTTTCCAGAAGAAATATGGGAATCAAGCTTGGCCGGAATGTGCATGACCAAAAAACGAAGGTCCTGATGGCTGAAGACCAGAGGAGCCTTTTTTATTTCGCCGAAGGGATGGAGGACTTTCTCAAGACCCTGCTTTTCTCCGTCGCAGTTGCCAAAAACAGCCTTGACCGGACAGCCGAGGCTCTCAAGCTCTCTGGCTGCAAAAGGCGCAACAAAGTCACCGGCGTGGATAACCAGCCTGCACCCTGCTTCCTTGAAGATGCGGACAGCGTGCTTAATCGAATGGAGATTGTCGTGGGAATCTGCCATGATGCCGATCATCTTTTTCTCTTGGCGGATAATGCTTTTTTTCGCATTTATTTTAAAATAATGAAACTTGATTGTCTAATATTTCTCAGATATTGACACTACGGGAGAAAATTATTTAAGATATAAAAGCTCAAAAAATTAAAAAAGGCGCGTAGCTCAGTGGTAGAGTGCTTGCTTGACACGCAAGAGGTCGAGGGTTCGATACCCTCCGCGCCTACCATTTCAAAGGAGTGAGTATTCAAGAGGAAAGGAAGAGCTTCGATACTTCTCACGCCCTGTTGAATACATATAAATTTTAATGGCTGAATCTGTTAAGGTCAAAATAGAGGGGTCTGTTCATTCCGTCAAGAAAGGAACTCCCCTTTCTGAGTTTTTGCCCAGCCTGCATCTCTCTCGCCAGCCGCTTTTAGCCAAGATTGACGGCCAGCTGAGGGGTTTGGAGGCTTCCTTGGAAAAAGACACGGAGGTTCAATTGTCTTACGAAGGCTCGGCCGAGGCGCTTGACATTCTCAGGCACAGTGCTGCCCATCTCATGGCCCATGCTGTTTGCGAGCTTTTTCCAGAGACAAAGACCGGTGTCGGGCCGTCAACAGAGGATGGGTTTTTTTATGATTTTCTGCGGGAAGAGCCCTTCACCCTCGAAGACCTCTCTGCCGTCGAAAAAAAGATGCACGAGATTGCCCAAAAGAATATACCCATCGAGAAGCTTACCCTGCCCAAGAAAGAAGCTCTTCGGATTTTCCGGGAAAAGGGTCAGGAGCTGAAGGTCGAGCTCATCGAGGAGAAGGGCGATAAAGAGGTGACAGGCTACAGGCAAGGAAGCTTCATCGATTTTTGCCTTGGCCCTCATCTTCCTTCAACAGGCTTCATCAAACACTTCAAACTCCTTTCTGTCTCAGGGGCCTACTGGAAGGGCGACGAGAAAGGCCGGCAGCTTCAGAGAATCTACGGGACCGCCTTCTTCAGCAAAAAAGACCTGGAGGATTATCTTCAGCTGCTCGAAGAAGCCAAGAGAAGAGATCACAGGAAGCTCGGCGCCGAGCTTGACCTTTTCAGCTTCAACGAGGATTTGGGCCCTGGCTTGGTCCTCTGGCACCAGAAAGGTGCGGCCATGAGGCGCATTATCGAGAACTACTGGTGGGAAGAGCATCTGAGGGATGGTTATGATTTTCTTTACACTCCTCATATTGCCAAGCTTGGTGTTTGGCGCAAAAGCGGACATACCGAATTTTACAATGCCATGTATCCACCCATCCTGATGGAGGGAGTGGAGTATGAGCTGAAGCCCATGAACTGCCCTTTTCATATCATGGTCTACAAGTCCAGGCAGCGGAGCTATCGCGAGCTTCCCTTGCGTTGGGCAGAACTCGGGACAGTTTATCGAAACGAAAGGAGCGGAGTCATCCACGGTCTTTTGAGAGTCAGGGGATTTACCCAGGACGATGCCCATCTTTTCTGCCGCGCCGACCAGCTTGAAAGCGAAATCAAAAGAGCGCTATTTCTGGCTTTAAGGCTTTTCAAGACTTTTGGCTTTGAGGAGTATGAAATCTTTCTTTCCACTCGCCCTGATAAATATGTGGGAAAGATTGAGGATTGGGATAAGGCGACTGCGGCCTTGGAGATGGCCCTGAAAAATGCAAGCCTTGAATTTCATGTGGATAAGGGTGAGGGAGTTTTTTACGGGCCCAAGATTGATATCAAGGTCAAGGATGTCTTGAAAAGGTCCTGGCAGTGCACCACTATCCAGCTCGATTTCAACCTCTCGGAGCGCTTCGACCTCCAATATGTGGGCGAGGATGGAAATTTCCACCGTCCTTTCCTCATCCATCGCGCTCTGCTGGGTTCGCTGGAAAGATTTTTTGGCATTCTGATCGAGCACTATAATGGAAACTTTCCTCTATGGCTTGCTCCTGTTCAAGTCGCTGTTGTCCCGATTGCAGAGAGGCATGAGGATTATGCTGCTTCCTTGGACAGGAAGCTCAGGGAGAAAGGATTGAGGTCGCAGGTCGACCTTCGCCGGGAAAAAGTTGGCTATAAAATCAGGGATGCTGAAATCCATAAGATTCCCCTTATCCTTATTGTTGGAGACAAGGAGGTTGCCCAAGGCGGTGCTTCTCTTCGGGTCCATACTCAGGGCGACAGAGGGGAAGTCAGCATCCAGGAATTCCTTGAAAAAGTCAAAGAATTGGATAAAAATAAATCTCTGACCATGAATTTTTAAAGGAGGTCAATCATCATCAGACGCACATTTTATCGCGGCGGAAAAGGAGACAGGCCGCACAGGATTAATGAGATGATTCGCGCCGGGGAAGTCAGGATAATCGATGAGGACAAGCAACAGCTTGGAATCATGCCCTTGGCTAAAGCCTTATCCATTGCTGGCGAGAAAGGCCTGGATTTGGTTGAAATCGCGCCCCAGGCAGTTCCCCCTGTGTGCCGGGTTATGGATTATGGCAAGTTTCTTTATGAATTACACAAGAAAGCCCATGAGGCAAAGAGACATCAGAAGCAGATACAAATCAAAGAGATTAAGTTCAGACCCAAAATCAGCATCCATGATTATACTTTCAAGATGAGGCACATTCAGAGATTCCTGAGCGACGGAAACAAAGTGAGAATAACCGTCATGCTCAGAGGCAGAGAAAGAGCTAAGCCTGAGCTCGCTCAGCATATTTTAGACAGAGTTCTCGAAGACACCAAAGATGTCGCCTTGCAGGATGGAGAAGTCCGGAGGCAACCCTGGTTTATTTCGGCTCTGTTAGGTCCCGCAAAGTCAGGAGGAAAAAATGCCAAAACTAAAGACGCACAAAGGGGCGAAGAAGAGGTTCAAAGTAACAGCAAAAAAGAAGATCGTTCACCATAAGGCTTACAAGAGCCATATTCTCACCAAAAAGTCAGCGAAGAGGAAAAGAAGCTTAGGGAAGGGAAAGCTCATCAAGCGCTCTGATCGACGCAAAATCAAGAGAATGCTTCCCTATGACTTTTGAAGAACACTCTGCAGACTGCTGACAGGAAGCAAGGAGAAGAAAATGCCGAGAGTCAAGAGAGGAACAAAAAAAAGAGCGAGAAGGTCAAAAATCTTAGGGATGGCCAAGGGATATTGGGGAGCAAAAAGCCACAACTACCGGACAGCCAAGGAAGCAGTTGAGAAAGGCTTAATCTATGCCTACCGCGACCGGCGTGCCAGGAAGAGAAATTTCCGAAGACTCTGGATTATCAGGATTAAAGCTGCGGCAGAGCAGGGCGGCCTCTCTTACAGCCGCTTCATCCGCGGCCTGAAGAGGCTCGGTATCGAGCTTGACAGAAAGATCCTGGCGGATTTGGCAGTCAACCATCCCCAGACCTTTTTGCGAATCGTCCAGAGAATCAAGGACTCAACAAGCTGAGGGAAATGAAGGATTTTAAGGCCAAAATAAAAGAACACCGAAAAGAGTTCGATAGAGCTCTGGCTCGAGTCAAGGATACAAAGTCCTTTCAGGAACTCCATGGCCGTTATTTGAGCCGAAAGAAGGGGCAGCTAAAGCTTCTTTTCGAGGAGATGAAAGCTATCGGGCCAGGAGAAAGGCCTGAGGTTGGACAGCTTGTCAATAGCTTGAAAGCCTATGTTCAGGAAAAGCTTGAGGGCCTCAGGAAAGAGCTTGAAGCTGCGCCAAGGCTTCTGAAAAAGTTCGACCTTACTCTCCCGGGTGAAAAATCCTATTACGGCTCTCCCCATCCCATCGTGCTCTTTGAGCAGGAGATCGAAAATATCTTCATCGCCATGGGTTTTTCCATCGAAGAAGGTCCGGAGATAGAGACAGATTATTACAATTTTGAAGCCTTGAATTTCCCTCCTCATCACCCTGCCCGGGATGACTGGGATACCCTTTATATAACAGATGATTTGCTTCTCCGCACCCACACCTCGCCGGTCCAAATCCGGGCCATGCTCAATAGAAAGCCTCCCATCCGGATCATCATTCCTGGCAAGGTCTACCGCAAGGAGTCTCCTGACCCGACCCATCTGCCCATGTTCTTCCAGGTTGAAGGGCTGGTGGTGGACCAGGGCATCACCTTCGCTCACTTAAAAGGGACGCTGGAACAATTCCTTAAGACCCTGTTTTTCGAGAAAATAAAGATCAGGTTTCGCCCCAGCTTTTTTCCTTTTACCGAGCCCTCGGCTGAAGTTGACATCGAGTGCACTGTCTGCGGGGCCAAGAACTCGGCCTGCCCTGTTTGCAAAGGGACAGGATGGATAGAGATTTTGGGTTCGGGGATGGTCGACCCTCAGGTTCTCAAAAACGTCAACATCGACCCTGAAAAGTATTCTGGGTTCGCCTTCGGCATGGGAATAGACCGGACAGCCATGTTTGCTTATCAAATCCCTGACATGAGATATTTTTATGAGAACGATTTAAGGTTCATAAGGCAGTTCGCACTCAAATGAGAATAAGTTTGGATTGGCTCAAGGACTATGTTCCCTTCGACCTCCCCCTCGCTCAGCTTGTGGAGAAGTTGAACATGGTCGGGTTGATGGTTGAGAACCGGGAGGAGAAAGACGGGGATATTGTCCTTGAAATCGAGACTTACTCCAACCGGCCTGACACTCTCGGGCATCTGGGAATTGCCCGCGAGATTGCCGCTTCGCTCAAGCTTCCCCTTAAAGAGCCGGTCTTGCCGTTGACTGAGGCCGGGGAAAAGACTTCTGACTGTATCGATGTCCAAATCTTGGATGAAAGCCTCTGTCCTCGTTACACAGGGATAGTCGTCAAGAATATCAAGGTGGGCCCCTCGCCTGGATGGCTGATAAAGAGAATCGAAGCCATGGGCCTGAAGCCTATCAATAACGTTGTTGACGTCACCAACTATGTCCTCTATGCCACGGCTCAGCCCATCCATGCCTTTGATTTAGCCAAGATTTCGGGAAGAAAAATCATCATCCGCAAGGCAAGAAACTCTGAAATTTTAAAAACCCTGGAAGACAAGGACATCATTCTTTCTCCAGAAATGCTGGTGATTGCCGATGAAGGGAAGCCGATGGCTTTAGCTGGAGTCATCGGCGGAATGGAGTCGTCTGTTCAAGAAGGAACTCAGGATGTTTTCATCGAGAGCGCCTACTTTGACCCCATTTCCATAAGATTGACGAGCAAAAAAACAGGAATCCTGACCGATGCTTCCTACCGTTTTGAGCGCGGGGCAGATATATCTTTCCCGCCTAAGGCAGCGGCCATCGCTGCTTCGCTCCTGACTCAACTGGGAGGAGCAGCCACCAAAGGCATTGTCGATGTCTATCCGAATCCCAGGAAAAACAGAACAGTCATCCTCCGTCAGAACCGCATCGTCGAGCTCTTGGGAATGGAGGTTGATGAGGAATTTACGATTCAAACTCTCACCAACCTTGGGTTTCAGGTTGAAGCTCAGCAGAAAGGGATATGG
Source organism: uncultured Eubacteriales bacterium (assembly GCA_964645765.1). GTDB lineage: Bacteria > Acidobacteriota > Aminicenantia > Aminicenantales > Aminicenantaceae > CAZGMN01. The sequence continues at coordinate 5,892 of CAZYBE010000051.1, forward strand.
CAGGTCAAGGTTCCTTATTTCAGGGTGGATATCGAAAGGGAAGCAGACCTTGTTGAAGAGATTGCCCGCTTCTTCGGCTATGACCGGATTCCTTCTCATTTCCCGCCTCTCAAGGTCTTGGAGCCGCCTCCGGACCAGAAAAGGAAGAGAATAAACAAGATGCGACAGCTGCTCTTCTTCAAGGGCTTTGATGAGGTGCTCAACTTCAGTTTCTCTGACCCTGAAAAGGAATCTGCTTTCCGGACAGGGAAGCGAGCCATCGAGATCAGAAATCCCGTTTCTTCAAAGGCGCGTCTTCTCAGGACAACAATTCTCGGGGGGCTTCTGGAGAACATTGTCTGGAATAAGAACAGAGGAGCCGAAGGGGTTCACATTTTCGAGGTCGGCAACATCTATTTCTGGGAAGATGACACGACCCAGGAAGCGCTCACCCTTGGGCTGGCGACGACCGGCTTTTTTGGCCAGCCTAACTGGCAGAAGAAGGAGGAGGAGACGGATTTCTTCCATTTGAAGGGAACGCTGGAGTCGATGATGACTCACCTGAGATACGAGCCCTTCTCCTTCAAGAAAGAGGATCATCCCTTTTTCGAGCCCGATTGTTCTCTCGCCTTGCACGTCAAGGAGGAGAAAATTGGGTATTTTGGGTTGGTCAAGAAAAGCATTCTCGATTTCTTCTTGATAAAAGATTTGGTCTGGGTTGCCGAGCTCGACCTCAAGCAGCTTTTGGAAAAAAAGCCTCAATCTTTCGAGTATGTTCCTCTGGCCAGGTTCCCGGGCGTCACGCGAGACATCTCTTTTATCGCTGGAAGAAATGTTTCCTATCATGAGGTCAAAGAAGCTTTGGAGGAGCTTTCCATCCCTTATCTTGCCCGCTTCGACCTTTACGACCGTTTCTCTGGCCCCTCGGTTCCTAAGGATAAAATCAGCCTGTCTTTTCGTTTCGTTTATGTTAATCCCCAAAGGACGCTTCTGGCCGAGGAAGTCGACCGTCTCCAGCAGAAAATTATCAAGGCCTTAAGGGCCAAATTTAATTTTCAACTTAGGGAAGGAGGAAAAATTGACAACTGAATTAGAACGGATTAAAATACTGGAGAGTAAAATCTCCCACGTCATTGAATTCATAAACAAGCTCATGGGAGAGAATGAGAAGCTGAAGCAGCAGGTGAAGGAGTTGAAGGCAGAGAAAAAGAGCTTTGAAGAACAGGCCCAAAAAATAGGAAAGCTTGATGAGGATTTGAAGATTTACCAGAAGGAGAGGGAGGCCATGAAGGGAAAAATAGAGGCAATCATAAGCCAGATAGACCGGATTGAAATATGAGCGATAGAATTATTGAGATCGAAATTTTTGGACAAAAATATAAGATTAGAGTCAAAGGAGAGGAGGATGAAAAATATATAAGCAGTCTCACTTCTTATGTTGATCAAAAAATGCGTGAAGTTGCCTTAAAATCGAAATCCGTGGACAGCATAAAAATCGCGGTTTTGGCTGCTTTGAATATTGCTGACGAATATTATTTATCCCTGAAGAAAATGGATCAACTGAATGAAGTCATGGGACATATGGAGAGTAAAATAGAAAGTTTGGAGGATTATCTCTTTAAAGATGAGGATACATATAAGACGATCGAGGAAGCGACTGAATAAAACGCGAATTAAAGCTCAAGAGTTCATAGATAGCCAGGGGGAAAATTTCCGGGCGGGAAGAATCGTTTTTATTTAACCCTCCTTACTTTCATCTCCTTTGATTCACTCGACAAGGAGGTGGTCAAAGTGATTTCAGCTCTACGGTACATCATTCCAATTCTTGTGATTTTTACCGGGACAATTATCTTTCTCTTGATAAAAAAGGCCTCAGGGGCCAGGGCTGTTTTCCGGGCCAGCGAGGAAGCCAAGAATATTTTAGGGAAGGCACAGGAGGAAGCAGAAAAGACGAGGCGCGAGGCAGCGATCGAGTTCAAGGAAAAACAGCTCAACCTCAAGGCCGAGTTTGAGAGGCAGACGCGCGACAGCCGAAGGAAGATAAACGATATGGAAAGAATGCTGATGCGGAAAGAGGAAAACCTGGAGCGCAAGTTTCAGAATTTGGATAGAAAAGAAAAGGAGCAGTCGGCCAAAGAACAGAGGCTTAATCAGAAAGAGAGAGAAGTTGGCGAGGTGGAAAGAAAGTTCAATGAGCTGACCAGGCAGGCCGTGGCTGAGATGGAGAGAATAGCCGGGATGACTCAAGAAGAAGCCAAGAATATGCTGATAAAGAAGTTGGAAGAAGAGGCCAAGCTCGAAGCTGTTCAGACAATCCGCAGGATTGAAGAAGAAACAAAGGAGAAAAGCCAGTCCATGGCCAGGGAAATCATCGGCCAGGCTATCCAGCGCTCAGCGGCCGAGCATGTGGTGGAAACAACAGTTTCTGTGGTTGACCTTCCTTCAGATGACATGAAGGGCCGCATCATCGGAAGAGAGGGCCGGAACATTCGCGCCCTGGAACTGGCGACGCAAGTCGATATCATTGTCGATGATACTCCAGGAGCCATCATCCTCTCCAGCTTCGACCCCATTCGCCGCGAGCTGGCCCGCTTAGCCATTGAAAAGCTGGTCATCGACGGAAGAATCCATCCCGCTCGCATCGAAGAAGTTGTCGAGACGGTGAAAGCAGAATTGGAGGCGAGAATCAAACAAGAGGGAGAGTCGGTCATCCTGGAGCTCAGGCTTCAGAATATTCATCCTGAGCTGGTCAAGCTTCTCGGCAAGCTGAAATACCGGACAAGTTACGGTCAGAATGTTCTCCAGCATTCAAAGGAAGTTTCCTATTTAGCTGCCTTGATGGCCAAGGAGATTGGAGTGGATGCCAATATTTCTTTGAGAGCAGGGCTGCTTCATGACATTGGAAAGGCCGTGGATAGGGAAGTCGAGGGGACTCATACCGAGCTCAGCGTTGAGCTCTGCCGAAAATACGGAGAATTGGAGCCTGTTTGCCTGGCCATCGCTTCCCACCATCGCGATGTTGACTTTCCGTCGATAGAGGCAGTCTTGGTGCAGGCTGCAGATACTCTTTCCGCAGCTCGGCCTGGCGCTCGCCGCGAGCTTCTGGAAACCTACGTCGAGAGGTTGGAGAAGCTGGAAAAGATAGCCAATTCTTACGAAGGAGTTTCCAAATCCTTTGCTCTGCAGGCCGGACGGGAGATCAGGATCATCGTTGAAAGCCAGAAAATCTCTGATGATAAGGCGGCGGTCATGGCCAAAGATATTGCCAAGAAAATAAAGGACGAGCTGGATTATCCGGGCCAGATAAAGGTCACTGTTATCCGCGAGATGAGGGCTGTGGAGTATGCCCGATAAAACCAGAGTTCTTTTCTTGGGTGATGTTATTGGGCGGCCTGGCCGCAAGGCCTTAAAGAAACATCTTTCTGCGCTTCTCCGGAAGCACTCTCCGACTATGGTCATCGCCAACGGCGAAAATGCCGCAGGTGGAGTGGGGATTACAGAGGAGGTCGGCCAGGAGCTCCTGGCCCAGGTCGATGTCCTGACTTCAGGGAATCATATCTGGGATAAGAAAGAGGCGATCGATTATCTCAAGAAAGAGCCGAGGCTGCTGCGGCCGGCAAATTACCCGCCTGAAAACCCAGGAAAAGGGACGCATATTTTTGAGACGAGCTCTGGTCAAAAAGTCGGCGTGCTGAATCTTCAGGGAAGGGTCTTTATGGAACCCATCGATTGCCCCTTCAGGATTGCTGATAAGGAGGTCGAAGAGCTCAGGACTTTGACCCCAGTCATAATCGTTGATTTCCACGCCGAAGCCACCTCAGAGAAGCAGGCCATGGGCTGGTATCTGGATGGAAGAGTTTCGGCTGTGGTTGGAACACACACCCATGTCCCGACAGCCGATGAGAGAATCCTGCCTCAAGGGACAGCTTTCATCACTGATGTGGGAATGGTCGGCGGCTACAATTCTGTGATCGGCATCCGCAGGGACCAGGCCTTGAAGAGATTCCTTACAGCCAGGCCCCAGCATTTTGAGCCCGCAAAAGAAGGGGTCTTCTTCTCCGCTGTTTTTATTGAGGTCGACAATCAGACAGGAAAAGCCCTCTCCATCAAGAGAGAAATCATAGCCGAGGAAGAAAGTGCAGATTGAAGGCCTGGTCAAGCCGGATAAGATTTATACAGTTACTGAAATCACCCGGCTGGTTAAGCTCGAGCTGGAGACATCCTTTCCTTTTTTGTGGGTTGAGGGCGAGATATCCAATTTCCACCGCCACCAGTCAGGCCATATCTACTTTACCTTGAAGGACGAGACGAGCCAGCTTCGAGCGGTCATGTTCCGCTCCGAGGCGAAGCAGGTGCTTTTTGAGCTCAAGGATGGGCTTCAAGTTCTTGCCCGGGGCCGGATAAACGTCTATGAACCAAGAGGTGAATATCAGCTTTTGGCTGAGGTCATCGAGCCCAAAGGCAAAGGAGCCCTTCAGTTAGCATTTGAGCAGCTCAAGGAGAAGCTGAGGAAGGAAGGCCTTTTCGAGCCTGCCCATAAAAAGAGGCTTCCCCTTCTCCCCAAAAAGGTCGGGGTGGTGACTTCCCCTAGAGGTGCAGCCATCGTCGATATCCTCAGGACGCTCGAGAGAAGGTTTGCCCGGCTCCATGTTCTCATCTACCCTGTCAGAGTTCAGGGCGAGGGTGCAGCCGATGAGATTGTCCAAGGGATAGATTTTCTCGGCCGCTATCCTGGTCTTGAGGTCATCATTGTCGGCCGGGGCGGCGGGTCGATGGAGGATTTATGGGCCTTCAACGAGGAGAAAGTTGCCAGGGCGATTTATCGCTGCCCTGTTCCCATCATCTCCGCTGTCGGCCATGAGATTGATTTCACCATCGCTGATTTTGTGGCCGACGTCCGTGCCTCGACCCCTTCTGCGGCAGCCGAGATTCTGGTCGAGAAGGAGCAGTCTTTTATGGAGAAGATTGAAAACCTGGAGAAAGGAATAATCTATCATCTGAAGTATTTTCTCCAGGTGCAGAAGCACGAGGTGACGAGCCTCACCCATCACCGGGCCTTTCAAAACATGAGGGTCAAGCTCCTGAATCTTGAACAGAAGGTTGACGAGCTTGAGACAAAAGCCTGGAATACAATCCGCGCCTTGCAGCGAGAGATTGCAGAAGAGAAGTCCCTTGCCCTTCTCCTCGAGGAGAGGATGAAAAACATTCTAAAAGGGATGGTTCAGAAATTTTTAGCAAGGTGGGAGAGCCTCTCTGTCCAGTTGCATAACCTGAGCCCGCTGAATATACTGAAGAAAGGCTACGCCCTCTGCTGGAAAGACGGCGGGAAGATTCTTATCCGCCGCATCGATGAAGTAAAGAAAGAGGAAGAAGTGGCTGTCTCCTTTTTCAAAGGAGAATTCACCTGCTTGGTCAAAGAGGTCGATAAGATGAAGACAATTGAATCCCATCTGGAAAAAGATGATGATTAAAAAAGAAAGCATCTTTTTTTTATACGGTTTTCTCAACACCCAGCCTGATCCTATGCATTATCGTGGATGCTTTCCTTAAAAGGAGAAAAGATGACAAGCCTAAGCTTTGAAAAGGCCCTGGAAGACCTGGAAAAGATTGTAGAAAAGTTGGAGAAAGGAGGTCTTTCCTTGAGTGAATCCCTGGCTCTTTTTGAAAAAGGTGTCAAGCTGGCCAGGTTCCTGAGGGAGGAGCTGGGCAAGGCAGAGAAGAAAGTCGAAATTCTGCTCAAGGATGAAAAGGGAGAGCTTAAAGAAGAGCCCTTTGAGCTTGATAAAGAAGCCGCGCCTTCAGAAGAAAAATCTGATCGAGGAGATAATGAGGACATTCCTTTTTAGGAATAATAATGCAATAAATGTCATCGCGACGCTTTTACTATTGCGTTGGTATTAGATGAAAGTCGAAGAAAGACTCTTTCAGAGGAAGCAGGAGGTGGAAGAAGAGCTCCGTCGCATTCTGTCCCAGGAAGAAAATCCCCTTTTCCAGACTATGAGGCATGCAGTTTTTTCCGGTGGGAAGAGGTTCAGGCCGTTGTTGGTTCTGAGCGCAGGGAAATGTTTTGGCGTCTCCCGGGATGTCATCCTGCCTTTTGCCTGCGCCTTGGAATTAATCCACAATTATTCCCTTATCCACGACGACCTGCCGGCAATGGATAACGACGATTTCCGCCGGGGAAAGCCCTCCTGCCATAAAGCCTTTGGCGAAGACATCGCTCTTTTGGCAGGAGATGGGCTCCTGACCCTGGCCTTTGAAGTTATGGCCAGGGCGCGTCTGGAGGAGAGACTTCAGCCGAAAAAAGAGCAGATTATCGCCGAAATCAGCCGCCTGGCTGGAGTTGAGGGAATGATTGGAGGACAGCTCATGGATATAACCCTCACTCCTCTGGAAACAACAGAGGAATCTTTTTATGAACTTGCCTTTAGAAAAACAGGCGCGCTGATCATTGCTTCAGTCAAGATAGGGGCAATCCTTGGCGAAGCTTCGGCTTCGCAGCTCGAGGCCATGGTCAACTACGGCAGGAATGTGGGGCTCGCCTTTCAGATCAGGGATGATATTCTCGACTCGACCAAAGAAGAGCGTCAAGACACCCCCTTCCGGCCCAACGCCGTCTTGCTCTTTGGGCTGGAAGACTCAGAGAGAAGGTTGAGGGATTTTGTCCAAGCCGCAAAACAGGCATTGGACGAAACCTCTTTGGATTCAGAAGAGCTTCGCTATCTGGCTTCAAAGCTTTTAGAACTCAAAAATAGGAACGAGAATGGGTAAAATTCTGGATTCGGTCGAAAGCCCTCGTGATTTAAAAAAACTCTCAATAAAGAATCTAAACCGGCTGGCGCGAGAGGTGAGGGAATTAATCATTGATGTCGTCTCAAAAACCGGGGGGCATCTCTCCTCAAACCTGGGTGTTGTTGAGTTAACTCTTGCTCTTCATTATGTTTTTGATGCTCCTCGGGACAAGATCATCTGGGATGTGGGACATCAATGCTATGCCCATAAAATTTTAACCGGAAGAAAAGATGCTTTTCGAGCTCTTCGTCAGCATCAGGGGCTTTGTGGATTTCCTTCCCGCGAGGAAAGCGAATACGATGTCTACAATACCGGCCATGCCTCCACCGCTCTCTCGGCAGCCCTGGGGTTGGCTGTTGGCCGCGATCAGAAGAATGAGGACAGTCATGTTGTGGCAATTGTCGGAGATGGAAGCTTGACAGGTGGGGAAGCCTGGGAGGCTCTAAACCAGATTGGCCATCTCAGAGAAAAAATTATTATTATCCTCAATTACAATGAGATGTCGATTTCTGAGAATGTGGGGGCTTTATCCAAGTATCTATCTTATCTTGTTTCCGGTCAGCACTATCTGAGGATGAAAGATATCGTCAAGTCCATACTCAAGTCCATCCCGGCAGTGGGGAAGCCGATGATCAAGGTGGCAAGAGCTGTGGAGGAAGCTGCCAAGAAGATGTTTTTCCCTGGCGTGGTCTTTGAAGAGTTAGGGGTAAGGTACATCGGCCCTGTCCAAGGACACAAGCTCAGCTCTTTGATCGATGTTTTTGAAGGGGCTAAATCTTACCCCGGCCCTGTGCTCATTCACTGTGTCACCCAGAAAGGAAGAGGTTATCTGCCAGCAAAGGCAAATCCAGAGCGCTTTCACAGCGCCAGTCCTTTTGATATCAAGACAGGGGAAAGTTTAGTTAGAGACAAGAGGCCGAGCTACTCTTCGGCCTTCGGTCAGGCTATGGTCAAGATGGCCAGAGAAGACGAGAAGGTCATGGCCGTCACCGCGGCCATGCCTGATGGAACAGGGTTGAGACCTTTTTCCGTTCAGTTTCCTGAAAGATTCTTTGACGTGGGCATCGCCGAGCAGCATGCAGTTGATTTTGCCTCAGGTCTGGCGCTCAGCGGCTTCAAGCCTGTGGTGGCTGTCTACTCCACCTTTCTCCAGAGGGCTTATGACCAGCTTTACCACGATATTTGCCTGATGGACATTCCTGTGGTTTTTGCCCTTGACAGGGCAGGGATTGTCCCGGATGACGGCCCAACACATCAGGGAATCAACGACATCATCTATCTCAGGCATCTGCCCAATATGATTGTCATGGCGCCGAAAGACGAGAATGAGCTCCAGCACATGATAAAATCAGCCCTCTCCTATGCTCACCCTGCGGCAGTCCGTTTCCCCAAGGGACATGGGCTGGGAGTTCCTCTGGATGAAAATCTTAGGGAAATTGCCCTCGGCCAGAGCGAGCTGCTCATAGAGGGAAAGGATTTGCTCCTTGCTTTAGGCAGTATGGTCTATCCTTGCTTGGAGGCGGCGCGGAGGCTCAAGAAGGCAGGGATCAGCCTGGCTGTGGTCAATGCTCGATTTGCCAAGCCTTTGGATGAAAAGCTCATCCTCAGCTTTGCCAAGAGGGGCGCAATGGTCATTACCGCAGAAGAAGGAGTTACTGTTGGCGGCTTTGGCAGCGCTGTTCGAGAGCTTTTAGACCGAGAGAAAAGGTTTGGAGTTCGCTTCAAGAGCATAGGACTTCCTCTTGAAATTTATCCGCTGGGCAAGACTGAGCAGATAAGAAAGAGCTTCCTTCTGGACGAAGGCGGCCTCTTTCGCCAGATAAAAGATTTCTACAAATCAAAAAAATAAAAAGCTAAACAAGATTTTTTCAATATGTCATTGACATTAAACTCATTCTTTTTCTCTTGACAATGGACCTAATAAATTATAATAATAGTATACAAATATGTTAACTATTATCGGCAATTATGAATAATGCTCAAAGATTAAAAATACTGAACAGCACGGGGAAAACTGTTTTTTCTTTGAAGAATCTTCAAGATTTATGGGGGAGCAACCCGAAGACAACAAAGATTATTGCTAAAAGGATGGTTGACAATAAGCTCATATCAAGAATTGAAAGAGGCTATTTTTCTTTAGATGAGGAATTCAATATTTATGAGCTGGCCAACCTCGTCATCTCTCCTTCCTATGTCTCTTTGAACTCAGCCCTTTTTTATCATGGCGTTTCTTTCCAGGTCAGGCAAACAGTAACTTCAGTTAGCCTTCTGAACTATGAGAGAAAAGCGGCAGGAAGAGTTTTAAAATATTATGCCATGAAAGACTCTTTGTTTTTTAACCTTGAGGGGATTCATTACAAGGATAATTTAGCCGTAGCCAGTCCAGAGCGTGCTATTTTGGATTGTCTTTACTTCAATCTCCTTCCCAATATTGATAACAGCGACAAAGCGAATTTCGGTCAATTGAAGGCGCTTTCTAGCTTTTATCCAAAAACAGTTCAGATGAAAATCAGGAAATATCTGGAGAAGTAATGACTAGGAAAGGATTTGACCAGGAACTCCACAAACAAATTTTAATAAAGATTTTAGTGGATATTTTTAAAGAATTTGGTGGAAAGCTGGGCTTTAAAGGGGGAACTTGCGCCTATCTTTTCTATGATTTGCCGAGAATTTCCTTTGACTTAGACTTTGACCTTTTGACTCAATTTGAGAAAGAAGATATCGATAAATTAAGAGCTATTCTTGCCAAAAAGGTTACAATTAGAGACCTTAAGGATAAACGATTTACAATTTTCCTCCTTTTGGATTACAAAAAGGATGCTCCGAATATAAAAGTTGAATTCAACAAGCGGGTCTGGAGAAACAACGGTTATAAAACCATCTGGTTCTTGGGAGTTGAGATGAAAATTGCTGATGAATCGACAATTCTAACAAACAAGATTGTTGCCTTATCGGACCGAAGAATCCCGGTCGCCAGAGACCTCTTCGATGGGTACTATCTTTTAAAGCTCGGTTTTAAGTTAAATGAGAAGTTGATAATGGAGAGAACAGGAAAAACTTTGGAAGAATACATCGAATTTTTGGTTCCATTTGTCGAAAAGGTTTATAATTATAAAAATATACTTCATGGCTTGGGAGAAGTATTGGAGGAAAAACAAAAAAGTTGGGTAAAGAAAGAGTTGATTCAGGAGATGGTCAAAGAGCTTAAGAGACAAATTGGAAAATAATAAAAGGGGACAGTCCCCTTTTTCGCCGGTTGCTCGCAATGACATATTCTTGCATGAGGTTGCTTCGCTACGCTCGCTATGACCTTTAGCCAATAATGCAAAAAGAACGGGCGGATAAGCTGGTTGTGAGCCGGGGATTGGCTGAGTCCATGCAGAAAGCTCAGGCTTTGATTATGGCCGGTCTGGTTTTTTCAGAAGGGAAGAGGGTTGAGAAACCGGGTCAGAGGATAGGCACTGGCGCGGAAATTTCGCTCATGGAAAAAATTCCCTATGTGAGCCGCGGCGGGCTGAAGCTTGACGAAGCGCTTCGCTCCTTCAAGATTTCCGTGCAGGATAAGATAGCAGCAGATTTAGGAGCTTCCACAGGAGGTTTTACAGACTGCCTCCTCCAGAAAGGGGCAAAAAAAGTCTTTGCTGTAGATGTGGATGTCAAGCAACTGGACTGGCGGTTAAGGGAAGACCCTAGGGTTGTCTGCATCGAAAAGAATGCTCGCTATTTAAAGAGAGACGATTTTGCCGATTCGCTGGATATCGTGACCATGGATTTGTCCTTCATCTCGGTGCTTAAAGTCTTGCCCGCTATAAGAGAATTTATCGGAAGCGGCGCCCTCCTTTCCCTCATCAAGCCTCAGTTTGAGGTGGAAAAAGGTCAGGTTGGGAAGAAGGGTGTAGTCAGGGATAAAGCTCTTCATGAGGACGTGTTAAAGAAGATAACAAGAGAGGCCATGCAGATGGGATTTTTCCCGGGAGCATTGATCAAATCTTCTTTTCGGGGCCAGAGAGGAAATCATGAGTTTTTTATCATCTGGACTTTGGGCAAGGGATCTTTAGATTCGGAGGAAATTCAAAGATTGATCAAGGAGGCTGTCTGGAATGAAAAAAATTGAAAAGGTCGGTTTTGTCATAAAGCCTCATGCTCCTGATATCGAGAAAATACTGGCAGAGCTCATTGTTTACTTAGAAAAGAGAGGAATGGAATGCCGTTTGGAGGAGGCGGCTGCAGAGAAGCTAAAAAGAGGCGAAGGGATTCCGAGGGAAAAGCTTCCGGAGAAAGTCGACTTGGTGGTCGTCCTTGGAGGAGATGGAACATTGCTCAGCATCGCTCATCTTGCAGCCCAGAAAGATGTTCCTGTGCTGGGGGTCAATTTGGGAAAGCTTGGCTTTTTGACGGAAGTCCCCCTTGATGAGATGTACTTAACTCTTGATGCTTTCTTAGGAGGGGAGGAGGAGATTGTCAGCCCCAGGCAGATTCTTGAGGCCACAATTAAGGATAAGGTCTATTATTGTTTGAATGATGTGGTCATAAACAAGGGAGCACTGGCCCGGATGATTCAGTGCCGAATCTGGGTCGATGACAAGGAGATTTTAACTTTAAGGTCTGACGGCCTGGTCATCTCCACCCCGACTGGCTCCACAGCCTATTCTCTTGCTGCCGGCGGTCCGATCATCTATCCCAATATCCCGGCCGTCGTCATCTCTCCTATCTGCCCTCACACTCTGTCCTTCAGGCCCATGGTCATTCCTTCCTCTTCCAGAATTAAAGTGCGACTCCTCACCGGAGGAGAAGAAGTTTACCTCACCCTCGACGGACAGCGCGGGAACCTGCTGGTGAAAAATGACGAAGTCGATGTCAGGCGCAGCGATTTTGAGCTCCGCCTGGTTTCATCACCCAAGAGAAACTATTTTAACCTTTTGCAGCAAAAATTAGGCTGGGGCGAAAGATAAGCTCAGGCCAGCGGGTGAGGGTTGGAGGTTCGGAGCACGCTGATTTTCCCCAGCGATGAAAATCAGCTCCCATTCAGCCTTCGCT
>CAZYBE010000052.1:0-16008 GCA_964645765.1 uncultured Eubacteriales bacterium
CGAGAATACCCTTTGACCGCGAGCCTCTGATCAATTACACCAGCCCGATTATCTTCGGAGCCGATAGAATGGGTGATAAAACGTTCTGGCTTTTACGCTTTTCAAGTGCTAAGAAAAATCAATTGATTGTGAAGATATGGGAGGATGGCAAGGTTGAAGTTATCGGAGAAAGCGAAAGATGGCCCTGTTATGTCAATGGGATGCTCATCACCTACGCCGGAAATGAAATAATCATCAGCAAGGAAAAAGAAGGCAGGCTTGAGCCTATCCGAAGGATTCCAAATACCGAAGGTTTTATTATATGGAAGGCAGGATACAGAGAAGAGAACCTGAACAATATCCCTCTTAAAGAAATATACGGCCGGAAATTCATCTTTACATCCGAGGAGAAAGGAAAGCGAAAATATACGATAAAATGCGCCAAGCTGAACTTAGAAAATTTTGAGTTTGAAGAAATTAAAGATTTTAAGGGCGATCTTCTTTATTTCTATCCGGATGATTACTATGCTTTTGATCTCGATGAGACTGTGCCTAAAGCAAGATTTTATAGTCTCAAAGAAGGCAAGCTGAATTTCATCAAAGAATTAACCAATTTTGACCTAAAAAGTTATGAAAACATTGGAATATTCAAAGCCGGCGTTGTCCTCAAGAAAGGAAAGAAAGTCAGAGTCTATGCCTTCCCGGATTTAAAGGAGCTCAAATTTAAAAAACTATAAAAAAACAAATACAGAAAAAGACCGCTGGGCAAATCAGCGCCTAATAAGAGATAAGCTTCAAGAGAAACAGAAATACAAACAAGGAGAGGGAAATGAAAAAACTAATTTATCTTGCCTTAATTATTTCCTTGTTTCTTTTCTGCGGTCCAAAACAGAGAAAAGTAGAGAAAATTATGGAAGATGGAGTGGAAATTGTTCTCAATCAAATCGAGCCATACAACATAAAGGGAGAACCCAGTACTTTTATTCTTGATGAAGAATTTAGCATTGATACTGAAGCGGAGGATTTAGCAGGGCTGGGAATAAAAGGTATAGATGAATTGGATGCGGATTTGGAAGGAGACATTTACTTTTCTACCGGCGAAAAGATATTCAAGTTAGACAAGACTGGCAAGTTTACTCAAACAATTGGTCGTAAGGGACAGGGACCAGGGGAGTATCAAATGGCTAGCGGACTAAGAATAACAGATTCTGGCCAGCTGTCTTTTTATGACGCTGAAAATGCCAAGTTTTTATTCTTTAATTCTGATGGAACATTAAAAGAAGAAATAAAGAAAACCGCAAGGATATTTACTTTTTTGGGCATATATCTGGATAATGGCAATTTTTTATTAAGAGAACGCCATGATGACCCTAAAAAGGGCATAAGGACATTTCAATATGCCCTTCTAGATAAGAATTTTGAAAAAATTAAAAATTTACAGCCAAGCTTTTGGATAGAAATTCCCTATTTCCAGCCCAGTAAAATCAGCCTCCTGGGATATTCTATGAGTCATGGAATATCTAACGATAAAATTTTTGTTTCCAGTAACGCGAAAGAAGGTTTGGAAATCGAAGTGTATAATTTTCAAGGCGATTTATTAAGAAAAGTAAGAAAAGAGACGGAAAGGCTGAGGGTTTCAAATGAATATAAGGAAAGAATCATCAATAGATGGAAAAGCTCACCCGTATGGCAAGAATGGGACCTTAAAAATAAACATTATTTTCCTGATTTTTATCCTCCATTTAAAGAATTCTGGGTTGATGATGAGGCAAGAATTTTAGTTGAAACATATGAGGAAGGAGAAAGACCAGATGAGGTTCTCTTGCAAATTTTTAATCCAGAGGGGACATTTATCGGAACCAAATATTTAAAAGAGGCTAGAACCAGAAAGTTTAAAAATAATCGCTTATACTGTGTTTATAGGAAAGAAAGTGGCTATGAGGAATTAGTTGTTTATAAAATGAAATGGGAATAATGAATAAAATACAAAAGTTTTCATTGTTTTTTATTTCATTATTCTTCCTGCTCTCCTGTGGCGAAAAGATAAATGTCCGGCGGCTGAGCCTAGAGGAGGGCAGGCGCTTTGAAAAATTCAATTTCAAGAAGGTAGGAGAAATTACTCAATGGGGAGGATGGAGTTTAGCCTGCCCTCAGGGAATATTCTCTTTTGAAGTTCTGGATAGGCAATGGAGCGAATTTAAATTAAAGTTATACGATTACTCCGGGAACCTAAAAAAAGAGAGGATATTGGCCGGTGGAGAAGGGCCAAATCAAATAAAAGCCACCAATTTTGGATATGCCTGGCTCTCATCCTCTGGAAAAATTGTTTGTAACGATGTAAGTAATTATCTCAAAGCCATCGACCCGGATACCCTTGAGGTAGAAACGATTGTCAAGTTTTCAAATGTGATCGATGGATATGGAAGCAAATATGTATTTGGCCGGCGTAGCGCTACATCTTTGGAAGAAAAGGATAAGCGGACAGTTACTTCATTTGAGTCAACAGGTTTTTATGAAGATCTTACATATTACATTGTCACCTATGATGGTGTTTTCGAGAATTTATCAGTCATTGCCACAGCAAAGAAAGAGAAACCTTGGACTTGGGCATATCTTAAAAAAAGATTGCTCTATGTCGACTACTATGGAAATTTGAGATTGAACTGTATTCTTACAGTCGACTGGGAAAGGGGCGTTGTTTACTATCTTCCGGATATAGATAAGCCAGAGATAGAAAGCGTTGACTTTGAAGGGAAGCGAAAGGATAGATACTTGATAGATATCGATTTCAAGAAATTTAAGTTTGAAAAAGAGGAGCTTGAGCTTTGGCAAAGATACGCTGAGAGCGAGTCCGCGTCACTTCCTCCAATCTATAAGAATTTTTATAAAACTATCTTATCCATTCCTCCCCATGCCCCTGCCCTGATGGGAATAAAGGTTAAAGGCGACTGGCTTTTGATCATCACTGGGAATAGGGACTGGAAAAAAGGAGAGAACGAGGTGCTCGCCTATAGACTTCCTTCATTGAGCTATGAGGGAAATTTCTTTATTCCGTTCCCTAATCAATTGAGAACAATATGGGACGATAACTATAATTATTACACTATCCGAAACTTAATTGAAAAGGAGGACGGCTATTATATATCTCATGAAATTTATAAGGTTGAGGAAAAATGAAAGGATGGGATATTGATCCATTAACCACAGCCTGCTTGATTAAGCAAAGAAAGAAATGATTTACGATTTAGCAAGACAAAAGGCAGAAAGCCTATCTAATCATTTCATACCTAAATTGCCCGGCCTGCAGATAAGACTGGCTGTAGGGAGTGATTATGCCAGGGGGAATTTTATCAGGGCCTGTGACCTCACAAAGGGTATATCTCAAGCCGTTGATGGTCACTCCTTCCTGAGAGAATGAAGGGATGGCCAATCCGACGAACATATGGTTTGGAATCTTTATCAGAATCAGCGGATAATTCTTAAAATTCATCCAGAGAGACGCAAAGGTGACGCCCTTTGAGTCGCAGTCTCCAAAATCTTCGACCAAGACTCTGGGCGGCGTAAAGAAACCCAGAATTACTTTATCACCCTCCTTTATGGGCGGGGTTCCGTAGATGACCTCCTGGATGAAAGCCAGCATCAAGGCCAGGAACTGCTGAAGAGTCAGGCTTTCATTTTTCTTGAGCATCTCTTCAAAAACCTGCTTGACCCGGGGACGGTTGTTCTGGACGCTCTGTTGATAGTTCACGGCAGCTCTATCCTCGACAAGTCTCAGCCCTTTCTTCTCTAAATATGCAATCCTGCTCTTTTCTCTTTCTTTATCTATTTTCTTGAAATAAGATTCCTGTTCGGTCGCAAGCTGAGCTTTAATCCTCTCGAATTCAGCCTTTGCTTCTTTATAGAAAGCCGACGGCACAGAAAGCTTGAGCTTAAAATTCAGAGAATCGACCTCTTCAATCAGGATGTATTGAGAATAGCGGCTCTTGGCTCTAAGCTGGATAACAAATTGCTTGAGGTGGATAAGCATCTCCTCTCTCATCTTTGAGACGCTTGCTTCAACATATTTTTCAAGCTCGGGCTCATAATATCCAAATTCATCTTCTGCATCAGAAAGGTCTTTCTTGGAAATGTAAAAAGTGATGAAATGGATTCTGCCTTGATAGTCCAGCCAGCCGTAGGTCAGTTTGTAAGCGCTTTCTGTCTCCTCTTTGGCAAATGAGTTCAAGTTTTGGGGCGAGCCGCTTTTTTGCTCAAAGCTGAGAAAGTCAATCCCGGCAGGAGAATTTCCATCCTCAGAGCCCTTTCCGCCGGGCAAAGAGGAGATGAGAATCAAGCTGACTATCAAGGCAGAAAGAAAAGAGATGTGAATAAAAGGTGTTTTCATTTAAAAACGTTCAACGGAGCGGAATTCTGCCAACTTCTGGAAAAGGAATCAAGGCCCTTGTCAGGCCTGAAACGCCGGCGCTGATCAAAATGCAGACGGCGATGATAAAAAGCGCCATGAACAGGGCCACAGCAATATTATTGTCTCTGATTTCTTCATACTGGTTTATCCGTGGAGTCAGCTTATTGAACAGCCAGAAACTGATAAGAATGACGGCAATAGCCAAGACTCCAGCCAAGAGAACATATCCGACACTCAGCCCGAGCATTTTCAATAAATTCAGAACACTCTTCTCCTGCCCGAGCACAAAAATCTGGATGACAGCCATGACCGGGTAGATGGCGCGCATGACGACGATTGCCTCGCCTAAAAGGATACTCCCCAAAACAACTGCAACCGAGACATTCTTTCTCTTGAGCTGGCGTTCCTCGTCAAAGTGTGGGGTAAGCACAAGCAGCAATCGGTAACTGAAAAAGATAAGGATAAAACTTATAAATATTGATACCAGAAACTCCAGTAAGCCAAAAAGTATTTGTTGAGCGCTCATTTTTTCTCCTTCATCTTACAGAACCAGACTGGCTCGTGAAAAAACCGCTGAACGATGCCAGAATTATACCCGACTCGTTGAAGCAAAGGAAGCTCCCTTGGAATTAAAAAGAACATTGCTTGTTTTCTTTTTGAGAAAAATCCTGCTGCCTCAGCTGCCAAACCAATTTGAACGAGAGGAAAAATTCTTTGGTCAGTGTGTCATGAGAAAAAATTCAATTTTTTAGATGCTTTCATAAGGATTGTCATCAACTCTAAACATGTAATCAGGGTCGATATAAGGCTCATCGTCTTTATATTTTTCTATCAGAGCGATCTTCTTACACAGTAGCTTTGGGAAGTTCTCGGCGTGAATAAAAGGCGTCTCCACGCTCCCTGAGACAATCATCCATTCGACAGGTGCCGTCTCCCAAAGTTGAATAAGCTCCCGGCAGTTCTGAATCTCCCGCTCACTCATCTCGTCGAGAAGATTGCGGCAAGCCGCCTTATTTTTGCGGTCCGAACTATCCAGGTATTCATGGACAGCGTATATCCAGACGGCTGCGTTGCGCAGAGCCTCATAGAGGCAGCGGAGAGCCCTTATTCTGAAATATTGGTCCTCAAAGACCCTGTAAGCTCTTTGATTGCCGCGCTTTTGTGCATCATTCATTTTTTCCTTGAAGAGCTCGATCGCAGCCTCCAAGTATCCCCAGACATTCTCATCAATCCGCCTGAACGCTTTGTGGGCATAGTCTTTTGAGACGAGCTCGAAGAGGACATCCCTTGCCAGGTCAACCTTGTTCGGGTTGTGGAGTGAAGAGCACATGAACTTCTCGTAGTAAGCTCTCTCCTTTTTGGGAATGCGGCCGATGTCCGGAACCAAAGGACGAACGAGCAGCCGCTGCCAGACACTGCCATAATGAGAATAAAGAGGCAGAGGCATGAAATGGCGGACGGCCTGCTCAACAGACTTCCATCCCCTGACCAAATCTTGGGCATGATCTTCACCTGCATATCGTGAAGCGATGCTCAAGACTGCCTTGTCAATATCCAGTTCTGGCTCAAACTGGAATAAGCGGAAAATTTCCTGGTTCACCGCATAGGGGACCTTATCCGGAGGCTGGATTCCGCCCGTATGGGCCAGGCAACGAACGCCCAGCTTGTAGGAAGAAAGGAGTTTCTCCTGGGTTAGCCACGGAAAGGGAATCCCCAGCAGCGGCTCCTGGTTGGTATGGGTGCAAAAGGAATGATAGAAGAAGCAGCGGCTATTTCGGCTTTCCAACTCTTCCATGGGTTCCTTCTCCCCTTCCCAGAGCTGATAATGATAAGCTGAGCCCAGCACCTTCACGTCCGGATAATTAGGATGGGGATAGTTATTCTCCCAACCGCGGACCAGAAGAGAGTTTACCTCGACATCAATCCCCCCCTTCAATTCAGGCCAGAGGTAGGGGCGCTCTCCGTAAAAAGATTCTAAGCGGGTGATAATCCTGAACTTGGGGTTGATCCGAGAGGCTGCATCCCGCAACAGCCTGAAAAAGTTAAGGATGTTTCCGGCAGCAGCCTTGGCAATCTCTTCATCATCTTTCCATTCCCGGATGAGGTAGGCACCCCCATTTCTTCCGACATAAAGGGATTTTGTATGCTCAAACCCTGAGCCGCTGTCATTGGTCCAGATGGAGAGAAATTCAAGCTCAGGAACTTCTTTCATCAAATTGGTCATGAGCTCTGCATAATGTCTTTGAACAACAGGGTGAACGGTCGAAAGATTAAAACGAGGCTTAAAGCTTCGAAAGGGATGGTCCACCCTTGCACCCCGCAGGGTGGGATATCTCTTAAACAAGGCTTCAGGAACCGAGCGGGGCTCAAAACAAAGAAGGCCTGGCACCAGGCCATACTGGATAGCTATCCTTGCATTTTCTTTGAGAAGCTCAAGATTGGATTTTAAATATTGAGTTGGATATAAACCCTGGTTTAAGCGGCTCGAAACAAACTGGTCCAGTGCCGGGCAGTAGGTGTAAAAATCAGGATAAAACTCCCCAGACACTCCCTCCTCCAGGGGAAGCGGTGTGGAGAGGGCATTGACCTCGATATGGGTGAATCCCAGGCGTGCATATTCCCGGATATATTCTTCGCGGTTAAAATAACGGATGAGCCGGGCATACTGGGTAAGAAAAAGGTCGAATGTTGATTTCTCGACAGCAAAACTCATGCTCTTCACCCATCGTTTGAGCCGAGAGGCGTCATGTTCCAATTGCTTTTCCATCACATAAGAAAAGGCAGCATAGAGGAAACAGGGTTTTGAGCTGAGCAGCCAGCAACAGCCTTTCTCATCAATTCCAAAAAAGGCCCAATCCTTCGGGGTGGATATCTTCAATCCCTTCTCTTGAAGCAGTCTCGTCAGGCTTTCATCTGCCACGGCAATGTAGAATTTTCCTTTCTCAGATTTCATCTCCGCAGGTTGAACAGGTTGAATGACTGCACCAGAGCCGAGCAATTTGAGAAGTTCCCTGGCAACTGTTTCCTCAACAGGATAGCCAAGTTTGGGTATGCAAACCTGTCGTATCTGTTTTAAAATTTCTTTGGCCTTCATTTTAGCCTCCTGTTTACAATTCAAATCAGAATTTTACCGAGCTTTTTTCTTTTTCTCAACAAGGCAGCGACCTCGCATGATAATATAATTTCTTTCTGAGTCTAACGGCACGAGGCGACTAAAAGCTTAGGCGATTGAAATAGTAAATATTACATAAAAAACTCATAAAAACTACATAAAAACTCACTTGACTTGAATCCTTCTCTCTGATATAAGCTAGAAAAGATAAGGTGGTTCTGAACTGAGAAATTATTAGATGACCAAGGAGGAAGCCAAATGTTATTGTGGACTTTAATCCTGATTGTCCTGGTGATTCTATTATTTTTCTCCCAGCTCGGCATTCTCTTTCCGTTGCAGCTCAAGTTTACAGTATTGAGCGCTATTATTCTGTACATTCTAACTCTAGCTTGTCTTGTGATAGTGCTTCTCAGGATTCTGACCAAGATAAAAAAAGGAGAAAGAGAGAAGCTTCTGAAAAGAATTCAGGAACTCGAGCAAGAATTGCTACCCTTCAAGGGAAAAATAAAATAACTGACCAGTATCTCTAAATTCTGCTTGAAGCTCCCCTCTCCTCTAATTTAACCCCTCCAAATTAATACCGTAGCAAAAACCTTATTTGAAAAGACTATTCCAAGCCTATCATAATATCGTCCCCATTTCCTCTGCCACCTGAGCCAGGGCTTGAACATTCTCCCTCTTTGTGTAGGGAGCGATCGAGCAGGCTGTGCTCAAGATATAGCCTCCGCCAGGCTTGCCGACTTCTATCTTTGAGGCTGCATCCTTTCGAATGGCTTCTTTGGAGCCTAAAAGCAGGACATTGACCGGGTCGATATTTCCTTTGATGAAGACCCTGTGCCCGATTCGCTTTTTAGCCTCATCCAGCCGGACATTGCCCAGCGGTGGAGGGTCCAGGCATTCTATCCCTGAAATTCCTGCCTCAACCATCATCTCCAGGCGGTCGTTGATAGCTCCGCAGGTATGAGTGTAGACATGAACCCCGCTGGCGCGGACTGCCCGGGCAATCTGAGCCTCATAGGGAAGAACAAACTCTCGGTATAATGAGGGAGAGATGAATCCTGCTCCTGCATAGGGCGATGAAATCTTTACAGCATCGACTCCGTGCTTGGTTTGCTCGACGGCAATTCTTCTCACGCCTTCTGTGTAGCGCTGCAGTATCTCCTTGGATTTAGCTGGCTCTTCGATGAGGTTTATGATGGCATTCTCAAACCCGAAGAGATTGAGGTAATAATCAAAGGGAGAGGTGACCTCGCCGTGGATGGAGAAGTGCTCCCCTGCTTTGTTCTGGATTAAGTCAAATATATCATACTTGTGCTCTTGTTCGATATGGAACTCTAATCCCTGAGAGACAGGGATAAAGTCAATGTCTTCTGGTATCGATTCCGGGTCAAAATCTTTTATGGAAGGCGGAGATGTCTTTTTAGAAGGATAATGCCGGGGAAGGTCGTCAAAAGGAAAAATTGTTTTATCGCCGTTCTTCCAGGTTAAAACTTCTCCCTTTTCTTCACGCCGAACTCTTGCCACCTCTTTTCTCCATCGGGCGCAGTGACCATGAAGGCTGATGAGAATTCCATCAAAATCATATATCCTTCGCAGCTCCAGCAACCCCTCGGCAAAAACTTCAGCGAAGAACCAAAATTCAGAGGGGGAAAAACCTGTTTGAAGGAGCATATGGCCGATGCTCATCTGGCACATGACCGGCACCCGGTCCTGTTCCACCCCGTCCATGGCCTTTTTCATTCGCTCTTTTGGGTTCAAATTTCAGTACTCCGAGTTCACTAAGACTTCTTCTCCAAGGCGGCCAGCTTTGGGCAAGGGTTTGTTCGTAGAGTTCCCAGCCCGGATGATTCTAATGGCTCGGATGCCTACTGCTTGAGCTGCTGTGATGTCAACATCTGAATCTCCATAATAAATTCTGATTTTATACTCTCTAATCGGCCTGATTTTGGGGTTTTCAGCAAGTTTGGAGCCGGTGAAAATGACTCTGTTTGGATTTATTAAGCCGAATGTCCCAGCCAGTATCTCGGTCACTTGCTCAGTCTTAGTTTTCATTCTTGCTGAAACAAAATAAATGGAATCGCCCCTTTTCTTGTGCAGCTCAATTAGCTTGCGTCCGCATTCTTTGGGAAGGCTGAACCGGTCAAGGCCGTTGTTCATCTCATTCCAGAACTCCTCCATAATCAAATAGGCATCGCTTCCGGGTGAATACTTATGCTGTCCATAATAATAGCCAGGACTCGAAAACAATAAAGTGTCATCGATATCAAACCCTATATTCATCTGGGGCTCGCTCTCAAGGCTCCTGGCAATATCGTCGACTGTCACCCAGCGGATGCTGTACTCTTTGGCAGCACAGCCAAAACCTGTCCAAAGAATGATGATGAAAGCAATGATAAATCTTGTCCTTTTGCACACGGTTTATTCTCCTATTCTTCTATGTTATGAAAGATTATGATTTTCTATCTTTTTGAGCTCTAGGAGAGATACCGCCAGGGAAGAAGTGGTAATTGCGCAAATCGATGGACTTCCCGGCCTGAGACCAGGAAAATCCTGCTTCGCTCGGCAGAGTTCCCTTTTTATAGCAATCATAAAGAGCCTCAGCCAGGCCCTTGACCCAGCGTGCACGCTCCTTGTCATTCTTTTCAATCATCGACTCGGCAAAGGTTATCATTTCAGGCGCTGATTCCTGGATGCCGTTGATGCACAGAGTCTGGGAGCTGGCTGCTTCAGGCCCGCAGAGGATTGGCCTCGGCTCCCTGACCGAAGCAACCGCCTCAAAAAGCTTGTGGAATGGATGCTCTGCATCAGGAGAGCCGTAGCGTTTTTGCTTATCCTGAGGCCCGCGGGCAACGATTTCCTCCGAAACCTCGCCATAAGTGATTGTTGCTTTTTCAAACTCAAAGGAAAATTGAGGGCCAAGTTCCTTATGAACAGAATGAGAAGCATAGAACAAGAGCTCCGTTCCTTCCCTTGTGAAAATACGGCAGGCGATTGAATCAAAATTTTCGATGGGATAGGCTTTGTAGAGCTCTGCTTCTATCCTGGCAGGCTGCGCGCTGCGGTCAACTCTTTCCCCTAAAACATAAAACAGATTGTGTAAAAAATGGGCCATGGCATTGTTGGCAGGGCTGTCCAGAATCCAGTTCCCTAACTCATCCTTTATCCTGCCCGCCCAATCACTTCTCAGGTAGTAGGCTTCATCCCTTGGCCAAAGGCAAATTGTTTTCAGGCGAATCGGCTTCCCAAACAAACCGGCAAGGATATCTCTTTTCAGGGCCTGAATGGCTGAGGAATAAGACCATTGATAGCCAATCATAACCCAAAGCCCGGATTCATCTCTTGTCTGAATCAGCTCATCGGCTTCCTGGACTGTTGCTCCCAGAGGTTTCTCACATAAAACGTTGCTTCCAGAGCGGAGAGCCTCACAACTCTGGCGGACATGATAATGGATGGGAGAAGAAACAACCACAAGTTCTGACGTCCTGCTGCTTTCGTAGAATTTCTCAAGAGAATCAAAGACCGGAATTCCCAGCCTTTTTAAGTCAGAGTAACGCTCCGATTTTTCCGGAAATGGGTCGACAACAGCCCGAAGCTCCAGCGCTCCAGGGGGGAATTCTTCCAATAAAGTTTTAAGGTAATGGAGACCCATGCCGCTTGTCCCGACCAAGACTGCAGAAACCGGCTGCTTTTTCTGCAGGTTCGAAGGCTCAGAATCAAAGCTCATCTTTCAACCTCTGAAAGTTTTGTTTCCATCAGGTCGACCTCGAAAATGTCTTTGGAGGCCAGGTCCACAGCCATGGTTTTAATCTCAAAGCCTTTGAGACTTATATCAAAGGCAAGACCCAAAGATGGGATCGAGAATTGAGTTTTTCTCTTCTCACCTGTTGGCTCAAAAAGGCGGATGATGAGCCAATTTTTCTCTTCAGCCATCTTCAAGGCTGTCATTTGGACCGCATTATCGCTGAGAAAGACTCCAGGCAAAATTCTTTTCCCTTTTCCTGAAGGAAAACAGAAGAGAGCCATGGCGGTCTCATTCTTGGTTGCGGCTTCACGGTCAATCCCCAATATTCTATCTTCAGCCTTGCCGCCATTGAACCAGAAATGAAAAATCCTCTCGCCCTGGTCAATCCGCGGCTCGAACCTGTCCTGGGGCACGAGCGGGATTCCTTTCCCAACAGGATGGGCTGAGTAGGCGGCAGACCGGAGCAGGGAGAAGCGAAGCTCTCCCTGATGAAAATCAAAGCCATAAGTTCCGCTGTTGATGGCCGTGAATGCAGAGCGTTTATCTTCTGATATAACTCCAACCCATTTCTGTGCGACCAGCTCCTCACCCATCCTTTTAAATTGTTCAACGCCGTAGGCCACCTGGCCGACACAGATTCCATTCTGGAAAGGTGTCGGGACTGAGAGCTTGAGCATTCGGTCCTTTTCATTCCAGAAAACCCGGACCTCAATTTCAAACTCAGTCCCTTTTTTTGGAGCTTTGTAACGCTGGCAGGCATACGAGTGATTGTATTTGAATAAAGCTTCAACGACTGTCCGCACCGGACCGTCCTCGATAATCCTCACCGGCTCCAGCTCAGAGGATGAAACTCCTGAAAACAAAGCGCTTTCCTTTTTGCTCATTAGGGCAAAAGCCCCTTTGACTTTTCGGAAGCTGCGAACAAGCACTCCCCAAGGGTCGGGATAATCCTCAACGACCAGGAGCTGAAGAGAGCCGGGCTTTAGAAAATCAACACCGTTGATGCGGAAATTTTCTATCAAACCTGTTTCGCTCGAGATGACGAGCTTAGCTTTATCAGATTTTAGAGTCAGCGCAGACTCCATTTGCCTCTCAATTCGCGGCCTGCATTTAACCTCTCTCAGGAAGCAGGAGAAGCGGCTCATCTGGCTTGGCATGAGCTCGGCTTGAAAAACGACTCTTTTTCTCCATTCCTGAGTGATGTTGCTCGTCTCCTTTTCGAGCTGAACAGGGACGGGCGCACCATTTCTGTCTTTTATCTCAGGAAGCCAGAAAGTGCTCCGGTCAAAATTTGGCTCTGCAGGCTGGAACTCGCAAGCCACTATTTCATTTAGAGGATAGGGATGGGGATTAAAAACAAAAATCGGAAACTCGCCTTCTTCAGCTTTGGGCTCGCCGCTGAGAAAAGCAAAGAATGCTTTGGCTTTCAGCCTGGAAAGAATTTCAAGACCGTGGTCCATCCTTTGAAGGGCATAAGCTTCGGCTTGAGGTATGGATGAGCCGGGAAGGATATCATGAAACTCGCAGAAGAGAAGGTCTTCCAGGGCTTCTTGAAGCTCTTTTCTGGGATAATCCACGAGGCCCTGCAGTGCGGCTTGGGATGCCATTTTTTCTGTTAAAAAATATGCGCTTTCAAGTTTTCTATGCTTCTGCTTGACCTCAGCCATGGTCGTATAGCAGCCGACAGCCCAGGGGTTGAGGTCCTCAGCGTGGCGGGGAAGCTTGCCGGAATTCCTCTCCAAATTATGAAAATAATCTTCGGGTCTGGCATGACAAACGCGCCGCTCGGATTCTTGGGCAATGAGCTGGCCGAGCTGCTCAAGGTCTTTGCGGGATGGCCCGCCGCCGTGGTTTCCTACTCCCCAGAGAAGAAGGCCTGCTTCCTGCTCTTTGTTTTCAGCCAGCCATCTTTCCACCCGCTTTCTGGCCTTGCCTTTTTCCGAATTATAGTGGTAGCGAGCGCGGTGAGCGAGGATCTCAGAGCCATCATACCCCACCCAGATAAAATCATCCGAGCGAAGGCTCAATTCTTTCAAATCCGGCCGGCAGAAAAGATAAGAATCATAACCGGATTTCTTCAGAATCTGCACCAGACCTCTCGAATGCCCAAAAGGGTCAAGATTGACAGCGGTCTTGGGCTCCTTTCCAAACTTATTCTTGAAATAAATCTTGCCGGTGAGAATTTGGCGAACAAAAGATTCGCCGCTGGGCATGTTGCAGTCAGGCTGCAAAAACCATCCGCCCATGATATGCCATCTTTTTTTTCTAACCAATTCCTGGATCTTCGAAAAGAGCTCTGGCTCGAAGCTTTCCACCCATTTATAGAGCAAAGCTTCATTGTGGTTGAAGATAAAATCCTTGAATTCCTCACAAAATTGGGCGGCTGTCCGGAAGGTGGAAAGAGCTTCGGCAGCGCCCTCTTCCCATTCCCACAGCCAGACAGGGTCGATGTGGGCGTTGCAGAGGAGATAGAGAGTCTTTTTTGACATCATATGCCTCTACCCTTCTTTAATATCTTAAGCAACAGAAGCCTCAACCCAAAGTTCCTTTTCTGAATAGGAAATGAGAGCTTCTCTCTCTGATGACTGCTCGACTGCACCGTTCGAGCGAAAAGCGGCTAATCTTGCATCCGGGACTCTTTTGACCTCAAAGTTAACTCTCCCGCCTCTAAGCGGAAACGAGCACTGGATTCTTTCTATTCCAGGGAGCAGCCTGGGCCTTATTCTCAGCTGATTAGCTTCTGGCCTGATGCCGATAAGGTGATGGACGAGAAGGATAATCATCTCAGCCCATGTCCACGGCGTTATTCCGACCTGAGGAAAAGGAGGAGCGAGACGCTTGCCATAAAATTCAAACCATGAGCCGGCCTTGGCTCCTGGCAGCGTATTCAGCCAACGCAAAACTCTCCAGACTTTTTCCATATCTCCGGCTTCAACGCAGGCCCGGGCAATGAACAATGAAGGAAAAGGCCAGGAACCTGGAGAGTCAGGCTCTGAGCTAAAATGATAGCGTCCATATCCGCCGCCTTCCCAGGCTTGATTCCAGAGCACCTCGAGATTGGCCAATGTTTTTAGGGCAAGGAAGGAGCCGGGAGATATAAAACCTGTGGCAATGGCTAAAGCCGCTGAAGAATCAGGATTGAGAAGATGGATACCAGGAGAAGCAAGAGGCACTTCAGCCGGCAGTCGGGCTTCAGGCAACGGCTCGATGGCTTCCTGAACTGAGCCATCAACCTTGCGCCGCTTGATGAAACCCTGGCTTGTAGCCAGACCGAATCGGGTATCATCGAGCATGGCCTTCCTTATCCTTTGAGCCTCCATTTCCCAGCGTACGGCTTCTTCCTCGCGAGATATCATGCGAGCGAGCGTGGCTGCTGAACTAAGCCCTATCGAAGTGAAGAGTTGGTGGGAAAGCTCCATCCCTTTCTGTATTCCATGAGCCTGATGACGCTCCCAAAACTCCCTCCTGTTGGCCAAGAGCCCTGAGGGTTGATGGCAGAAAACGGCTGAAAGCGGAAACTCAGCCGTGACGAGTATTTTTTTCCAAGTTTCCTGAACGAGCTCATGGTCGCCGCTCCAGAGAACATAATGCTTCAGCGAATCGAGAAGCACGCCGTTCTGGTCAAGCTCGACCTCATCCATATCCCGCTTTTCGCTGGAATCAATTGTGTCTCCCTGTTCGGTGACGAATTCCTCGAGGAGACGCTTGAGCATCTTTCGGGCAATCTCAAAGTTTCCGGACATGGTTAAACCCTGGGCAATCATCGCCTGGTCCCTCACCCACTCCCTGTTATACTGCCAAATGCCGCCGTCGACCTTGCCGGACTTCGAAACGGCTGCGACCAGTTGAAATCTTGAAGCATTGAAATAATGCTCAAGCAGGGCAGAGCCAAAAGAAGAATGAGCCTTATTCCAGTGCTGAATGGCTTCCTGGCTTATAAGAGTTTCAGGAATTGAATCGATAATTATTTTTTTCCCAGAATGGTCCAGTTTATAGCTGAAGAAGATTTTTTCTTCCTTCACAGGGCCTGCGAAAATTTCCCTTTCTAACGATTCTTGAAGGGTGCCGGTTTGAACACGGATTCGAGCCCTCCGTTCTTTGAGATTTTTTATCCTCACTTCTCGTATGAGAAGAGGCTGGGAGAGGTCTGGGCAATAGAACTGTTCTTTTATCTGAAGACCAGGAGCTTGCCATTGGATGCGGACAGCAGGAATTCTGTACTCATCGATCCATTCCGCTTCCAGGGTCGCTGTATTAACTGCGCTGACTTTTGTTCCGCAGATGATACGAACCAAGGTGTTTTCCAGGCCGCACCTTGAATCCATGGTCAAGGCTTCCCTCTTTTTCCCAAAGCGCTCAGGGTTCATAATCAGCAGCCCTGCTGCTGTCCCTTCTCCAGATGGAGCGACCTGGACCGCTGCCTGAATAAGTCCATTCCCAAGTAAAAAATAAGATACATCTTTGAGCCTTGTCCGGACATCTGGATGACCGCTTAAAGGGTCATCATCATAAAAATGCTCTTTGACGTCGATCATCGACCTTCCCGAAATCTCGGCGACATTAAAAAATGAGATTATAAAATTAAATTTATTTAGGCAATCTGTCAAACTTATTTTGTTGAAGTTTTGGAAAATAGCCTCGCTCCCAATCGGATTTTTAACGCCATCTCCTTTTGCTCTTCTCGGCGGCTGCGTAACTCGCTTCGCTCAGACATACTCGCCGCCCGACTTCGTCGGGTTCCCTCGAAGAGCAAACTCCGATGGCTAAATC
>CAZYBE010000053.1:0-15124 GCA_964645765.1 uncultured Eubacteriales bacterium
TCTGTCTTTTGACTTTGAAAATTTAACTATTTAGCAAACCTTATTAGTCTTTACCAGAGCCAACCTTAGGTGAAATTGAATCAGCCGTGATTTTGATCTTTTTGACTGCATTGCTTGTGGAATTCGTTGTTGAATTGATTGTCTTTGTGCCGTTATCGAAGATTGGGCTCAGGAAGGGGAGGAAGTAAGACAGGATGACAGCTGGCTTCATGAAGAATTTCATGAAATCACCTTTCTTCTCGAACCTTTCGGCTTTTTCAACGCCAAGAAGTCCTGGAACATAGAGCGAGAGAATGCTGAAGCAGGCAATAAGAGCTACGATCTTTATTGTTTTTTTACGCATGGTGTGAAAACCTCCTTTTTTATTTTAAGAGCGGCTTGGGGGGAAAAGTAGAAGAAAAAAGGAATTCTTTGATTTTGAGAGTAATGTTTCTCTTTACCGAATCTCCCTCCAAGGCGTCCAATTATTACTAAAACAAACAAAAAAAATTGTCAAGTCTTTTTTTTATGTAAATTATTAATATAAAAAAGATTAGTTATAGACTTAGACATTTATTATTTTTATGATTTGACAAAAATTATCCAAAATTTAGTCGTTTTTCTTAAAGATAAATTGAATTTTTTTTCTTCATTATTTTCTTTTTTTTCTCTTTTTCTCATAATGTTGTTTATTCGGCCCTTACCATCGGAATTATTAAAAATTTCTTTTATAACTATATATTGTATTTCTCGTAATTATTAGTCGTATATGTAGCGCTTTTATTAAAATAAATTTTGGCTATCATTTATTTATTTAGGCGAGTATTTGATTCTTCTCTTCCTTTCCTGTGCGGCGTTTTGAGAAAATTACTTTATTTATTTATCAAAAAAATTACGAGACATAAGTTGAAACTTTTGAGAAAAATTCTTCCAAATCTCGTTGGCTAAATAAAATAAACACGGTTGGCTAAAATATCAATTTTTTATTAAAAACACAAGAAAGGGCAGAAAATCTATAATTTTTCGCCTTTGTAGAAATAATCGACCTCCCACTCTGCTGTGGCTGGGCTGTCAGAGCCGTGGACCGCGTTTCGCTCTACTGAAAACCCAAACATCTGGCGCAGCGTTCCTGTTTTAGCCAACGCGGGGTCTGTAGCGCCCATCACCTCACGCCACTGGGAGATGGCATTCTCCCCTTCAAGGACCATGACCACGATTTCTCCAGAGGACATGAATTCCGTCAGGCTTTGGTAGAAGTGTTTGTCTTTATGCACAATATAAAAGCCCTTGGCTTCTTCCCTGGTGAGATGAAGCATCTTCAGGCCTGATATTTTAAATCCTTCTTCCTCGATTCTCTGGATGATTTTGCCTATTATTTTTTTCTTTACGGCATCGGGTTTGATGATGGCCAGAGTTCTTTCAACCATGATGGCTCCTCGTCGGTTCAAATTCATCCATTGATATATCTTAATCTCTGGCTCGAGTCAACTTTCGTTGACAGGTCTTGCAGCCGCCGGTAAAATGGACTCCCATGACAGAAAAAGAGAAGAACCGCCAGAAGCTGAAAAATTTTGCCCTGGAACAAGGGATTTCTCTTTTCGGGGTCGCCGATATCACAAACATAAGAGAGGAATTTCTCCTCGATAAAAACCTGAAAAGCCAATTCCAAAACGCAATTTCTCTCGGCAAGCGGCTGCTTGATTCTGTCCTGGAAGATATTCTGGACAGGCCCACTCCGCTTTATTTTCACCACTATCGTCAGGTTAATTTTTTTCTGGACAGGACAGCTTTTCTTTTATCTTCATATATCCAGGAGCTCGGCTTCAAGGCTCTCCCTATTCCCGCCTCCCAGATTATAGACTGGGAAAAGCAGAGGGCTCATCTCTCCCATAAGAAAGTAGGGTATCTGGCCGGCCTGGGGTGGATAGGACGGAACAACCTGCTCGTCAACCCTGAATTTAAGGCAAGATTCAGGCTCGTCACGGTGCTGACCGATATGCCGCTCGAAGCCGATAGGCCCCTGAATAAAGACTGCGGCAAATGCCGGAAGTGCCTTGAGCCCTGCCCGGCTCAGGCCATAAAAGAACAAAAAGAGGATTTTGACCATTGGGCCTGCTTCGAAAAGCTCAAAGAGTTCAGGAAGATGGGAATTGTCGGCCAGCATATCTGCGGAGTCTGTGTTAAGGCTTGCTCAGGCTCGCGCTAAGATTAGAAATTAGAACTTTCCTTCTTTTATCTTTTCATGGGTTTTAGGAAGAGGGGCGGTTAACAAGACATTTTATTAACGAAAGAGGGAGGAACTAAGGAAATTAGCTGGTTCAAATCATTACAGAAGCATTTCTAGTGACGCGATAAATTTATTTTCATCACAAAGAAAGAAGAGTTTGTCTATTTTAGCCGATTCGAAGAAAAGAGAGTCAGTTATTTGGTAATCCTGCTGAGCTCTATGGCTTTTGTGGAGATGACAACCTTGTTTCTCCCGGATTGTTTTGCATCCCGCAAGGCTTCATCGGCAAGTTTTATCAACTCATTTGCGATTTTTTCATAGTCCGTTGGAACTAGCTTATCCTTGCTGCCGCTGCTTGCCAGCGCGCTCTCCAGGTAATAAAAACTGGCAACTCCCGCGCTTACAGTTATGCGAACCTTATCCCCTTTCAGATGGAATTCAAGTTCACTTGAGATTTTTCTAATCCTTTCGGCGACGATGCCTGCCTGCGATGCGTTTGTTCCAGGCAGGATAACGACAAATTCATCTCCTCCGTACCTTGTGACCCAGTCACCTTCTTTTCTCAAGGTGTTGGATATGTTCTGCGCAGTTTCTCTTAAAATTTTATCTCCTTCGAGGTGCAGGTAAAGATCATTGTATTGCTTAAGATTATCGATATCGACCATGATAATGGAAAGGGTGCTTCTCCATATTTCAGCTTTTTTAATTTCTTTGGGCAGATTCTGGTTAAAGTATCTTCTGTTGTACAGTGTTGTCAATTCATCGGTTTCCGAAAGGCGCTGGACTTGTTCCTCAAGTTTTTTCCTTTCTGTGATGTCTTCGATGACAGTATCGTAATATAGAGTTTTTCCTGAGGTGTCCTTTACCGCCGTTGATATGATTGAAGCCCAGAATTGGGTTCTGTTCCTTCTTATCAAAGACCTGTCGAAGTCCTTTACATAGCCTTTTTCTTCGATATTTTTTATGAGAGTATTGTAATCATCCGGATTTGGAAATAAAGAGGAAATTCTTAGATTGAGAAATTGAGCGCTGTCGAGATAGCCGAACATCTCTAAGGCAGCGGGGTTTGCTTCAAGAATTTTCCCGTCAGGTGCGGCTCTGAAAATTCCGATTTTAATGTTAGTCACCAGGTCTCGATACTTTTCTTCAGATTCGCTGATTTTTTTTGCCAGCTTGTATTTCTGAATCACCTCTGACATCAGGTTGGAAAAAATTTCCAGAGGCTTGACTGTCTCCTCAGTGGGCACGAGACCGCTTTTGGATTCATCGACTGAAATGACTCCTATCATCTTTCCTTTTGTGTCTTTCATGGGGACGAGCAAATTGTCTTCCTTGTGCCAGAGGCCTTCTTTATCGGGATACGGTGTTTCTCCGTAGATGACAGCCTTTTGGTCCAGAATATTTTTTAAAGTGTGAGGGATATAGGAGGAATTGTTCCCGATTTTAATGCCTTTTCTAAAATATTCCAGATATTTTTCTCTCGGCATTTTGATTTTCTTCACTCTTTCTAAATCAGCTCTTTTAACCCCTTTATGGCCGATGATCTCCCGGTAGGGAGGAGTGTTGATAAAATACGAAATGAGAACCCTCCGGTAATCTGAAATATCGATGACCGCTTGAGCGATGCGGTCGAATAGCTTCTCCTCATCTTTGATGGATAATATGTCCGCCGATATTTCTGAGAATCTCTCAAGCTGGTTTAATATCTCGTTTATTTTTTCTTGTGCCTTCTTCGCCTCTGTTATGTCGGCAACCATGGCAATGGCCATGGGGTCACGGTCTTCGAGGAGGGAAGGGAAGATGAAGCATAAAATGTGCCGGGTATCTCCTGTCTTTGCCTTGGTTCTCCATTCTGTAAGAGGGGAGGGTTTAGTATTTTGGATGACATTCTTTATATGTTTTTTAAACTCTTTTTCATCGGATTCGCTGAGCAGGAATTCCTCGAGTGTTTTTCCTTTGACTTCATTCTCTGTGAATCCGAATAATTTTTCTGAGAATTGGTTCCAGAAAATGACTTCGCCCTTGATATTGTATCCCTGAACAGCGATATTCTCCGTGCTGTTCAGGACCGACATGAATATCGACCTTGTGTCGTGAGCTTTCTTATAAAGTTGTTCGATTTTTTTCCTTGCCTTTTTTTGTTCGCTGATTTCTCTGGCCATCCACTGCAGCGTGGCCGGTTTGCCGTTTTTGTCTTTGACCCCGATGAGTTGAATCTCCAAGGGAATTCGATTTCCGCTCGAGTCCGTGACTTCGACTTCCAATGGTGGAATGTTTTCAATTTTGAGGTCGTCTTGAAAAAGTTTTTTTATGGAATTTTGGTATTCAGGCACTACGACATTTTCAAGGTTGCTTTTTTGCGTCTCAGAAAGCTTCAATCCTGTTATTTTTTCTGCGGCTTTGTTGATGAATAAGAAATTTCCCTTAAGGTCGGTGGAAAAGAATAAATAGGGAGACTTGTCGATAAAATTTCGATAGGCTTCGTTGAGTTTGTTTAAGTTTATCTTCATCTTAATGCATTTGTATTCGTTCGCTTTAGATTTGATGGAAATACCTCAATTGAGCTAACCGCACCTTCGAATAGTAAATCTAATCCTGCTTTTTGTTTATTAAATTATAATAAGTCATCCTAAAAAACAAGTAAATCGCCTTCCAGGATGAAATCTTGGGAACAATTCATTTTTTTCATTTGATACAAAAAGGTAGTACCAGGCCACCGCAGGCGGCTAAACGCTTTATACGCAAACCCCAAGATTAATTATTGGTTTTCAAAGTTATGCAATATTTATGCGGCTTTTTCGGAAAAAAACTCCGGCTTATTCCCGAAATTTAAGCTATTGACTTGGATAAAGAGCCGCCCACCACTCCGCTTGACCTTTGAGCCATCTGTCGAACCAGGCCAGTATGGTCTTTGTCCAGATTATTCTCTTGTTATAAGTCAGAATCTGATGATTCTGGTCTAGAATCTGGATGTATTCCACTTCCCGGCCAAGAATTTTTAAGGCAGTGAAAAGCTGCGTGCTTTCTCCAGGCGGGACATTGGTGTCCACAGAACCATGGAGAAGAAGAAGGGGTGTTGTGATCTTGTCCGCATTGAAGAGTGGACTTTGATTGACGAAGATATCTTTTCTGCTCCAGGGGTAACTGTTCGCCGCGGCGTAGGCACTGTAAGAGTAACCCCAGTATCCTTCGCCCCAGTAGCTTGAAATAGAGCTTATTCCGGCATGGGCGATGGCTGCGCTAAAGATGTTGGTGCGGGTGAGAAGGAGCATGGTCATGAACCCGCCGTAGGAAGCACCAACACAGCCCACCCGCCGCTCATCGACAAACGGATGGGCGGCTAAAAATTTTTTCACACCGTCGATGATTTCATCAGCAACAATAAGGCCCCAGTCGTTGACGTGAAGGGCAGAGAACTCTTGTCCGTACCCGGTCGCTCCGCTCGGCTGAAGGACATAGATGATATAGCCTTGGGCCGCGTATAAATTTTTGGGATAGCGGCCGCCGAATTCGCGTGTAACGGGAGTCGTGCCCCCATAATAATAAACGATACAGGGATATTTTTTGCTGCTGTCGAAATCAGGAGGATAGTAAACTCTCCCTTCGATTTCACGCCCCCTTCTGTTTTTAAAAGACCAGGGCTTGACCTCCCCGCATTTGACGTCCGCATAATCCTCTTTTGTAGAGTCAAGGAGGAGACGGCTTTCCTTTTTTGGAATATTCAGGATGAAAGTCTTAGGAGGCGCGGTTGCGCCGGACCCGGTGTAAACGGCGATGGGCTCTTTCTCGGCTATGGATATTCCTTCGATGATTTCGACGGAGCATTCGATGAGAGAAAATTCTTTTTTATCTAAGTCATACCTGTAGAGATGGCGAAAATCGCGGTCTGTGGTGACAAAGTAAATACAATCTTCGGACCGAGGCCAGAAAGCCTGGTCGACCGAAGGATTAAAGGCTTTAGTCAGAGGCTCAACTTGATTGGTCAGTGGTTCAAAAAGATAAGCCTGGGTATCGTATTCGTTAGGTATTGTCCCTTTTGGAACGTTAATGCCGACATCGCCGAATGCCGAGGGGCCGCCGAGGATAAGAATCTTTTCGCCTTTAGGTGACCACTGGGCGCTTCCAAACCATTTTCCTTTCCACAGCAGTTTCGGCTCCAGTGCTGTCAAATCGAGAGAGTAAAGCTCGGTCTTTGAATAGGGACGCTCGGAGTAATCGATGATGGACCTGGTGAAAAGCAGTTTTTTTCCGTCAGGGCTGATGCTGTTCAGAGCGGTCGAAAGCTCTCCTGCTGTTAATCTCTGGCGAATTCCGTCAGGCAAGGTTATTTTATAAAGATAGCTTTGGTTCCGCCATCCGGGCTGCCGGTCGGCAAGGTTTAAGAATCTATCGACTATGGTCTCTTCCGGCTCCTTTTTCTCGGTGACAGAATAAATGATAAAGCTTCCGTCAGGAGACCAAACATAGCTTCCGAGGTCTTTAATATTCTTGAGAACAGGTATGGAAGTTCCTGATTCCAGGTCAACGACCCAGATTGTCCCTCCCTGCTTGCTGTGGCTTGTGTAGGAGAATTTCTTTCCGTTCGGGGCCCAATTCACTGCAGATATGGACATGCCTCCCCGGTAGGTTTGGGTTAAACGGCCGTCTGCAACCTTGTACATTTCCACCCATCCCTCTGACTCGTCACTCGGAGGAAGCGATTGACTTTTGGCGAGCGCGGCCAGAGTTCCATCAGGGGAAACAGAAACCGCCGTGACCTGAGGGCTGTCGAGGAGATTTGGGATTGTCATTTTCTGTTCAGCCGAAAGAGTCAGAGAAGGGGCGGGCGAGTCAAATTTTTCGTCGCAAGAAAGGCTCGCTTCAACCGTCCAATCAGAATTCAATTGAGGGTCGAACACGCTTTTGACGAGAAGGAGGTGTTTGCCTGTTTCCAAAATCAAATCCATTGATATCTTTTTCTCTTCATTGGAGATATTCCCCTTTTCAGATTTCGTCGACCTGGCTCTTGCCACAATTTCCCGGTCGAAATAGATTTTAGAGAGCTGAGGGCTTGTCACCATAACCTTTGCTTTTGTCCATCTTGAGACATCGATGTAGACTCCGAGGTAAGCCGTTGAAGGGACTGCGGGATTTCCGGCAAGCGAGACACCCTTTTCACTTCCCTGGATCGATTCCCATCGGGCCACAGCCCCGTCATGCCACTTAATAGAGTTGCCCAATTTTGGCTTGAGCCCTGAGATATCGAACTCTTCAAATCTTAGCAAATCTTCGGCAGTAAAATTATTTTTCTTATCTTCATGAAAGGCAGGGAGGGGACTCGGGAAGGGACCGAGCAAGAGCCATGAGGTTATTGATTTCTCTTTAGTTTTTTTCTCAGTTTCTTGAGCAAGGGTGGAGGGGGGAACGAGCAAAAACAGAATGAAAAAAATTGTGACAATATAATATTGAATCCTTTTTGCTGTCATTTTTGACTCCTTCTCTTTTTCGATGCTTTCTCTCTGCTTATGCTATCAGTTTCTTTATTCTGAGCAAAAATGCTTCTTTCTTCCTTCAATAATTGGCCCTCAGTATTCCTTATCCTTCACTATCGTTTGTTTTTTACATACTTGTCGAACCATTCAAACATCTCGGCGAGAACATGAAGCACGGATTCTCTGCCTGAGTATCCGTGGCTTTCCTGGGGAAGCATGACCAGACGGGCCGTGGCCCCATGTCCCTTCAGCGCATGGAAGAGCCTCTGGGATTGTATGGGAAAAGTTCCGGAGTTGTTGTCGTCTTCGCCGTGGATGAGGAGAATGGGCTCGTTGATTTTGTCAGCGTACATGAAAGGGGAGAGCTTGAAATAGATTTCGCCAGCCTGCCACAGAGTTCTTCGCTCGTTCTGGAATCCGAAAGGCGTCAGAGTTCGGTTATAGGCGCCGCTTCTGGCGATTCCGGCTGCAAAAAGGTCGCAGTGCGCAAGGAGGTTGGCTGTCATGAAAGCTCCGTAGCTGTGGCCTCCGACGCCGACACGTTTGGGGTCAATGATTCCCATCGAATCCAGCTTGTCTATGGCTGCTTTGGCACTGGATACGATCTGTTCGACAAAAGTATCGTTCATTGTTTTTGGGTCTCCGACCACAGGCATTTGAGCTCCATCGAGGAGCGCATATCCCTGGGTGACGAAGAAAAGCTGGGATGGACCCCTGAAGAAAGTAAAGCGATAAGGCGAGCCTCTGACCTGTCCGGCGACTCTTGCGTCGCTGTACTCCATGGGGTAAGCCCAGATGACGCAGGGAAGTCTCTCTCCCTCTTTATATCCAGGCGGCAGATACAAGGTTCCAGAAAGTTCAACGCCGTCGGGCCTTGAATATTTTACGAGAAGCTTCTTCATCCCTGTGAGTTGGGGAGCGGGGTCTTTAAAATCAGTAAGGCTGGCTCTCTTCTTGCTTTTCAGGTTGAGAAGATAATAATTTGGCGGCTCGGTCTTGGATTCGTATCGCGTTATAATTTGGTCTCTTGATTTTCCGCTGAAGTTGATAAAAGCTTCGTAGCTTCCTTCGCCGCACTGGAACAGCCTCTCTTTTTTCATCGTCAAGAGATTCATCCTGTCCAGGAAAGGCATGTCCCCTTTTGGAGAGGCTCCGCTTCCTGAGAGATAGACCCAATCCTTATCCTGGAGAAGAATTTGATCTCCGGTTGCAGTTGTTATCGAAACAGGGTTGCCGGGGTCATTGTAGCTATCCTGGCTGCTGAGGTCGAAGATTTTTTTTGCAGCCTGCGCAGGGTCGTCAACATTGATGAGATAGGTTGTCGTCCATCTTCTCTTCCAGTCGAATTCGGTGAGGAAGGCGGTGCCTTCTGGCTTAAGCCAATCAACCCCTGAATAGCGGTGTTGAATCTTCATCACTTCCCTTGGGCTATCCTTGAATGGGGCAGAGAGGGTCATGAGTTTATCCCGATGGGGAACTGTCTTTTCAGGGTCTCCTTCGTCCAAAGCTTCGACCCAGATGAGAGTGGCAGGGTTAAGCGGCCTCCACTCGAAAGCTCTCGGCCCTTTGGGAACTCCTCGAACAGGCACTTCATCAGCCAGAGGCAGGTCAGCAAGAAGATGGACAAGTTTCCCGTCTCTATCCCATATCTCTAAAGCATGGGGGAATGAGGAATAAGGAACGCTGTAGGAGTAAGGCTTTTTTATCCTGTAAACGAGCAGAAAATTTCCATCAGAAGAAGGACTGGCATAGGGGTATATCCCATGGTCGCCAATTTTTCTGCTGCTTCCGGAGATAACATCGATTTCCACGATCTGGGATGTGGCATAATAATCGAATAGCTTCTCGTCATAAGGACTGGTCAGGAGATCCTGGTAAGTCGATACTGTTGAAAACTTTCCTGATGTTTCCTGAATATCGGGCCCGATCGGGACCGCAGGCTTTTCCGGCGGGTTGCCTCTGTTTTCCAAAATAATATAAGCAAGGAGGTGGCGGTTATCAGGAAGCCAGGTTAAACCGGAGCTTATGGCGGCATTGATGACCGGCGGGGTGAGGGTCTTTGGTTTTCCTGTTTTTGAATCGACAATCCAGAGCTCCAGCCCGGCTTCTGTGTATCTGAGAAAGGCTATCCACGAGCCATCATGAGACCACCGAGGAGAGTCGAGTTTTGCTCCTTCAGGCAGCTCGACGCGCTTTGTCAGACCATCTTTAATGGACTTTATTGTAAGGCCCGTATAAAAAATTGTTTGCTGGCGGCTGTTATACTTGGGCAAAATCCTCGCTCCGGCAAGCTTGAGCATGGGCTGGGCCAGGTCGGCAATCGAAGGCATGGCTCTATATTCGGCAAGGAGCATGAGGTCTCCTGTGGGGCTGATGATGGCAGCAGGAGGAGGGGGCGCATCGACGATATCTATCACTCCTTTGGGCGGCAGCTTGTATGGCTCTTGAGCGATAAGCAAGCAGCCGGCGAAAAAGGCAAGCACCAAGAAAGAGACTAAAATTAATTTTCTCATCATTTTTCCTCCTGAATGTGTAATTTTATCCTTCGTTTCATTTTTCTAACTTTACTAAATAAATAAATCTATTTCAATTTGCAAAAAGGTGCAAAAGTGCAAAAAGGGAAGCTTAAACTTTTTTTGCTGATATTGGGCTTGAAGGAGAAAAAAAAAGAGCTGGCTGATTGGGGAATTGGAGGAATACGCTAAGGGGTCAGAATACGCGTAATCCTGCCCAGCCAGCTTAGCAGGATCGAAATTTTAGTCGTGGAATAAGAAAAAGATTGAAAAAAAATGATGAAAAAATCAGCTAACCATCAAAATCTTGATGAGCACAAATGAGAAGAGCTAAAAAATATTAGAACCTGACAATTTTTATCCTTCCCGAGATGGCAAGGGTTATCCTATACCTTCCCCAAGAATTAAAGACGTTGATGGAGGCTATATTGGAGACCGACCCTTCCGGATAAAATGTGGGAGTGTTGTTGGCTTGGATAGAAATTCCTTTAAGAAAGCATTCTCTTTCTCTTCTCCATATCTCTCGTTCTTCATCGTATTTCTCGATAGCATAGCCCGATGGATTGAATTTAACCCTCATGGCTGTCCCCTCGAATATAGCCTTGTATCGAGCGTTGACCAAGCCAGAGTTTATTTCCCAGACAGCATTTTGCAGCCCGTACTTTGGGGCAAGCTGGAGAAATGATGTTGAAGCTATTCCCAATAAAATGGCCAGAATAGCCAAGGAGACCACTGTTTCCAGGAGCGAATACCCTCTCATCCAATCTTTTGCCGGCATTTTTTCCCTTTCGCTCAGAATTCCTTCCATTCAACGGGCTTAAGAAATGAAAGGAAAAGAACAGGATTTGCTGTTTGAGGAACACCCAGCTCAAGGATATTCTCTTCCAGCTTATCCAGGAACCGTTCATCGAACTTGATTTTTAGACTGTTTTCATTCGAGCATAAATCAGCGGCCTGGAGGCTGCCTAGAAGATAAACAGTCTTTTGCCTTCCCTCGATAGAAAATCCCTTATCCGAGGCCGTGAGCGAGGCTTGAATTTTTATTTCCTCTGGAGAATTTCTATCAACGATTATTTTTCCTTCCCTCTTGCTGTTGTCGAGAAAATCCTTTCCCGTTGCAAAAATTGCCAGGTTGGAATTTGAATCTTTGATATAGGGGATTCCCTCTATCCAGCTCACTCCCTGGTGGATGAGGTGAGACGAAATTGTGATTTTATCAGAGGAGACAATCGTCAATTTTACACCGTTCAGAATCGAAGGGATTTCTTCTCTGGTCAGGGTGAATTTGTCTGAAGAATCCTTCAGGCCTCCTCCGAGGGAGCGAATCTCGCCGTTGACTATGATGATTCCCAGGGGGATAAGGTCGTAACGAAAGGTTTCGGCAGGAGTGGTGAAAATTGTCTTAGTCAGAGACGGACTGAAGCTCATAGTCCAGCGTCCTTCTTTGGTGAGAAATGATAGAACCTGGAAATTTCCATCAATGGCCATGGCCATTTCCTCCAGTTCTCCCTGGATGAAGATTCCTCCTAATCCCATATCGTCTTTGATGAGATAGACTCCCTCTGGCACAGGTTCGTTAGTTCTTTCCAAGCCAAGAATAGCCCTGAGGAGTGGACTCGGGAGATTCTGCGGCCGAAAAAATCTTAATTTAAGGGCTTTGCTCAATTGATAATTAGCCTCGTCTGGAATAAGCCTATCCTCTGAAAAGCAGGCCTCTGAGGGAGCGAGATTCTTTTCGAAAGGCAAGAGGGTTATTCTGTTTTTTCCCGCAAAATTTTGTTTTTGACCCGGCTCGAGCTTCTTGTCCACAAGAAGGGGGAAAGATGAAAGAGGGATATTGCCAGCCAGAATTCCTAATGAGGCTTCGAAGGAAGACTCCTTGACTTGATTAAAATTTTTTATTTTCCCCTCTGAGCGAATCACGATTCTGTAAGTCGCGTGGAAGTAATCCTCTGTCTCCAAAAGTTCTTCCAGGTCAAAATCTATGATGCTTTCCCAGGCCATGTCCTCCCAGGTCTGGGAGGTTCGAAGCGGCGGCTTTGAGCCGAGCAGTTTTTCAAGCAGCTCCGAGCCTTTGTTACGAGTGTTCTCTCTGAGTTCATAATTTGCCTGGGAAGAAAGAGGGGAAGGAAAGCTTGTCTGAAAAAGCAAGCTGAGAAGATGGTTAAACCCGGTTTTTATCCCGTTTTCAGAAGAGTAGCTGAGGAGAGTTGAATTTTTTTTGTAAGCACTCGACTTAATATAGACCTGAGAAAGAAAGAGCATGCTCAGGCCTAAGGAAGAAAAAACGAAAAAGAGAAATATGGAGACAAGAGTCATGGCACCCCTCCTTTTTTCACCTTTATGCTTAGCGGCTGTTGGCCAAAGCCGTGTTCTTCGGGTAGACAGAGGTTTCATAAATTTTCTCCTTGATTGATGTGAGAGCAAGGCGCAGCCTGACTAGGTTTGTTGTTTTTTCATAGTCAAAATTAAATAACGCGGCTTCTTCAAGAAGAGGCTGGGCAGGGCTGGAGTTGACTTTTCTCCTGATGGTTTGTTCTTTGCTGTCGTAGAAAAGGGAAATTCTCTCTAAGAGAATAAGGCGAGTTTTTTCCTTGAGAAAAGAAAAGCTAAGGGGTGAAGAGAAGACTATGCTCTTTTTCTCTACCGAAGAGATTGATTTGAGCTCTCCATTTGAAGAATCAAAGATGCAGATATCTCTTTCTTTCTTGATCCCTTCGGTGCTTTCAAGCTGAATCCTTGTCTGACCTTCGAAAAGATTGGTGACAGGGGAAAAATTTTTCTCCTCGCTGAGGATAACTAAAGCTTCGTCGGCTTTTGTTATTCCTTCAACCAGGTTGAGATGAATCGGGTCGAGAAGACCCAAGCCTGCATGGAGAACGTCGGTTTTCATTCTGTCCAGTGCCGAGAAGGCAGCCAGTCCTGTTTCTTCCCGAATCTTGAGTTTAAGATAAAGACTCCGGCTGAAGCCGAAGAACTCAAGGCTGGCAAGGACAATAGCGAGGGATATCGACAAACTGATTAGGCTTTCAATAAGGGAAAGTCCCTTTTCTCGCCGTTTAATATGGCCGCTTATCTTTTGTGTTTTCATATTAAAATCCCAGCTCCCGGGATAAAAAAAGAATCAGCCTTATCTTTTTTGAGGGACAGCTTTGGGCGAAGCATATGATTTCGATTTTTTTCATGTTTGAAGCGACATCCTCGATTCTCCATTCTCTCTGGTATGTGTTGAATGAGCCTTCTTCTATGGATTCGGTGAGGATGGCTTCTTTAAGCTCATCACTTTCGTAAGGAAGAGATTTAAGATATTCGAGCTTGGAAGATGCCAGCTCCGCTGCCTTCAAGTTGCAGTCAGCCCTCTTCTGGATAAGGAGTGAGTGTATGGCCAACTGGGCGGTTCCTGTAATCAGGAGAATGACCAAAACAAAAGAGATGAGAAGTTCCAGAAGAGTGAAGCCTTGCTCGTTCCTTTTTATATATTTTGTTCTTTCTTGCATCTAAATTCTTTTTTTACGCTTTACGCATCCTCATCGAATTTTGAGACGATTCCTGATAATTTTCTGCATAACACGT
Organism: uncultured Eubacteriales bacterium; assembly: GCA_964645765.1. Lineage (GTDB taxonomy): Bacteria > Acidobacteriota > Aminicenantia > Aminicenantales > Aminicenantaceae > CAZGMN01. The sequence continues at coordinate 13,764 of CAZYBE010000053.1, forward strand.
GCCAGTTCTGGGAGCGAATATTCAGGGGAAAAAGGAAAAAGAGAAAGAGAGGCGTCAACAACTGGAGCGGGTATGGAGATAATCCAGGGAAATTTTGTCAACAAGAGTTGACAGATAAGCGGCCTCATTCACCTTCTTTGGAGAAGACCGTATAAATATTTTTTCAATCAATATCTGAATCATATGACTAAATTAAGGAATTCAAACGATAGCCAGCCTGCGGTCATTGAGAGTTAGGCCGGCCCTGATAGGCTATGAGTAAGAAGAGGCTTTCATAGGGTAAAAATTAAGGGCGCAGGAAAGAGATTTCGGCACATTTTCCCCCTGAAAAATGGGTAAAATGTCCCTTGACATTTAGTTTAAATACCTATATATTATATAAGGTTTTCCGTCAAAAAACCGTTTCGGTTGAAAATTTAATTTTATAAGTTTAACATAATAAGCAGGTTTCTTTCTCGGGTTAGAAAGAAGTAGATCTTTGAAAGATAAGCGGAGCAGCCTTGATCGATCCGATTTGCCAATTCGGTGCGAAAAGAACTCGCAAGAGTTCTTTTATAATCGGAGAGTTTGATCCTGGCTCAGAGTGAATGTTGGCGGCGTGCCTAACACATGCAAGTCGAACGCATCTTGGGGGGCAACTCCCAGGATGAGTGGCGAACGGGTGAGTAACACGTGAGTAATCTTCCCTCGAGTGAGGAATAACCCCGCGAAAGCGTGGCTAATACCGCATGACACTCTGGAGCATAAGCTTTCAGAGTTAAAGCCGAAAGGCGCTTGAGGATGAGCTTGCGTCCTATTAGCTAGTTGGTAGGGTAATGGCCTACCAAGGCTATGATGGGTAGCCGGCCTGAGAGGGTGTACGGCCACACTGGGACTGAGACACGGCCCAGACTCCTACGGGAGGCAGCAGTGAGGAATATTGCGCAATGGGCGAAAGCCTGACGCAGCGACGCCGCGTGGAGGATGAAGGTCTTCGGATTGTAAACTCCTGTCAGAGGAGAAGAAGGCCCGAGCAATCGGGCTTGACGGTATCCTCAGAGGAAGCCCCGGCCAACTACGTGCCAGCAGCCGCGGTAATACGTAGGAGGCAAACATTGCTCGGAATTATTGGGCGTAAAGGGTGTGTAGGCGGCTGAGCAAGTCAAAGATGAAATTCCGAGGCTCAACCTCGGAACTGTTTTTGAAACTGTTCAGCTTGAGGATAGTTGAGGAGAGCGGAATTCCCGGTGGAGCGGTGAAATGCGTAGATATCGGGAGGAACACCTGAGGCGAAGGCGATTCTCTAAGCTACTCCTGACACTGAAACACGAAAGCTAGGGGAGCAAACGGGATTAGATACCCCGGTAGTCCTAGCTGTAAAC
>CAZYBE010000054.1:0-15068 GCA_964645765.1 uncultured Eubacteriales bacterium
ATTCGAGAGGGAGGTCGGACGGTTGGAGCCGGGTCAGTCACGGAAATAGCGGAGTAAGCGACGGAAACGAGTGTCATCGCTCCAGAGCCAAGGCTCGCTTCGAACGAGGAAAGAGGATGAGAGAAATCATAACCCTTCAGTGCTCAGAATGTAAGCAGCGGAACTACAGCCTCACCAAGAACAAAAAGCTTCAAAAAGATAAGCTTGAGCTGAAAAAGTTCTGTAAGTTCTGCAGAAAACATACAGTCCATAAGGAAATCAAATAAATGAAGTCGGTCAAAATTGAACCAGGGCCAATCGCAGGGGCTCAAGGAATAAAAGGAGGAGAAGAGAAAACAGGTGAGTAGCTCAACTGGTTAGAGCAGCGGTCTCCAAAACCGCAGGTTGCGGGTTCGAGTCCTGCCTCACCTGCCATAAAAATAAAAAAAGAATCAGCCATTATATCCGAGATGAGGCTCAAAGAATGAACAGCAAAGAAAGATGGTACAAGCGTTTCCCCAACTTCCTCAAAGAGGTCAGGGCCGAGGTGAGAAAAGTGACCTGGCCTTCAAGAAATGAAGTTTACAGCACAACCATCATTGTCATTCTGGCGACTTTCTTCTTTGGGTTTTATCTCTATTTTATGGATATCATCCTATCCTGGCTCTTGGCTCGGGTTCAATCTTTGCTTGGTTAGATAAGAAAATGGAAAAGAATTGGTATGTCGTTCACACTTATTCGGGATTTGAGAAATTCGTGGCCGAGACTATCCATCAGAAGGCTATTGAACTCAACATAGAGGACAAGATTGGCAAAATCATCATCCCGACCGAGGGTGTTGTTGAAATCAAATTAGGGAAAAAGGTCGTCTCCACAAAAAGGTCTTATCCAGGATACATCTTGGTCGAAATGGAAATGACGGATGAAAACTGGCATATCATTCGAGATATCCCTAAAGTGACCGGATTTGTCGGTTCTGGAAGGCGGCCGAGCCCCTTGGGAAAGGAAGAAGTCAATCAGATCGTCAAACACATGGAGACAACCTCTGAAAAGCCAAAGCCAAAGCATACTTTCGAAAAAGGAGAAGCCGTTCGGATCATTGATGGACCTTTCTTTAACTTCAACGGAATCGTCGAAGAGGTCAACCATGAAAAAAATACTCTAAAGGTTTTAGTGACAATTTTTGGCCGCTCGACTCCAGTTGAGCTTGAATTCTTGCAGGTCGAGAAAATCTAGGAGGAAAAATGTCCAAAGAACTTGTGGCAACCGTCAGGCTGGAGATTGTGGCCCACCAGGCTAGCCCTGCACCTCCAGTCGGCCCGGCGCTCGGCCAGCACAGCGTCAACATCATGGAGTTTGTCCGGCAATTCAATGAGAGAACGGCCAAGATGGAAGAGGGAACTGTTGTTCCTGTGGTCATCAGTGTTTTTAGAGATAAAAGTTTCAATTTTGTGATCAAGACTCCGCCCGCGTCCTATCTTTTGAAGAGGGCGGCCGGAATTGCCAAAGGGTCTGGAGCTCCCAACAAGGAGAAGGTCGGAAAAGTGACTGAAAAGCAGATTGAAGAAATAGCCAAGATCAAGATGCCAGATTTGAATGCTTACACCCTGGAAGCAGCAAAGAAGATAATCGAAGGAACAGCTAAAAACATGGGATTGGAGATTGTCCGTGAGTAAAAGAGGAAAAAAATATATTCAATCAAGGCAACTGAGAGACAAAAAGGAATACTCTTTGGAGGAAGCCGTCAGTCTTCTCAAGAAGCTTAGCTATGCCAAGTTTGACGAATCCGTGGATGTCGCTCTTCGGCTTGGAGTGGACCCGAAGCATTCTGACCAGATGGTGAGGGGGATAGTTGTCCTTCCCCATGGAACTGGAAGGACAAAGAAAATATGCGTCATCGCCTCGGGAGAGAAGATTAAAGAGGCTGAGCAGGCAGGGGCAAGCTATTTTGGAGGAGAAGAGCTCATTGAAAAGATAGCTTCAGGCTGGATAGATTTTGATGCAGTCATTGCCACTCCGGATGTCATGAGGAGCATAGGCAAATTGGGCAGGATCCTCGGGACAAAAGGCCTCATGCCCAACCCGAAGTCCGGAACAGTGACCTTCGACATAAAAAAAGCCGTTGAAGAGATTAAATCCGGCCGAGTTGAGTTCAGAGTCGATAAGGCGGCTATCATCCATTCCCCTGTGGGCAAGGTTTCTTTCCCCGAAGCGAAGCTTGCAGATAATATCAAGGCTTTCATTCAAGCCATTCTCCAGGCGAAACCTCCGGGAGCAAAAGGAAAGTATGTCCGAAGCGCCTACATTTCTTCAACCATGGGTCCGTCCATCAAACTTTCTGAGGCAGTTTTGGAATTATAGGAGAGAAAAGGTGATTAGAGAGGAAAAAGAGAAGCTGGCCAAAGAATTGGCTGAAGCCTTCGAGAACTCAAACAGTTTTTATCTTCTCGACTTCGTAAAAATGCCGGTTTCGAGGATTGTGGAGTTGAGGAAGCTCTTTCGAGAGCATTCTTATTCTTTCAAGGTTGTCAAGAATCGTCTTGCTCTTCGGGCTTTAAAGGAAGGTGTCCCTGAGGATCTTAGAAAATATTTTCAAGGGCCGACGGCTATTGCTTTTAGCTCAGACGACCCAATCGGCTTAGCCCGAGTCATCAAGGGATATTCAGAAAAACACAAGATTTTAAGAGTGAAGGCAGGAATTTTACAAGGCCAGTTTTTTCCTCCGGAGAGGTTTTCTGAAGTTGCGACTCTGAGCTCTCGACAGGAATTAATAGCTAAGCTTGGCAATTTAATGGCATGGCCATTAATGAGATTCATGAGGACTTGGCAAGCCCCGATAAATAATATAGGTCGGTTGTTGAGTCAATTAAAAACAAAAAAATAGGGTTGGAGGTGAAAAAATGCCTAAAGCACAAACAAAAGAAGTTAGCGAGATCGAAACAGAGAAAAAGGAGAAAACAAAATTAACCAAAGAGCAATTTTTTGAGCATTTGGACAACTTGACGGTTTTGGATCTCGCAGATTACATCAAGGAATTCGAAACGCGCTATGGCGTGAGTGCGGCTGCTTTGGCTGCACCCCTGGCCACCTCAGGAGCTGCAGCACCCCAGGCAGAAGCAAAGGCGGAGGAAGAGAAAACAGTCTTCACGGCAATTCTGAAGGAAGTTGGCGACAAAAAGATCAATGTCATCAAAACCGTAAGAGAAGTGACGAACCTTGGCTTGAAAGAGGCCAAGGATTTGGTCGATGGGGCCCCCAAGCCCTTGAAGGAGGGAGTCTCCAAACAGGAGGCTGAAGAGATAAAAGCAAAATTTGAGGCCGTCGGTGCAGTGGTCGAAATCCAGTAGACTGAAATTGGAGATTCATGGATATCTTTCTATAGAGCTTTAAATATTTTTTGAGAGAGGAAAGATGTTTGAAAATAAGGAAAATATCTACCGGGAGAGAGTCGATTTCTCGAAAATAAAAACTGCCTTTCCCATGCCGGACATGCTTGCCATCCAGAGGCAGTCCTATGCGGAATTTCTTCAGATGGAATTCTTGCCTGAGGAGAGAAAAGATGCTGGGCTGCAAGCTGCTTTTAAAGATATCTTCCCCATTTCTGATTTTAAAGAAACGACGCATCTGGATTTTATCAGCTATTCTGTCGGCAACTGGGAGTGCAAATGCGGTCGCCTGAAAGGTGTAGAAAATTCGCGGCCCCGATGCAACGGTTGTGGAACGCTTCTGCCTTCAGAAATTGAACTCACCGAGAAAGAGATCTGCCCTTATTGCGGCTCGGTGAAGAAAATAGAAATTCCTCTCTGTGATCACTGCGGGGATAGAGTAGGGCTGAAGATGAAATACAACCCAATAGAGTGTATCCAGAAAGGATACACTTATGCAGTCCCGCTCAGGATAAAGGTCCGGCTGATTTCCTGGGATAAAGACCCCACGACTAAAGTCAAGAGGTTAAAGCATATCAAGGAGCAGGAAGTCTATTTTGGCGAGATACCCCTGATGACTGACAAGGGGACATTCATTTTCAATGGAATTGAAAGAGCAATTGTCAGCCAGCTGCAGAGGTCTCCAGGAGTCTTTTTCAGGCCGGGAGAGGCTAAGGGCTTTTATATCGGCAAAATCATCCCTTACCGAGGAGCTTGGGTCGAGTTTGAGTACGACAGCAAGAATATTCTTTATGTCCGTCTGGACAGGAAAAAGAAATTTCTGGCAACAGTTTTCTTGAGAGCTTTGGGGTTTGGGTCGGATGAGACTATTCTGCCCCTTTTTGACAAGATATACAAAATCTTTCCTGAAGGCGGGAAGCTTGAATGGGAACTCAGCGAGAATCTTATTGGCAAGACAGTCGGCGAGGATGTCATTGACCCCTCCTCCAAGAGGAGAGTCCTGGTTAAAGCCAAAGAGAAGCTCAGCCAGGAGTCTTTCCAAAAGTTGAAGGAACATAACGTCAAAAAGATTGCTTTAGACAAAAAAGAATTCCGAGGAGCCCTTGCGCTGACAGCCATCAAGAAACTGGTTAAACCCAAAGAAGAGATAAGCGACGCAGTGTTGGAGGAGCTAAAAGGCCTTCAAGAGCCTTTTGAGGTGTTTTTCCCCGAAGAGGATAGGGTCGGCGATATCTTCCTCAATACATTGAAAAAAGATTCATGCAAGGATACAAACCAGGCTCTGGCTGAGATTTACAGAAAACTCAGGCCAGGTGAGCCTCATACAGTGGAAAGCGCCCACAATCTTTTCCATAACTTGTTCTTCAACCCTCAGAAGTATAATTTCTCCAGAATCGGTCGCTTGAAGATGAATATCAAATTGGGGCTGAACCGGCCGCTGGATGAAAAGACATTGTCTCCTTTGGATTTTGTCGACGTCATCAAGTACTTGCTCCGCCTGCGACGAGGAGAAGGAAGTTTGGATGATATCGACCACCTCGGGAATCGCCGCGTTCGTTCTGTCGGTGAGCTTGTGGAAAATGCTTTTCGCATCGGTCTGACCCGGATGGAAAGGACGGTAAAAGAAAAGATGACTATCGCCACAGATTTAGCCTCAGCCATGCCTCAAGACCTCGTCAATTCCAAGCCAGTGATTGCTGCTTTGAAAGAGTTTTTTGGCAGCTCTCAGCTTTCCCAATTCATGGACCAGATCAATAGCCTGGCCGAGGTGACTCACAAGAGACGTCTGAGTGCTCTTGGACCTGGGGGATTGAGCCGCGAAAGGGCAGGTTTCGAGGTCAGGGATATCCAGGCCTCGCACTACGGCAGGCTCTGTCCGATTGAAACGCCAGAAGGACCGAACATCGGCCTCATCTCTTCTTTGAGCTGTTTTGCCCGAGTGAATGAATTCGGGTTTATCGAGACTCCTTATCGAAAGGCCAGGGAAGGGAGGATCATTGACTACGTCAAGATTCTTCATCCTGGAGCGAGCTCCTTCAAGGTCGGAGAGATTGTTGAAAAAGATAAGCTCCAGAAAGAGGTTGAAAAATTAGAGAAAGGAAAGTCCAAGCAAGTGCCGATTGTCGAGCCTTATTGTTTTTACCTGACAGCATGGGAAGAGGAAAAATACAACATTGCCCAAGCCAATGCTCCGGTTGATGAAAAAGGAAACTTTATGTACGAGCTGGTCAGTGCCAGACAGGCTGGCAATTTCAAGATGATTCCTCGAGAACAGATTGATTATATTGATGTCTCTCCCAAGCAGCTCGTCTCCCTCTCCGCCGCTTTGATACCCTTTCTTGAGCACGATGACGCCAACCGAGCCCTCATGGGCTCTAATATGCAGAGGCAGGCTGTTCCTCTCCTCAGCCCTGAGGCGCCTTTGGTCGGGACAGGAATGGAGCACTTTGTGGCCAGAGGTTCTGGAGATGTTGTTATCTGCAAGCGGTCAGGAGTCGTTGAGTTTGTCGACTCCGAGAGAATTCTCATTCGTGTCGATGAAAAAGAAGAAGCCAGAGAATACGAAGTGGGCACGGACCTTTATCTGTTGATAAAATTCTTGAGAACAAACCAGAATACCTGCATCAACCAGAGACCCATCGTCAGAAAAGGAGATAAAGTCGTAAAAGGTCAAATCCTGGCCGACAGTTCCTGCACAGATAAAGGTGAATTGGCCCTTGGCCGGAATATTCTCTGTGCCTTCATGCCTTGGAGAGGCTATAACTTTGAGGATGCCATCATCGTTAGCGAAAAGCTGATTAAGGAGGATATCTTCTCTTCCATTCATATCGTCGAGGAAACCATCGAAGCCAGGGATACAAAGCTAGGGCCGGAGGAAATCACCAGAGATATTCCCAATGTTCCAGAAGAACTCCTTCGCAACTTGAACGAGAACGGGATAGTGAGGGTAGGAGCTTACGTCAAATCCGGGGATATTCTTGTGGGCAAGGTTGCGCCTAAAGGAGAAACGCAGCTCTCCCCAGAGGAAAAGCTGCTCAAGGCCATATTCGGCGAGAAAGCTCTTGATGTCAAGGATGCTTCGCTCTATTGTTCGCCAGGAACAGAGGGGACGGTCATCGATGTCAGAATTTTCTCTCGACGAGGGATTGAAAAAGGCGTTCGGGCCAAAACCATTGAAAAAGATGAAATAGCCAAGATGAAGAGAAACCTGGATGATGAGATCAGCATCCTCGAAGGAGAAAGATGGAGGAAGATCAAGAGCGTGCTCAAGGGAGAAACAATCGACAAGGATCATAAAATCGCTGACCTTGAGCTCGAAAAAGGAAAAAAGCTGGATGAGAAGATTTTGAGCCTGCTCGAACCAGAGCATCTCTCCAGATTAAAGCTCAGAGAGAATGCAGAGCGAGAGAAGAAGGTCAGGGATATTGATAAAAAAGTCAAACGCCAGATTGAAGCCCTCAAATCTATTTTTAAAGATAAAGTCGACGGCCTCAAGAAGGGCGATGAGCTTACTCCAGGGGTGATTCAGTCGATCAAAGTCTACATTGCTATGAAGAGAAAGCTTTCTGTGGGGGATAAAATTTCTGGCCGTCACGGAAACAAGGGAGTCATTGCCAAGATAGTTCCTGAAGAAGATATGCCGCTCTTGCCGGACGGAACACCCATGGATATTGTCCTCAATCCCCTTGGAGTTCCCTCAAGAATGAATGTCGGGCAGATCCTGGAAACCCATCTGGGCTGGGCTTCCAAGGCTCTTAACCTTTGGATCTCCACGCCTGTCTTCGACGGAATTCAGGAAGAGGAAATCAAGAACCTTCTTGAAAAAGCTGCATTGCCCAGGTCAGGAAAAAGTCCTCTTTATGATGGCGTAACAGGAGAGTTGTTTGACCATGAAGTGACCGTAGGTCACATTTACATCATGAAGCTCTACCATCTCGTCGATGATAAAATCCATGCCCGCTCGACTGGACCATACTCTCTGATTACGCAACAGCCTTTGGGCGGAAAAGCTCAGTTCGGAGGACAGCGCTTTGGAGAGATGGAAGTCTGGGCTTTGGAAGCTTATGGTGCAGCATTCACCCTTCAGGAGCTTATGACCGCCAAGTCAGATGATGTCGAAGGAAGGGCCAAAATCTATGAGGCGATAGTCAAGGGAGACCTGGACTTTACTCCGGGGCTTCCTGAGTCGGTGAATGTCTTGATTCGAGAGCTGCAGAGCCTCTGCCTTAATGTTGAACTGGAGAAGAGTGAGAAGAAAGAAGAAGGCTTAGCTTGGGGAATCAAGGCCCCTAAAATTTTAAAAGGAGAATAACAATGGAAATCAGGCATTCTATGGGAAAATCCAAGGTCGATTTTGACCGGGTCAGAATCAGCATCGCCTCTCCAGAAAAGATCAAGAGCTGGTCTTGGGGAGAGGTCACCAAGCCTGAAACCATCAATTACAGGACATTCAAGCCTGAAAAAGATGGCCTTTTCTGTGCCAAGATTTTTGGACCTATCAATGACTACGAATGCCTCTGCGGAAAATACAAGAGGATGAAATACAGAGGCATAATCTGTGAGCGATGTGGAGTCGAGGTCACAAAATCCAAGGTTCGTCGGGAAAGGATGGGGCACATTCAATTGGCTTCTCCTGTGGCTCATATCTGGTTTTTCAGAGGAACTCCAACTCGAATCGGTCTCGTCCTCGACCTCTCCATCAAAGATTTGGAGAAAGTTCTCTACTTTGAATCCTATATCGTTCTCGACCCAGGGGACAGCCCGTTAAAAGAAAAGCAACTCCTGAATGATGAAGAACATAAGAATGCCCAAGAGAAATATGGAGACAGTATCGAGGTTTCCATAGGGGCAGAGGCGATTAAAAATCTTCTGGAACAGATAAATATTAACAAGGAAGGAGAAAGGTTGAGGGAGCTGATGAAAAGGGAGACTTCCCAGCAGCGAAAGCTTCGCTATGCCAAAAGATTAAGAGTTTTTAAGGGCCTCAAGAAGTCGGGCAATCGCCCGGGGTGGATGATTCTTGATGTCATCCCGGTCATTCCACCTGATTTAAGGCCTCTTGTTCGGCTGGATGGAGGCCGTTTTGCCACCTCGGATTTGAACGACCTCTACCGCAGGGTCATAAACCGCAACAACCGCCTGAAGAAATTGATCGAGCTTAGAGCCCCTGACCTTATCATTCGCAATGAGAAGAGAATGCTTCAGGAGGCAGTGGATGCTCTCTTTGATAACGGAAAAAGGGGTCGGGTCCATCTCGGAGCCAACCGAAGGCCTCTCAAATCCTTAAGCGAGGCGCTTCGAGGAAAGCAAGGGAGATTTCGTCAAAACCTGCTTGGCAAGCGCGTCGATTATTCAGGAAGGTCGGTTATTGTTGTCGGGCCTGAGCTCAAGTTGAATCAGTGCGGATTGCCGAAAAAGATGGCCTTGGAGCTCTTCAAGCCTTTTATCTTTCACAAGCTGGAGAAAGAGGGCTTGGTTCCGAGTGTGAAAGTTGCCAGAGAATGGCATGAGCAGGAAAGGCCCGAGGTTTGGGATTATCTGGAAGAGGTTGTCAAGGAGCATCCTATTCTCCTCAACCGAGCTCCAACGCTTCATCGGCTGGGCATCCAAGCCTTTGAGCCAATTTTGGTCGAGGGAAAAGCTATCCAGATTCATCCCCTTGTCTGTGTTGCCTTTAACGCTGATTTTGATGGCGACCAGATGGCTGTCCATATACCGCTTTCTGTTGAGGCTCAGATTGAAGCTCAGACATTGATGCTTTCCACCCAGAACATCCTTTCCCCTGCTCATGGCAAACCTCTGGCCATACCCAGCCAGGATATGGTTCTGGGATGTTATTATCTGACCCTGGCGAAGAAAGGAATGAAAGGGGAGGGTCGCATCTTCGGTTCAAAGGAAGAAGTTTTATTAGCGATGGAAAATAAGGAAATCAGCCTTCATGCCAGAGTGAAGCTGCGCTTCAGCGGCCCTTTCATGAACTTGTCCGCGTTCTATGATGATCAAGCTGTTCTGAATTGTCCTGTGGCTGAATTAAAAAACCAGCTCGTCGAGACAACTCCGGGTCGGATCATTTTCAACAGCATCCTTCCTAAGGAAATTCCCTTTATCAGCGGCATGCTGAAGAAGAAAGGCCTGGAGAGCCTGGTTTATTACACTTACTTAAAGGCCGGCCTTGACCCGACTATTGAAATGCTGGACAAGATGAAGGAGATGGGTTTCAACTATGCGACTTTCGCCGGCTTTTCTTTGGGGATCGACGATTTCATCATTCCCAAAGAGAAATATGAATTGGTTGATAAGGCATTCAAAGATGTCCAGGATGTTGAGAAGTTTTACAAGGAAGGCACGATTTCAGCAGGAGAGCGCTTCAATCGAATCATTGAAATCTGGGGCGCTGCCACAGATAAAATTTCCATCGCGATGATCGAGAAGATGCGCAAGGTCAGCTTCGAAGAGAAGGAGTTGAACGCGCTCTTTGTTATGGCTGACTCCGGCTCGCGAGGGAATAAGCAGCAAATTCGCCAGCTGGCCGGAATCAGGGGGCTGATGAGCCGGCCCTCGGGTGAGATTATGGAAACTCCGATTGTCTCTAATCTAAGAGAAGGGCTGAACGTTCTTCAGTATTTTATCTCGACTCATGGTGCCCGAAAGGGTTTGGCCGATACAGCGTTGAAGACAGCCAACTCTGGTTATCTAACCCGCAAGCTGGTTGATGTTGCCCAGGAAGCTATTGTTGATGAGCATGATTGCGGGACTCTGAAGGGTGTCAATGTCACAGCCATTGTCGAGAATGGTGAACTCATCGAGCCTTTTATCGACAGAATCATCGGCCGGACCTCCTTGGAGAGAGTTGTCCATCCTGACACCAGTGAGGTCATTGTTGATATGAACCAAGAGATTACAGAAGAGATTACCCAAAAATTTCAAGAGTTGGGCATCGAGAAGGTGAAAATCCGTTCTATCCTGACATGTGAATCGAAGAGAGGTATTTGCCAGCTCTGTTATGGCCGTGACATGGCTGCAGGCCGCATGGTGGAGCTCGGAGAAGCTACGGGAATTATCGCTGCTCAATCCATTGGGGAGCCGGGGACGCAGCTGACAATGAGGACTTTCCACATCGGCGGTATTGCCATGAGAGCGGCTGAGAAATCCAAGCTGGAAGCGAAGAACGATGGAGTGGTCAGGTTCAATAACCTCAAATATGTTATCAACAAGGAGAAGTCTTTAATCATTGTCAACCGAAACGCCAATATCACTATTCTCGATTACAGGGGAAGGGAAGTGGAGCATCTCCAGGTTCCTTATGGCGCTAAGGTATTGGTTAAAGACAGAGAAGAGGTGAAAGCCCGCCAGCAGTTTGCTGAATGGGACCCGTTCAACACCTTAATCCTGACCGAAGAGGGAGGACACGTGAATTTTCATGACGTCGCCCTGGGTGTGACCATGGAAGAAGTTACAGATGAGTTTACTGGCTTGGTGACGAAAGTGATCATCGAGCCGAAAGATGAGAAGATGCAGCCGAGGATTGAAATCGTCGATGAGAGGAAAAAAGACAAGAGCCATAAGCCCGCAGTCCTCAGAAAATATTATCTCCCTTCAGGAGCGCATCTGGAAGTCAAAGACAGGGATAAAGTTTATGCTGGAGATGTTATGGCGAAGATCCCTCGAGAGGTTGCTCGGACCAAGGATATCACCGGAGGCTTGCCTCGGGCGGAAGAGCTTTTCGAAGCCCGTCGACCCAAGCAAGCTGCTGTCATTTCTGAGATCGATGGCGCGGTGGAGTTTGGCGGCCTGGTCAGGGGATACAGGAAGCTCACAGTCCGCAATGAGCGAGGCGGAGAAAAAGAATACTTTATTCCCAAAGGCGCTCACCTGAGTGTGGGCGACGCCGAAAGGGTGAGAGCAGGCACGCCTTTGATGGATGGGCCCGTGAACCCTCATGACATTCTGAAAGTCCTCGGAGAAAAGGAGCTGGCTGAGTATCTCCTGCGGGAAATCCAGGAAGTCTACCGGCTGCAGGGAGTTTCCATCAATGACAAGCACATCGAGATCATCATCCGCCAGATGTTGCGCTGGGTTAAGGTTGAGGAAGTTGGAGATACGGAATTTCTGGTTGACGAGCAGGTCGAGAAATTTCTTTTCCAGGAAGAGAACGAAAAGGTCATCAAGAAAGGAGGAAAGCCGGCAAAAGCCCGTCCTCTCCTTCTGGGAATCACCAAGAGTGCCTTGAGCACAGACAGCTTCATCTCTGCTGCCTCTTTCCAGGAGACAACCAGGGTTCTGACTGAGGCCAGCCTTTATGGGAAAGTGGACCACCTGAGGCGGTTGAAAGAGAACATCATCATGGGCAGGCTTATCCCTGCTGGAACTGGCTACAGATATTATCGGAATGTGGAGCTCAAGGAAGAAAAAGCTGAGGAAGTTGAGAAGGAAGTAGACATTCAGGCTCAGAGTTAGATTTTGCTCTAACTTCCTCAAATTCCTTGACATAGATAGCTGTTTTTGCTATTATCCACACATTCAATTCTGAGTTTTTTCGCTCGGAATGAATAAATTTTTTTTATTTTAAAGGAGTAATTTTTTGCCGACAATCAATCAATTGGTGAGAAAAGGACGCACTCAGAAGAAGTACAAGAGCAAATCTCCGGCTTTGGAGAGCAGTCCGCAGAAGAGAGGCGTCTGCACTCGTGTTTTTACCACGACACCGAAAAAGCCTAATTCAGCCCTGAGAAAAGTGGCGCGAGTTAGATTAACCAATAACATAGAGGTCACGGCGTATATTCCGGGGGTTGGGCATAATCTCCAGGAGCACTCGATCGTCATCATCAGAGGAGGACGTGTCAAAGATTTGCCTGGAGTTCGCTATCATATCATTCGTGGAATCCTGGACTGCGAGGGAGTGGCCGACCGCAAGAAAGGCAGGTCAAGATACGGAGCCAAGAAGCCTAAAGAGAAGAGGGTCGCCGGATAAAGGAGTGAGTCATGCCCCGTCGAGGTAAGGTCATCAAGAGAAAAACGTTCCCAGACCAGATTTATAATAGCACCCTCGTTGCTAAGTTCATTAACTGTTTTCTGAGAAGGGGCAAGAAGAGCGTGGCTGAAAGAATAATTTATGGCTCCATGGAGCGAGTGAAGCAGAAGGCAAAAGAAGACCCCTTGAAGCTCGTCGAGAAAGCGGTGGAGAATGCAAGACCCGTGCTTGAGACAAAATCAAGGAGGGTCGGAGGAGCGACTTATCAGGTGCCGCTTGAGGTTCCTACAGACCGGTCGACATCCCTGGCCATCAGATGGCTGATCAGGTATGCGAAAGAAAGGCCAGGAAAAAGCATGGAAGAGAAGCTTTCGGCTGAAATCCTCGACGCCACGAACAACCGTGGAGGAGCTGTCAAGAAGAAAGAAGATACTCATAAAATGGCTGAATCCAATAGAGCCTTTGCTCATTATAGATGGTAGTCTCCCTTTTAAAAAGAAAAGATTTGACTACAATCAAAATGGAGTTTCGATTTGGCGCGAAAATATCCTATGAAAACCGTGCGAAACATCGGGATCATGGCCCATATCGATGCGGGGAAGACTACCACGACAGAGCGCATCCTTTTCTACACAGGCATCACCTACAAGATGGGAGAGGTCGATGAAGGCACAGCAGTTATGGATTGGATGGTGCAGGAGCAGGAACGCGGAATAACAATCACTTCAGCAGCCACCACCTGTTACTGGAAAAATTACCGAATCAACATCATTGACACCCCTGGACATGTGGATTTTACCGCCGAAGTCGAGCGCTCTTTAAGAGTGCTTGACGGCGCGGTCGTCATCCTCTGCGGCGTGAACGGTGTCGAGCCTCAGTCCGAGACCGTCTGGCGACAGGCTGACCGATACCGCGTGCCTCGCATCGTTTATATCAACAAGATGGACCGGGTTGGTGTTGACCCGGAGATAGCCGTAGAGCAGCTAAAGACGAGGGTGGGCGCCAACCCATTGGTCATCCAGATTCCTTTGGGGAGAGAGGAAAAATTCAGAGGCATCGTCGACCTTGTCGAGATGACAGAGGTTGATTGGGGCGATGATCTTTTTGGAACAAAATTCGAGGTGAGAGACATTCGAGAGGAATACAGAAAAGAGGCCAAAGAGAAAAGGAATAAAATGTTAGAACAGCTCAGCGATATGGATGATTCTCTGCTCGAAAAGTATCTGGATGGCGCTCCGGTCTCTGCTGAGGAGATAAAAGGAGTCATCAGAAAGGGGACAATTTCGCTGCGGTTTGTTCCTGTTCTCTTTGGCGCTTCCTTCAGGAACAAAGGTGTTCATTCCTTGCTGGATGCGGTTGTGGATTACCTGCCTTCTCCAGTGGATATTCCTCCCATCAAGGGGCACCATCCGCGGACTCTTGACATCGAGACGAGGACGGCTTCGGATGATGAGCCTTTTTCAGCCTTGGTCTTCAAAATCATGACCGACACTTATCTTGGAACACTTTCCTATATCCGAGTTTATTCAGGAAAGATAAGGACTGGATCTTGGATTTATAACGCCACAAAAGACGAAGAGGAAAGAATCGTTCAACTCTTGGAGATGCATTCCAACAAGAGGAAAGAGATCCAGGAAATCCATGCTGGGGATATAGCGGCTATAGGCTCGATGAAAAACCTTTCCACTGGAGATACCCTTTGTGCCAAGCATCGTCCCATCCTTCTTGAACCCATAAAATTCCCGGAGCCGGTCCTCTCGGCAGCCATCGAGCCCAAATCAAAAGTTGAGCATTCCAAACTGGCCAATGCGCTTTCGAAGCTCACCAAGGAAGACCCCACCTTTAAAGTCACAAAAGACCCTGCAACCGGACAAACTCTTGTTCAAGGCATGGGAGAATTGCATCTTGAAATTTTGATGGACCGTATGAAAAGGGAGTTTGGGGTGAAAGTCAACCTGGGGAAACCTCAGGTCGCTTACAAAGAAACAATCTCGGCCAGGGCTGAAGGGGAGGGCCGCTACATCCGGCAAACTGGCGGCAGAGGGCAGTATGGCCATTGCAGGGTTATCGTTCAGCCTCTGGCCCCAGGAGCAGGTTTTGTGTTCATCGCTAAAATCAAGGGCGGCGCTATTCCAGAAGAATTTATTCCTTCAATAAGAAAAGGCATTGAAGAGGCTATGGAGGGAGGGATTCTGACAGGCTTCCCTGTCACAGACGTCAAAGTCACGCTCGTCGGTGGCTCTTCCCATGAAGTTGATTCCTCATCCATCGCCTACAAGATTGCCGGCTCTCTCGCCTTTAAAGACGCTGCAGTGGCGGCGAGCCCCATCCTCCTTGAGCCAGTCATGAGCCTGGAAGTTGTCTCTCCTGACGAATATTTGGGAGATGTCGTGGGAGACATCAACTCCAGGCGAGGAAAAATAGAAGGGATGGATATGAGAGGGGGGTCGAGGGTGGTAAAGGCTCTCGTTCCCTTGAAAGAGATGTTCGGCTATGCGACAACGCTCAGGACCTTGACCCAAGGAAGGGGGGTTTTTTCCATGGAATTCCTCAAGTATGAGCCAGCTCCATCTCCAGTTACAGAAGAAGTCATAGCCAGGATTGAAGGAAGAGTTCCAGCCCATCGATGAGATGAATGAGAATATTAAAGGAGTCATATAAGATAAAATGATTATAGAGCTTAAGGATAGGAGGTAAGGGAAAATGGCGAAGCAAAAGTTTGCGAGGACGAA
>CAZYBE010000055.1:0-14927 GCA_964645765.1 uncultured Eubacteriales bacterium
GGGCCGATGCCGCAGACGCGGGAGCACATTTTATTGGCGCGGCAGGTGAACGTGCCGGCGATAGTGGTATTTATGAACAAGGTGGATTTAGTGGATGATCCTGAGATACTGGATTTAGTGGAGTTAGAGGTGAGGGAGTTGCTGACGAAGTATGAGTTTCCTGGGGACAAGACACCGGTTATACGGGGGAGTGCGTTGAAGTCGATGGAGTCGGATGGGGATCCAGGGAATGAGTGGAACAAGAAGGTATTGGAGTTGATGGATGCGGTGGACAGTCACATACCGCAGCCGGTGAGGTTAGTGGACCAGGCGTTTTTGATGCCGATCGAGGACATTTTTTCTATTTCTGGGCGAGGGACGGTGGTGACAGGGCGAGTGGAGAGGGGGATGGTTGTGGTTGGGGATGAGGTTGAGATTGTTGGGTTAGGAGAGACGCGGAAGCGAGTGGTGACGGGAGTGGAGATGTTTCGGAAGATATTGGATGAGGGGCAGGCTGGGGACAACATTGGGGTGTTGTTGCGGGGGACGGACAAGGAGGAGGTGGAGCGGGGGATGGTGTTGGCGAAGCCTGGGTCGATAAAGCCGCATCGGAAGTTTCGGGCTGAGATTTATGCGTTGAAGAAGGAGGAGGGTGGAAGGCACACGCCGTTTTTCACTGGGTATCGGCCGCAGTTTTATTTTCGGACGACGGACGTGACGGGGTCGGTGAAGTTAGCGTCTGGGGTGGAGATGGTGATGCCTGGAGACAATGTGAATTTGGAGATTGAGTTGATAATGGACATAGCGATGGAGAAGGGTTTGCGGTTTGCGATTCGAGAGGGAGGTCGGACGGTTGGAGCCGGGTCAGTCACGGAAATAGCGGAGTGAAAAGAAAAATATAAAACAGGATAAAAAAGTTGAGGAGAACAGAGGAAGAAAAAAATGGAAAAAATTAGGATAAGACTTAAATCCTTTGACCATCGGTTATTGGACCAGTCGGTGAGGGATATCGTCGTCAAGGCCAAGAGGACAGGAGCAAAGATTGCTGGTCCGACGCCCTTGCCGACTCGAATCCACAGGTTTTGTGTCCTCCGTTCTCCTCATGTGGATAAGCGCTCAAGAGAGCACTTTGAGATGAGAATCCACAAGCGCCTCATCGATATCAGCGAATACAACAACGAGACGATCGAGGAGCTTCAGAAACTCGACCTCCCTGCAGGGATTGATGTCGAAATCCAGGCTTTTGGAACTGGAGGAGAGTAGAGATGATCGAGGGCTTAATCGGAAAAAAGGTCGGAATGACCCAGCTCATTGGTGAAGAAGGAAACGTAGCGGCTGCGACTGTGATCAAGGCCGGTCCGTGCACCGTCATCCAGAAAAAAACAAAAGAAAAAGATGGGTATTCAACCCTCCAGTTGGGTCTGGTCGAAGAAAAGCCGAAGAAAAGACCGATAAAGCCCTTAGCCGGACACTTTGTCAAGTCTTCGATTCCTCCGACGAGAATTCTTCGAGAGTTTCGTTTCGAGGAGAAGTCAGAGGTCAAGGAAGGAGACCAATTCTTTGTCGATATTTTCAAGGTCGGCGAGAAGGTTGATGTCGTCGGTACAAGCAAAGGGAGAGGCTTTGCCGGAGTCTTCAAGCGCTGGGGCTTTAAAGGTGGCAAGGCCAGTCATGGCTCTATGTTCCATAGGAGGCCGGGCTCGGTAGGAGCCTCTTCTTGGCCTTCGCGGGTGATAAAGGGAAGAAAACTCCCGGGACATATGGGCACGGAGAGGGTGACAGCGAGAAACCTGACTGTCATTCAGGCTGATAAAGAAAATAATCTCCTCGTAGTTAAGGGAGCTTGCCCTGGAGCCAATGGCGGCTATCTTTTGATAAAAAAGGCCAATTTCGAGCCCAAGAGTTAAGAGAGCTGAGTGAAAAATGCTTAAAGTGCATGTTTTGGATAAGAAAGGAAAAAGGATTAGTGAAATTAGTGTTCCCAAGGAGATTTTTGGCTATCCCTATAAAGAGCATCTCCTCTATGAAGCTGTGGTCAACTTTCGGGCCAATCAAAGACAAGGGACAGCTTCGACCAAGACAAGGGGCGAGGTGAGCGGGAGTGGCCGGAAACTATGGAAACAGAAGGGAACAGGGAGGGCAAGGGTCGGAAGCATCCGCTCTCCGCTGTGGAAGAAGGGTGGAACAGTCTTCGGCCCGAAGCCAAGAGATTATTCTTACAGCTTGCCGAAGAATGTCAAGAGAAATGCCTTAAAATCAGCCTTATCCAGGAAATTGGCTGATAAGCAGATGCTTGTCCTCGAGGCTGTAGACATTAAAGAGCCCAAGACAAAGGAAGGAGTGAAGTTTCTGGAGGCTTTGAAACTGGATTCAGCTTTGATTGTCGACCATCATCAGAATAGAAATTTATTCCTTTCTTTGCAGAATGTCCCAAGAGTGAAGGCCGTGGATCATAATCAAGTCAATATTTATGATGTTCTAAATTATAAATGGCTGGTTTTCAGTCAAAAAGCGTTTGAATCTTTTATGGAGAGATTGAAGTGAAGCCAGACCCTTATCAGGTCATTTTCAGGCCGGTCATTACCGAAAAGAGCACCCGGCTCAAGGAGAAAAACAGGGAGGTCTGTTTCGAAGTTGACCCGAGAGCAAACAAAACAGAGATAAAAAAAGCCGTTGAGCAGCTCTTTAAGGTTAAAGTGGAAAGAGTCTGGGTCCAGAACAAAAAGGGCAAGAAGCGCAGGCTTGGCCGCAGCGAAGGCAGGAGAAAAGACTGGAAGAAAGCCTTTGTCAAGCTTAAAGAAGGCGAAAAAATGATTGAATATTTCGAGGCTGTTTAAAAATGGCAATAAAAACTTATAAGCCAGTCACATCGGGCCTGCGGCAGAGAACCGGGCTCACTTTTGAGGAGTTGACAACGCAGCATCCTTTCAAGCCACTCCTGCGCTCCTTCTCCAAGACAGCAGGCAGAAACAACAGAGGACATATCTCTGTTCGTCATCATGGAGGAGGGCACAAGAGGCTCTACCGCATCATCGATTTCAAGCGCGACAAGATTGATATTCCGGGCGTCGTGGAGACCATCGAGTATGACCCTAACCGCTCGGCTTTCATCTCTCTCATCAGGTACAAGGATGGTGAGAGGCGATATATTCCCGCTCCTCTTGAGCTAAAGACCGGCCAAACCATTCTTTCCTCTGAGAAGCAGATTGATATCCTCCCGGGGAACGCCATGCCGCTGAGGTTTGTACCGCTGGGGACGGTTATCCATAATATCGAAATGAGAAAAGATAAGGGAGCGCAGATTGCGAGGTCAGCAGGGGCAGGTGCTCAAATTTTAGCCAAAGAAGGGGATTATGCCCAGATTCGCCTCCCCTCCTCAGAGATCAGGATGATTCATCTGGATTGTCGGGCGACAATCGGACAGATTGGCAATCTGGACCACCAGAATATTTCTATCGGAAAAGCTGGTCGAACTCGCTGGCTGGGGATCAGGCCCACTGTTCGAGGAACGGCCATGAACCCCGTTGACCATCCACACGGCGGTGGAGAAGGGAAAACAAAGGGCGGACGGCATCCTGTCAGCCCGACTGGAGTGCCGACAAAGGGATACAAAACAAGGAAGAACAAGAGAACAAAACGCTTTATTATCAGAAGAAGGAGCAAATAACCATGGGCAGGTCTTTGAGAAAAGGTCCCTTCATCGACCTGAAACTTCTCAGCAAGATCCGCGCTTTGATGGCGCAAGGAGAAGAAAGAAAGGTCATTAAAACCTGGTCTCGCCGTTCGACAATTATTCCTGATATGATCGGCATGACCATTGCTGTTCATAACGGAAGGAAGTTCATTCCTGTTTTCGTCAATGAAAACATGGTTGGGCATAAATTAGGGGAATTTTCCCCGACAAGAACTTTTAAAGGCCATACGACAAAAACGGCAAGAACGATAAGGATGAAAAAATAAAGTGGACGAACAAGCTGTGTCATTCCGAGCCGTCGGCAAATACATGAAGATTGCGCCCCAGAAGTGCCGGCTGGTGGCAGATTTGATCAGGGAAAGGTACGTGGGAGAGGCTCTGACAATTCTTCACTTTTCCAGGAAGAAGAAAGCCAGTGCCATCATCGAAAAAGTCCTCCGCTCGGCGATTTCGAATGCCCAGCAAAAAGTTCCTGATATCGATGTCGACACCCTTTATGTCTCAAAGGTCTTCGTCGACCAGGGCCCTCAAATGAAAAGGTTCAGGCCTGCACCTATGGGAAGGGCTTATCGTATTTTGAAAAGGATGAGTCATGTTCATGTCTTTTTAGAAGAAAGAAAAGGGAGATAAAAGTGGGACAGAAAACACATCCTCATGGCTTCAGATTGGGCTTCAACAAACAGTGGAGCTCACGCTGGTTTTCAAAAGGGACAGAATACCCTCGCATGGTTCATGAAGATTTGAAGATGAAGAAGATGATCAAGGAGAGATATTATCACGCCGGAATAGCCGAAATCGACGTCGAGCGAGTCGGGCCAAAGGTGAGAATCATCATCCACACCGCCCGCCCGGGTATTGTCATCGGACGCGGTGGAAAAGAGATCGAAAATCTCAAATCTCTTCTCCAGGAAATTGTTAAGAAAGAAGTTTATATTGATATCCGTGAAGTGGATAAACCCGAGCTCAATGCTCTTCTGGTTGCGGAAGGCATCGCGGTGCAGCTGGAAAAAAGAATCGCTTACCGCAGAGCGATGAGGAGAGCCGTGGAGATAGCTATGAAGATGGGAGCCAAAGGGATTAAGGTCATGTGTTCAGGACGGCTGGGTGGAGTGGAGATAGCCCGCTCTGAATGGTATTTGAAAGGCCGGTTGCCTCTTCAGACCTTGAGAGCGGACATCGACTATGGTTTTACCGAGGCTTTCACGACCTATGGTCAAATTGGAATAAAGGCCTGGATTTACAGGACTGATATCGATAAGCAGAAAGTCACCTCTCAAACAGTTGAGGTCGAGGAGATTTAGCCATGTTGATGCCCAAGAAAGTCAAATACCGGAAACAGCAGAGAGGAAGGATGAAGGGAAAACCCTCTCGGGGCGTTGAACTCGCTTTCGGAGAATATGGTCTTCAGGCCTTGGAACCCTGCTGGCTGAGTGCCCGTCAGATCGAAGCCGGCAGGATCGCCATAACTCGCAATGTTAAGAGGAGAGGAAAGCTTTGGATCAGAACTTTTCCCTGGAAACCGGTTACCAAAAAGCCGGCAGAGACGAGGATGGGGAAAGGCAAAGGAGACCCAGAGTCTTGGGTGGATGTGGTCAAGCCAGGGAAAATTCTATTCGAGCTGGAGGGCGTTACTGAAGAGACAGCGAAAGAGGCCTTGAGGCTGGCTTCTCACAAGCTTCCCATAAGAACAAGGTTTGTCTCAAGAGGAGGCAGGGAATTGAGATGAAGGCAAGAGAATTGAGAGAGCTTTCGGAAGAGGAAATGGCAAGGAAAGCAGAGGAGTTGAAGGACCAGCTTTTCAAGTTGAAATTCCAGCACGCCACAGGGCAGCTCGAAAACGCCATGAAACTCAAACTGATCAAAAAAGATATTGCCAGAATAAAAACTCTATTGAAAGAGAATAAAGAAGGGAAGAAGTAGAAAATGCAAAACTTATCTAAGAAAAGCACAAAAGTTGGAGTTGTCATCAATAATAAAGCGCGCAAGACAGTCACCGTATCCGTAGAACGATCCGTCAGACACCCGTTGTATAAGAAAGTCATTAAGAAGAAGAAAAATTTTCTCGCTCACGATGAGTATGAAAAATGCAAGGTTGGAGATGTTGTTAAAATCATCGAGACCAGGCCTCTCAGCAAGAGAAAGAGATGGCGGGTGCTGGAGATTGTCGGCTTAGCCAAGAGTGAAGCAGAGAAGGAGATTGAGGGAAGGAAAGAATGATTCGATCCTACACCAGGCTCAGAGTCGCTGACAATTCAGGTGCGCGGAGGATTCTCTGCATCAACCCGGTTGGCGGAGGAGTGGGGAGAACAGTGACCATCGGAGATATCATCTCGGCCACGGTCAAGGAGGCTGAGCCCGAGAGCAAGATCGAGAAGGGAAAAGTCGTGCGGGCCGTTGTTGTCAGGACAAAGAAGGAGATCCGGCGCAAAGACGGCTCATACATCCGTTTTGATGATAACGCAGCCGTGCTCATCGACCGTACCGGAGAGCCAATCGGGACCCGAGTCTTTGGGCCTGTGGCCAGAGAATTGAGGGAGAAGAAATTCATGAAGATCGTATCGCTCGCTCCGGAGGCCCTTTAATGAACAAGATCTTATTGAAGAAGAACGATGTCGTCATGGTCATCAAAGGCAAAGACAGGGGAAAGACTGGAAAGATATTGAAGGTCATCCCGGAAAAGAGGAAGGCTGTTGTGGAGAGGGTCAATTTTGTCAAAGAGTTTATGCGTCCTGATCGAAGCCGGAATATTCAAGGTGGAATCATGGAGAGAGAGGCTCCTATGAACATCTCCAATTTGATGATCTATTGCTCTGATTGCGGCCAGGGAGTAAGAATAAGGAAGATGAGCCAGGAAGATGGAAGCAAAATCAGAGTCTGCAGCAAGTGCGAGATGAGCCTGGAAAAACAAAAATGAGGGAAAGAAGATGAGCCGTCTTTTAGAAAAGTACAGAAAAGAGATTGTTCCTTTGCTCCAGCAGGAATTCTCCATAAAGAATAAGATGGCTGTTCCCCGTCTGGAGAAGATTGTGATCAACATGGGCGTGGGAGAAGCCATCCAGAATATCAAATTCCTGGACAACGCAAAAAAAGAGCTAAGCCTGCTCAGCGGTCAATGGCCCATGGTCGGCAGGGCGAAGAAATCCATTTCAGCCTTCAAGCTTCGAAAAGGCCATGCCATCGCCTGCTATGTCACTCTTCGCGGGAAAAGGATGTACGAATTTTTTGACCGCCTGGTCAATGTCGTTCTCCCCCGTGTCCGGGATTTCAAGGGAGTTTCTCCCCGGTCCTTTGACGGCTCCGGCAATTACACCCTGGGGTTGAGGGACCAGCTTGTCTTTCCAGAGATAGACTATACAAAAGTGGAAAAGACTCAGGGGATGAACATCACCATCGTCACCACGGCCAAGAATAACAAAGAGGCCTATGCTCTTCTGCAAAAATTGGGAATGCCTTTTCGAGAGGCTTGATGAGGGAAAGAAATGGCAAAAATATCTTCCGTGGTCAAAAGTCAAAGAGAGCCGAAATATCCGACAAGAAGAAAGAGTCGCTGTCGAATATGCGGCCGCGCCAAGGGATATTACCGGAAGTTTGATATGTGCCGGCTGTGCTTGCGCGAGTTAGCCTTGAAAGGCGAACTGCCAGGAATTGTGAAGGCTTCATGGTAAGAGAGATAATATGATCAGGCTGGGTGTTACGAAAACACGCAGGCTTTGCCCCAGCGAGGCAAAGCCTGCTCGGTTTCAGGCTTCGCTCTCCTCTCCCTTCGGTCGAGGAACCATGCCCGCTCAGCCTTCAAACGGTTTTCTCAACACCCAGCCTGATCATTTTTTTTAACGGACGTGGAAATGATTATGATATTTGGGAAAAGGATGAGAAGATGAGCTTAACAGACCCTATTGCCGATATGTTAACCAGGATCAGGAACGCAGTCCATGTCAAGAAGAAAGAAGTGAACATTCCGTCCTCCCGGCTGTCTGTCGAGATAGCAAAAATTCTGAAGGATGAGGGATACATTAAAAATTTCAAAGTTATCGATGACAACAAGCAGGGCATTCTCAATATTAGCCTCAGGTACACAGAGGAGGATGAGAGTGCGATTGCCGGACTGCGTCGGGTCAGCACGCCCGGCCGGCGAATATACTGCAAGGCAGACTCTATCCCCAAGGTTCTCGGCGGGCTGGGAATCGTCGTCGTCTCCACTTCAAAGGGAATTCTGGATGGGAAAAAGTGTGAAGAGCTTGGAGTCGGCGGAGAGGTTTTATGCCAAATCTGGTGAGCATGGAAGAAGGGAGAGTATCAAGATGTCTCGAGTAGGAAATCGGCCTTTGGAATTGCCGGAGCAGGTTAAAGTGAACATCCTTCCAGAAAAGCTCGAATTTGAAGGGCCAAAAGGGAAGCTCTCTGTGGACTTGCAGTCAGGGATTAAAGCGAAAATCGAAGCGAGACGCCTCGTCCTGACTCGCTCGGATGATTCCAAAGAGCAGCGCTCCTTGCATGGTTTATGCCGGAGTCTGGCAAATAATGCTGTTATCGGCGTCACCCAGGGTTTCTCCAAAGGACTGGAAATAGTCGGGGTCGGATATCGAGCCAAGCTTGAGAAAGACAAGCTCGAGTTGAGCTTGGGATATGCCAGGCCGATTGTCTACGAGGTGCCGCATGATATCCAGGTCACCGTCGAAAAACCGACTTTGATTACGGTTAAAGGAATAGATAAACAGCGTGTCGGCCAGGTCGCCGATGAGATTCGCAGGTTTCGCAGACCTGACCCCTACAAGCTCAAAGGGATTCGCTATGTCGGTGAGCGCTTGATTAAGAAGGAACGAAAAGCAGGAGTGACCAGTGCACAAGGATAAAGTTATAGTCAAGAAAAAAGCCAAAGAGAGGATAAGAAAGAGAATCCGCAAGAAGGTCAGGGGCACTTCCGAAAGACCGAGAATTTGTGTCTTCAAGAGTAACCGTTATGTCTATGCCCAAGCCTTAAACGACGAGAGCGGCCGTGTTTTGGTTTCTGCGACGACACTGGAGAAAGAATTCAAACAAGAGAATAAAAATCATAAAAAAATAGAAGCTTGTCAGAATTTGGGTCGTATCATGGGAAAGAGGCTCAAGGAGAAAAATATTAATAAAATAGTCTTTGACAGAAGAATTTATCCCTATCATGGTCGGATTAAGGCCTTGGCCGAGGCCATGAGAAAGGAGGGAATAATTTTTTAACAGACCCTTCAAGGAGGAATTGCGGTGGGCGAAGAAGAAAAAGAAAAAGAGAAAGAAAAGAAAATAATAAAAGCCGAAGAAATAGAGTTTGAACTGAAGGACCAGGTGATCTCTATTCGAAGAGTGACCAAGGTTGTCAAAGGCGGGAAAAATCTCAGTTTCTCAGCCCTGGCCGCTGTCGGAAACGAGAAGGGCTTGGTTGGAATCGGCAAAGGGAAGGCTCGAGAGGTTCCCATGGCCATTGCCAAAGCTGTGGAGAACGCCAAGAAGAATATGATTAAAGTGTCGCTTCATGGAACAACCATCCCCCACCTCATCACCGGGCATCAGGGAGCAGGGATTGTCATTCTTCGCCCGGCATCAAAAGGGACGGGTGTCATTGCCGGAGGCGCGGTGAGAGTCATCATGGAACTGGCTGGAGTCAAGGACGTTCTGACCAAATCGATCAAAAGCAGCAATTCGATAAGCGTTGCCCATGCCACCATGGATGCTTTGAAGAAGCTGAAGAGTCCGGAGGAAGTGGCAAAGGTTAGAGGAAAGACAAAGGAAACCATATGGCAGTGAAAGAAAGAAGAGCGAAAAAAAGTCCGGAAGAGGGAAAAACCGGGGCGCAAGCTGTCAAGCCCCAGGAAAAAAAATTAAAGATAAAAC
Source organism: uncultured Eubacteriales bacterium (assembly GCA_964645765.1). GTDB lineage: Bacteria > Acidobacteriota > Aminicenantia > Aminicenantales > Aminicenantaceae > CAZGMN01. The sequence goes on from CAZYBE010000055.1 coordinate 9,539, forward strand.
TTGTGCGAAGCCTCATCGGATATCCCCAAACGCAGAGGGAAGTGGTGAAAGGCCTGGGCTTAAGAAAGGTGAACTCTGAGGTTGTGCGCAGAGATTGTCCTGAGATATGGGGGATGGTCAAGAAGGTTCCGCATCTGGTCAAAGTGGAGGTTTTAGAGCAGAAATGAATCTGAGCAGTCTTCATTCAGCTAAAGGTTCGAGAAAAGACAGAAAGAGGGTTGGACGTGGTCCAGGCTCAGGTAGAGGAAAAACAGCCGGAAGAGGCACAAAGGGTCAATTGGCCGGTAGCGGCTATTCAAGCTATGGAGGATTTGAAGGCGGACAGATGCCCCTTCACCGCCGGCTGCCCAAACGTGGGTTCACCAATATTTTTGGAAAGGACTACAGCGAGGTCAACCTGGATAGACTGGAGAAAATCAAGAAAGAAGAAGTCAAAACGAAAGATTTGGTGGAGGCCGGCATCATCAAGAGGGAGTCGGAATCCGTAAAAATATTAGGGCGTGGAAGAATCTCTTCTGCAAAGACAATCCATGCCCATAAATTTTCCCGCTCCGCTATGAAGAAAATCGAGGAGGCGGGAGGAAAAGCAATTATCATTGGAAGCAAATAATGTTAGAGAGCATCAAAAACATCTTCAGCATCCCTGACCTTAGGAAAAGGGTTATCTTCACCCTTCTTCTTTTGGCCGTTTACCGGGTTGGCTGGCAAATTCCTAATCCAGGAATCAGCGCCGCAGCCTTGGCCGAGTTCTGGCAAGCTCAGAAAGGAACAGTCCTGGGCCTTGTCGACCTTTTCTCAGGGAGGAATATGTCCAAGATGACAATCTTTGCCCTGGGGATCATGCCCTATATCAGCGCCTCGATCATCCTCCAATTGCTGCAAGTGGTCTGGCCGTATCTAGAGAAACTATCAAAAGAAGGGGAGCTGGGCAGGCGCAAGATAACCCAATACACCAGATACGGGACAATTCTTATCTGCGCCATTCAAGCCTCGGCCATCGCCCTTTGGCTGAAGAGTTTGAGGAGTCCAACGAGCAACGCACCCATTGTTCCTGGCGGAGGTCCAGGTTTTGTCCTGCTGACTGTCTTGACCTTAACCACAGGAACAGTCTTTGTCATGTGGCTGGGGGAACAGATATCAGAAAGGGGAATAGGCAATGGAATCTCACTCATCATTTTCGCCGGGATTGTCGTTGATGTCCCCCGCAACATCCAGAGCATTATCAGCGGCTTGAGAGGGGGAACATACGGTCTTGTTCGGGTCATCTTTCTGGCGATACTGATGGTCGCGGTCAACGCCGTCATCGTCTTTGTCGAACGGGGGCAGAGAAGGATACCTGTTTCTTATGCTAAAAGAATAGTGGGGAGGAAAATCTATGGAGGACAGAGCACCCATCTTCCACTCAGGGTGAACACCGGAGGCGTTATTCCCATCATTTTTGCCGCTTCGGTCATAACCATTCCAGGGACAATCTCTCAATTCGTGAAGCATCCCATTTTCCAGCAGCTTGCTACCCAGTTCCACTTAGGCATGCCTCTTTATAATGTGCTCTACATCGCTTCCATCATCTTCTTCACCTATTTCTATGTTTCCATCATCTTCAATCCCGTTGATGTGGCGGACAATTTACGAAAATATGGTGGTTTTATTCCAGGGATAAGACCGGGAAAAAACACCTCTGATTTTATCGACAATATTCTTTCACGGATTACTCTCATTGGCGCAATTTATTTGGCAGCCATCGCCATCATGCCCGAGTTCATCCTCACCGGCTTCAAGGTTCAGACTCTTCCTTTTATCGGCAACTTCTTGGGAGCGAATTTGCCTGACTGGTTTATAAACGGATTGAGCATCGACATCTACTTTGGAGGAACATCGATACTCATTGTCGTCGGAGTGGCCATGGACACCATGCAGCAGGTCGAAGCCCAGCTCATCATGCGGCACTATGACGGCTTCATGCGGCGCGGCCGGATAAGGGGAAGAAGATGATGAGAATTATCTTGCTCGGGCTTCCTGGCTCTGGAAAAGGAACCCAGGCCGAGCTCATTCAAAAAAAATATGGCTTCCCCAAGATTTCCAGCGGAGACCTTCTTCGTCGAGAGGTTCAGGAAGGAACAGATTTAGGCAAGAAAGCTGAGAGCTTTATGAACCGAGGCGGATTGGTCAGCGATGACATCGTGGCGGAGATGATCAAGAACAGAATTTCCCTCCCAGACTGCAAGCGCGGTTATATTCTGGATGGCTTTCCTCGGAACATCGCTCAGGCTCATTGGCTGGAAAAGATGGCAGGCAAGAACCCAGAGATTGCGGTTGAAATTCATTTGAGCGAGAAGACTTTAGTCTCAAGGCTTGCCTCGCGAAGGATTTGCTCCCGATGCGGAGCCATCTATAGCTCTGAGACTCAAAACCCGAAGAAAGAGGGAATTTGTGACGTCTGTCAGGGAGCGCTCATCCAGAGAAAGGACGACACAGCGCCGGTTATCGAGAAGAGGCTTCGAGTTTATGAGACGGAGACAGCAGCGCTCATCGATTATTATCGGAGAAAAGGAGTCTATCAACGAATAGATGGAGAAGGGAAGGTCGAAACTGTCTTTGGCCAGGTCTGTTCCATTCTCGATAGGGAGATTCGGAAATCCAGAGAAGTTGAGGCTGCACGATGATTCTCTACAGTCAAGATGAGATTCGCTCGATCAAGCGGAGCAACCAGATCGTGGCCAAGATATTGAACGAGTTGAAAAAGATGATAAGGCCAGGCGTCCAGACCAAAGAGCTGGATGAGTATGCAGAGATGCGAACCGCAGAGATGAGGGCCCGGCCGGCCTTCAAGGGTTACCGCGGCTATCCTTCTTCACTCTGCGTCTCGATCAACGAAGAAATTGTCCACGGGATTCCCTCATCCCGGTATCTTCGGGAGGGAGATATCGTCAGTCTCGATTTCGGTGTCCTCTTTGAAGGCTATTACGGCGATGCCGCAAAGACTTATGGAGTTGGCGAGATAAGTCAAAGGGCCGCAAGGCTCGTTGAGACCGCTGAGCAGGCTTTTTATAAAGCCATGGAAGCGATGAAGCCGCAAAACAGGATTTCAGATATCTCTTTTGCCGTTCAGACCTATGTTGAATCCCAGGGATTTTCAGTCATTCGAGCCTTTGTCGGCCATGGAATCGGTCTTTCCCTCCATGAAGAGCCTCAGATCCCCAATTTTGGTTCGCCAGGCCGGGGCCCGACAATAAAACCGGGCATGGTTTTGGCCATAGAGCCGATGATAGCCATGGGCGATTGGAACGTGGAGATTCTCGATGATAACTGGACGGCTGTCACCAAGGACAGGAGCCTTGCCTCTCATTTCGAGCATACTGTGGCCATGAATTCAAGCGGGCCTGTAATTTTGAGCTCGCTCGAGGAGGAGGAAAAGAGCGCATTTTGTCTGAAGGATAACCCGCATGCCTAAACAGGATGTTTTCGAGACAGAAGGCACTGTGATCGAGACTCTACCCAATGCCATGTTTCGGGTGGAATTGGCCAACAAGCATAGAATTTTGGCGCATATATCGGGAAAAATGCGGAAGCATTTCATCCGTATTCTTCCCGGAGATAAAGTTCTTGTTGAGCTTTCTCCTTATGATTTGACCAAAGGGAGAATAACTTATCGTTTCAAGTAAAAGGAAAAAAAATGAAAGTCAGAGCTTCGGTGAAGAAAATTTGCAGGAACTGCCGAATCGTCAAGAGAAAAGGAGTGTTGCACGTCATCTGCTCCAACCCGAGGCATAAACAAAGACAAGGTTAGGTGAGGTTAATATGGCTAGAATAGCAGGTGTCACTCTTCCACCGGAAAAAAGGATTGAGATTGGATTGACCTATATTTTCGGTATCGGGCGTTCAAAATCCAATAAGATTCTCCAGGAAGCCAAGATCGACAAGGACAAGAAGGTTAAGAATTTAAGCGAGGATGAAGTTAACCGTATCCGGCAGATCATCGAGACCAGGGAAAAAATCGAAGGCGACCTGAGAAAAGAGATAACAACGAACATCAAGAGGCTGATTGATATTGGCTGTTATCGGGGGATGAGGCACAAGAGGAAGTTACCGGTGAGAGGGCAGAGGACGAGAACAAACGCCAGGACAAGAAAAGGTCCTCGGGGCCATACGATAAAGAAGCTCAAAGCTCTACAGAAATAAGGAGTTTGAAATGCCGCCAAGAGGAAAAAGCAAGGCTAAGAAAAAAAAGGTGAGGAAAGAAATTGGGTTCGGCGTGGCCTATATCCAGTCCACCTTCAACAATACCATCATCACCATCACCGACCATCAGGGAAATACGGTCTGCTGGGCCAGCGCTGGAACAGCGGGGTTCAAGGGAGCGAGGAAAGGAACGCCATTTGCCGCCCAGTTGGCTGCCAAGGATGCTTCAGCCAAGGCCAGAGAATTGGGTGTAAGGTATGTGGATGTCAAGGTCACGGGACCTGGTTCTGGCAGGGAGTCAGCCATCAGAGCCCTTCAGGCTGAAGGCCTGGAGATAAAATCGATCAGGGATGTAACTCCGATTCCCCATAACGGATGCCGTGTTAGGAGAAGAAGAAGGGTTTAGGTCTAAGAGAAGGAGAGAAAGATGTCAAGATACAGAGAACCCCTTTGCCGCCTCTGCCGGAGTGAGAGAACAAAGCTTTTTCTTAAAGGAAACAAGTGTTTGACCGAGAAATGCTCTGTCGAACGCAGGCTCTATCCTCCTGGAGAGCATGGAAGGGCGAGGAGAAGAATCCTGGGATTCGGTCTCCAGCTCAGGGAGAAACAGAAGCTCAAAAGATATTATGAGATGTCTGAAAGACAATTTCGGCTGTTCTTCCGCAGGGCTGAGAGGAAAAAAGGCGTCACCGGAGAAACCCTGCTGATCACGCTGGAGCGGAGGCTGGATAACGTTATCTTTATCGCAGGGCTCTCCCTTTCACGTGCCCACGCCCGCCAGCTCATCACCCATGGTCATTTCCAAGTCAATGATAAGAAGGTCGACATTCCCTCATTTCTGGTGGATAAAAACGATGTCATCTCTTTCAGGAATAAATCGGCGTCCAATGAAACGCTGCGGGCCATTGTCGATTCAAACAAGAGCAAGACAGTGCCAGGATGGATAGAAGTGGACCATGAAAAGATGCGGGCGAAAATTCTCTCTTTTCCAACCCGTGAGGATATTACCTTCCCTGTTGAAGAGCACATGATTGTTGAGCTCTATTCGAAGTAGAATGGACTTTCAGCCAATGGAGAACAATATTATGGATCAGGCTGGGTGTTTCGAAAACACGCAGCCTGATCCATTTCGTAAAAGGGCCTGAAAAGGAGGAGATATGATCGAAACAGGTTTTCAAAGACCAAAGTATCTCGAATGTGATTATGAGAG
>CAZYBE010000056.1:0-11099 GCA_964645765.1 uncultured Eubacteriales bacterium
AAGGGCCCGCCCACAAAAAGACGAAAAGGCTTCTCCAGGCGAACAAAGGCTCCGCTTTCTCTTCCCAGGACTATTCCGGTCCGGATAATGACCCTTCGAATTATTTGAGCCTCTACTTCCTGTGTCGAGAGCTCCCACTTCTGCGAAACTTCAGAAAGGAAGCCTTGCCCAGGAGAAGACGATTCATCACAAACCTCATCACGACGCAGGCCATAGTGGCCGATGGCTGAAGCCTGGACGACAACCTTGGGCTTTTTCCTGGCAAGCCTCGCTGCTTCAACAACAGCTCTTCCGGCATCGAGCCTGCTCTGAAGGATGGATTGCTTTTTCTCCTTAGTCCAGCGTCCTGAGGCTAAACTTTCTCCGGCAAGGTTCAAAAGAGCATGAGCGCCTTCAACATAACCCAGCCACCCTTGGCTGTTCTTGCCGTTCCATTCAACGACCTGAACATCTTTCCCCAAGACCTTCTTTCCTTTTTCTAAATTGCGGGAAAGGGCGACGATTTCGTAGCCTCGCTCCGCCAAGCGTCTGCACAGCGCCTTTCCGATAAACCCTGAAGCACCAGTAATTATGACTCTTGGCATTTTTATCCTCTACAATGAAAAAGCTTCACTTTATTCAGTGTCAGAGCCTGCACTATTTAGAAGCAAATTTACTCAAACTTGGAACCGATTGAGATGGGCAATTCTCTCAAAAGGCAGTCTTTCCGGCCTTGTCTTTTCCCGTTCGACCTGATCTTCGGAAAGGGTTGGACTGATTTTTTCCGAATGTTTGCCGACAATAATCAGAGTGATGACTTCATATTCCCCGGGAATGCCGAGGATTTCTTTTGTCTTCTTCGGGCTGTACCCGGCAATAGGATGAGCGACAAGTCCCAATTCAGTCGCCCTGAGCAGGAGAAACCCAGCCGCCAAACCACAGTCAAATTGGTGATACACTCTGTCTTTGATGACGCAGTCGTCCTCTTTCCTGCTGAAGACAGCGACAATCATCGAGGCTGAATAAGCCCATTCGTTTCCCTTTGAAAGAGCCTCCTGCATATTTTTTAAACTCTGAGAATCGTAGACAAACACAAATCGCCAAGGTTGATTGTTGGAGCAGGAAGGGGCAAGTCCGGCGCTGCGGGCTAAGTCCCGGATCAAATCTTCTGTTATTCTTACAGGCTCTAAGGAGCGATAAGCTCTTCTCTCTTCAATGGCATGAATGACGTCCATAATAACCCCCTTCTCAAATCTGGAATGATAAAATATCTCTCTTAAACAAACTCAATCACTTTTTCAAATTAGCAATCACAGCGAGGAAGGAAAGACTTTGAATTTGACAAAGTTAAAAAGCAGTCAACTTCTCCACTCTGATAAGGAAAATCATCCCTCAAGCTCTGCTTCATCTTTGATTGTGACATCTATTCAAAGACGACTTATTATTTCACTTAAAAGGCATAAATTCAAGAACTCCATCCTGAAGCAAGCACCGCCTTTTCCGCTGTCCAACAAAAAGAACATCGGCAATTCTCCACGAATTTAAAAGAGCAGCTGATTTCACTGAAAATGATGAAACCTTTTTTTTGGGAGATACGTATTAATCTATGAAATTGATGATTAAATCCATCCAAGCTCGATTTCACATGAACCAGAAAAGGAGAAAGAGATGAAAAAAAGCACTTCAATTTTCGTCTTCTTCATTTTTCTTCTGGCTCTTTCCTCTGGAATCTTTTTCTGCCAGCAAGTTGACTTGAGCGGCAAATGGGTGGGACAGGCCGAGGTTCCCAATGCCGCCGAGCAGGATAAGTTAACTCTTGTCTTGGAAAAGAAAGAGGCCGGGTACACAGGAAAGATTTCCGATTCGATGGGGATGCTGCAGGATACAGAATTGGAGGACATCGAATTCAAGGACAACAAACTCACCGGCAATTTCCTGGTCAACACTGGAGAGGGCAGCTTGAAGGTCCATATGACTCTGACCGTGGAAGGAGATAAGATGAAGGGCAAGTGGGAAGGAGAAGACGGAAGCTCAGGGTCGGTGGAGCTGGAAAGAGAAAAATAAAAGCTTAAGGGCTGAGGAAGGAGCAGTTGAGAATCTTCGGCCTTCGGTCGCCGTCGCAGCGGACCTCCCCTCTCAGGTAGCAGGCAGGCGGGGAGCCGAAGGTCAGGCAGTGTGTCTCCCCCACTCCCTCCAGAATTCCGGTCTCGTCCTCGAAAAGGAAGAAGTATTTCCAGCCGCCGCTCGTCTCTTTCTGGCGGGCGTCTACCACCCTGACCGCAAGCTCCACTTCCCGGCCGGCATAGCCCTTCAAGTCCTTTATCCGGAGCGCTGGCCTTTTTCCCTCGAACAGGGAGAGGGAATCTCCTTCAGGGTCGAAGCCGAGGCTCTCGACAACCATTCTCTCTTTCTCCCTTGAGTCAAGGTCTCCGACTTCCTCCACATCCTCCAAGCCTCTGAAATAGCGAAGAATCTGCCGCGCACCACCATGATGAACATATAAAGTTAGGGGGTCAGCACAAAGCCTTGTTCTCTGAAATGGGGGTCGAAGGCAAAGGCCGCTTTGATTCCTTGACTGCGCATGAGTTCGAAACTGGCACAATCAACCAGGCTTAGGTCTCTTCGCGATGCCGTCAGCAAGACGCTTATGGCAGCGCGGTGCAGTTCAGCATTAATAAATTCAATGTTGATTAGGGGCACGAGATCTTCCTGAAACCCTCGAATAGCATCCAGGCCGAGGCGGTGCTGTAAAAGAGCAAAACTTTCAATCAGGACATAGTTCGTCGTGACCAGTATATTGTCAGCTTTGATCAAGGCCGGCCAAGCTTTCCTGGCCTTGCTGTGGTTAGAGTCATCTTTGTCCAGCAAAGCATAAAACGCGGAAGTGTCGATAAAGATTCTCATTTAGCGTAAGCATCCCCAAGATAGGCATCGTGCTTTTTGGAGATGTCCCGTTTCCCCGAGCTGAATTTACCGACAATTTCAACGGCCCTCTTTTGTCTTTCTGCGCTATCGACAAGGGGACTTGTCTTGATCATGGCTTCAACGGCTTTTCGAACGAGCTCGGCGACTGATTGGTGTTGCGATGCGGCCATTTTCTTAAGAGCCTTGGCTTGGTCTTCAGTCAATTGAACCTGGGTTCTTACCATTATACCTCCATTGATAACAAAATTGATTACATGATAACACTATACCGGGCGGGCGTCAAGCATAGGAAAAAATCGCGGGCGGCTCTCCCCTAAAAGCGCCTCCTGAAATTCCACGCTGGTCCCTTGGATAACGTCTCCCTGTCTTATTTCTTTTGCATGGACCAATGGACAACTTGAGTTGTCATATTCTCCTTATAGCCGTCAACGGCTGTTGACTCTCTGAAGGAAAGAGACTGAGTCTCCCACGGCATCTTTCAGGCGAATATACGAAGAGAGTATGCAAAAAAAACGCCTCTCCTTTTCGGAGAAAGAGGGCAAGGTCTTCTACCAGATCATCAGCCACCTCAAGCTAAGCTTTGTCGCCGATAGACCGCCACCGCCTCATATCGCCTATCAGGAGCTTTTGATGCCCGCCGAGACCTCATTACTTGCGGTTGTATTAATTTCGCTGAAGATGATGAACCTTTTCTCAGAGAAACACATATTAGCCTTTGAAATTGATGGCGAAATCCAAACAAGGGAAAAATTAAAGCTTAGGGGCTGAGGAAGGAGCAGTTGAAAATCTTCGGCCTTCGGTCGCCGTCGCAGCGGACCTCCCCTCTCAGGTAGCAGGCAGGCGGGGAGCCGAAGGTGAGGCAATGTGTTTCCCCCACTCCTTCCAGAATTCCGGTCTCGTCCTCGAAAAGAAAGAAGTATTTCCGGCCGCTGCTCGTTTCTTTCTGCCGGGCATCCACCACCCTGACCGCAAGCTCCACTTCACGGCCGGCGTAGTCCTTCAAGTCCTTTATTCTAAGCGGCGGCCTTTTTCCCTCGAAGAGGGAAAGGGAATCTCCTCCAGGGTCGAAGCCGAGGCTCTCGATGAGCATCTTCTCTTTCTCCCTCGGGTCAAGGTCTCCGACTTCTTCCACATCCTCCAGCCCTCTGAAATAGCGAAGAATCTGCCGCGTCCTGTGCGGCTCGAGAGAATCCAGGGCTCCTGACTTGATCAGGAAGAGAAGCTCTGTCTTGGTCAAAGGCACGCGGCAGAGAAAATCTTCAACAGAAAGATATTCCCCATTCTTCCTCTCTTCGATGATCTTCTCCGCAGTCTTTAAAGCCAGGCCTTTGATCGAAGTCAGGCCAACCCGGATATTCTCACCTTCAACCTCAAACTGATAGAAGCTGCGGTTCAGGTCCGGGCCGAGAATTCTGATTCCCATCCTCTTTGCCTCCTCGATGTATTCCGCCAGGTTGTAATAGCCGCCGCCGGCATTGAGCACGGCTGCCAAATAAGGAAGCGGGTGATGAGCTTTCAAATAGACAGCTTGGTAAGCCATGCTGGCGTAGGAGGCGCTGTGAGCCTTGTTGAAAGAGTAGGAAGAAAATTTCTCCATGGCTTCCCACAGCTTCTTTATCTCGCTCGCCGTGTATCCCCTTTCCCCCGCTTCTCTGAAAAACTTTTCTTTGAGCTCCTGGCCGACTCTTCTTGCTTTAAGCGTGCGGCGAAGAAGGTCTCCCTCTTCAGCAGGCATTCCTGCCACTCTCTCGGCAATCTGCATCACCTGCTCTTCGTAGAGGAGAATGCCGCCCGTCTCAGGAAGGATTCGGTCCAGGAAGTCGTCGCGGGAAAAAGGCTTCCCTTCCCGCAGGCGGAGTAGAGATTCCTTCATTCCGCTCTCGGTCGGCCCGGGCCGGATAAGAGCCAGAGCCTGGGTCAGCTCGTAGATATTCTCCGGCTTCATGCGGCGGAGGAGGTTCATCATGGCCGGGCTCTCCACCTGGAAGCAGCCGATGGTCTGAGCCTTTCTCAGAAGCTCGTAGACTCTCTTATCCTGAGCAGGGATGCTCCCCGCTCGAAGCTTCTTTCTCGTCTCGGAGATGGCAGCCAGCCCTCTCACTGAAAGCAAATCAAGCTTTATGAGTTTCAAGTCTTCGACTGTATCGCGGTCGTAGTGGGCCATAATATAGCCTTTGGCTGACTCTTCGAGAGGAAGGTAGCGGCTTGCAGGCGAAGGAGTGAGCAAGACTCCGCCGACATGCAGGGATTTCTCGCAGTAGACAGAATTAAGGTCAGAGGCTGCATTCCAGATCTCCCTGTAGCCTGGAGCAGGCTTATCATCTCTGAGAAAATCAGGCTCGGCGAAAAAGGGAACCTTCTTGCTCAAAGACCTGGCCTCTTCAGGCGGGAGCCCGAAAGCTCGGGCTGTCTCGTAAAGGGCAGAGCGGCCGCGGTAGCTTTTCAGGCTGCAGACAAAGGCTGCCCCTGTCCTTCCCTGGCCGTATTTCTCCAGGACATAAGAGAGAACCTGGTCTCTCCGGCTCGAATCAAAATCCAAATCAATATCCGGCGGGTCATTCCGTCCTTTGTTCAGGAATCTCTCAAAGTAGAGGTCAAAGTCGATGGGGTCGATGCGGGAAATCCCTAAAAGGTAGGCGAGGTATGAGGAGGCTCCTGAACCTTTGAGATTGTGGAGGATGCCGCTGCGCCGGGCGAACTCGACAACGTCATGGACGATGAGGAAGTAGGGGGCAAACCCTGATTTCTCGATAACACCAAGCTCATACTTGGCACGCTGCCTTCCGCGCCAGCTCAGGTTCTTCAGACTCCTCAGCCTCTCCATCACCAATTCCCTCAAGGTTGTGGGGAAAAGGTCTTCAGGAAGAGGAGGCGCGATGTCTGCGAAAGAAAACTCGCATTTTTCTGCTATCTCAAAGGTCTTTCGGAAAACTGCTTCGACCTCAGAACCAAATCTTTTAACGGCCAGAGCTTCCTGCTGCGGCCCGAAAAATTTCATCATCGGCTTCAATCTTTCTCTTTCCGGCGGGAAGGGAATCTTTTTCTCGAAGGAATGGAGGAGGATCAATCTCTCTGGGTTCTTTATGAATTTCAAAGGGTTGGCCCAGACCAGGGGCAGGCCCTGGCTCTGCGCCAGATGGAAAGCCTTCTTGAGGTTGAAAAAATCAACGCCGAGGTGAAGAGCTTCTCTCGGGACAAGACTCAAAGCCTGCGGAAGCTCCTCGTCTTCTGGCTGAGGAATGAAGATGACAGTCAGGCCTTCTGTCTTCTTCATCTCTTTGTGGTTGAGGGTCTCCATCAGGTTCCAGTAACCTTCCCTGCTCCTCGCCACAAACAGAAACTTCCTTCCTTGAATCTCGACCTCACAGCCAAAAAGGGGAGTGAAACCGCTCTCCAGGCCTAGCCTCTTCCAGCGTCCCCAGCCGTAGAGGTTCTCGATGTCGGCCAGGGCTGCGCAGGGAAGTTTTTTCTGTGAGGCCCAGGAGGCAAGCTCTTCCAGAGTTGCCCCTCCCCTGCCTTTGCTGTAGACAGAATGGACTCTAAGAGGGATAAACATTTTCTATTTCGTCAAGGAGGCTGTCTTCAGGACAAAGCCTCGCTCCTTTTCAAAGCTGTAGATGCTCTCCAGCATCTTCTCCCGGATTGTGAGCAGCGAGCCAAAACCATATTTCTCTCTCACCTGGTCGACAGCCAGGCCTAACCTCACCGGCCGGTCGGAGTAGGGCTCAAAGAGGGAAAGGGGCTTGCCCCTGGTTAGGTCAGAAGCTTTCACTCCGACCAGGCGCAGCGACAGACGGGAGGAGGAGAAGAGCTTCAGGAAAAGCTCCTGGGCAATCCTGTAAATCTCTCCCATCTCCTGCACAGGGGTGAGGAGAAGCCGGCGCCGCGCTTCGGTCTTAAAGTCAGAGTACCTGACCTTGACCTCGATGATATGGGCGAAAAGGCGTCCCTGCCGCAAGGGAAGGGTCAGCCTGTCGCAGAGATAAGCGAGATGGGCGAGGAGCAGGCGCCTGTCCCAGATGTCCTCCAGGAAAGTCGTCTCGCGGGACACGGATTTGGGGATGGAGGCATTTACCAGCGGCCGGCTGTCAATTCCCCTCGACTGAAGATAGAGCTCTTCGCCGTTCAAGCCGAACAGAGAGCGCAGGGTTGGCCGCGGCAAGCCCCAGAGGTCGCCGAGCTTATGGATGTTGAGCATCCTGAGAATGACCTGGGCCTTAGGACCTATGCCGGGCAAGGACTCGATGCCCAGGTTCTTCAGGAATTCCTCTTCTCTGCCAGGCTCAACCTCGACCAGCCCGCCTGGCTTGGCCCTCTTGCTGGCCAGCTTGGCCAGAATCTTGTTGGGACCAACTCCTACCGAAACAGACAACCCCAACTCTTTCTCTACTCTCTGCTTGATCTCCTGGATTGTGCGGAAAAAAGAAGGGTAAAGAGGACGGCAGCGGGTCAAATCGAGGTAAGCCTCATCCAGGGAGGCTTCCTCCATATCCGGCGTGTACTGGGAGATGAGCCGGAAAAACTTCGCGGAGAAAGCTCTATAAATCTGGTAATTCCCCCTGATGAATATCCCCTGAGGGCAGAGCTGGTAAGCCTTGCGCAGAGGCATGCCAGAGTGGACGCCGTATTTGCGGGCCTCGTAGGAAGCCGTGGAGGCGACTCCCCTCTCGTGGGGAAGGCCGCCGACGATGACCGGCTTCCCCTTGAGGGAGGGGTTGAGGAGCACTTCGACAGCCGCAAAAAAGGCATCGATGTCGATATGGACAATACATCTCCTTTTCATTTTCTCTCACCTTTTACCGGGGCGAAGGCAGAATGGGGAGAAGGCCGTTTGAAGGCTGAGCCCCCGCACTCAGTACTTCCTCAGTATACCGACCACTCTTCCCAGAATTCTCAGCTGTTTGACCTGGATCGGCTTAAACTCCGGGTTTTCAGGAACGAGAAAGACATTCCCGTCTTCTATCTTCAACCTCTTCAGAGTCACCGAATCATCATCCAGGAGGACAACAACCATCTCTCCAGAGTTTGCCGAGTTCGTCCGCTCGACCAGGACCAAGTCTCTGTCATCGATGTAGGCATCGACCATGCTCTTCCCGTCAACCCGGATGCAGAAGATGTTCCCGCGCCTCCGGCCCACCATCCACTCCGGCACTTCTACCGCCTCTCCTGAAACATCAAAGACTTCTTTGGGCTGGCCGGCAGGAACAAGGCCAGCCAAAGGCACCCGGGTTTGACTCTCGGCAAGAGCCGGGAGGCCCATGAGTTTGACTTCGCCTCTCGCCCTCTCCAGATAACCCTTTCTCTCCAGGCTGAGGAGGTGCTTGAAGACAGCCGAAGGATGGGCGATGCCCAGGATTTTGCCCAGCTGTCTGACCGTAGGGGAATAGCCATGCTCGAGGATGAAGCTTTCGAAAGTTCTCAAGACCTTTTTCTGCCTCTCTGTAAGTTCCTTCCGGATTTTGTTTACCATTTTGTTCACCTTATATATTAATAATCATCTTGCCAGCTTTTGTCAAGAGGGAATTTTACAAAAATTAACGGCTAACCAATAAAATCATCTCTGGGGCAAAGACTAGATCTTATGAGCTAAAGGAGCTTTAAGAGATCTTTAATAATGCTCATAATAACTTAAAATCAGCCAGGAATTCATGAACAGGCAACATCTCCATTCCCTTTGTCGATTTTCTGCGTTTAAGAGCATAAACAATCTGCACCGGTTTGGCATCTTTTAAAAAATTATGAAATCGATACAAGGATTTAGAGAAATTATCATCGCTGACTTTTACCTCAACCATAAGCGCTGGCTTTCCATCGATAATCGTTAAAAAATCCACTTCGTTTTTTTCCCTATCCCTCAGATAATACAACGATACTTTGCTTCCAGTTGTATCCTCAAACAAGTGTAATTCACGTAAAAGAGCTAGGGCGACAACATTCTCAAGCTTAGCACTTAAATCCCCGTCAACCGCGCCAGCATCATATAAATAATATTTAGCTTCTTTCAACAGGCTCCGCACAATGCTCTTATGGTATGGTCGAACAGGAAAGATCACACAAAGATTCTCTAGTATCTGAAGCCAATGTTTGACCGTATGAATAGAAACCTCCAAGTCATTGGCTAAAGAGCTGTAAGAAGTGGGAGATCCAACTCGAGCCCTCAGAAGGTCTATCAATATTTCAATCGATTTTATGTCTCTGACTTTCTCCAAGTCCAATAAATCTTCTCGAATAATGGTATCAACATGAATTCGCCTCCATCGTTTAGCGAAGGCCTCATCGGTATTTAAATAAGGCTCAGGAAATCCACCAAATTTGATAAGGTTATCCAAGGCATTCTTGGGACTTTCATTCAGGAATGAACAAATTTCTTTGACTGACAGAGGATGAAGACGATAGGAAAAATATCGCCCTGCAAGCGAATCTCCCCCTTTTCGGTAAGTCTCAAGCCTTGCTGACCCTGTAACGAGAAGAGCTGGTGGAATCCCTTCTGTATCATAAATTCCTTTTATCCAAGATTTCCAGTTCTTCATTTTATGGAGCTCATCAAGAATTACCAGCTCAACATCTCTCGGCCATTCCTCTTTTTTAATAATTTTTCGATCAGTTGTTGAGTCATAATTTAAATAAGCGTACGAGGAAACCAGTTGCCTGGATAAAGTGGTTTTGCCGACTTGCCTTGGGCCAGAAAGAATGACGATTTTATCTTTAAAATCTTTTTTTATACTTGCTTCAAGATAACGACGCATATGACTATTATGAAGCGGACTTCAAAAAAGTCAAGACTTTTTTGAAGTTCACTTCAGTTTAGTCAAGAGCAGATATTATTATCTTCTTGCTTCGGCTTTCAGGCAGGATGAAGGTTTTTTCAGTCAGATTTTCCAGCCGCCGGCAACGACGAGGTTCGTGCCGGTGATGAAACCCGCTTCCTCTGAAACCAGAAAAAGAACAGCGTTCGAAATGTCCTCAAGCCTTCCCAACCTGCCCGCAGGGATATTTTTAGCCTCAGGCAGCGCTCCTCCCTCGATAAGCCCTGGAGAAACCATGTTGACTGTTATTCCTGAAGAAGCCTCTGAGGCAGCTGCGCTTCGTGTCAAAATCAAGAGCCCTGTCTTGGCGATGGCATAGGGAGTTATTTTCGAGAAAGCCACAAGCTGCTCAGCCCGGCTGTAGCCGAGATTTATGACCCTCCCCCATTTTCTTTTACGCATGCCGGGAAGAGCGGCTTTAAGGCACCACAGGGCGCTCATCAGATTGCCGCGCAGGACATAGTCCCACTCTGATGAGCTGGCTTTTTCCCAAGGCTTGACCAGAATCGGGCCGAAGTTGTTGACCAAGATATCGACCTTGCCGAATTTATCCTCAACTTTTTTTATCAAGCTCTGCGCCTCTTTTTCTTTTGTCAAGTCCGCGCGGAATAAATCTCCAAGCTTTCCCTTCTTCCGGATCTCTCTGACAACCTGCTCCGCAGCCCGCCTGTCAGTCCTGTAATGAACTGCGACTCCAGCGACGACGTCTGCCAGACGTAAAGCGATGTCCCGTCCGATGCTGCGGCTGCTTCCTGTGACCAACGCTATCTTGTCTTCCATCGCCCGCTCTTAAATCCTTTTATAGCATTTACTGGTTTTCGGTGCCACCTAAAACTCAATCCTGAACTCAGTTCCTTTCTCTCTTCGAAGCTCGATTGTTCCGTTGAGCTGATTGACCAGGTCGACGACCAAACGCATTCCAAGGGATTTTGTCTGACGAAAATCCAGACCCTCTGGAAAACCAACTCCATTATCGCTGATAACGAGCTTGTATTTTTCTTCCTTATTCGGATGCATCTCCACGACTATCTCTCCCTTCTTGCCATTAGGAAAGGCATGTTTCAAGGAGTTGGATATGAGCTCGGTGATGATTAAGCCACAGGGAATTGCTCTTTTGATATCCAGATGGACATCGCTGACACCTAATCTCAGAGATGGAGCTGTCGTCTTAGCCCTGTGCATGGAAATCAAATGACTCGTCAGCCTTTTGATATATTCAGCAAAGTCGACTCTGGCCAGGTCCTTGGATTGATAGAGCATTTCGTAAAGAAGGGACATAGACCTTATGCGGCCATGGACTTCATTGAAGACCCCCTGGATTTTCTCGTCCTTGATGTTTGCCGCCTGGAGTCTGAGCAAGCTGGAGATAATCTGCATGTTGTTCTTGAC
>CAZYBE010000056.1:11199-14275 GCA_964645765.1 uncultured Eubacteriales bacterium
CGAGCATAATTTTCGTTGCAAGATATATAAACCGAATCCTTATTCTTTAGAAATATTTTTTGCGGAAGATTCTCGACAAGTATTCTGTACCTATACTCAGTTTCCTTCAACCTCTGTTCAGAGTCTCTCAGCTCTTCATCCATCCTCCTCTGTTCGGTGACATCGGTGAAGAAACCCACATTATATTCTTCCCCTCCAATTAAAATCTTGTTAGAGTTGACATTAGCGTAAATCACTGTTCCATCCTTTCTCAAACAAGGAATATTTTTTGCCAGTATCTTCTCACCTCGTGCCTGAGCCTCGAATTCAGAAATGACATACTTCAAGGAATCTTTGGAATGAAGATCATCCACACCCATACTTGTCAGCTCCATTTCAGTATAGCCTAACATTCTACATATCGCCGGATTGGCATATAAAAATTTTCTCGATTTAAGATTTGCGGCAAGAATTCCCTCTGCTGCTCCTTCAAAAAGCACTCTGAATTTTGCTTCGCTCTCACTCCGCTTCTCCTCTGCCTGCCTGAGCTCTTTGATGGCCGCTTCGAGCTTCTCATTCCTCCTGCGCAGCTCGATCAATTCCTCGATAAGTTCTTTCTTTGTTTTTCCTTCATCTTCCATCTTGCTCTCCTTTAAAAAATTGCGCTTGCCTTATCTAGCCAGAGATTTTGATTTCTCTTGGTTTCTTTATAAAAGGCTTTTTGATGGGCATTCTTCCTTTTGCTCGCATAACACAAGTTTCTCACAATAAATTACCGCAAATTATGTCGAAAATGCAATACCAAATATGAAAAAATTCTTGATGAGGGTGATAGCAGAGGGGGGGAAGAAGAGTTAAATCTCCTTCCCCTTTTTTTTAAAACCTATTTGGCTCCCATCATCAACCACCTCCTTTCTTTTTTCAATTTAACCTCCTTAAAGAGAAAAGTTGTTAAGAATTTGTTAAAATTTTGTCAAAAGTTTGTTAATTTGATTGACGAAATCAGAATCGTTTAAATTAAAGACAATTTTCTTTATAATTCCTTGAAGAATGAAAAAAGTTCTTCAACTCTCACCTGGAAAAACAGATTTCAGGAACATGAGCCAGAAGGAAATTGATATCTTTCAAATAAGGAGCAAGAATTATGGCCAATCAGTCTCGAAAAATTATCTTTTCTTTACTCTTCATCATAACGGTTCCATTTTTATGTATTGCCTCGGCATCAAATTTCCCCAGCACTGTTTTCAATGTAAAAGACTACGGTGCCACAGGGAATAAGGCAGACAGCGCTCAAGCTGCCATCCAGAAAGCGATCGAATCCTGCGCTGCAGCCAGCGGCGGCACAGTCTATTTCCCGCCTGGAGAATACACTTCAGGGACAATCCACCTCCGCAGCCATGTCCGCCTTTTTCTTGAAGCCGGCGCAACACTCTATTCAATCAAGGACAAAAGTGCCTTTGACAAGGACGCCCTGATCTACGGCGAAGACCTGGAGAATATCACTGTCGAGGGACGTGGAACCATCGACGGCCAGGCCGAATATGAATGGCGTTTGAATGACATTGATGACGCCTTCATCCGTCCAAATCAACTGCTTATGGAGGCAGATGGCAAGCCTTTGATGCGCTCTTTTCCCAAGAAAAATCAATTCGGAAAGCTCTTCCTCCTCCTCAGGTGTAAGGATGTGCGGATATCAGGTTTGTCGCTACTCCATTCTCCATCCTGGACAATTCACCCTTATGGCTGTGAAAGGATGGTCATCGATGGCGTCTATATCCACACCAGTTTGGCTGAAGGAGTGTGGGCTGATGGAATCGACCCGGATGGCTGCAAGGATTTGCGCATCTCGAACTGCACCATCGAAACCGGAGACGATGCCCTTGTTTTTTATTCGATGAACTGGTTTGGACCGGCTCTTCCTTGCGAGAATATCACCGTGACCAACTGCTGTCTCAGCTCAGCCTCGAGCGCCCTGAAATTCTGCGACGGCAACATGAACTGTGTTCGCAATGTGACTGTGGATAACTGCGTCATTACCGGCTCAAACCGAGGCCTGGCCTTCATGGTCTTTGACGGCGGCTATGTCAGCGACGTCGTCCTCTCCAACCTGACCATCGAGTGCACCCGGCACGACTGGTTCTGGTGGGGCGACGGCGACCCGCTTCATTTCAATATCAAGCGAAGAAGCGAAGTCCATACCAATGTCAGCCGAGAAAATGAGCCTCCGGCCGGCTCAATCCGAAATGTCCTCATCAAAAATGTCATTGCCAGAGGCAAAGGACCAAGTGTCATCAACGGCCATCCGGAGAGTTGGCTGGATGGCGTGACCATCGAAAACTTGAAGCTCTTCCTCTCCTCTGACCCCAAGGCTTACCATGAAAAAGCAGTGAACTGCTTGAAATTCGAAATGGCCAAAAATCTCAGACTGAAAGATATCGAAATCATCTGGGACAAGTCGGAATCAGATAAGTGGGAAAGCGCTCTTTATCTTGAAAAAATCAAGGGCCTGGAACTCGACGGCTTTAGAGGAAGGCAGGCAAAATTCGGGTCAGAGAAACCAGCCGTAGTTCTCAATCAGGTCGAGGGAGCGGTGATCCGTAACTGTCAAGCTGCTGCCGGAACAGGAAAATTCCTCCATTTTGCCGGAAAAGACTCGAAAGATATCGTCCTCTTGGGCAATGACTTCCGCCAGGCAAAAATCCCTTACTCACTCGGCCCTGAAGTCAGAAAAGATGCGGTTCGAGCCTTAAGCAATATTTTTGTTAAGAAATAAAGCCCTGAAAAAAGATTTCGGAATTTGACCTTTCGCTTTTGTCTTGGTATATTTCTTTCTGATGTCAGCGGGTGAAAATGCTAATGAACAACAAGAGTCCCGTAGCATTCTTAAAAAGGAGATAAAATGGATAATAAGAAAACAATAGGGGCCATAGTTTTATTCGGACTTGGATTATTATTGATAGCTCTTGGATTTCATATCCTGCTCATGATTATTGGAAACCCATGGCATGAATCGGGAAACCTTCTAAGAGTTCTGCTTGGCTTGTTCTTTTTTATCTGTGGGTTGGTTTCAACAATCAGCGGCGGGATTATGATATAT
>CAZYBE010000057.1:0-12653 GCA_964645765.1 uncultured Eubacteriales bacterium
ACGTGCGCGGCGTGGGGTATCGATTTGATGGCTAAGGTCTGACACAACCGTGACAGTTTCGTGATTGGCCGAGGACAGGGAGGCCGTACTCTGATGGCAGGAGGAAAAAACCATGAAAACACGTCACATCGGTTTGATTGGAGCGGCGCTACTTGCTGTCTTCCTGGCAGCTTTGCTTGCCGCGGGCCAGAAGAGCGACCAAGCTGAGTTGGCCCTCAAGGCCGCCATTAAAACAGAAACCGTGGATGGAAACCTGAAGGGCGCCATCGAGCAGTACAAGAAGATCGCCGCGCAGCCCGGCGCCGGTCGGACCACGGTCGCGACCGCTTTGCTGCGGATGGGCCAGTGCTACGAAAAGTTGGGCAATGCCGAGGCCCGCACAGCCTACGAGCGCCTGGTGCGCGACTTCGCCGACCAGGCCGAACAGGCGCAGGCAGCGCGGGCCAGGCTGGCCGCATTGGCCGGGACTCCAAGCCGGACTGCCGGCACAGAGATGACGATTCGGAGGGTATGGTCAGGTGCTGAGGTGGATTCCACCGGGTCACCTTCTCCGGATGGAAGATACCTTTCCATCATGGACTCTGAATCGGGGGGCGATTTGGCCATTTGGGAAATCGCGAGCGGCCAGAAGCGCCG
Source organism: uncultured Eubacteriales bacterium (assembly GCA_964645765.1). GTDB lineage: Bacteria > Acidobacteriota > Aminicenantia > Aminicenantales > Aminicenantaceae > CAZGMN01. Next base: position 637 of record CAZYBE010000057.1, read on the forward strand.
ACTTACGAACAAGGATAGGTCAACGGCCGAAGGGGTTCTCGCGTCGAAATGGTCCCCTGATGGCAAGAAGATCGCCTATTGCTGGCTGAAAAAAGAGCTCACCGGCGAACTCAGGATCATCGGGAGTGACGGATCCGAGCCTCGGATTCTGCCGCCGGTCTGGCCTCTGGATTGGTCCCCGGATGGCAGGTCTATTCTCGCCTATGTTCCGAGGAACAATGCCAGTCCTGAGCGGATGGTCCGGGTATCTGTGGCGGATGGTTCTTTGACTACCCTCGGCACGGCTGAGAAGCCGATCTCCTCACGGACCGCAAGCTACTCGGCAGATGGGAAGTACATTATCTATCACGCGCCGCAGCAGGACGGGTCTCCGGAACGCGATATTTTCATAGTTTCCATTGATGGAAAACAGGGCATCCCGCTTGTCAAGCACCCCGCCGATGATCAGCTCCTCGGCTGGGTGCCGGGCTCCGACACCGTCCTCTTCGCCAGCGACCGGACAGGAACGAAGGATGCCTGGGCGCTTCATGTTGTTGACGGAAAACCTCAAGGTGAGCCGGTACTGGTCAGGAAAGACATCGGACAAATATCGCCCATGGGATTTACCGATAGAGGTTCTTTTTACTACAACCTCGGGGTAAGCGTCGTGGATGTTTTCGAGGGCTCGCTGGATTTAGCCAAGGGGACGGTTGTGGAGCCGCCCAAGAAGATCATCCAGCGCGTGGCAGGCACCAACTACTCTGCTGAATGGTCTCCCGACGGCAAATACCTGGCCTATGTTTCGGAGCGCAAAGCGGGGTCCGCGTCGCAAAGCTCATACATCCTGTGCATTCGTTCCGATCAAACCGGAGAAGAGCGGGAAGTCCCGCTTCCCATTGAATCCTTCTGGAAGATGCACTGGTCGGCTGACAGTCGCGCGGTGTTTGCCGCGATGTACGACAAGACAAACCAGGGCCTGTTCAAGATCGACATCCAAACCGGCCAGCAAACTCTTCTGGCCCGAAGCGGGTGGTCCGATTCGCTGATCAAGAATTTCGCGGTTTCGCCGGACGGAAAGTCGGTTTATTACTCGCATTTCCAATGGGTGAAGAAGCTGGTGACGATCATCAGGCATGACCTGGAGACGGGACAGGAAAAGGAAATCTATCGGAAAGTGGCTCCCCCGGATATCGGCGCCGTGACGGTCTCACCTGACGGGAAGTACCTGTCCTTCAGCACTGGGGAATTAAATGCGAGCGGGAAGCCTGTCATGGTCATACGGATCATGCCGGCGGCGGGCGGTGAAACACGAGATCTTCTCCGGGGAATACTCGAAAACGACGCCTACGTTTCCCGTCATGCCTGGACTCCGGATGGCAAGACCATCCTTTTTGTCAAAAGAACAACCAGCGCAAAAGAAGATAAACGTGAGTTATGGCAAATACCTTCCGCAGGCGGAGAACCCAAGAAGATCAACATCGGCATGGAGCTGCGTGAAATGGGGCTTCATCCGGATGGGCGGCGGATTGTTTTCACATCCGGAAAAAACTCCAAAGAAATCTGGGTGATGGAGAACTTCCTGCCGCCGCTGAAAGTCGCCAAGTAGGCGGTAAAAACGGTGACGGAAGCGAGGCAGGCGCCGATTCGCGGCGCCTGCCTTGCTGCACCTCTGTTGCGGGTGACGATTGGTGACACTGTTTTACAGTCTTGGAAGCGCCGCGCAGCCCGGCCTGTGGTAGATTAGCCACCATTTAGCTGCATTACGCCACATTCTCTATCGCCGGGCGATTCGGATCTACCTTCTGGCGATCGTGGCGCCCGCGCTGGTGCTGCTGTAGCTCGGCCTGAAATCGGTCCAGCGGCAGCACGACGCCATCAACGCGCTTCTCGTTTCCAATCTGCGCCTTTCCGGCGAAAAACTGGCCAAGATGCTCTTTGAGAGAGGCGTCTATCCGGCTGTGGCCACCCACGACGATAAGCTCATCCAGGCAACAAAGGATTACGTGGCAGAGCACAACATCTCAAGAGACGACTTTGAACTCCAGCTCCTTTACGGCATCCGGAGCAAAACCCAGCAGAGGCTCGCCGAAGAGGGATACAGGGTGAGGGTCTATGTCCCGTTTGGCACTCACTGGCTCCCCTACTTTTACAGAAGGCTGAGGGAACGCAAAGAGAATGTCTTCTTTGTTATCAAGAATTTGTTTAAAAAATAGAGGAAAAAGCCTTTAAACCTTAAAGAAAGAATTTAGCCGCTCAACGTCAGGCAATCTTTAAGAATATCCAGAATAAGTCTTAATCCCCGGATATTTCAATCTTTCGCTTCTCAATCACAGCCACTTGAGCTGCAGCCAAACGGGCAATGGGGACCTGGTAGGCAGAACAGCTGACATAGTCGAGGCCGATTTTATGGCAAAAGAAAATAGACCTTGGCTCTCCGCCATGCACACCGCATATCCCAATTTTTAGGTTCGGCCTTGTCTTCCGACCCTTCTCCACAGCCATCTTCATCATTTCACCCACGCCAGTGATGTCTATTGTTTCAAAGGGGTTGCTTTTCCAGATTCCATGGGCTAAATAATAGGCAAGAAAGCCAGCCCCGTCATCGCGGGAAAGTCCATAGATGGTTTGGGTCAGGTCGTTGGTTCCGAACGAAAAAAACTCAGCTTCCTTGGCAATCTCGTCAGCTGTGATAGCTGCTCTGGGAACCTCGATCATCGTGCCCACAGAATACTCAATCTTCACTTCGTATTTATCCATCACTTCTTCAGCGACCCGTTGAATGATTTTCTTCTGATTGGAAAACTCTTCCCGTGTCCCCACTAGAGGAATCATGATTTCAGGATAGACCCTTTCTTTCTCCTTCGCCAGCTCGCAGACAGCCTCGAAAATGGCTGTGGCTTGCATTTCTATGATTTCAGGATAAGAAATCCCGAGGCGGCAGCCTCGATGGCCGAGCATGGGGTTGAACTCGGATAGGGCTTTAACTCGCTCCAGCAACTTCTCCAATTCTCTGATCTTCTCTCCTTTCTCTTTACCTGAAGCCTTCAAGACCGCCAGCTCAACCATCAGGTCCTCTTTCCTGGGGAGGAATTCATGAAGTGGAGGGTCGATGGTGCGGATGGTCACCGGATGGCCTTTCATCTCTTTGAAAAATTCATAAAAATCTTTTCTCTGGAAGGGAAGAAGTTTGCTCAGAGCTTTCCGTCTTTCCTCCTCGGTTTCAGAGAGGATCATCTCTTTGATAAAGGGAAGACGCTCCTTATCAAAAAACATGTGCTCTGTTCGGGCCAGCCCGATACCTTCTGCTCCAAAAGCAAAGGCCACCTTAGCATCTGCAGGTGTATCGGTGTTGGCTCGAACTTTTAGCCTCTTAACCCGGTCTGCCCAGAAGAGCAGTTTTCTGAAATCCTGATATATCTCGGATTCCTCGGGCTTTTTCTCTCCGCGCACGACCTGGATGATCTCCGAAGGCTGGGTTGGTATTTGACCTTCGAAAACCTCTCCTGAGGTCCCGTCGATGGATATCCAGTCCCCTTCTTTGATATGAGTCTTGCCGACTTCGAATGACCTCTGCTCTTCATTTAACCTTATGTCTCCGCAGCCGACGATGGCAGGCTTCCCCATCTGCCGCCCGACAACGGCTGCATGGGAGGTCATTCCGCCGGTGGCTGTCAAAATGCCCTGAGAAGCGCTCATCCCATGAATGTCATCAGGAGATGTTTCGTCTCTGACCAGAATGACTCTCTTCCCCTCTCTCTTCCAGGCGACGGCTTCATCGGCACTAAAGACCACTTGTCCGGTTGCCGCTCCGGGAGAAGCAGCCAGTCCTCGGCCAAAGCCCTTGTGTCTCTCTTTTTCCATCGGGTCAAATACAGGATGGAGGAGCTGGTTTAAAGCCTCGGGCGGAACCATCAACAGAGCTTCTTCCTTGCTGACCAAGCCCTCCTCTATCATATCCACGGCAATCCTCACTGCCGCCAGCCCTGTTCTCTTGCCGTTTCTTGTCTGGAGCATAAAGAGCTTTCCATCCTCAATCGTGAATTCAAAATCCTGAACATCATGGTAATGCTTCTCCAACCTGTTGGTGATAACCTTCAGCTCTTTGAAAACAGTTGGCATCTCCTTCTCTAAAAGCTTGAGAGAAGAAGGAGTCCGGACACCGGCAACAACATCCTCTCCCTGGGCATTGAAGAGATATTCGCCGTACAACTCCTTTTCTCCTGTAGCAGGATTTCTGGTGAATCCCACTCCAGTGGCGGATTTCTCTCCAATATTTCCAAAAACCATCTGCTGGATGTTGACCGCAGTCCCCAAGTCATCAGGAATGTAATTCAAACGGCGGTAAGTCACAGCGCGGGGATTGTTCCAGGACCTGAAGACAGCGGCAATGGACATGAAGAGCTGCTGGTTAATGTCCTGGGGAAATTCTTTTCCAGTCTCTTTCTTGACCAAATCTTCATAGCGCGGAATGAGCTCTTCCAAGTCTTCGGCCGATAGCTCATGGTCATAGAGGACATTTTTTTCCGTCTTTTTCTTCTTAAGGATTTCCTCGAATCTCTTCTTGGGTATGTCCAGAACAACATCACCGAACATATGAATCAAACGGCGATAACAATCTAAAGCGAATCGCCTGTTTCCACTCTTTTTCGCCAGACCCTCTAAGGTTCTGTCATTCAAGCCAAGGTTTAAGACAGTGTCCATCATCCCTGGCATGGAAAACTTGGCTCCTGAACGGACAGAGAGAAGAAGGGGATTATCTTGTTCCCCAAACCTCTGCCTAGTTATTCTCTCCAGCTTCTTCAGGCCGAGAAATATCTCCTCTTCGACTCCAGCGGGAATTTTACCTCCTGCCCTTGCAAATAAATTACAGACCTCAGTGGAAATGGTGAAGCCTGGAGGAACAGGCAGGTCGATTCCAGCCATCTCGGCGAGATTAGCTCCTTTTCCTCCCAGGATATCTTTCATATCCTTGTTTCCGTCAGCATGGTCTTTTCCGAAAAAATATACATATTTTTTTGCCATCTTTTGACTCCTCATATAATTAACAAAAAAATATACACGTAACCCCGGGAAAATTCAAGAGTTGCTCCGGCCAGCGGGCACCATTGGAAAAAAAGGAGACTGTCCTTTTTATTGGCTTTTTATTAGACAAACAGGATGGAGAATCGAATTAAGTTCTTACTGTTTTCGGGAAAAAAATATATTTAGCGAAAAAAAAAGCAGAAGGCTATCGGTGAGTATCAGCTTGTAGTCCGCTTTTTGGCTGAGGCTGCCAAAGCAGCCGCAATCAATATCCAGACCCCTGAGGATGGCGCTGATGATTAGAACTAAAAACCCGGCCAGGAGGCAGGAGACAAGAAGGGCGCTGGCGTTGCGGAACACCCCCAAGATTAGCAAAACGCCGCAGAGCACTTCAAGCCAGGGCAAAACCAGGGCCAGGAACAAGGAGATGACCCGGGGAAATACTCTGTAGTCGGCAATGCCCTGAGCAAACTCCAGCGGGTCGAAAATTTTGAGAATCCCCGCCCAGAGGAATACGCCGCCAACGACAAGCCTCAAAACAAGAAGAATATACTTATTTCGAATCATCCTCTCGCTCCACTGGCAAGCCCTTCTTCAGCCATTCCACCCAGCCGCCGAAAAAGACCTTGATCGGCGTAAAGCCCTTTTTGTGGAGAACCTTGGACAAGGCCACGCTCGACTGGCATTCGCTCCCGTCACAGTAGACAACCAAAGTCTTTTTAATCGGAATAAAACGTAAATCCAGGGTCTCTTCTTTGTGCTCGACAAAAGGGACGTTCACAGCTCCCAGGATATGTCCCTTGCGGAAATCTTTCTTGTCACGGCTATCGATGAAAAGGGCTTCTCCTCCTGAAAAAAGGTCCTCCGCCTCTTCGAGGGCGATAAAAGTGATCGAGGGATAGTCTTCTTTGGAGAGGAAAGCATGGCGGAATTCGCCCTGAAAGTATTTTTTTATCAGGCCGAGATGGGTGAGAAGCCCGAGGGCCGAGCCTAAAGCAAGGATGAGAACGATGTGCTGAAGAAGCTTTTTGAGATTCATGAAAAGCTTAAAAAAGAGAAATCTTTCCCGGCTTTCTAAAGAAAAAGGCCCTGGTATTTCTTCAGGCCTGCTTTAAAAACTTCAAGGGCTCGTCTTAAATCCTGCTCCTTGAGCACGTAGGCTATTCGCACTTCATCCTTGCCTTTTTCAGGCGAGCTGTAAAAACCAGCGGCAGGAGCAACCATAACTGTTTCCTTGTCAAGCCGAAAATCGGTCAGCATCCATTGGACAAAATGCTCGGCATCTTTTATAGGAAGCCTGACGATGATATAAAAGGCACCCTGAGGCTTGCGCATAACAATCCCCGAAATGCTCTTCAATCCCTCGTATAAAACATCCCTTCTTCGCTCGTACTCTTCCTTGATCGGCTCGAAATAATCCTTTCCCATACGGTAGGCGGCAAGAGCTGCTTGCTGTTCGACCGAAGGAGGGCAGAGCCTTGCCTGGGAGAATTTGAGGAGGGACTGGTAGATTTCTTTATTCTTGGTGATGACCGCGCCGATCCGGGCGCCGCAGCAGCTGAAGCGCTTGGAAATGCTGTCGACAACAATGGCCCTATCCTCGACTTCTTTGTATTCCAGGATGCTTTTATGTCTCGCCCCATCATAAATGAACTCCTTATAAACTTCATCGCCGATTAAAAAGAGGTCATGCTTCTTGACGATTGAAATAACCCGCTCCAGCTCGTCGGGTGTATAGACAGTTCCGGTGGGATTATTAGGAGAACAGAGCAGAATGGCCCTTGTTTTTGGAGTTATCTTGGCTTCTATCTCTTGCTTGGATGGAAGGCGAAACCCATCCTCAACCCGCAGAGTCAAAGGAGCAATCTCCACGCTGGCAAATGAGGCATAGCCATTGTAATTGGTGTAGAAAGGCTCGGGGATAATGACTTCCTCTCCAGGGTCAGCCACGGCACTGAAAGAAAAATGAATAGCCTCAGAGCCGCCGATGGTGATGATCACATTCTCGGCATCGAGAGGGATGCCGTAAGAAACGAAATAATCGGCAATAGCCTGCCTCAGCTCAAGGATTCCCTGAGCGGGTCCATAGCTCAGGATCTTCTCCTCGAAGCTATGAATAGCGTCTAGAACAGGCTGGGGCGTAAGGATATCAGGCTGGCCTATGTTTAAAAAGTAAACATGAATTCCTTCTTCCTGAGCTTTATCAGCATAGGGCTTAAATTTTCTTATCGGAGAAGCCTGGATTTCACGACCCCTCTTGGAAACGTTCATTTAAGAGTTCTCCAAATAAAATCTTATAAAGGCAATTTGATTATTAACTAAACCGGATGAAGTTGTCAAAGTTTTTATTGAGAAGAGCGAACTCCGATGGCTAAATCCTCAATGGTCGCTACGGCCATTTCCCAAAACCTATTGCCATCATCGCCAGATTCTGATATTTTGGTTAGGGTAATCCCGGGCCATGATGATTGTCGACCCACAAGCGAGAATTGCAGATAAAAAAGGCTGGGGAAATTACTTCCTTCTCTCCTTCGAATCTCCCCACATCGCCTCTGAGTCCTGTGCCGGCCAGTTCATCATGGTCCGCATCTCTGCGCATCCCTATCCTCTCTTGCGGCGGCCGTTCAGCATCCATTCTAAAGACGAAAGACACATCGAGATTTTCTTCAAGGTCGCCGGAACCGGAACAGCGCTCTTGAGCCAGAAAAAAACTGGTGAATCTGTCGATATCCTCGGCCCTCTCGGAAAGGGATTTTCCGCAGACACTGCTGTTGAAGGTGAAGAGGTGGTTGTGGTCGGAGGAGGAAGGGGAATTGCTCCGCTCTTTTTTTTGGCCCGGGAACTCCGCGGTCGTCGTGTTTCGCCCAAAATCTTCTACGGCGGCCGCAGCCTCGAGGACCTTCCCCTCAAGGAAAAATTTGAACGAGAGGGCTTTGACGTCCGCTTCTCCACTGATGACGGCTCCTGCGGATACAAGGGTTTCGTCAGCGACTTTCTCCATGAAGAGTTTAAAAGGCTCTCTGTCTCCCGAATTTTTGCTTGCGGACCCGAAGCGATGATGAAAAAGATAGCGCTCGCCGCCCGAGAAAGGAACATCCCGGCTGAATTCTCGCTTGAATCTCAAATGGGCTGCGGGTTTGGAGTCTGCTGGGGATGCGTCAAAAGGATAAGGAAGAATGGCAAGGCGATATGGGCCAAAGTTTGTGAGGAAGGGCCTGTCTTCTCCGGAGAAGATATCATCTGGCCCGAGAGTGAAGAATGACCGACCTTTCTGTTGACCTGGGTTTTATCAAGCTCAAAAATCCGGTTATCGCTTCCAGCGGCACTTTTGGCTATGGCCTTGAATTTGCTCCTTTTTTTGATTTGAGCAAACTTGGCGCTTTTGTGGTTAAAGGCCTTTACTTTTCTCCCTGCGAAGGAAATCCCCCGCCCAGGCTTGTCGAAACCTCAAGCGGCCTCCTCAATGCCATCGGGCTCCAGGGTATCGGCGTTCAAAAATTCGCCGATGAAATCCTTCCCAAGCTCAGAAAATTCAAGACAGCGATTATCGTCAATATCTGCGGCCAAAGCGACGAGGAATATGCATCTTCAATCGAATTTCTGGACAGGCAGAAAGGAATCTCGGCTTACGAATTGAACATCTCCTGCCCCAATCTCAAGAGAGATGGGCTCTGCCCTGCCTTAGACCCTAAGGCTACATTCTCTGTAGTCAGCCTGGCCAAGAAGCGAAGCTCGAGGCCGGTGATAACAAAGCTTTCTCCCAACGTGACCGACATCATCGAAGTCGCCATCAGCGCCCAGGAAGCCGGGACAGATGCTGTCTCTCTGGTCAACACCTTCCTGGCCATGGCTGTGGACGTGGAGTCAAGAAAACCGGCTCTGGCCAATGTCTTCGGAGGGCTGAGTGGGCCAGCCATCAAGCCCATCGCTCTGAGGATGGTTTATCAAGTGGCCAACCGGCTGAAAATTCCCGTGATCGGGATGGGCGGAATCACATCCGGCAAAGATGCCCTTGAATTCTTAATCGCGGGAGCCAGAGCGGTTGGTGTGGGGACAGCGAATCTCATCAACCCCGAAGCTACGCTTCGCATCATCGAGGAATTGGAGCGCTACTGCCAGGAAAGAGGAATCAAGAAAATTGAAGAAATCATCGGGACTATAAAAGCTTAGGCTTTTAAAAAAGCGACTTTTTTCAGTGATAAAAAACAATAGCGTTATCAGGCTTGGTGGTTCGCAGAAAAAAAGGGAAAAAAACAGTCCCCTTTTTTAAGGAAGAAAAAAATGACCAAGAAACAGGATTTGGCCAGAAGGATCATTGTCGCCCTTGACGTTGGAAGCGGCAAGGAAGCCCTTGCTCTGGTCAGAGAACTGCGAGATGTGGAAATCTTTAAAGTGGGATTCAGGCTTTTCACAGCCGAAGGCCCTGCTTTGCTCAACGAAATAAGAAAGCTTGGAAGAAAAGCCTTCCTCGACCTTAAGCTCCACGACATTCCTAATACTGTAGCCGAGACAGTCAGGGTTGCGGTGAAACACGGCATCCACATGCTGACTCTTCACACTTCCGGAGGCCGTGAGATGATGGAAAGGGCTGCTGAGGCAGCAGCCATAGAAGCAGAAAAAGAAGGAAGGGAAAAACCTCTCCTTCTCGGTGTGACCGTGCTAACCAGCTTCAAGAGCGATGAGCTGCGAGAGATTGGAGTGACTTCGGATGTCGCCTCTCAAGTCCTCAGACTGGCTGAGCTGGCCCGGAAGGCTCGGATGGATGGATTGGTCTGCTCTTCCCAGGAGATTGAAATCATCAAGAAAGAGATTGGCGGAGATTTTCTCGTAGTTGTCCCTGGAATCCGGCCCTCCTGGGCTGAAGCCGGCGACCAGAAGAGAATCATGACTCCCTCGCTTGCTTTTCAAAAAGGGGCTGACTATTTGGTCATCGGAAGGCCGATCATAGAAGCGCCCTCACCTTACCAAGCTTTTCTCAAGATAATTGAAGAATTAAATCAGGCGTAAGACTCTGCCAACCATAAAGATTGCGTCTAAAATGACCCAGACAACTACTGACAACAACGCTGCCGCAGCAACGCTGACTATGAAAAAGACGACAGCTTTATTTTTTGGGGCATCGACAAGATGAGTCATGAATCCAAGATAGAGAATGTAAATTCCGTATAGCCCGACAAAAATATCCAATCTTCCTAAGAAAGGAATAAGGTAAAGGACGCTTCCGGCGAGCAGAGGCGTCAGCCCATAAGCGGCAAGATTCATGGCCTTGCTCAGATTTTGGCCGCAGGAGAAGGCTGGCGCCAAGACATTCATGATTAGGCCAAAGAGATAAACCAAACCCAGAGCGAAGCCATAGACGAGAATTGCCCTAAGAAAAGCCATCCCTATTCCGAACCTGTACCAGCCGCGGTAAGGAACCTTAAAGCCGACGAAACCAAAACGAAAGAATTGGGCAATCGCCGGAATAAAAGCCAAAAACAGGATATAAGAAGAAAAAAGCTTGGAAACGGAAAGAGCTTCTTCTTTTATCTTGGTCCATTCCTCTTTGGGCTTTAACATTATTCCCTTTATCCGGGACAATACGTTCATTGTCGTTCTCCCTCATGGAAAAAATTTTGACCTTATAATTTCCTGGTTGTCCTCCAGGCCATTATAAATGTCATGATAAGAATTCAGATTATGGATGAGAGAATTTTTTATGTGTTTTGGAGGCGCGGGTCGGACTCGAACCGACGAATCGAGGTTTTGCAGACCTCTCCCTTAGCCACTTGGGTACCGCGCCCTCCGTCTCATGAAACGCTAAATGCCCGGCGTAGAAATTCAAAAACTGGAGCGGGCGATGGGACTTGAACCCACGACCTTCTGCTTGGCAAGCAGACGTTCTACCCCTGAACTACGCCCGCTTCAACATCTTAATGCATAACGGTATTCTCGGCTTAAGCTACCAGAAAGGAAAAATTCTGTCAATACACCGAAAAAGCAGAAAAGGCTAACGACTGAATTTATCTCGTCCGAACTCTGTCCCCGACCCTCAAAGGGTCGTAACAGGATAGAATCTTGATCGTAGAGGTTTTGCGCTGGACGTCGATGACGATTAAGCTTCCTATAATCTGAGGAGAAACAGCCTCCCTTGATGTCTTGTAAGCGATGAGCTGCTGCCCGAATTGGATCCCATTTTCTTCTCCGATGTTGATGATGGCCCACTGCCCGGTTGCGATCTGGTTGGAGTCATTCTGGAGATAAATGACAACGCCGCCAACACCCTCTCCTTCGAAAGAAAAATCCTGGTAGCCAAGGTCTCTGCCGAGAAGGCCTGTTTTTTCTTCAAAGGGCACAAGAAAATCGCCAACCTTAACCTGGTCGCAGGCTTTCACCAATCGAGCCGAAGAACGGTTACTCCTAACAGCAACGATCTCCGCTTTCCCTCTCTTAAAGGCCAGGATTCCATATTTCTTCTTGCTGAAGGGATTCTTCATCTTTGGGCCCAGTTCCAATATCAAAAAAACCTGACCTGGCTCAAGGCCGCTTTCCTTTCCTTTGTTGATGTAGAAAATATCTTGTTCCCTGAGCAGGACTTTCTCGCTGGCGCTTTCAGCTTCGACGATCCTTGTATCGAACTGTTTCTTCTTTCCCTCGAAAACAAAAAAAGAGCAGTAAAGATCAGACTCGGAAATGAGAGGATGGATATCCTTGTACATCCTCGCTGCTTTAGTTTCCTGCCCTTGACCCTCTCCGGCATTTAACTGAAACCTGTCTCCTAAAAAGAGAACAAGACCGACTAAGGCTGAGAAGAAAAATATTCTTAGGATTATTTTTAGGCTGATTCTTCGCATCATGACTCCTTTTAAACGCTATCTTCTTGAGACCCATTATATTAAGCCGACTTTGCGCTGTCAATAGAATCAATATCTCTAAAGTTTCCTATACCTTTCTAAACACAGGGCGAAGGCTAAATGACTCTAAAACCGTTTGAAGGCTGAGCGGGCATGGTTCCTCGACCGAAGGGAGAGGAGAGC
>CAZYBE010000058.1:0-12292 GCA_964645765.1 uncultured Eubacteriales bacterium
TCATGTGACAGACATGGATCACCTTCGTCCGCGGCGTCACCTGCTGCTCCACCAGTCGGTAGAACTGGTCGAGCGGCACGGGCGGGGCGGGAAGCTGGACGATCTTGAGCACGATGCCCTCGCGCTTCTCGCGCTGTTTCCACGAGCTGATCAGCCGTGGGTAGTCCTGGTTGGTGATGACCACCTCGTCACCGCGCTTCAAATCGAGGCCCATGATCGGGATCTGGCCTGCCTCCGTTCCGCCGCGGCAGATGACGAGCTCTTCGGAATCGCAGCCCAGGTGGGACGCCAGCCGCCGCCTGCAGCTCTCGATTTCTCTCGAGAGGATGGCCATCGAGTGCCACGCGGCGTTGCCCGAAAACTCGCTGTGCCGGCGGACGGCGTCCTGGACGATCCGAAGGCCGTTCTGGATGGTGCCGTTGTTCAGATTGATGATATTGCGGTCTTCGGTGAATGCCTGCTGGACTTCGAACCAGAAGTCCTCGTTGGCCGCGACCTCTTCGGGACTCAGGTCGGCCGTGTCGCGTCCCGCCTCGAGAATCCGTTCGAGAATGTTGTCACGCGCGCCGGCCAGCATGCCGACGCTGACCGCACAGTTCCGAAGGAAATCACGTCTGTTCAAATCACATTTGTTCCACATATTGCCTCCTTGGGGATAGATAACATAATGATGTGATGGGGGATAGGAGTCTGCTTTTTCTGTACGCTCGCGATATTTCCTCCTGAGCCGCAAAACCCTACTCCCATGCACGAAAAAATTGTATTCGCTGCTGATGATGGATGTCAAGAACGAAGAAACTTAACTTTTCCCAACAAAACTTTGATAACATCGTGTTGCGCTGGTCACAGCGTCATAAATAGTCATATTTCCAAAGGGAACTCCAAAACCGTTCAACACGCGGCACAGTTTATCGAGAATGGCGACTCGAGGTGCATTGTTGGGGCGCCCGAGCCTAGCGATCACTTAGAGGATTTTGCCGTATCTCATCAAGACGAATTCATCGTCACGAATGAGCCCCACGCCCGGGGCATATACTTTTTCGCTCGTGCCGCTTTCAACCGCGCTTGTCTCTTTGATGCGGAGGCAGTGCTGGAATGTCCCAGCAGGTGTTTTCATCTCAACATCCATGGCAACCACCTCGACGCGGTCCATTGCGATTTTAGGAGCAAGCTCTTGATAGTATTTATCCCCGACCTTGGGACGGCCGGGCATCATCAGCCCGAACCTGGCCCCTTCAACGCCCGCGAGCCAGGCCCCTTCATGGTTGACGACCTTCCCTTTTTTATAGATGTCCACTTCCTCGCCGAAATAATAAACGTCGAGTGTTGTCTTATCGATGGCAAAGAAGTTGCGCGAGACCTCGAGCAGCTGCCCTTTCTTTTCTTCCCGCTCCTCGACAACTCTCGTCGTTACTCCGTCCACGGTTTTCGTCTCGGAGAGGACCGTAATCGTGAGGGTCGTCCCGCGGTCCGTGAACTGGAGGAGGTAGCCGGGTTCCAGAATAAAAAACATATTCCGGCCGGTGTCGGCGAGATTGGCCTTGTCGACGGGGAATACGTCCTTCCATTGTGAGACAGTTTGGCCATCTGCCCAAACGACGAGAAACACAGAAAGGATTAGAATGCCCAACTCAATTGTTCTTCCTCTCATGCGCGCCTCCTTAGGGATAATCGGAAAATAGCGGCATCCAAGCGCCGATATCTGCTCTAAGCTATCATTCTTATATCAAAGAAGAAAGAATAAAGGTCACAGGCCCGTCATTGACCAGATGGACCTCCATCAGAGCACCGAAAACCCCAGTTTCGACCTTGATGCCCTTTTTCTTGATTAGCTCCACGAAATAGGAAAAAAGCCTTTCCGCTCTCTCAGGCGCCTCAGCATTGTCGAAGCTCGGCCTTCGCCCTTTCTTTACTGAAGCTGCAAGCGTGAACTGAGAAACAGCCAGGACTTCTCCCTTGACATCCAGCAGGGATAAATTCATCTTCCCCTCTTCGTCCGGGAAAATCCTAAGCTCTGCGGTTTTATTGGCCAGGTATTGAGCGTCTTCCTCAGAATCACCCTTCTCGATTCCAACCAGAAGACAGACTCCTTTGCTTATCTTCCCTCTGACCTTCTGCTCGACTTCTACTGCAGCCTGTTTGACTCTCTGCAGCACAATCTTCATCCGTTTCCCCCTTCCTTGAAAACTTGCTTACGAGAAAAAATTTCTCTCAAATTTTTCAAGTCTTCACGGTTTAAGAGCAAGCTCAAAATAAAATAAATTATCATGCCCAGGACAATGGCCGAGATTAAAAGCCCAAGCTGAGAAGAGAAGGCAAGGCGTTGGAATCCAGAACGGGCGATAAGAAGCCAAACAAATCCTCCCATTAAAGCAGCAGAAATCGAGGATTTTGCTACCGATAAGAGCAGCTCCCTTTTCTCGACCCTTCCTATCTTCCTTTCCAATAGAAAGAAAAGGAGGACAAAATTCAAGAAGGAAGAAAGAGAAAGGGCAAACGCAATCCCCCCCACCCTGAGCGGATTCATCAAGATCAGGGATAAAGAGATATAGCTCAACATGACAAAAATGGCGACGATAACAGGAGTCCTGGTATCCTTGAGAGAATAAAAAGAAGGAGCCAAGATTTTTACGCCGGAGATAAAGGGCAGCCCGAAGGAAAAAAAGAGCAAGCAGGTTGAGGTCATGGAAGTTGATTGAGCGTTGAAAACTCCTCTTTGAAAAAGCACTTGAACGATAGGCCGGCTCAGAGCGAGCAATCCAGCCATGGCTGGAATCGTCACCAGAAACGCCAGCTTCAAGGAAAAAATAAGGGTTTTCTTCATGCCCGGAATATCGCCCTGGGCAGCCAAATCAGAGAAGGTGGGAAGAAGAGCGATAGAGAGGGCGATGGAAAACAAGCCGAGGGTGATTTCTTCGATTCTTGATGAGTAATAAAGGGAAGAGACGCTCCCTTCCTCCAATGAAGAGGCCATCATCCGGCTGATTGCAAAATTAACCTGATAGATGCCTGCGCCAAATATGCCAGGAATCAAGAGACTTGTCACCTTGCGGATTGCGGGATGGGAGAAGGAGAGCATCGGTTTGAAGCGCATTCCTCTCCGCCAGAGAAAGGGAATCTGAAAGGCGAGCTGAAAGATGCCGCCGACAACTACACCTGCAGCGAAAACAAACGCAGGCTCTTCCACCTTTCTGGCAAAAAGCAAAGCCGCACTGATAATTGCCAGGTTAAGAAGCACCGGAGTAAAGGCCGGGACGAAAAATTTATAGAAAGAATTCAAAATAGCGCCGGCCAAAGCAGCCAGGCTTATCAAACAGATGTAAGGGAACATTATCCGCGTAAGGACAATCGTCAGCTCCCACTTGCCCTGAGCTCCCTTGAAGCCGTAGGCAATGATTTTGACCAGGAAAGGAGAAAACACAACTCCCAAAACAGCCAGCAGGACGATGATCAAAGTCAGGTCAAAAAAGAAGGCGTTGGCAAACTTCCAGAGCTCCTCTCTCGATTTATCCTTTTTCAACTGGGTGAAAACAGGAACAAAGGCGGCTGTCATCGCTCCCTCAGCGGTCAACCGTCTCAGCAGATTGGGAATGATGTAGGCGATGCTAAAAGCATCCATGCTTCCGCTTGTTCCCAGGTAAAAGGCCTGGATCATGTCCCTGAGGTAACCCAAAATTCTGCTCAGCAGAGTGGGAGCAGCTACGGCAAAAGTTGATTGGATTATTTTCCGATTCCTGTCCTTCTCTTCCATCCTCTTCTCACAATGGGAAATACTTTTATATCCGCAAGCGTTGACTTTAGAGAGCGGATATCTTATCATAGCTACTTCAAAAAGGAGAGAAAGATGGTCCGTCACCATTCAGCCATTAGACAATGGAAGCGGAGTCTGCGCAGGGCTGAGGTAAACAAAAAAAATAAATCCGCGCTTCGCAGCCAGGTAAAAAAATTGAGAGATGCGATCGAGAAAAAAGACAAAGAGGCTGCCCAAGAGCTTCTCTCCAAGACCTTTGCCGTCATCGATAAATCAGTCAAAAAGGGAGCCATTCACCCCAACAAAGGCAATAGATACAAATCAAGGTTGAGCCGCCAGGCTGGACTGATTGCCCCCCCTTCTAAGTAATCCTTTCTTTCTTGCGAAGGCTGCAATAGCGAAAAATAAAGCTCTCGAGAAGAGTTTGAGTAGAGAGAGGAGTTGTCTTTATTTTTAGGTCGACCTCTTCGAGCTCAGCCAGGATACGATTCAAATCTTGCATCGAAAATTTTTCCACCAAAGAAAAGAATTCCTTGAATTTGTCCAGATAAAATTTCCCTAATTTCTCATGAATCTGGGGCTTCAGCTCCCTGAAAACTTCTTTCTTATCGACGTTCTTCTCCCGCAGCAGGATCTTGGCCAGAAAAATATCCCGGAAAAACCTGCCAATTGAGCCCAGAATATATTCAGGCTTGGTTCCTTCTTTAAAGAGGCTATTCAGAACGATCAGGCTTTGCTTAATATCAGCCTTTACCAGGCTGTCGGCAATCTCCCAATCATGAAAAGTTTTAATCCAGCCAGAAACCTGATTGACATCGTCCAAATCGACAACTTCTTTTTCGCCCACGAATGTCACAAGCTTTTCTACCTCGTTGTTCACCCTTCTCAGGTCTCTTCCGGTAAGCTCCTCCAATCTCATTGATGCTTCTGAGGTCACTCTCTTTCCCTGCGATAAAAACCTCTTATCCATCCAGGCGTAGAGAGCCCTTTCTCTTAAAGGCCTTAGCTCCTTGACAAGAGCCGTCGAAGAAGGAAGCCCTGAAAAAAACCTGTGAAGGGATGAATTTTTGTTGAGTTTCCCGGAAAAAATGATGACCAGCACAGTTTTCAGAGAAGGAGAAGAAAAATAGCCCTTCAATATCTTCTGCTCTTCCGAAGAAACGCTTTCCTTCCTTCCTTTGGAAATCTCAACAACGACTATCCGCCATGGCGAAAGAAAGAAAGGAATTGTTCTGGCCAAGTCGATAATCTCTGCCCATGAGCTTTCTTCGAGGTCGAACCTCTCCAGGTTTAAATCCTGAACCTCGGCTGGAATCAAGGCTTCTTTGAGGCTGCGGCTGAACTCAAAAGCAAGAAAAGTCTCCTCTCCATGAAAAAAATAACAGGGGAGGAGAGTGTCTTCCTTGATTTCGCCGTTGAGGAGAAAACTATACACTCCCTAAAATCCTTCCAAGATGGTGCTGACCAGGCTTCTGGCAAATTTTTCGGCAATAGCCTCCAGAGCTTCTGATTCCACGCTCTCAAAATCTGTTCCTTGGGGCACTTCGTATTCTCCCTGATAGACAAAATGTGGATTGGAAAAGACAACCTTCTGATTGACCAAATCTCTGAGGGTAATGCTGGCAATAATAGTGATGTTATATCTGTCTGCTGAGGCATCTCTGGAAAAAGCGATAGGCGTGACGCTGAAGGAAGTGATTTCGCCGAGAAGCACTGCATCCGCAGAAGTCATATCGCCGCTGATACCGACTTTCCCTCTGGCGACAATTTCATCGATGACTTTCTTGGTCAACTTCACGTCCAGCTCAAAGCGTGTGGTCAAATTCTTAAACATGGGAATGTTCATTTTCTTGATATGGCTGGGAAGAAAGCTCCCTGTCCCGCGCAGACGGTATGCGCAGTGAATGATGAAGAGACAGCAGAAGAGAGCGAAAAAAATCTTTTTCATTGCAGTGCTTATGTGACTATATTGACCAACCTATTTTTGACATGAATGACTTTTTTCGGCTTTTGCCCTGCCAGCAGCATCTGGATTCGGCTCAAACCAAGGGCCATCTCCTTAACCTGGTCTTCATCTGAATCCATTTCTGCTTCGAACTTGCCTCTCAATTTGCCGTTCACCTGAACAACAATCGTCACCTTCTCCTCGCGGGCCAAGTTCGGGTCGAAAGATGGCCAAGGAGTATGGACAAGAGATGATTTATGCCCCATCCTCTCCCACAGCTCTTCACAGAGATGAGATGAAAAGGGAGAAAGAAGCAAGACAAGAGTTTCCAGAGACTCTCTCAAAAGAGCGCTTCCATTCTCGCTCTTCCTCAATCCATCCATTTCTCTTTTAATCTGGTTGTAAAACTCCATGATGGAGCTGATGGCGGTGTTCAAATGGTGTCTTTTCTCGATATCCTCACCGACTTTCTTTATCGTCTGGTGCATCTTTATTCTCAGCCTGCTTTTCTTCTCTTCCTTTTTTCCTTCCACTTTATTTTTGGACATGTCTTTAAAAAGGTCAAGATTTTCCTGGACAACTGACCAAACGCGGTTGAGAAACCTGAAGCAGCCTTCTATACCCTTATCATTCCAGGCAAACTCTTTTTCAGGAGGTGAGGCGAAAAGGATGAAGAGCCTTAAGGAATCTGCACCAAATTTTTTGACGATATTATCTGGATAAACGACATTTCCTTTTGACTTGGACATGGCAAAGCCGTCCTTGGTCACCATTCCCTGGGCAAGCAGGCGGGGAAAAGGCTCATCGACGGTGGTCAATCCCAGGTCTCTCAAAAACTTGCAGAAAAAGCGCGCATAGATGAGATGCAGAATGGCATGCTCCACGCCGCCTATGTAAAGGTCCACAGGAAGCCAGTAATCGGCAGCCTGAGGGTTGAACGGCTGCTTGTCCTCCTGGGGAGAGGTGTAGCGGAAATAATACCAGGATGAGTCGAAGAACGTATCCATGGTGTCTGTCTCACGCCGGGCTTCTCCCCCGCATTTTGGGCAGGTGGCTTTGACAAAACTCTCGACCTTTTCCAGAGGAGAGCCTTCCTCCCCTTTGAACTCAACATTATAGGGGAGAACAACTGGCAGGTCCTGGTAGGGGACTCCGACAATCCCACATTTCTGACAATGGAGCACGGGGATGGGAGTTCCCCAGTAACGCTGGCGGGAAATTCCCCAGTCACGGATACGGTAGATGATGCTCATCCTGCCGAAGTTTTTTTCTTTCGCATATTCAGCCATCTTTTCAATGGCTTCGGCTGATCTTTTGCCGGAGAAAGGCCCGGAGTTAACAAGCAGGCCATAATCCTCGAAAGCTCTATCGCCTTCCTCTTCGGCAGCAGTTCTCTCTTCAGGAACGATGACAACCTTGATCGGCAGAGAGTATTTCTTGGCAAACTCAAAGTCCCTCTGGTCATGGCTAGGAACAGCCATGATGGCGCCTGTGCCGTATTCCATCAGGACATAGTTGGCAATCCAGATTGGTATTCTCTCGCCGCTAAAAGGATTTATGGCCTTTTTGCCGGTGTCGATTCCCTCTTTCTCTGTCTCTCCCAAATCCTTTCTCAGACGAGTGTCGGCGATGCTCTTCTCAACCCACTCCTTCAATCTCTCTTTCTGCTCCGAATCTGAAATCAATTTCTGACTCATAGGATGTTCAGGAGAGAGGACCAGGAACGTTGCACCGAAGATCGTATCAATCCTGGTAGTAAAGACTTCTATCGAGCGGGAGGAATCAGCCAGCGGAAAACTGATATGGGCTCCGCTGCTCTTTCCAATCCAGTTTTTCTGCATGAGCAGTACATACTCCGGCCATTTTTCCAGAGTCTCGTGCCCGGAAAGGAGCTCTTCAGCATAGTGGGTAATCTTCAAGAACCACTGCTCCATCTCCTTCTGCACAACGCGGGTCTCGCACCGCCAGCAGGCTTCATTGACGACCTGCTCATTGGCCAGCACTGTCCGGCACTCCGGACACCAGTTCACCCAGCTTTTCTTGCGATAAGCCAGGCCGCGGTCGAGCATCTTGAGAAAGATCCACTGGTTCCATTTATAGTACTCGGGGAGGCAGGTGTTGACTTCTCGAGCCCAGTCATAGCTGAAGCCGAGCCCCTTCAACTGCCTCTTCATGTGGGCAATGTTGTCGAGAGTCCACTTCTGGGGATGAATTCCCTGCTTGATGGCAGCGTTCTCGGCCGGCATTCCCAAGGCATCCCAGCCAATGGGATGGATGACGTTGAACCCCTTCATGATTTTGTAACGGGAAATGACATCCCCGATGGCGTAATTGCGGACATGCCCCATGTGGATGTGGCCTGACGGATAGGGATACATCTCCAGGCAGTAAAACTTTGTCTTCTGGGGGTCTTCACAGCTCTGGAAGGCTCCTTCTTTATCCCAGACTTTCTGCCACTTCTCCTCAACCTGTTTAAAATTATAGGCTTTCTTCATTTTTTGAATCTTTCGAGAATCTTGCAGGAATTCACCGAAGAGGGAAAAAAGACTCTTCTTTTATCCTTTTTTCTTTAAAATTCAATCATAAATATTAGTTTCATCATCCCTAAAAGTCAAGGCGAGTGCCATTCCTATCGCTCAGAAAATAAATCAAATCTTTAGCTTTTAACGAGAGCATCTCTAAAACTGTAATATATAGCTTAAAAAGGGAGTGAGGGTTGAGGGTGAGGAGGCCCCTATGAGGCCTGAGCGGGCATGGTTTCTCTCCGAAGGAGAGAGGAGCGAAGGCCGAATGGGAGCTGATTTTCCTCGCTGGGGAAAATCAGCGTGCAACGAACCCTCAACCCTCACCCCCATCATTGAAATAGATGCGCTTCTCTTTTAACAAAAACATTGACAAAAAAAGCTATTAGAGAAATATTAAAAATCTAAAATTGAAATTATAAATTTTTTCTTGGATAGAGCAAAACTTAGGTTTTTAAAATGGAAATCCTCGAAGTCAAAGACCTATCTGCAGGGTATGAGAACGGCCATGTCATCAAGAATATATCCTTTTCCCTGAAGCAGGGAGAATCTATCTCCATCCTCGGCAGAAACGGTGCTGGAAAGAGCACCCTGATAAAAGCTCTCCAGGGACTCTTGAAAAACATCTCGGGCACAGTCACAGTTGACGGCGAAAATGTCCTCTCTCTAAAACCGAGGCAGATTGCACAAAAAATTGCCTATGTTCCGCAAATCTTCAGCTTTCCCTTTGAGTTCAGCGTCATGGAGATTGTCCTCATGGGAAGATACGTCCATCAAGGACGGCTGGCAGGCTCCTCAGCCAAAGACCTGGAGACCATCGAAGAGGTGATGAGCCTCACCCAGATTGCCCATTTTAAGGATAAAAAAATAGCTCATTTAAGCGGCGGCGAGCGGCAGAGAGTCTTTATTGCCCGGACGCTCGCCCAGGACACACCCTTGATTTTCCTCGACGAGCCAAGCTCTCATCTTGATATCAGCTACCAGGTTGAGATTTATCATATCCTCAAGAGGCTTCAGGAGGAGAAAGGCAAGACCATCCTCTGCACCGAGCACAACATCAACCTCGCCATTCCCTATTCTCAAAAGATTATTTTCCTCAAAGAGGGAAGAATTCAGGCCATGGGTCCGCCTGAAAAGCTGATTACCAAAGAAAACATCAAGAATGTTTTTGATGCCGATGTCGAAATCAGAGAGAACATCCATTCCAGGCTTCCTGAAATATCCCTAATTCCCAAGATGGATAAATCATGAGGGCAAGAAAACTCCAGGTTTTTTTTCTTTTGTTTGCGCTGAGTGTCCCTTTCTATGGAAACCAGAAAGAAACGGTAAAGGATGCTCTGGGCTTCGCTTATGTAGTGGAATCTGCTCCTCAACGAATCGTCTCCCTTGCTCCAAATATCACCGAGATTCTATTTTCCCTGGGCTTGGGAGAAAAAGTGGTTGGAGTGACCCGCTTCTGCGACTATCCGCTACAGGCTCAGGAAAAGGAGAAAATCGGAGGCCTGGTCGACCCCAACCTGGAAAGAATTAAAGCGCTGAATCCTGATTTAGTTATAGGCTTTCGCGGAAATCCGTTGCGGATTCTCAAGCGCATCAGAAGTCTCGACCTTCCTCTCTTTGTCTTGGAGATGGGCAATGACCTTGAATCGGTCTTTTCTGTCATCGAAAAAATCGGAAAAGTCACGCTAAGCGAAAAAGAGGCTGAAAGCCTTATCCAATCCCTGAGAAATAAATATGATGCCGTCCAGTCTGCGCTCAGGAATGTCGAGCATCAGCCAAAGGTTTTTCTATCCATCCACGGCTTTAGCTTCTGGACGAGCGGCAAAGAAAGCTTCCTCAACGACCTGCTGATTAAAGCTCGAGGAGAGAATATTGCCGGGAATATTCCCCAAAAATGGCTCCTCTATAAACAGGAGCAGCTCATCCACCAGGACCCGGAGGTTATCGTCATCCTCTGCAAATCTTCCCAAGAATTCCTAAAGGCCAAGGAGTGGATAAGAAACAAGACCTATCTTCAGGAAGTCAAGGCCGTAGAAACGGACAGGATTTATTTTCTGGATGAAAACCTGGCCGCAAGGCCTGGGCCGCGTCTCTTCAAAGCTCTTGAAGAGCTGGCCCGGCTCCTCCATCCGAAAAATTTTGAAATAGAGCAATGAAAGCCAGGTCAAAAAGACTCAGACTTCTTATTTTCCTTCTCATCCTCCTTGCTGCTGGTCTTTTAACCTCTTTGCTGGCCGGGTCTGTCAAGACAAACCTTCAAGACCTGTGGAATTTCATCATCAACCACAACAAGACCTATGCCACAATCTTCTTCAACCTCAGGCTGCCGCGAGCGCTGCTGGCTTTCCTGGTAGGAGCCAGCCTCTCGCTCTCCGGCGCAATCCTTCAAGGATATTTTCAGAATCCTATGGCTGACCCCTTTGTCGTCGGCGTCTCCTCTGGAGCTTCCTTTGGCGCCGTCCTCGCCATAAATCTCGGGCTGAACTTGCAGGTCCTCGGCTTTTCCCTGCAGAGCATTCTGGCCTTTGCCTCTGGATTTGCCATCGTCTATTTCGTCTATCTCCTCTCCCAGAGAAAAGGGGTGTTCAAGGTCGAAACTCTCCTCCTGACAGGAGTCGCTGCCGGAGCGCTTGCCTCGGCCTTGACTTCCTTCTTGATCTTCACGAAATCAGAATCATTCGAGCAAGCTGTTTTCTGGCTTCTGGGAAGCTTCGCTCTCTCTGACTGGAATCAAATCGCCGCTGTTCTTCCCTACTTTCTCCTCTGCTTTATCATCGCCCAGTGGCTGGCCAAGGACATGAATCTCCTGGTCTTGGGTGACGATGTTGCCCAATCCCTGGGCTGTCCTGTGAGCCGCGCGAGGAAATCCTTCCTGGTCATATCCACTCTTCTTGCCGCCTCTTCTGTCTCGGTCTGCGGAATAATCGGCTTTGTCGGCCTGATTGTTCCCCATTGGGTCCGCATTCTGATCGGGCCTGACCACCGCTACCTTTTTTTATTTTCTTCTTTTACAGGGGGAATCTTTCTTATTTTTTGTGACCTACTGGCCCGCACACTGCTTCCTTCAGAGCTCCCTATCGGAATCATCACCGCCGCAGCCGGCGCCCCCTTCTTCATCTATCTTCTCAACCAAAGACGATAAATCCTTTATCGGCTGATCCTCTAAATCAAAAAGACGAAGCAAATAAAAATTCTTCAATTCAGAGTGATTATGGATATTATCGAGCGAGGGCCAGTGGATGAAAAACCGTTTGAAGGCTGAGCGGGCATGGTTCCTCGACCGAAGGGAGAGGAGAGCGAAGCCTGAAACCGAGCAGCTTTTGCCTCGCGGGGGCAAAAGCTGCGTGTTTTGAATCCACTGGCCCGAGCTTGTCTATTATTCAAGCGAAATGCTAAAATGAGAGCCCTTGATGAGATTCTTTTTTGTCCGCGATTACAAGAAGCACTATAGATACTTCTCATCCGAGCCATTCAGCCAGATCCTGCTCAATCCCCCGCGATGGAAAAAACTTTGGGAGCTGGCTAAAAAAAAGCTTATGCTCCTTTCTCAAAGAATTCTGAGGCAGGAGCAAGCCTTTGCTAGAGTTCTAAAATTAGAAGAAAAAAAGATTCAAGTTTTTTATTCAGGCCGCTTGGATGAAAAAAAGATAAAGCATAAATTCTATTTTTTCCTTCAAAAGCAGAGAACCAAACACATTCTCTTTCTTGCCGCAGAGCTTATTCTACTGCCCATAAGCGGATTGGCAGCCCTTCTTCCTGGCCCGAATGTTTTTTTTGGTGTTCTGGCTCTAATCATGATCACCCATTGGCAGGCGCTCCGAGGAATAAACAGGACGCTGCGAAAAGAACAGGAATTTATTCCTTCTCCGCTCTTCCATGACTGGGAGCAGGCACTCGAGCATAGAGGAGAAGGCGAATTTCCCCAGATACTGGAAAAAATCGAGAAAGAATACAACCTGGATGGCATCCACAAAGTCCTATGGAAGTAAATGAGCCTTCAAACGGTCTTCGAGTCACCTAGCCTTCGCTCTAGGTAACAGAAAGAAAACCTCTTTTCAGGGAAATCTATTTAAT
>CAZYBE010000059.1:0-11972 GCA_964645765.1 uncultured Eubacteriales bacterium
TCGTCGGGCTCATAACCCGGAGGTCGTTGGTTCAAATCCAACCCCCGCTACCATCTTTTCCTCGATATGCCTTTACTGACTCACAGAAAAAATCCATTTAAGTTCACTGCAATAAAGAAGCCAAATACTTTTTAACTCGTATGAAATGGTTTCGCTTGCATATTCATAAATATAATTGAAATTTTTCATTTAATTCATTATATTTCCTATAAAAGACAAATGTGTCCAATAATGGAAATAAAATGATTTGGCCAATTTTAAAAGAAAAAGCACGAGAGCAAGGGCTGCCCCTCACCACGGTCACAGCAGAAGTGCTGCACCTCATTGCTCTGGATGTTATTTTTGGAGTTTCGGAAAGCCAATCCATCTGTTTTCAGGGCGGAACGAGTATTCATCTTCTATATGGGGGATATCGTTATTCGGAAGATTTAGACTTCGCTGGTAACCTGCTCAATCAAGAGTTGGCTCAAAAACTTATAAAGAAATCTCAGCCGGAGATTGAAAAGAACATTATCCAGCTCCTTGGAAATGGGCAGTGTCAATGGCGTTTTCCCTCCGCTTCGAAACTGCGGAGAATCTACGCTTATTGGCTGAATTTTCAGCCAGATGGAATTCACCAGAAATACAGATTGAAACTGGAGTTTGCATCCTATCCGGTTTACAACACAAAAGTCATGCCTGTAAGGTCTGAATTTGATGTGCTGCAACGACGGTCTTTAGTCACTGGATTGGACTCTTCCGAACTTTTGGCTGAAAAGATCTCGGCTGTAGCTAGCCGTCTTTATTTAAAGAAGCGTGATCTTTTTGACCTCTGGTATTTATCCGAAGTACTCGGCACATCGATAGATTTGGGCTTGGTTGAGAAGAAATTTCACGATTATAGAGTTTCATGGTCGAAATCAGAGCTCGAGGAGAAACTTGCCAGTATCAGTTCCCAACATTTATCTGCAGAGATGAATCGTTTCCTGCCCCAGCGCTACCGAGAGCAGCTTTCCAAGGGCGATTATGAAATCGTTCGTCGCACAGCTTTGGACGTTATGCAGAGAATTAATGAAGGTCTTTCATCATCGAGTAAGCAAAAATGAAAAAGGCTTTTACACAATCAAATTGGATTGAAGTGTTGCGCAAGGGCAAGTCTATTTATAACTTTGCTGAATTCATGCGAATTTCGATGTTGCCCGTTCCATCTCTGCGACGAGCTATCCAACGTCTTTTAAAGAAAAGGCTTCTTTTGAAACTAAGCAAGGAGCTCTATGCTAATCCCTTAGCCGCCCCCAGTCTTGAAGAGGTTGCCAGCGTGCTTTATCCTCCCAGTTATGTTTCTCTTGAATCCGCTCTATTCATGCATGGAATCTTAGAGCAGGCGCCCCATTTGCTGACCTGTGTTTCAACAAATAAAACGAAAACATTCCGAACAGATTTAGGGGAGATCGCTTATTTTCATTTAAAAAGAGAACTATTTTTCGGGTACGATTTCACTGACCGCGTTCCTCTGGCCTGGCCTGAAAAGGCCGCTCTGGATTTTGTTTATATCCAGCGGCAGAATGGCCTGACACCTTCTTTAGATGAATGGAACTGGGAGAGTTTGAATGTCGATAAGATGAATAGCCTGGCAAAGTCATATCCCGAAACAGTCAAAACCCACATAAAAGAATTTCTTCCTTCGCGATCCTGAGCTGCCGCTCCTCGTGTTCATAACCCGGGGGCCGTTGGTTCAAATCCAACTCCAGCTACCATCTTATTCCTCTAGCTAATTTGACTGTTTTCTCGATAATTGTTATTCTCTTGCCAAATAAGGATAAGGGAACAATGCGAATAAAGTGCCCTAAATGTGATACCGATAATCCCTCTGATTCCAAGTATTGCAAGGAGTGTGCAACGCCTCTTCCATCCCCAGAGGAAGGGTCTATTTCTCCCACCAAGACTCTCGAAACACCCACCGAAGAATTAACCAGAGGAACGACTTTTGCAGGCAGGTACGAGATCATCGAAGAACTGGGCAAAGGAGGCATGGGCAAGGTCTATCGGGTAGTCGATAAGAAGCTTAATGAAGAAGTGGCAATGAAGCTCGTAAAACCTGAAATAGCCTCTGACAAGAAAACATTAGAAAGATTCAGTAACGAGCTTAAATTAGCTCGTAAGATTGTCCATAAGAATGTCGCTCGGATGTTTGACCTTAATGAGGAAAAAGGGACTCACTATATCACCATGGAATATGTGAGGGGAGAGGATTTAAAGAGGCTGATCAGGAAAATAGGCCAGTTAAGTGCGGCACAGGTTATACCTATAGTTAAACAGATATGCGAGGGATTGGCAGAAGCTCATCGTTTAGGGGTTGTGCATCGTGATTTAAAGCCACAGAATATTATGGTTGATGAGGAAGGGAATGCCAGGATTATGGACTTTGGGATAGCTCGCTCGCTCAAGGCGAAAGGGATAACTGGTGCAGGTGTAATGATCGGGACACCTGAATATATGTCACTTGAACAAGTGGAAGGCAAAGACATCGACCAGCGCTCCGATATCTATTCGCTGGGAGTGATTCTTTATGAGATGGTGACTGGTAAGGTGCCTTTTGAAGGAGATACACCTTTTACCATCGGCATGAAACACAAGAGCGAGATGCCCAAAGATCCCAAAGCACTGAACGCTCAGATTCCTGAAGACCTCAATCGCTTGATACTGAAGTGTTTAGAAAAGGATAAAGAGAATAGGTATCAGAGCACAGGAGAAATCGTTTCAGAGCTGGAGAAGATTGAAAAAGGCCTGCCCACAACAGAGCGGATTGTGCCGGGAAGGAAGCCCCTCACTTCGCGGGAGATCACGGTGAAATTCACTCTTAGAAAGCTCCTCATCCCCGGCCTTGTTGTTGCAGCTCTTATCGTTGCAGCGGTGATTATTATCTGGCGCGTTCTTCCCAAAAGAGAAGCAGTTCCAGCCAAATCGGGCAAACACTCCATAGCTGTTCTTCCTTTTGTGGATTTAAGCCCTAAGAAAGATTACGAATACTTATGCGAGGGAATACCGGAAACACTCATTAATGCTCTGACCAGGATCAAGGATCTCCGTGTTCCGGCAAGAGCCTCAGCTTTTTCATTCAGAGGAAAAGAACAGGAGATTAAAGAAATTGGCCAGAAGTTGAATGTGGACACTGTGCTCAGAGGAAGCATTCAAGTTATCGGTGACCGGCTTCGGATTACACCCCAGCTTATAAGCATAGCGGATGGAAACTATGTCTGGTCTGACAGCTATGATCGAAAATTGGAAGATGTCTTCGCCATCCAAGACGAAATGGCTCGGGAAATTGTCAAATCGCTCAAGATTAAGTTGCTCGGTGAAAAGGAAGCCCCTATCGTAAAGAATTATACCGAGAATCTTCAGGCTTATAACCTGTATTTGCAGGGTCGTTACTTCTGGAATAAACGGACAGGGGAGGATCTAAAGAAGGCGATTGTTTTCTTAAATCAAGCTGTTGAAATAGACTCTAATTATGCCCTGGCTTATGTCGGGCTGGCTGATTGCTACCTTCTTCTTCCCGAGTATGGAAGAATCCCAAAAAAGGAGGTTTTGCCGAAAGCCAAGGCAGCCGTTTCAAAGGCATTGGAAATTGATGATAAGCTCGCCGAAGCCTATACTTCGCTGGCTATGATCATGAGGTATGAATCGGACTTTGTAGGCGCTGAAAGGGAGTTTAAACGAGCAATTGAGCTTAATCCGAATTATGCGACTGGTCATCATTGGTACAGCGATTCCTTGCAAGCTAAGGGTAGACTTGACGAAGCCCTTGAAGAGATTAAACGAGCCCTCCAGCTTGACCCACTCTCGCTTATCATTAACATGGCTTTGGGAGAAATATTCTATTGTAAGCGAGAATATGATCAAGCGATCCAACAATGTCGCAAAACACTCGAGCTCGACCCAAACTTTGCCGTGGGACGACAAGGACTTGGGGAATGCTATCGGCAAAAGGGAATGCTTAAGGAAGCAATCGCTGAGTTTCAAAAGGCGAGGATTCTTTACGGAAACAGTCCTTATGGATTGGGAGACCTTGGAAATGCTTATGCGTTGTCAGGGGAAAAAACCAAGGCGGTAGAAGTGCTCACAAACTTAAAGGAACTATCGGAGCAAGGATATTCTCTGAACTATGATATAGCGTTTATATACTACGGGCTTGGCGATAAGAAGAAAGCATTTGAATGGCTGGAAAAGGCTTATAAGGAAAAAGAAGAAGGAATGGAATACCTCAAAGTTGATCCAGCATGGGAGAGCCTCCGCTCAGACCCTCGTTTTAAGTCGTTGTTAAAAAGACTGAACCTGGAATAATGCCAGTTTGATTCTTCCGCCGTTAATTGTTATTCTTTTGCCGAATAATAACGGGGAACACCGAGAATGAGGTGTTCTAAATGTCATTTTGACAATCTTTCTGATTCAAAGTTCGAGAATAAAGAAGCCGCGTGCCGGCTTCCTCATTATAAATTTTTAACCGACCTTTGCTCAGCAGGTTTATTCGACTTCAATCTCTTTTGAATTTTGCCAGAGTCCATGGATATTGCAGTAGCTTACGGCATGGATTGTTCCTGGCTTGTCGGTTTTAAAGCTCAGAACAGCCTCATGATGGGTGTAAATCGTGCTCGTGTCAGGCCCTTCTGTTGATTCTCCATGAGCTGTAAACTCAGCCCTCCCAATCTGATAAGGGAATTTTCCTTCCTTTGCGTGAAAGTAGAGGGTTATCCAGCGGATGTGGTGCTCAGTTTTGTTTGGATGAGCGATCTCTTTTCCCACCGAAGCCTTGACCTGGAAGATTTGTCCCTTTTTGACCTTGTCCGGAACCTCGATCAAAGGAACATGTTTTTCTTTTTTCCAGTCAGCCGATTGAATTAGCTTTTCAAAGCTTGCCATTTTTATAACCTCCTTTCCAATTTTTTTCTTTTTTATCTCGCTCCGCAAGAGGAGCAAAAATCATCAGAAAAATTGTGCACTTCATTCCTGGAGCCATCCCAGCATCATTCGCAGCGTTTCCCCGCCTGGCACGACAAAGCTGAAAACTGTGGCCCTCATTTTTTGGTCGTCCTCTCTTTTAATAGAATTCCTGGAAGAGTTCCTCAACAGCATCTGTTTTCCTTTCCAGCTCAGCCAGAGGCGGTAAGCCTGTCAGTCCAGCCTTCTGCTCGTATGTTTCGCGCGGACATCTGTAGATGATTCCGATAGGAATCTTATCTCCCCATTCCATGGCTTTGTTGAAAGCTTCGAGTCTATTCGTTGAGTCATAGTTTTTTTCTTCCAGCTTGTAGACCCTTTTCCTGTACCAGTCATAGGTGTTGATTTTGTTGAAAGTCACACAAGGCTGAAGAATCTCCAACAGGGAAAATCCCTCATTCTTGATGGCTTCCTTCATCAGCTCGACAAGATGCTCCTTTTCTGTGAAAAAGCCGCGGCCTACAAAACTGCAACTGCTGGCCACAGCCAGAGCTAAGGGCCTCTCCGGACAGATGGAGTAGCCTTCTGGTGTTGTCCCGGTGACCATTCCTTTATCCGAGGTGGGGGAGGCCTGACCCTTGGTGAGTCCGTAAACCTGGTTGTTGTGGACAAGGTAAGTGATGTTTATGTTCCTGCGCATGGCGTGGAGGAAATGGTTCCCTCCCTCGGCATAGCCATCTCCGTCGCCGCCGTCGGCAATCACCACCAGCCTTTGATTGGCGACCTTTGCCCCAGTAGCAACAGGAAGAGTCCGGCCATGAAGTCCGTTGAAAGTATTGCATTTTAGATAATGGGGAAGCTTTGCTGCCTGCCCGATGCCTGAGACCATAAGGATATCTTCGGGCTTGAGATTCAATTCTGCTAAGGCTTGCTTCAGAGCATTCAGGATTCCGAAATTTCCGCATCCCGGGCACCAGGCAATCGGGTCATCACTTTTATAATCTGAAAGGTTTGTCATTTTTCACCTCTTTAATTTTTTGATTTCTTCCGCCACATCTTGAGGATAAAAGGGCCGGCCGTCATATTTGAGAATTCTGTCCTTTATCTCGACCCCTGTTTCCATCCTGAGGAGTCTGGCAAACTGAGCAGTGGCATTGTTCTCTACTGCGACCAGCCTGGCATTTTTCAGGATATCGTTCGGAATGGCATCTTTGCGCAGCGGATAGACCTCGCTGAAGTGAATAAAACCAATGCTAAAGCCCTCATTGTTCAAGATGCTGACAGCTTCTTCTATGATTCCCAGAGTCGAGCCCCAGCTCACGATGTATTCCTTGACTCTTTTGTCCGGGTAGATTTTGGGCTTTTGGATTTCCTGATAAAGCCCGGAGAGCTTCCTTAATCTCTTTTCAACCATCATCCTCCGGACTTCACCGCTCTCAGTGATGTGCCCTTCTTCTGTGTGCTCATCGCTATCAGCATAAAGCACCTGGTCGGGAGTTCCGGGGAGAATTCTTGGAGATATCCCTGAGTCTGTAATCTGGTACCTGCGATATTGATACGCTGGCATATTTTTTAACTCATCACCAGATACAAGACTTTGTTTCTCCGCAGTTATTCCCTTCAAATTGAATTTTTCTGCTGTCCAGGCAGAATCATTCAGGTACTGGTCGCCAAGGATAAAGACCGGAGTCTGGTATTTTTCCGCCAGATAAAATGCCTTGTTCGTCAAGTCGAACGCCTCTTCGGCTGTTGAGGGAGCGAATATGGCCCTGGCGAACTCTCCGTGGCCGGCATGAGCCACGTAGAGCAGGTCAGCCTGCTCTGTGCGCGTGGGAAGGCCTGTTGCCGGGGCCGGGCGCTGGCAGTCAACGATGACAATGGGTGTTTCAGTCATTCCGGCAAGGCTTATAGCCTCGACCATGAGGGCCAGCCCGCCGCCCGAAGTTCCGGTCATGGACCGCGCTCCGCAGAAGAAGGCTCCTATGGCCATGTTGATGGCCGAAATCTCATCTTCTGCCTGCTCAACAATCAGGCCATACTTTTTCTTTTTAGCAGCCAGGTATTCCATGATGGGTGTTGCTGGAGACATGGGGTAACCAGAATAGAACCTGATATTGGAAGCGATCGCGGCCAGGGCAATCGCTTCGCTGCCTGTGAGGAGCATCTTTTTGTGCTGACCCCTGGCTGTGAAGTTCTGGCAAAAGGGAAGGCCTTTATATTTTTCTCGAACCATGTCGTGCCCGGATTGTGCGCATTTTTTGTTTGCCTGAATAACCTGGTCACCCTTTTCTGAGAAGATATCGGCAATAAGGCTGAAAAGAGAATCCAAGGATAAGCCGAGAAGTCCGAGAACCGCTCCTGAGGCTACGCTGTTGGCCATCCTGGCATCTCCCCCGATTTTCTTGGCCATTTCTTCCAGAGGCAAGGGAAGGAATTTCTCCCCGGAAGGAGGATTTTCTTTGAATTGCCCCGGGTCATAGATAATGAGCCCTTTCATTTCCTGCTGATAAAGCTCCAGCGTATTTTTGTCCAGGCAAACGAGGATATCAACTTTGGAGGAAGGGCTGCGGACAGGCTTTTCGCTGAGCCGCAACTGGGTAAAGTTATGGCCTCCCCTGATCCGTGACATGATATCTTGGTAGGCAAACACCCATAATCCGCTGCGAACTGAAGCTTTGCCCAAAAGGCTGCTTATGACTCTCATGCCCTGGCCAGCCTCGCCGCCTATCCTGATGCTGATGTCGCAACCTTTCGATCTCTTATCCACGGTAAAAGCCTCCTTTCTCTCTATTTTTAAAAAAGCCTTTCACTCGAATTAAAAATCAAGAAATTTTTAAAAAAAGGACAGCAGTCTCTCTCTTCATCACTGACACTCATCTTAATTTGGCCTGGAGGCTGATTTCGACTCCCTTGAGAGCTTGGGAGACTGGGCAGTTTAATTTTGCTTTCTGCGCTTGCTCCAGGAATAATTTTTCTTCGATTCCAGGCACTTCGGCTTCTGTTTTGAGGTTGATGCGGGTAATCTTGAATCCTTCGCCAACCCTTTCGATTGCGACCTGGGCTGAGGTCTCGATCCTTTTTGGCGCATAACCCAGTTGAGTCAGGCCGCTGGCCAACGCCATTGAGAAACAGCCGGCATGAGCGCCTCCAATCAGCTCTTCGGGGTTTGTCCCTGCTCCCTGTTCAAAGCGAGAGGCGAAAGAATAACTCCCTTCAAAAGCTCCACTTCCCAGTTTTATACTTCCCCTGCCTTCTTTCAGTGTCCCTTCCCAAATTGCAGATGCACTCCGTGTAGGCATAATAATAACCTCCTTATCCAAAGACTCTTCGATTTTTCATTAAGCTTAGAATTTTATCATGGCCTTCAAATATTTTCAGCATTTCATAGAATTATTAGCAAAAAGTGTGCCAAAGAAAATGAAGAATTGCTTATTCTTTCTCATTCCTGAAGGTCAATTTGCCCTATTTTACGAACAAGGTCGGCAAAATCGCCGAAGAGGAAGGGCATCATCCACTTATCGTCAATTAATGGGGAAAGGTTAAGGTTTCGTAGTGGGCACACAAGATAAAAGGTCTTCATCGGAATGACTTCATCATCGCGGCCAAAACAGACGATTTGTATTTGTCTAAGCAATAAATTTTCTGTATCATTGAAGCCGTATTTTAATATTAAAGCAAAGAATGAGAAAAACCAAAGGGAGGGATAAAAAAATGAAAGCACCAAAGATTCTCGTCCTTTTTTATTCAATGTACGGCCATACTTTTCGGATGGCGAAGGCCGTCGTTGAGGGTGTCAATAGAGCAGGAGGCGAGCCCATTTTAAAACAGGTTGAGGAGCTCATGCCTGAAAAATACTGGGATGACAGTGTCAAGAAAGTAAAGGAAATGATAAAGGATGTCCCTGTGGCCGACCCAAGAAAAGATTTTAAAGGTATCGACGGCCTCATTGTGGGCACGCCTACCCGTTACGGAAACATGTGCGCACAAATGAGGAACTTCTGGGACCAGACTGGCGGAGATTGGGTTAAGGGAACACTTATAGGGAAACCGGCGTCGATATTTACCAGTACAGCTACCCAGCATGGCGGCCAAGAAACGACAATTATCTCCACAATGATCACGCTCTTTCACCACGGCCTGGTCATAGTAGGGTTTCCCTATTCCTTCGAGGAGCAAAGCACTCTGCAGGAGATATCCGGAGGTTCTCCTTACGGAGTCAGCACTATAGCCGGTACTCGTGGGGAGAGGATGCCTTCGAATAACGAATTGAAAATGGCCCAGGATTTGGGGGCTTATCTGACGTCTTTTGCCAAAAAATTGATGGAAAAATGAGATGAAAAATTCGTTGTCGCATTCTTGTTTTCCCTGATAACTCATCTGACTGAGTATGGAAGTCAAAAATAAAACATATGGTAGAATAAGCCCATGCCGCCGGAAAAAGAGGATATTCGCAATCTCAGCCTTGAAGAGTTGAAGGAAGTCTTTAGCCAATGGGAGGAAGCGGAGTACCGGGCCGCACAGATGTTCAAATGGCTCTATCAGAAGAAGGTGCAAGACCTCAAGCAGATGACGGATTTTCCAAGGAAGCTAATCGCTGAGCTTGAAAAGAGATTCTTTATAAGTCCTCTCGTATGTCTCAAAACCCTGGCTGCAAAAGACGGAACAAAAAAATTTCTCTGGCAGCTTGAAGACGGCCATTCCATCGAGACTGTTTTTATTCCAGAAAAATCGCGCAGGACGCTTTGTCTTTCCACCCAGGTTGGATGCAAGTTTGCCTGTCCCTTTTGTGTCAGCGGCTCCAAAGGCTTTGTGCGCCAGCTTCGAGTAGCTGAGATTGTGGGGCAAATCATAGAGGCTCAGCGTCAGACCGCTGCCAAGATGACCAATGTTGTCATGATGGGAATCGGAGAACCCCTGGACAACTATGAGAATCTGCTTAAGGCGATTCGCATCATCAACCACCCCGAAGGTCTAAGCATTGGCGCCAGGAAGATTACCATTTCTACCTGCGGCCTTGTCCCCGGCATCTTGAAACTGAAGAAGCTTGGGCTTCAGGTTGAACTCTCGGTTTCCCTCCACGCCATAACCGATGACCTCAGAGATAAGCTCATTCCCATCAACCGCAGATACAACCTCGAAAGACTCCTTGCCGCCTGCCGGGAATATTTTGAGTCCACAGACCGGGTCATCACCTTTGAGTATGCTTTGATCGAGGGCATTAATGATTCTAACTCCGACGCGCAAGCCTTGGGTGACATGGCACAAAGCCTTAAAGCCAAGGTGAACCTTATTCCCTGCAATCCTAACATGTCCTACTGCTACAGAGGGTCAACAGAAAGGAGAGTTAAAGATTTCCAAAGAATTGTCAGGTCAAGGGGAGCCAGGGTGACCATCCGCAGCACCAGGGGGAGCGAAATTCAGGCTGCCTGCGGACAGTTAGCCTTTGACCGGGAAGGAGCTGAAGAGAAACGCTGCCAACCGCGGCCATGAGCATAAGCATAAGTATGAGCAATCTTCCCCGATAGAGAAGAAGAGTTTAGAATGAAATACACGCTTGTTGTTTTTGATATCGATGGAACAATCACCAAGCACATTTCAAGCTGGCAATTCCTGCACGAGAGATTTGGCCAGTGGGATAATCAGGCCATCCGCTATCAACAGATGTTTTTGGCCGGGAAAATAAGCTATCAGCGTTTCTGCCGGCTTGACGCCGCTCATTGGAAAGGGATGGAAGCGCGCAAGCTTTATAAAGTCTTCGAGGAGATTCCTTATGCCAGGAATGTTGAGAAAGCCGTTAGGGTTCTGAAAGATAGGCGATTCAAGCTGGCCGCGGTTTCGACTGGAATCCAGTTCATCGTTGATCGAGTGAAAAAAGACCTGGGTTTTGACTATGCGCTCGGCAATAAACTGAAAGTCCGGGCCGGCAGGCTGACTGGCAGCGTTGAGGTCAAAGTCAGCCATTTGGGAAAAGGAAAAGTGCTGGAGTCGATTCTGAAGAGATTCCAGATTCCTGCGAGCTCGACGATTGTTGTCGGCGACGGCGCTGGAGATATTCCGATGATGAGGATGGCTGGATATGCCGTCGCTTTCAACGCCTCGAGCCGCGCTGTCTCTGATGCTTCGGATTACTCCTGCCAGAGCGACGATTTCATGGAAGTCTGCGAGAAAATCCTTGAAATATCCGGAGAGGTGAGCCATGAGTCAAAAAATCAATTATGACGAAGTTATAAAAATTCCAGAGCAAGGGCTTTCTCTTCCGGAAAAAGCCCCAGAAACGATTAGACCCGATATGAGGGACAGAATAGATAGAATCTTGATTCCAGAGGAATGCATAAAGAAAAGAGTGGCTGCTTTAGCCAAAAGAATTTCCAAAGATTATAAGGGAGTAAAAAAATTATATTTCATTACAGTTTTAAAGGGTGCCTTCATCTTCGGCTCTGACCTCGGAAGAGAGATTGACAGGCATGAGGGGCCAGAGCTCATCTGCGATTTTTACGAGGCAAAGACCTACGGCCTGGATATCAAGACAGCCGAAGAAAGAGAAAGAGAAGTCAGAATAATCAGAAGGCCAAAATATATCGAGGGAATAGATGTATTGCTGGTGGATGACCTGAATGACACGGCTGTCACCTTGCTCGCGCTGAGAAAAGACTTAACAGAAAATGTGGGCTTCAAGCCGTCAAGATTGAAGATTTGTGTTTTACTGGATAAAAGCTTAAAGAACCCCTCGGAAAGAATAAAAGAACTCAAAAGACAATTAATCGTCGACTACATTGGATTCGAGGGGCCGGACAGATGGGTGGCTGGCTATGGGATCGACGCCGGAGAGGAGTTCAGGCTCTTTCGCTCGATCATTGCTGTTAATGAATCTTTTTATTTGAATAGAAAAAAATTATGGGTTTAAAACAAAAAAGTTCTCTTCCATTCTGTGTGGGTTCTATGAACATCCTCTTCGGAATGGCCTCGCTCCCAATCAGGTTTTTAACGCCGTTCCCTCACCGCCCTTCTCGGCGGCTGCGGAACTCGCTCCGCTCAGACATCCTCGCCGCCCGGCA
>CAZYBE010000060.1:0-11009 GCA_964645765.1 uncultured Eubacteriales bacterium
TCAAAAAAAAGTTTATAACACATAAGCTATTTGAAATCAATGAATACAAATATGCCCGATCTTTCATCCTGATTCTGGACAAGGGTATTAAAAATTGATATTAACATAAAAGTAGTCATTCATGTGTCAATGCAATAGGACTCATGCCATTTATAAATTAATATCCGAAGGAAATTAATGAATAAGAGGCTTGCCAGTGATTTTTATGAGATTCAGCGCCAGCAGTGGAGAAAAAGCCTCTTTCTCCTCTTGATGCTGATTCTTTTTTATTTCCTGGCTATCTGTATTATCTCTTTTATCTTCCTGCTAAGCTTCGGGATTTTTCCGGGCAGAGAAAAATTTCTTTCAGGAAGCTTCCTGACCCAGCTCCTTCTGGCCAATGTCGCTGTTTCCATCATCATCGCCTACTTTCATCTGTTCGAGGCAAGAATGTTCGGGGCAAGATTCATCCTCAAACGCCTCGATGCTCAACCTCCTGACCCTTTGGACCGCTACCACAAGCGCTTCGTGGATACTGTGGAAGAAATCAGAATTGCCAGCGGACTGCTAAAAGTCATTCCCCACATCATGCCCTCATTTGCCTCGAATGCCATGGCAGTCATCTCTGCTGATAAAACGCCGAACGTCATCATCACTGAGGGAATGCTTGCCGAACTGACCAGGGATGAGCTTGAGGCCGTTGTCTCCCATGAAATAGCCCACATCAGCCGCGGCGACTCTTTCTATCTTACTCTTGTCTGCTCTCTTGCCAACTTTTTTGAAAGGCTGAGGCAGGCTTTAGAACCTGAAAAGTCAACTCAAGAGGGCGCTTCCTCGGCCGAAGGAGGCCCAACATCTCCCCTTCTCTATCTTGCTGTCTCATTCTCATCGGTCATCATGCATCTCCTGAGCACTCTCATCAGCAGGGAAAGAGAAATCCTCGCCGACGCCACGGCTGTGGAGTTCAGCCGCAATCCCTCAGCGCTCGGCCGTGCCCTCTACAAGGCTCATCTGAAAAATTCTTTTGTCGGAAATTTTAATCTGACCTACACGCCTCTGTTCATCATCGACCCTGAACCAAGCAGCGAAGCAGAAGGCTTTTTCGCTGATTTATTCAACACTCACCCGCCCTTGATGAAAAGAGTCAGGCTCCTGGCTGATATGGCAAACACAACGCCGGCGAAAATCATAGAAGAAGTATGGGAAACCCAGAAAAGACGGGAAGAAGCGCGGACAATTCTTCATTCTCGTGAAGAAACTGGCCAAGAAATTCCTGCGCGGGCGGCTGAAGCAAAAGACATTACCCCCGAGCAGGGAAAAATCTGGTCTATCCGGGACTCTGAAGGCAATTGGCAGGGGCCCTATTCACTCCAGGAACTCCTCTTTGTCCGCTCTTTCAGCCCGTTGATAAGGGTGAAGAACCTGCAGGAAGGAGTGGAAGCCCAGGCCAGGGAGTTTTTGCAGGTTCGAAGCGCTCTCCGCAACTTAGGGAAGAAAAAGCCGATTGATTTATCGAGACAGAATAAATGCCCCCGCTGTCATCTTCCGCTCAGTGAAGGTTACTATGAAGGCGTGGCCATAAAATTCTGCGGGCAGTGTGGGGGGAAGCTGGTGGATGCGACGGCCATGAGCCGGATTATCACCAGAAAGGAAGTGGCTTTTTCTGAGCAGTTGGCAAAGAAGGCCTCTGAGTTCAAGGAAAAATTTCTACTCAACCCGATTGGCACCACAAAAATAAACCCGCAAGAGCAAGCAAGCATTTTCTGTCCGAACTGTGGAAGCCGGATGCTGCCCAGGCCTTATAACTATCAATATTTCGTTCCTGTGGATAAATGCCTCTCCTGCTACAAAATTTGGTTTGACGCCGACGAGCTTGAAATCCTCCAGCTCCTTATCGAGAAAAAATAAGATGCTCAGGTCAGTGGGTTCAAAAACACACCGCTTTTGCCCCAGATAATAAACAATAGCGAAGGCTTAGTGCTGAGAAAACCGTTTGAAGGCTGAGCGGGCAAGGTTCCTCGACCGAAGGGAGAGGAGAGCGAAGCCTGAAACCGAGCAGCTTTTGCCTCGCTGGGGCAAAAGCTGCGTGTTTTCGAAGCACTAAGCCTGAGCTATTCAAACGGTTTTTTCACCCACTGACCTTCGCAGAGTAATTCGGAATTGATTAACTTCCTTAAGAGATTCTCTTAAGAATTGCCAAGTAATCTTCGGCGCTTGCCTCTCTCGGGTTTGAAGAGTTTGAATTGTTCTCGAAAGATTTCCGGGCAATCTCATTAAATTTTCTCTCTTCCACTCCAAGCTCCTTGAAATGAGGGATGTTCAAAGACGCGGAGAGAAATTTTATCATCTGGATAAGCTCTGATGCTGCCTCTTTCTCATCATCCTCTTCTATTTCAGCAAGCTTGGCTATTTCCGCATACCTCTTTTTTGCGGCCGGAAGGTTAAACTCCATCACATAGGGAAGAAAAACTGAGTTGGCAACGCCGTGCGGCGTATCATAGAGCGAGCCCAGAGCTTCAGCCAGACAGTGCGAAGCTCCGACATCGCTGTTGCAGAAAGCTATCCCGGCAAGCATGCTGCCCAGCATCAACTTCTCCCTCGCCTCTTTGTCTCCTTTGATATTTATATAAGCCCTCTCCAGAGATTGAAAAATGAGCTTCAGAGCTTCGCGGGCAAAAATATCAGTGATAAAAGTTGCTGCTTTCACTGTGTAAGCCTCGATGGCATGAGTCAGGGCATCCATTCCTGTCGAGGCAACGAGCTGAGCTGGAAGAGAAACAAGCAGATCCGGGTCGACCAGGGCCACTGCCGGGAAGAGGCGCTGTCCCTTTATGCTCATCTTGAACATGCGGCCAGTATGAGTGACGATAGAGACCCAGGTCACCTCGCTTCCTGTGCCGCAGGTGGTGGGGATGGCAAGCACTGGCAGCGGCGCCGTCTTGTATTTCCCTCTTCCTTCATAATCCTCTATGGCCCCAGGGTTGGTTGCCAGCAGGCCGATAGCTTTAGCCGCATCCAACGAGCTTCCTCCACCCAAGCCGATGATCAGCTCTGGCTTGAGCCTGCGCACAATCTCCCCGGCCTTGTTGATTGTTCGGTGCTTTGGGTTCTGCTCAACCTCATCGAAAACCTCGACCTCTGGAAACTGGCTGAGGACTTTTTGAGCGATGCCGGCTTCGATGACGCCTCGGTCAGTGACCAGAAAAGGGCGTGAGCCCTTGAAATTTTCGTCAACAATCTCCTTGAGCCTGGCGATAAAGCCTGTGCCGAAAAAAATTTTGGTCGGCAGATGGAACTTCATTATTGATTCTCTTGCTTTCTAAAATCAATCGCATCCTGGTTGGCGATGTCCAGCGTGGCGACAAAGAGGAGCTGGGTCAGGTCTTCCAGAATCTCAGGAGTAATGGTTTCGATTCTGTCTTTGGTTATATGGTAGAAGGATGGAGCTCCAAAAGCAGAGAAGGATATTGTCGGAACGCCTTTCCACATGAAACGGGCTGCATCGAGCCTTGGCCGGGCAATGTTGGCAAAGGAACTGGCGTTGATGACCCTGTGAATGTATTTCTCGTTAGCTCTCTTAATAAATTCCCAGAAAGCGGGAAAATTCTTGGCAGCAAGCGCGGCCAACTTATCACCGCACCCGACCCCATCCATATTGATGAAAGCCGTTGTTTTTTCAAGCGGGACGACTGGATTCTCGACGTAGAACTCGGAGCCAACAACTCCCTGTTCCTCAGACCCGAAGCCGATGAATATCACCGAGCGGCGGGGCTTGACCGGGCATTTGGCCATCGCTTCAGCAATGCCCATGACGACCGCAACCGCCGAGGCATTATCATTGGCTCCGGGCATGAGTTCGTAGCAGCGGCCGAGATGGTCGAGATGGCCTCCCAGAATAATCGCATCCTGCTTCAGGACAGGGTCAGAACCGTCAAGAATGCCGATAACATTGTAGCCAGTGCCATCAGGATGGTGCTCGGTGATGTTTTTTATGCTGAAGATTTTGCCTGTGGCAAAAGAGTGAGGCTTTAAGGTTTTATTGATCTTCTCCACAACCTCATTATGCTTGAAGCCTGTCCCTGCAAAAATATCCGAGACCACGGCATTCCCGACATGGCTATAAATAAAGCCTTCTCGGTAGGAATTGTTCGGATTGCCGATAGGGCCGTAGTTATAAATCATGCCCTTGGCGCCATGGGCCGCGGCATTCTCCAATTTGTATTGATGGAAGGAAAAGGGGCGCCACTTCTTGAAGAGCTCCGGGTCCCTGTCAGGAGAAACAGGGACTTCCCTTTCCATCAAGACGATCTTTCCCTTGACATCGACTCCCTTATACTCATCATAGCCGAGCTCAGGTGCCGTGATGCCATAGCCGACGTAGATGACCTCAGCCGTGACCTCACCCGAGCCAGAGGTTGAGCCGGGGATGAATTCGTCTTCGTAGCGGTAATATTTTTTTATGAATGTATCTTTATAGGGCATTTGAAGCGAAGCCTCGCAACTTTTAAAAACCAGCGTGTAAGGAATCGGGAACGCCTGGAGAAAAGAGCCATCCTTTGCCCCGGGTCGAATTTTCCAATTTTCAAAATGAGAAGCCAGCCAGCGAGCACTGGCGTTGTACTCTTCTGTTCCTGTCAGCCGGCCGCCATACTTCTCGGAAGCTAATTCCTGGACATAATCAAAGAGCTTATGGCTGGAAATGGAATGAAGAGTCTGAAGAATCTTCTCTTCATCTGCCGCTTTTGAAGGCTGGCTCTGAAGGGCAAGGCAAGATAAAACGATGAAACAAAAAAAGACCAATGAAAAAAATAAGAGTTTTTTACTCCGCATCCTGACCTCCTCATCTTTTTTCTCCTTTTATGTTAAGATAATCCTGCTAAAAGTAAAGGAAAAATTGAGTAAGCCTTTTTTTGAACTAAGAAGCTTAGGCTGGGTGGCTATCTTTCTCAAGGAGTAAAAAATGTCCAGAATAACAAGAAGGAAATTTCTGCTTTTTTCAGGGGCAAGCTCAGCCTTTCTTCTCGTTCATAACCTGAAAAACAAATTTCGCTTTTTGAAACC
This sequence comes from uncultured Eubacteriales bacterium, assembly GCA_964645765.1. Classification (GTDB taxonomy): domain Bacteria; phylum Acidobacteriota; class Aminicenantia; order Aminicenantales; family Aminicenantaceae; genus CAZGMN01. The sequence continues at coordinate 5,041 of CAZYBE010000060.1, forward strand.
GCCACAAAAAACTCTTGTCCAGCCGGGCGGCGAGCCCTGGATTGAATTGAACCTGGATCATATGACCTGGAATCTCGGTCAGGTCAGAAAGCAGGCCAAAGTGCCGATCATGGCAGTGGTCAAAGCCAATGCCTATGGCCACGGCTTGGTCGAGATAGGAAAGCACCTGGAAAAAATCGGGATTGATTATCTAATGGTCGGAAAAATCGAGGAAGCGGTCTTGCTCAGAGAAAAAGGTGTTTCCTCCTCTATCCTCAACTTTGGTCCTTTCAGCCCAGAATACTCTGAGGAAATCATCCGCAACAGCATCTCCCAATCTGTTTTTACCGAAGAGGTCAAAGAGCTCAGCCAGACTGCAGTCAAGTTAGGGAAAAAAGCCAAAGTCCAGGTCAACATCGACACCGGCCTGGGCCGGATGGGAATTTCCTACAGGGAGGCTCTGCCTTATCTCGAGCTTGTCTCCTCGCTAAAGGGTATTTCAATGGAAGGGATTTCGACAACCCTAACCGAGGATGACGATTTTGACCGCGAACAGCTCAGCCGCTTTCGGAGCCTCTGTCAGGAAGCGGAAAAAAGAGGCGTATCCTGCGGGCTTAAACATGCGGCGAGCAGCGACGGAATCCTTGACCTGCCTTCCTCTCATCTGGATATGGTGAGGCCAGGCATCACACTCTATGGCTGCTATCCCTCGGAAAAAACTCAAAAAGAAGACAGGCTTGGCCTGAAGCCTGTTCTTCAATTAAAAGCGCGCGCGGCTGCTGTGAAAACCCTTCTTCCTGGAGATTCTATTTCTTATCATCGAAAGTACACTGCGGCAAAAAAGGAAAAGATTGCTGTCATTCCCCTGGGCTACTCAGACGGTTATCCCCATAATGTTGCGGACAAGGCTTTTGTTTTAATCAGAGGAGAAAAATTTCCTCTTGTGGCTGCAGTGACTGCCAACCACTGCATCGCCCTTCTTGGAGAAGATTCCCAGGTCAGGCCGAAAGACGAAGTTGTCTTTATCGGCTCTCAAGCGAGGGAAAGAATTACCGCAGATGACCTTGCCCTCTGGGCAGAGGTCTCAAATTATAAAATACTGATCAGCCTCAATCCCCTCCTGCCAAGAGTCTTAGCCTAAGAGCGCTTTCAAATTTTTTTTGATATTCTACTGCAATCGAGACATAGATTTCGGGAAAAGGGTTAAGCATCCATAAGCATTATCCAATCCCGGAAATTATAAATCCTTACTTCTCCATTGATTTGATCTTCTGGTTTTGATATCTTGGTTTCGCTAAAAAAAGAAAAAGGGGACTATCCCCTTTTCACCCTCTTCAAGGAGGCATTTATGAAAGAAATTCTATCTCTGGTCATTTTAATCCTGGTGATTCTCATCGCTTTTCCGGTCATAAGCCATGCCGTCCAGGCCAACCCCAAAGTCCTGATAAAAACGAGCAAGGGCGACATCACCCTCGAACTCTTCGCCGACAAGGCTCCGATCACTGTTAACAATTTTCTCTCCTATGTGGACGAAAAATTCTACAATGGCACCATCTTTCACCGGGTGATCAAGGACTTCATGATTCAGGGCGGAGGATTCACTCCAGAATTCCTCGAGAAAGCCACAAAGCCGCCGATAAAAAACGAGGCGGCAAACGGATTGAAAAACCTGAGAGGAACGATCGCCATGGCCCGCACTCCTGAAATCGACAGCGCCACCTGCCAGTTCTTTATCAACCATGTTGATAACCTTAATTTGGACCACAAGGACAACACTGAACATTTCGGCTATGCTGTCTTCGGAAAAGTCGTCTCAGGAATGGATGTTGTGGATGCCATCGCCTCGGTCCTGACCATGACAAAAGGCATAAATCGGGATGTGCCCCGGGAGACGATAACCATCATCTCCATCAGCCGCATATAGAAAAACCAATCTCTATAAAGAAGGAATCTCAAATTCCATGACGAGAGGATGCTCAGGCTGAGCAATAAGCTTGTATCTATTATGCAAAAATAGATGATTCCTCAAAAGAATCTTATCATTTCAAGAGTTCGAGCTTTCTAAAGCAATGGCTGACTGGATATTTGCCTTTTTTCATCTTTTCCTTGTCCTCGGCATCATCACCTATGCCTTTTATTCCCTGTTCAAAGGAGATGTTTTCAGATTTATCATCATCATAATTTTAATCGTTGGCTATTACTTTCTCGTCCTCCACAAAGCTGTGAAAAGAGAAGTGGAAAGGAAAAGGAAAAAGAGAGCCTGAGGAAAATCAAATGCCTGTCTTCTTTGCTTTCTCAGACGAGTCAGGGAAATATAAGAAGGAGAGAAGCGATAAATTCATCCTGAAAAATCCCTTTTACTGCCGTTCGGCGGTTCTCCTCGAAGCTCAGGACTGGTTAAAGCTCAAGAAAGAATTTTTCCTGCTGAAAAAGAGATTGTTGAATCTCGGCTACGAACAAGAGGTCAAGTGGTCCTATATCTGGTCTCTCTACAGGCACTTTCAGAAAAAGGAAGGAATCCCCAGGGAAAAGCCTTATTTTCATCTTCGCCTTCATCCTCTGGATTCCCTTATGGAATTCATCAGGCAGGCTCTTGAGCTCCTCAAAGGATGCCCGAGCTGCCACGTGTGCTTCACCGTGACCTTCAACGAAAGGCAGAGGACAAAGCCTCTGGAGATAAAAAAGATTATGACGCTCCATATGAGCCACATTCTGGCTCTGACTGAAAAAGAGATGGAAAAAATTCCAGAAAGCCATTGCGTCTTCTTTTTGAACCGCGAAGACCCCACCGCGGAAAAAAACCTGAAAGACACTTTTTCTGAAATTTTTGAGGAAGCCTTCCCTCAGAAATATCCGCAGGTAAAAGACAGCCTCAACTTTGAATTTTTCCCTCAAAGCTTTGGCAGCCAACTGGCTGACTACTATGCCGGGGTCATTAACGGCTGTCTTCGCCTTTATCCTCAAAGCATAGATTTGTTCCGCCACCAGGTCTGGCCGAAATTAGTCAAGGAAAACAACCAAGCTCTGGGCTCAGGAATAAGAGAAATTCCTGAGAATAAAAAAAACAGAGCTTTTCTCAAAAGAACCCTGGAGAAAATCTTTGAAGTAGAGGAGAAAGAGTACCGAGTCAGCCTGGAAGAAAGGCTGAAATTAAAAAATTAGCTCAATAAAAGCAATGTTTATCAAAGGCTTTTCGAATAATGTTTTGGGAAATAGCCTCGCTCCCAATCGGATTCTTAACGCCATCTCCATTCGCTCTTCTCGGCGGCTACGTAACTCGCTCCGCTCAAACATACTCGCCGCCCGACTTCGTCGGGTTCCCTCGAAGAGCGAACTCCGATGGCTAAATCCTCAATGGTCGCTGCGGCAATTTCCCAAAACCTCTGCCTTAAATATGGAAACGTGTTATCAAAAATCTGGAATCAAATAAAACTCATTTATGGATAAGGAGGTCTTGATGAAAGAAAATCAATTTAAATTTTTTCCTTCACAGCTTAAAAGGAAAAAGTCAGATAGGAGCAGTAGGCAAAAGATGAAATGCTATGGACCTGTCGCGTCCTTGGCCATGGCCCTAACCCTTTTTGCCTTTCCTCTTTTTCTCAATGGCCAGAAGCTGGATAAAAACCTTGGCACAGCATTTCATTCCATTCAGCCCATGGATGCTTATAATGATGTCAAAACCCTTTCCAAGCCTGAATATTCCGGACGGCTGACAGGCCACCCTGGATATACGGCCGCTGCGAAATGGGCGGCTGGAAAATTCAAGGAATTTGGCCTTGAGCCTCTAAGCCTGAAGGAAGGCTATCTCCAGGCTTATCCTTCTCCTTATACTGTGGTTGATAAAGCGGAGATGACTTTATTCCTCAAGGAAGGAAAAGGGAGTGCACAAGAAGAGCCGACCTGGAAAGAGGTCAAGCTCGAGCCAGGCAAAGATTTCATGCCCCTTCTCTTCAGCGACAGCGGCGAGCAGAAAGCGGAATTGGTTTTTGCAGGATGGGGAATCTGTGCTCCAGAGCTTGGATACGATGATTATGCCGGACTTGATGTCGGAGGAAAATTCGTCCTCTGTTTCCGGGGAACGCCTGACGCGGCAGATAAGCGCTACGAGAAATACGACCATCATCGCTTCAGGATGAAGACAGCCAAAGACAAAGGAGCCTTGGGAATCATCTACATCATGCCTGAGGCCGGTGCCAATCCAAACGGAGACTGGATAAAAGATTTTCTTCCAGCGATGGTCACAGAAAAAATCGCTGACAACATTCTGAAGGAAAAAGGGCTGAACTCTGCTGACCTTAGAAAAGACCTCCTGACTTATAAAAAGCCTCTTTCCTTCCCCCTCGAGGCAAGAATAAGCTATCGGGTGGAATCGAAACATTTTCCTGACGGTGTGGGATACAATGTCGCGGGCTGTGTCCAAGGCTCTGACCCGAAGCTCAGGAATGAGTGCCTGGTTGTCGGCGGGCATTTCGACCACTGCGGCTCGCATCTTGGGCTGCTCTTTCCCGGCGCTGACGACAACGCCAGCGGAAGCGCCGTGGTCATGGAAATTGCCGAGGCTTTTACAAAGCTGGATAAAAAGCCTAAAAGGCCGGTTGTCTTTGTCCTTTTCGGCGGTGAGGAGATGGGGCTTCAAGGCTCAGAGTACTTTGCCGGCCACCTTCCTTCTCAGTTTGAGAAGGTGGACACGATGTTCAACTTTGACATGGTCGGCGAAGGCGATGGAAGCTCCTGCTCCTACAGCCCTGACCTCGCCGAATTAAAAAAAGCGATCGAGGAAGCTGATACGCATGTTAAAACTTTAAGGCGAATGGGCATCATCAGGGGAGTTGGAGTGAGAAGCTCTGACTTTGCCCCGTTCTTCTTGAAAGGAGCAACCTGTGTCGCCTTCTACTCCAACGGGCCTCATCTCGCCTATCATCAGCCAGGCGACACTATTTACCGCATCAACCCTGATATCATGGCTGACATCGCCCGGCTGGCTTTCTTGAGCGCCTTCTTTTGGGCAAACAGATAAGAAGTCTTATAGAATGTCAGTTCAGAAGTCGATTTCAGCTTCTTTTTTATTTAATGATTTTTCCGGAGAGGATGAGGATAAGAGCTTTGTCTCCTCCGTCAAGCTTTGAGACCCCGACTACAGTCCTTTCGCCGCTCTTCAGGGTGATAGTCGTATGGAGAAGAGTATATGTCCTTTCCTTTCCCTCTGAAGTCAATCCCTTCGATTGAGATAAACCTAATTCCACAAAAACTGCCTCGGCTTTCTCTTCTTTGATGAACCGAGGCCTTATCTCCAATTGGAGACTTATGTCGCTTGCACCTATTCGTTGAGAGGAGCTTGTATTATCCTGGACTTTAATAATGGATGAGTCCAGTCTTTTAAAAGACTTGTATCTTAAAAGACTGTTCAGCTCTCTAATCACTGGGTCGGACATCAACTCTTTTAACTCATCTCCTGTTGCACCTGGGAATGCTTCCAACGAGCCCAAAATCAGGTCTGCGCTGAATTGTAAATCAAGAGGCTTGACATCAAGCTCCTTGAGCATCGAAAGAATCTTTTCAACCTGTTCTGGAGTATCCTCGATGATAAGGGCATTCCTTTCATCTAATACCTGAATTTGGCCAAACGTCACACCGCGACTCATGTATGGATTAAGAACACGGGCAGCTCTACTGGCACTCAAATACTTGACCTGGACAATTTCCTTTTTCATTTCGGGCTTACTTGTCTGCTGGCCATAAAGACTCAATGACATTCCAGTCAAAAAGAAAAAAGCCAAAAGAATAATCGATATTTTTTTCATTCTTTGACCTCCAGTTCAAAATTTTTATTGAAGAACCAGACGATTCTAAGTCCGGTCTCGTGCGAAACAAGGATCATGGAGATGATGTCCTGCTGAGGTTCTTTTTTCATTCTTTCAGGCTCCTGTCTAAACTTGGCAATCATCCTTGACTCAGGCTCTATCTTCTGCTTGATGAAGGAAAACCTGACA
>CAZYBE010000061.1:0-3771 GCA_964645765.1 uncultured Eubacteriales bacterium
GTTCCCGTCTTGAGGTCCTGCGCGCGGTTTCAACTGATGCCGCCGGGCCAAAATCGAAAAGCGCCACCTAACAAGCAAAGGAACTGGAGTAGAACGCTCCTATCAAGTCCAGCTGATGAGGGTCAAGGAAATTGTGCGCTGCCATTAAAAGTTTATTCAAACTCTGAAAGTCTTGTCTGACTGCTATCTAAGAATTTTGTCCTAGGATGGATAATTTGATCGCCCATTTTTTGACTATTGATTATCTTTTGTTTATATTATCTCACATATTTTAAAGCCATTTAAGAGATCATGAACGAAGATAAGAGGTGAATGATGAAAATTATGAAACGAAGAAACAGATTCTATGATACGTCGCGATTCGGCCAACCTGAGATTCGGGTTTACCACAAAAAGGGAACCGCCAAGCGTTGCCCCCGGTATCTTTTTAAGTGCGGATGTTGTGAGGAGAAAATCGAGGTCCATTATTCTAAGGACGGACTTGAAATCGGTGGAGTAAACGGTGCAATCGAGGACTGGCGGGAGATTCTTCTACCGCTCCTTCTAATAAAGGATGTAGCTTCATCAATTGCATGAAAAAATAGAAGAATTATGAAGTATCATATTTGCAAATGGAAAAGAGCTGCGTTTAACAAATCATTCCGGCGGACGACTGATAGCCGCCGCTGATTTTATTCGTTCGACCAGACGGCAAGGACATACTTCACGATCATGCATCCTCTGACGAGTCACATCAAGACCTTCTCCCTTGTAGTTTTGATAATGACCCAGTCGGTGGCCCTTGTGCCTGCTGCGGCTCAGAGAATGCTCAACGGCGAAAGAGTCACTGAAGCAGAAGGCGGAGAGAAGCCGATAGGCGTAGTAATGGGTCAAGAGGACGATGCTTTCCTCTCTCTTGCCCAGGAAATCGCTCGCGAGGACGGTCTGATTATGACTCATTCTCTCGCCGAAGCCCTGGGCCACAATCCGGAGTTCCTGATCTGGGTGGCCTCGCCGGAACGGCTCGACGAGCCTGCCTTGATACAGTTCGGGCAGGAGCTGGGAAAACGGAATTCCTGTGTGGCCGCGGGAATTATATCAGCCTCATCGGCCGAGCAAGCTCGAGCATTGTGGGAGCGCAGAACAGTGAAAAACGCAACTAGGCTCACGTTTGCGTCGCCCATCGATGGCGTGATTATGTGTGATGGGCCGGAGACCATTCGTCGAGACTTCAGCGTTGCCAGCGTCCAGGACGCGCTGCTTCATTCAGACTACGTGCACTATAGCGGCCACGGCACACCGAGGAGTTGGGCTAAGTTTCGCTTCGACAGAATCCCTGAGCTTCCGCCGATTGTGGTTTCTGCGGCCAGTTGCCAGACCTTTCGTCCATGGATGGGCGAGAACATAGCGCGCCGGTTCGTGGATCGTGGAGTTGCTGCCTACGCCGGCTTCCCGTGGTCTCCGGTGGGAGACTATTTCATGGGAGACAAGATGGGGTTTCCTTTCCGCTACTCCTGGCCTGGCTGCTCCTTGGGCCACATCGTTCAGATTCTGAACCAAGGCTCACTCAAAGCCTTCGCACGCTTTCCTCAGTGCTTCCTTCTGGGTGATCCTCGCATTTCCATGAATGAAGCCGTGCCGGCCCAGGTCGTCCGCGACGAGACGCGGAAAGGCATCCGGACCATCATGTACCGAGATTGCCCGGCAGGAGTATTGCCGTTGCGTATTCCTGACGGTGCGAAGTATGCCTACATAGAGGTATTGGGCAACACCGCTGCCTCGCGCAGCGACCTGTTTTACAACTGTCGCCTTCAGTTCGCGGATATTCGGCATGACAAGTTTGTTCTCGTGCAGACCGGTGGTGGTGAACTGACCTTGCGGCTGAAAGAAAAGCCCTCTACGGCATGGCTCTGGTGGGATACGACGAAGGACTTCCTCGACTTGATCCTGCCCGCCAGGTCTGACACGTTCAGTCTCACGCTGGTCGGTTTTCTGGCCATTTTTCCGCTCGCGTGGTGGCGAGCGCGGAAGAGACGAATGCCGGGATCCTCCCTTCTTGGGGCAATCGTGGTGGGGCTGATTTTCGGCGCTGGCACATGGGCTTATGCTTCGATTCGACAGGGAACAGCCACGGTGACGGCAGCCTCAATCGATGTTCGTTGGGTTTCCTATGCCGCTGATGCCCTCTTGATTGCATGCGCCGGGGTTCTTTTTCTCAGTTGCACCAGAATCTGGGCGAAAGCATTCACAGTCCTTTGGTCCACGTTTCCCAGCTTCATCATTCCTCTGCTTCTTCCAGTTGGCTGGCTGATGCAGCATCTTCGAAAGATACCAGATTTCGCCCATAGTCACGTTCCTCTGGCGATGCTGGCCGGAGTTACTTTGAAAGCCGGATTGTTCCTTCTGCTGTTTCTGATGCTCTCCGGCTTGGTGAAGTCCGGCCCGAAGCCGGGCGGCTCGGTCGAACCAAGCGCTCCAGCGAATGACGGCTCCACAACGCCTGTTGGTAATTCGGATGTCTCGGAAGGGAGCAGTCATCCGTGAGCTTAGCGTTAGATTGCAAAAAGAAATAAATTGCACTAAACTACAAAAATATGAGTCCTACGGTATTCAGAGAGAAAGGATATAGATTTTATTTTCTTTCAAATGAAGAGAAACGAATCCATATTCATGTGACATGCGAAGATGGAGAGGCAAAGTTTTGGCTTGAGCCAATAGTGTCTTTGGCGGTTAATCATGGATTGACTCCAAGAAAGTTAATAAAAATTCATAAAATCATAGAGGAGCATGAAGATGAAATCATTAAAGCATGGCAAAGGCATTTCGGTAAGCGTTGAAAATATAACTCCCTTTGGCATTTGGCTTTTTGTAAAAGGAAAGGAATATTTCCTGAGTTATCAAGATTATCCATACTTTAAAGACCAGACATTGAATTCTATTCATAATGTTCAATTGCTGCATGGCTATCATTTATATTGGCCGGAATTGGATGTCGATCTGGAAATTGATAATCTCGAAAACCCTGAAAAATATCCGCTCAAATCAAAAATCAAGCCGAATCTAACGAATCATTCCAGCGGGCGAGAAGATGCGCGGCGCTGAACACCACCGTTAGGCAGCAAGACATTTCAATTAAAACAACCAGAAGGAGAAACCCGATGAAGGGAAATATCGCTTATTGCGGATTGGTTTGCGATGCATGCCCCATCCACTTATGGTATTCATCTCACTGCCTCGTCAATTATTTGCACCTGGAGTTTTAATTCCTCAGGTGGAAGTTTGCTGATGCCAATATTCCTTCTGGAGTTTTTGGGGATAATGGGTGAAGCTTTCATCTCGTTGAGGATATGAGAGATTATTGACTCTTAAAGCGCTTGGTTGGGCGGCTTAAATATGCAATCTACTTTCTTCTTGAGATTGCAATACTCATCAAGCCAAGCACGCCAATCCCAATCGCACCAGCAGTAGAGTAGCTTCCCTTTGCAAACAGAAACATCAGAGCTGCGATGACCACCAAGACTATGCCAACAATGAAGCGAGATTTGTTCAATTGAGAGAACTTCATTTCTGACCTCCTTGAATTGGCCGCCAAATATTAATATACAATGTCCATTGTATAGAATTTACATCAAAAAACGCATCCTGTATATTAATAGAAAGTTTGGGCCGGCTCTTGTGTATGAATAGCGGAGAAGGTCACCCTAAAAGAGGAGAACGATGTGACAAATAATAGCAGAACATTCACATTCCCAGTTGGATACCATGCGTTCCATAAAGACCACCTCTTCAATT
>CAZYBE010000061.1:3871-10851 GCA_964645765.1 uncultured Eubacteriales bacterium
ACATTCACATTCCCAGTTGGATACCATGCGTTCCATAAAGACCACCTCTTCAATTACCAGCTCAATCGTTGGCACTCCCTCGGATACGCCAGGTTTGAGGACATGAAAGATGTCGGTCAAAATATTACAACGTTTGAGGATTGGAAAATTGAAATGCTCAAACTGGCAGAGAAAGCCGTCTCTGAAAAGCGGTTTATGAACGCAGCCTTTTATTACCGGGCTGCCGAATTTTTTATTTTATCGGATGACCCGGAGAAAGAACGTCTCTATGATGCGTTCATTGACCTTTTTTATAGAGCTTTTCATGATCATGACATTGAAAGACTTACAATACCTTATACAGGAACATTTCTGCCCGCAATAAAAACATCTCCCGTGAGTGGGAATAAGAAAGGCACCATCGTCATGCACGGGGGGTTCGACTCCTTTATCCAAGAATTTTACTCTTGGATGAGATATTTTTCAGGTCATGGGTATGAAGTGATTGCTTTTGAAGGTCCTGGCCAGGGTGCAGCTCGCAAGAAATATGGACTTGCTCTAAATCATGAATGGGAAAAGCCTGCCAAAGCTATTTTAGATTATTTCCAACTGAATGATGTTACCTGGCTCGGAATATCAATGGGCGGATATTTTTGTTTTAGAGCTGCAGCTTTTGAACCACGAATAAAAAGAGTTATAGCTTCAGGCATTGCATTTGATTATACGCAAATCCCAAATATTGTAAGTCAATTTATTATGAAATTATTTTTTGCACATTTCAGAAATTTTACAAATAAAGTGACTTTAAAGAAAATGAAAAAGGACAGAATGCATGCGTGGACATTAGGTAACCTGATGTATGTTACAGATAAAAAGACACCTATGGACGCGGCCGGTGTCATGCTCCAGATGAATGCGAAAAATCTTCACTCAGAATTGGTAACACAAGATGTTCTGATTCTTACAGGAAGAAACGATCGTTTCATTCCGTTTAAGATGCATGACATGCAGGTCAAGGCATTAACTCATGCCAATTCTGTAACTGCCAGGGTGTTCACAAAGGAAGAGCACGCCCAAAATCATTGCCAAATAGGAAACATCGGTCTTGCACTTGAGGTAATGGTTCAATGGATTGAAAAAAAATCATAATCCACTAAAATTTTTAATTATTCGTAAAGGAAATATTTCCGGCGCTTTTCTCCGAACACCTTCTCGTCCTTTTCCATTTGAGCGATTATTTCTTCATAGATTGTCTTTCCCTTGATGTAGCGGCTTAAAAGGTCGTTTCCGAACATCTGGTCGAGGTATCGCGATTCAGGGAAAGATCTATCCGGCACCAGCTCTTTTATGGCTTTTATGACTTCGAGCCCAAAGCGAAGGGATAAAAATTTCTCTTTATTGTTAACACTGACCTTGATTCCACGGCAAATTTTGTTCTCATAAAGAGGGTGAAGAGCTTTTCCAGGCGCAGAGCTGGGAGTGTAGTCTACGGCCTCAATCTCGATTCCGAATTTTTCGCCATCCAATTTTTTGATGATTGACGCATTGTCAAGCCAGGGCGCTCCAAATTGAAGGAAAGGATAGGGTGTGCCTTCTCCCCTGTTAAGGACTACAGCTCCAAAAAGCGCGGTTCCAGGATAGATGATGGCCGATTCGGGCGTTGGAATGTTGGGGGAGGAGGGAATCCAGGCCAGGCCGGTCTCCTGCCAGAAAAAATTTCTCTTCCAGTTTTTCATCTTGACGGCACGGATGTCGGCTTTTTCCGGCACCCAGCCTTCGCCCTTCATCATCATCGCCAGCTCAGCCGCAGTCAACCCGTATCTTAGCGTGACCGGGACTTCTCCGAGAAAAGAGCTGAATTCAGGACGCAGGAGGGGCCCCTCGATGATTTCGCCTCCGAGCGGATTTGGCCTGTCCAGGATGTAGATGGGAATATTCGCCTCGGCTGCCGCCTCGATCATATATTTGAGGGTGCTGATATAGGTGTAGAACCTTGTGCCGATATCCTGGATGTCGTAGATAAAAGCACCAATCTCTCGAGTCTGCTCTGAAGTCGGCTTTCTTGTCCCTCCATAAAGGCTGTAGATTTTGATTCCTTTGAACTGATTGTCCTTGACCTCAGCTCCTGCTTCAACATCTCCAAAAAATCCATGCTCTGGAGAAAAGATGGCCTGAATTTTCTGTCCTTTATCCAGAAGAGCCTGGAGAAGAGACTTTCCTTGCGGAAGGTGTGAGGTTTGATTGATGATGAGGCCGAGAGATTTGCCCTGCACTTCAGACAGGAACTCCTCCAGAAAAATTTCGTTGCCCAGTCTTACGGCTGGTTCTTCGCGGCTTGCCGCAGGGAATCGTCCATCGGACGCTCCAGGAGGGCATGAGCCTTTGTTCTTAATTCGAGGGTCCATGCCCAGGCCGAGAAAGGCAGGCAGGGAGCAAAGCGACTGTGAAGAATTGACATTTGAAAGATACTCGCTCAATCCTGTTTTTTTCAAGATATCCAGCGCTTCTTCTTGAATAAGGCCTCTGTTCAATCGAAGGGATTCAAGAATGCGGATGATGGACAGGCCGACTTCAGCGGTCTGGCCTGCCTCTCTTTGTTTATCCTTGAGAAAGCTTATGGCATCAAAGAGCACGGCATTTGCCTCGCCGTAGGAAATAGGCTCCTGAACTCCATAAAGCTTTGCCCACTCAGGTCGGCTAAGGATGTCATTGACATGAGACTGAACGAGGTATGTGGCCCGACCGATGAGCTTGAGGTTGCTCGGGCTGACATTGGTCATGGTGTTCCCGATGACTTTTCCCAGACGAGCCATGACCGCAGTTGAATGGGCGTTGAGAAAGATTTTGAGGGCAATCTGTTGATTGAGGCCAAAAGGGTCGTTCTTGCTTTTTATGTTCACAACCACAAAGCGGCAACCTGGATTGCTCTCAAAACGAGGTATGCTTCGAATGAGCTTTGATACCTGCGCCGAGGGTTTATCGCTGATAAGAACAATGGCTGCATTTGCTCCTTCTTTCAGGAAGAGGTCGAGGAATTTTCTGAAATCAGAGTTCTTTTTTCTGAGCTCCTCTTCCTCAGGAGAGATGCAGACTGCGACTCCAAGGTCTTGCTTTTTTGGCCCGCGGCTTTTCAGGTTGGGCTCGGAGAAAGAAAAATCATAAAGATACTGCTGGTCATCTCCAGTATTTCTGAGGCTTTGCAGGGCTGCCTTTTTAAGATAGACATCATCGATTTCTTCTTCAAAGGGCTTTTTATAAAAATCAGGATTTAAACCTCTGAACGGCCTCCCGAGAAAGGCTTGCCAGGCATGGTGAAGATTGGCTGCAGGTGTCCAGACCTGAATCCAGCATCTCCTCTTTGCTTCATTACCCGTATCCAACGGGAACAGCCGGAAGGTCGGGCTTCTTTCTGTGCTGTCGATAAAGACGCTGATCAATGCTCTTCGGGCAAAATAGGTGGAGAAGTGCTCTGTTTTGTAGGTTTGAGCCTCGAGCTCGGTGAATTTGGCAATGGCGGGCAGGCTATCTTTGACCTGACTGAGGATTGAAGAAAATTCCTTTAGCCTCTGTTCAAGAGAAATTTCATTCTCGAAGCCGAGCTTTGCCATCTCTTTTTTGGAGAGAAACTTTCTTAACGAGCGCTCGAGCGCAGTTTGTAAAATGCTGCCAATGACGAAAGTTTCGATCGTCGTCGCCTGCATCCGGGTTGAGCCGGTGATGGCCTGAGGCCCGGTGGTCAGGTTGATTTTTGTGATGCCAGGCTCTTCGATGACTCTCCGGCTTCGCTCAAAAGGGAAAAGCCTCTCATCTGGGTTGTTGTAGATAAAATAGAGCTTTTTTCTCGACTCTTCCGGGTGATAGGCATTCGCCTTTTTCCACTCGTCTAAAGCGGCGAGAATTGTTCCGATAACTGAAGAGGTCTCCCCTCCTTCAGTCACGCAGATGACCACGTCCCCTCTCTCGATTCTTCTCTCTTCAAGCTGAAGGCGTCCGATAAGCTGCAGGTCTTCGAACCCTTCGAGGGAGCTGATAAGGGCCCGGTCGCCGCCAGTCATCTCTCCGATGAGACGGTCTTCGATGGCGTCTCCGAGCTTTAATTTGACTTTCGACCAGATTTTTTTCTCTGTCCTGGCCTTTCTCCAGAAAGGACGCCAGAATGCGCTCTCCATCTGTTTTGCCAGCCGGCCGGTGGCGCCGCAGCCATAAATATAGATTTTTTTGTTGGAGAGAATGGCCTTTTCCAGAGCCTGGGCGGCCTGCTCTAAAGGCTCTTTTTCTTTGGCCAGAGTCTCAAGCTTTTCCTTTATGTCCTCGTCCACGGAGAGAAGCTGGCCAAGGCCCTCCTCGAAGTCCTGCTGGATTATACTGCTGAGGTTCCGTGTTTTGGGATGACGTTGCTCGGTCACAAGAGTATGAAGCTGAAATTGAGTCTTGTTCCGGACATAGTCAACCGATTCAGGAGAAGGAGTTAATCTTAAGAGATTGAGCAGGCTGGTTTTTTGTTCAGAGATGGGCCGGGCCGCCTGTTTATCGCTTGGTTGAAGCTTGCCTGGAATGAGGAAGAAAGCAAGAAGAAGAAAAAGAGAAAATAAACTTTTGGAAGATTTCATGATTTCGTGTTTTCGAAACACCCAGCCTGACCCATAGCGTAGTTTTCCTTTACAGATAAAAGATGCTTTACGCTTGCATAAGACACTTGACTCATCTCATCCATACTGCTGCTTATCATCAATGATGTCGGTTTCCTTCCAATCCTTCATCCAGTCTTTGACACGAAAGATTTTCATCTTTCCATCTGCGGTCGAGCAGATGACGCGGTCAAGGCCGGCATTGATCAACATTTTCTTGCAGATGAAACAGGGGAAGGCGTTTATCGGCTTGGGCTTTCCGGGGACGCTGCCATAGATATACATGTCGCCTCCCAAGAGGCTGACCCCAGCCCGGGCAGCGTTGATGATGGCGTTTTGTTCGGCATGGACGCTGCGGCACAGCTCATAACGCTGGCCATGGGGGACGTTGAGCTTGTCTCTGAGGCAGAAGCCGTGTTCAAGGCTGTCCTTGGTTTTCCTTGGCGCTCCAACATATCCGGTGGAGATAATCTGGTCATCCTTGATGATGATCGCTCCTATGGAGCGCCGAAAGCAGGTGCTGCGACGTGCAACTTCTTCGGCAATGCCCAAATAATACTGGTCTTTGGAGATTCTTTTTGATTTCATAATATTTCCTCCAGCTTTTGGTAGAGGTCTTCGAGGGAGCCGTCGTTAATGATGACGAAATCCGCCATATTCATGCATTTCTGGAGCTGCTGTCCTTTTTCGCACTCTGTCATCTCTTCCTTTTCTTTTTCGATAAATTCCTGAAGAGTGGAAGCTGACTCCCCCCTTCCCCTTTCTTTCACTCTTTCGTATCTCAGTTCGGCAGGCGCATCAACGGCCAGAAAGATAAAGTTTTTTTGCTTCCTCAAGTATTCAACTTCCTTGGGATTGCGGATGCTGTCGATGACAGCTTTATCCTTGACCTTTTTCATCGCAAGCCTGGCCAGCATATCAGGCCCGAATTTTTCTCTGAGCTCGTTCCCCATCTTTATCATGTTGTCTCTTGTCGGCTCCTTCCCTCTTTTCTGAAGCTCTTCACGAATCACGTCGGAGAGAGAAAAATATTGGAATCCCTTTTTTTGCAGGTAAGCGGCAGCCTCTCCTTTTCCTGAGCCGTTTGTTCCTGTCAAGCCGATGAGCTTAACCCTTTTTCTCATCTTCTGTCTCGTTTCCGCTTACAGCCTTCCTCTGATCAGCCTTCTGCACCAGGAACGGATAATTTTTTTGATATTTTCCGGATTATAGTCCGGAGCCCTGCGGATGATGATGTTTTCTTTTAGCTTCATCTGGCTCAGCTTTAATTATTCAGCTATCCGACCAAGTCTGCGCCGGAGTCTTTTTGTTTCTTCCTTTTTTTCCCTGCAAAAAGGGCAATCAGAATGCTCAATCCGTAAAGGCCCAGCATGGGGCCAGCGAGGATAGTTTGGTTGATAAAATCCGGAGTGGGAGTGATGATGGCGGCGATGATAAAAATAACCAGGACTGCATACTTAATGTTTTTTATCATCCATCCAGCCGTGACAAGACCCATGCGGGAGAGAAAGAAGACGAGCGTAGGCAATTCAAAGACAAGGGAGATTCCTAAGAGCAGATGGAGAGCCAAGCTGAAATATTTGTCAGCCGTGATAACAGGCTGAAAGTCAGATCCTATGGTAAGAAAAAAACGGCAGGCAAAGGGGAAAAGCACGAAGTAACCGAAAAGAGCGCCCAGGATAAAAAAGAATGTTGTCAGAAAAACAAAGGGAATAACATATTTCTTTTCTTTTTGATAGAGGCCTGGAGCAACGAACTTCCAGAGCTGATAAAAAATGAAGGGCGACGTGAAGAAAATCGCCGCTAAAAAGGAGACTTTGATATAAACCATAAAGGCAGCAGGAAGGGTGGTGACAGCCAATCTTGTCCCTTGAGGAAGAGATTGGGTGACTGGGCGGGCCAGGATTTTGAAGATATCCTTGCTGAACATATAGGCTGGGATGACGGCGACAAGGAGGGCAATGAGGGAATAAACTATCCTTTTTCTGAGGTCGTCGAGATGTTCGAGGAAGGTCATACCGTCAGGAGACTTTTTTCCCTTCCTCATCATCTTTTATATCCTTTATTTCCTTTATATCCTTTATATCCTTCTTTATATCTTCTTGGATATCTTTGAGTTCTTCGACTTGGATCTCTTGTTCGATTTTTTCTTTGATTTCGTCCGATGTTCTTCTGAATTCTCGAATTGCCCTTCCTAGAGACTTTCCAACTTCTGGGAGCTTTTTGGGGCCAAAGATGAGCAGGGCAATGACAAGGATTATGAGTAATTCAGGAAGCCCTATGTTTCCGAACATTTTTTCCTTTTTTAGAACCGGAATGCTTAACAAAATATATCGCTTCACCTTGGATAAGTCAATATGCCCGCTCAGGCCT
>CAZYBE010000062.1:0-10784 GCA_964645765.1 uncultured Eubacteriales bacterium
CTGGAGGGGGTGGGGGAGGAGGTGGCACTGGAGGAGGGGCGAGAAAAGCGCTGTAAACCTGAACTTCAGGCACGTTTCTTATACCGAGAAGGGGGATGACGATGATAGCGGCAAGAAGGAGAAGATGAAAGGCCAGAGCGATGGGAAAAGTCACGGCTTTTCTTAAAGTTGCTTTTTCAGCAATAAAAAAGGAATCTTTAAAAAAATCAGGGATTTCTTCATGCTTCCCAGTCCCGACTTTTTCAATTTTGCTTTCTTTTGGCTTTGTCTTTCCAGCCATTTTTTTACCTCGGCTTAAGACTATATCTCATAAAACGATCTATAAAAAGTATAAATGAAAAAAAGCTTTTTGACAAGTCCAAAATAATCATCTTCTCATCCCTTTTTTCGGCTTGAATATCTTCTGCCACCAGAAGACGACTGGACAGGATTGATAAACGGTAGAATAGACTCCTTCAATGGTTCCGATGAGCATGGTAAATGCAAAATCATTGATCACTTCCCCTCCGAAGAAAAAGAGAGCCATCAAAGTCAGGAAGACTGTGCCTGAAGTGACAACTGTGCGGCCTAAGACCTGGTTGATACTGGCATTCAGAATCTCCTCGAATGGGCTCTTTCTCATGATTTTCAGGTTATCCCTGACTCGGTCAAAGGTGACGATGGTGTCATTGATGGAGAATCCGACGATGGTCAGGACAGCCGCTATGACCGGAAGGTTTATTTCTCGGTTTGTAAAGGAATAAATGCCCATAGTGATCAAAACATCCTGGGTCAAGGTTAAGATCGCTGCAACTCCATAAGCCAGCTTGAAGCGGAAGGCGATGTAAACCAGCATGCCGATGAGCGCCCAGATGGTGGCTTTAACGGCTTTTTCTTGTAAATCACGGCCAACCTGGGGTCCGACAGTCTCCTTGCTCAAAACAGTCAAGGAGCCAAGAAAGGTTTTTTCTTTGAGGAAGGATAAGACTTTCTGGCTGATTCCTTCAGCCTCAAGCTGGGAGAAGTCCTGGATGATGGCATTTCTCGCTCGAAAAGAAATTATTTTCTGAGCATCTTGACCAGCTTCATCGGGGAAGGATAGCTCGAGAAGAGAAGTCAGGTCTCTCGTCTCGACACTGTTTAAATCCTTCAATCCTCCTGTGAGGGCCTGGCTGTCCTCTTTGGTTCTTAAAGCTTCAATGACACGGCTGCCCATGATATCGTGAGCTTCCAATTCTTGTTCTTCTTCTTTTTTTGTTTCAGGCAGCATGGTCCTTATCTGATATTCACGCTTTCCCTTTCCGATTTCTTGAATTGAGCTGCTGCCCAGCCCCACATTCGTCAGAGATTGCCTTAAATCACTTATGGAAGCTGGATTTTTCAGCGTGATACGAATTAAGGTGCCCCCGGAGAAATCGACACCAAATTTGAATCCCTTGCCGACAGTGCCATTGACTATTCCGGTAGCGACAATGACCCCAGTAAAAGCCAAGGCGACATATTTGTATTTCATAAAATTGATGTTAGGTGTCTTGAATAACTGCATTTTTAGATGCTCAGTTTCTTGCCTTTTTTGCCAGAAACAGTCAAGTCGAAGATTAAGTGAGAGACAAAGACAGCGGTAAACAAGTTAGCAGCAAGTCCAATAATAAGGGTTATGGCATATCCTTTAATTGGACCTGTCCCGAACTGGAAGAGAAAGATGGCTGAAATAACAGTAGTCAAGTTTGAGTCGATGATAGCGCTAAAAGCCCGAGTGAAACCGGCTACTATGGAACTCAGGACGCTCTTCCCTGCGGCAAGCTCCTCTTTTACCCTTTCAAAGACAAGGACGTTGGCGTCAACTGCCATGCCTATGCTCAAAATAATTCCAGCAATGCCGGGAAGGGTCAAGATTGCCTTAAAATAGGCAAGGACGCCAAAGAGGATGAGCGTATTGAGGGTTAGGGCAATAACAGCGTTAACTCCTGCGAGCCGATAGTAGATAATCATGAAAAGCACAACAAGGGCGAGGGCGATTACGGCGGAGGACAATCCTTTTCGGATGGAATCGACGCCCAGTGCTGGACCAATGGTTCTGTTTTCGAGAATCTTGATCGAAGCCGGGAGAGCTCCTGCCCTGAGAACTAAGGCAATATCCTCTGCTTCATCTGGAGTGAAAGTGCCGTGAATAATCCCGCTTTCAGCGATCCTATCCTTGATTGTTGCCACCTGTTGAATTTTCCCATCAAGGACAACAGCAAGGGGTTTTCCAATGTTATCAGAGGTAAATTTTTGAAACCTTCTGCCGGCCTCAGGGCTGAGGACAAAAGATACAGCAGGGTTATTCCATTCGTCGACCGAGCGCCGGGCATTCCTCAAGTCTTTTCCGGTGACAGCAGGGACCCGGCTGACAAGATAATAGCCTCCTTCTGTCCTCTTGGGGTCCCCTCTCAGAATCTCTGAATCCTCTGGAACCTTGCCGCCAGAGTCTTTAAGCAGGGTTTCCTGGTCAGCCGCTGGCCCAGCCTTGACCAGCTTCCACTCGAGCAAGGCTGTGGTCTTTAATATATTTTGCACTCTTTCGGGATTTTCTACGCCAGGAAGCTCGACGATGATCCTATCTCCGGTCATTCCTCCCTGTCTTTGGATTGTCGGCTCAGACAAGCCGAGCTCATCAACCCTGTTCCTTATGGTTTCCAGAGCCTGCCTGACAGATAGGTCTCTGAAAGAGGTGACATACTGGGGCTTTAGAGAAAGGGCGAAGGATTTCCCTGATACGGTATAATCCCATTCTTTGAAACTCTCGTCCAGCAGGTCTTTGACCTGTCCTTCCTGGTCAGGGTTGATTTCCTGGATGGAGAAGTGTCCTGGATTTCCAGGGGCAATTTTATTGTATTGAATATTTTTCTTTTTCAACTGTTCCTCAAGGCGGAGTATTTCCTGGCCGGTTTCGATCTTCAGGGCATCATCGGTCATGACCTGAACGAGGAGGTGGATGCCGCCTTTGAGGTCAAGCCCCAGATGAATCTTATTTTTAGGAGGGTAAAAAAGAAAAATGCAAAGACCTGTAACTAAGACAACCAAAGCGCTTTTCCAGCGCAAACCTTTTTTCATTCCAAGCTTTCTTCTTTAAATCTTAATAAAGAAATAAAGCAAGTCTTTTATGGCAAAAGCAAATCAATGAGCTTCAGGTCTATTCTGCTCAGGAGTGAGGATGACGGCAACAGCGCTTTTGGCCAGGTCGACTTTGACGTTAGCTGATATCTTCAGCTCAATCTTGTCTTTTTGAGTTCCCATGACCGTTCCGTAGATTCCGCCTGAGGTTATGACTTTATCACCAGGCTTGAGCAGGTCAACCATATTTTGATGCTTTCTCTGCCTCTTCCGCGAGGGAAGGATAACCAACATATAGAAAATGACGATGACAAGGATGAAGGGAATCAAGCCCATGATCAGATTTCCTCTTCCGGGTTGAGCCGGCTGCGCCTGGCAGAAAAAAGTGAAAATTCCTGAAAGAATCATCTCATCCTTCCTTTTTTATATTAATTATACTCCGTTTCAAGCTTTGATATGAATTTGATTGAATAGCTTGCCTAATTTTTCTGAAGATGTCAAGATAGAAATAAAGGTTGTGGATGGTATTGAGGATGGCTGAGCTGATCTCCTGCCTTTCATAGAGATGACGGAGGTAGGCGCGGGAGAAGTTGCGGCAGGTGTAGCAGGAGCATTCCTCATCAAGCGGCCTTTCATCTTGAGCATATTTTAAATTCTTGATGGAAATTTTCCCCTTGCCGGTGAAAAGCGTTCCGTTTCTTGCATTCCTAGTGGGAAGCACGCAGTCAAAAAGGTCTATTCCCCTTTCTACGGCCTCCAGGATGTCTTCGATATAGCCGATGCCCATTAAATATCGCGGCTCATCCTTTGGAAGGAGAGAATCGGATTTTTCCAGAATCTCCAGCAGTTGGGATTTCGGCTCGCCGATACCCAAGCCTCCCAAGGCATAACCCTGAAAATTGACTTCCAGCAGCGCCTCGATGCTCTTCTTCCTCAGGTTCCAGAAAACACTTCCCTGGCTTATGCCCCAGAGAAGCTGAGAAGAATTCTGGCTGAGAAAATAAGCTTTAGAACGCTGGGCCCAGTGCGTGGTCAATTCCACCGCCTCTCTCATATTTTCCTCTGATGAGGGGAAAGGAAGGAATCGGTCGAGAGGCATGATGATATCTGTGCCGAGTTTGATCTGGATATCCATGACATCTTCAGGAGAGAGAAAGATTCTTGTTCCGTCGAGATGGGAGGTGAATTCGACCCTTTCTTTTTTCACTTTGACCAAAGGAGAAAGGCTGTAAATCTGGAATCCTCCGCTGTCAGAGATAATAGGCCTTGGCCAAGAGATAAAAGAGTGGACCCCGCCCAGCTTGGTGATTGTCTCCAGACCTGGCCGGAGATAGAGATGGTAAGAGTTGACGAGCATGAGCTGCGCGCCCAGCTCTTGAAGCAGGCTATGGACAAGCCCCTTGACAGTGCCTTGGCTGGCCACAGGGGCGAAAGCAGGGGTTTCCACAGGCCCATGAGGAGTATGAATAATGCCTGCCCTTGCAGAAGACTGGCCGTCCTGAGCCTGAATCTCAAAGTCTTTTTTCATACGCTTTCAGCTTTGTTAGCATTTTCAATTCCCTGAGGATAATTTTTTAGGAAACAGCCTCGCTCCCAATCGGATTTTTAACGCCATCTCCATGAGCTTTATTTAGAAAATCGAAAATAGATGACATCCCCGTCTTGGACAAGATAGTCTTTTCCCTCAAGACGAACTGCGGCCTTTTCTTTGGCAGCCTGAAAAGAGCCGTATTGGAGAAGCTCTGTCCAGGGAATGACTTCAGCCCGGATAAAGCCTTTCTCTATGTCGGAATGGATTGCGCCTGCTGCCTTCAGGGCAGCCGTGTTTTTGAGAATTGTCCAGGCCTTGACTTCATCCTTGCCGATGGTAAAAAAGGTGATAGCTTTGAGCAGGTCGTAGGAAGTTGTTAGAAACTTCGGGGCGCTCAGCTCCTTCAGGCCGTACTCGGAAAGAAAAGCTTCGATTTCCTCTTTTTTTAATTCCAGAATTTCCATTTCAATCTTGCCGCAGAAAGCCAGGACTGCGATTCCTTTTTTCTCGCGCGCATATATCTTCTCCGGGTTTTCAATGAGGGGAATATCTTTTTCATCGACATTGACCATATGGATGAGCGGCTTCTGGCTGAGGAAGGCGAAATTGCGGACAATTTTTTCTTCCTGGAAAGCAAGGGATATTTCCCGTATCCCTTTCCCTTCCTCGAGGCCAGAGCGGAGGCGCTCGAGGAGCTCTTTTTCCTTTTCACCCTCCGGGCTCTTCGAGCCCTTCAGTTCTTTCTCTAACTTCTCCAGCCGCGGCTCTATCGAGAGCATATCGGCCAGGATGAGTTCCTCTTCCATGGAGAGGATGTCATCCTTGGGGTTGATTTTTCCCTTGGGATGGGGAATTTGAGCGTCGAAAAATCCTCTCACCACATGGGCGAGCCCGTCAGCCCTGCGAAGATAATCAAGGTAAGAGCTGCTTTTGACGTCACCGTAGGCGATTCCGGCAATGTCGATGAAATCAACAGAGGCTGGTATATTTTTTTTCTCAGGATAAAGGGACCAGATTTTATCCAGGCGAGGGTCAGGAACAGGGCAGCTTCTTCGGTTAAGCTCTTTTTTTCCGTTCTCATAAGATTTGACATCGATTTTCGCTCCAGTCAATAGGTTGAAAAGGGTTGTTTTTCCTGTCTTTGGATAGCCGATAAGAGCGAAATTCATGATTAAAGTATAATCTTATTTAAAATATTAGACACTCTGCTCCTTCCATGAAGGCCCAGTAAAGCTCTTTGCAATCCTTTTTATTCTTCAGGACGACTTCGATATTGGTAAACGGCCTCTTCTTTATAGAAAACCATATCTTTTTCAGAGGAGGAACAGTCAACCCTGTGAAATGATCCCAAACGCTGCCGAGCTTGGAGAAGAAGCTTCCTGATTGGGGTCTTATATGGATATAAATGCTCCCTTCCAAGGAGAGGGTGTAGGTGGCGGGCATGTCATTAAGCTCTAATGTGGCCAGCTTGAACTCGCCGGTTTCAGTGACGCTTCCGGGCTTTATGTTTTTTCTTTTTGGAGGAAACAGTGTGCTTTTCTTCAACAGAGGAATGGGTTTGGCGGGCGGTGAATTTCCAAAATATCTTATTTTTTTAATTTCCCATTCTTTGAGCTCAATTCCCCTTGCTTTCAAGGATATTTTTTTATCCTTAACCTGGAAAATAAAATAAGCTTGAGGCTTTTGAGC
The DNA here is from genome assembly GCA_964645765.1 of uncultured Eubacteriales bacterium. Taxonomy (GTDB): domain Bacteria; phylum Acidobacteriota; class Aminicenantia; order Aminicenantales; family Aminicenantaceae; genus CAZGMN01. The sequence continues at coordinate 6,296 of CAZYBE010000062.1, forward strand.
AAGAGCGAGCTCTGCTTCGAGGAGCTGGCTCTGCTTGATAAGGCTTGTATTTTCACCCCAGAGGAAATTTGCACTTATAGATAGAGCAAGGAGGAGCTGAACTGATTTTGAAAGCACTTTTAAAAAATAAAAACCTTTGTTCCAATCAACGAAGCTGCATAGACGACCTTTAAGTCCTCGTCCCCGACTCTTATGCAGCCATGAGTGACATTTCTGCCCAAAAGCCTGGTGTAAAGGGTCCCGTGGATAAAATAGCCATCGCCGAAGCCCAGTGCATAGTCCCCCAAAACACCTGCTTCTATCCTGTCGTTTAGTTCTTTTGGTATCTTCTCTCCTTCTTCGATAAAAGCCCAGTCAGGCTTGAGCCAGTATGGGCCTACAAGCTTTGACTTCACTTCAAACACACCCCTCGGGGTGTCAAACACCCATCTTCTTCTGCCGCCCGGCTCTTCAAGAATATTGCCGCTTCCACAGGAGATGACGGCTTCTCGAATCGTATTTAAACCTTTTTTCAGGTAGAGGAGATTATTAGCCGAATCGATAACAATATAGACTTCAAGCGGAGAGAGTCTCTCGATTCTTTTTTGCAGAAGGCTATTTTTCGCTTGAATAATTTTCAGGTCCTTCTCTCCCATGCCTGTCTCGGCAAATTCCGTCTTCCATTCAGCACCACTTTTTCTGCCGAGGTAATATCCAACACCTTCTAAAGCCAAAAGAACAAAAAGGATTGAACCAATGACGATGATTAGGATCAAATGCTGTTTTTTTAAAGGCATCTTTCAGAGACCTTTTTTCGTTAGCAGGAGTTTTTTTGGGTTGCCAAGAGCACGGACTATGGTCACTGGGGTTCCAACCTGCACTATATCAAAAATTCTATCCATATCTTTGTTCTCGAGGGAGATACAGCCATATGTCAGAGAGTCATTACCTCCGCCGTGGATCTCAATCGAACCTCCTATGCTGACCCCTTCAGGGAGGAGCCCCTTCATTTTTGCTGAATTAAATTCTTCTAAATCTTCTTGACTGGGATAACTCATTAAAAGTGCCTTATGATATCGAATTGAGGGTAGCTTTTTTGTGATTTGATACTTGCCCTCAGGAATGGCAAAATCGCCGGAATGGAGCTTGTCGGATAATCCATTGCGAGAAAAGCCAATCATGTATGTCCCGATGGCTTTGCCTTTTTTATAGACAGCCAACTTCCGCTCAAGCTTGCTGATTATAATGACCACAGAATCATTTTCTATTGATTCTGATATTGTCTCATCCACCCATTTCTTCCAAGTTCTTATCGAACTATCATTGACATATTGGGCAAGTGCAGATGTGACAGTATCTTCTGCTTTCTTGATATAGAGAGATATATCATTCAACCTTTCCTCGGCTGCAACAAGGTTTCCCTTCTCCTTCATGAAATCGACCTCGCTCATAATCAATTCTGCGCTTATGATAGCGGACCTTGCCAGCCGGCTTTCCTTCGTCATCAAGCTTAATTTCTTGACGGCATCAATTCTATTCTTAAGGCTGGCCAGCTGACCTGTAATTCTATTGGATTTTGTTTCCTTTTCTTTCTCGACTTTTTCTTGAAGTTTTACCCCCTCATCAAGAACGTTCCTTAAGGCAAGCTGGACAGGCTTGTACCTCCTGAACCAGATGAGCTTCCTCTTTTCCTGGTTGAGCTTATTTTTTGCTTGCCTGTAAGATTCGTTATATCTTTGATAATCTTGGGATGCATAAACCTCTGCCCCCGCTCTCCAGAGGTTATTTTCTTGAGTCTCTGCTTCTTTAGCCTCTAGAGGGATGGGTGGTGCCTTGCATCCCGCTGCTGACAGGCTAAGGAAAAGACAGACAGTTATCAGCCAGTTCCGCATGAAAAAAAGAAGGCTGGCAGACTATTTCTTTGTCGTCGCTCTTGCCTTTGCTGGCGCTTTTCCCCTCACTTTTTCAATGGCTTTTTTTACCTGGTCCGATATTCCTGCGGCCTTTTCTTTAATGGCTTTCGCCTTATCTGCGGCGCCGTAATAATCCTCAGTGTCAACCGCTTTCTGAACCTCTGGAAGAGAATCTTCAAGGGCTTTTAAATCTGTTTTGAGAGCTTCTATATCAGCTTTTGTCCCTTTCCCAGCTGGAGCTTTTTTCAACATCCCTTTGGCATCTGTGACAGCTGCCGCAGCTTCAGTCTGAGCTGCAAGAGCCGCTTTCTTGGCTTCCTCTTTTCTCTGGGCTATGACCGGCACCAGAGCGTCTGCGTCAGATTTCACTTTTGCCAGCATTTCCTTAGCTTTGCCGTATTTTTTGAACAACTTTTTGCTCTGAGCAGTAACCTCATCCAGGGCGGCTGTCAAGTCATCATTCAGCTTCTTGAACTCATCTTTAGCATAAATTTCTCCTCCAGCGGTTTTAGCAGTTTCCACAGCAGCTTTTGTGTTGTCCATTTCCTGTGTGGGCTGCTTGGCGCAAGCGGTGAAGAAGAAGATGAGCAGCACCCCGAGAGTGAAGACCCGGAATAAATTTTTCATATAAACCTCCTTTTATTAATTGCTTTTTTTATTTATTATCATCTTGTTTAAAATCTGATAAATCTCATCTATTTTAAATCAAAAAAAGTAATTGTCAAGTTTGTCTCACCCATACACTCGCTTGATTATTTGAACTGGTAAACTATAATAGTAAGCTCGTTAGAATCCCGATGAAGAAATCAAAAGCGATCCTCTCACTCCTTCGCCTTCCTTTTCTGACTGTTAGTGTCGGAGCTGTCCTTCTGGGAACGGCTTTTGCCTGGTGGCAGGCACGGAAGTTCGAGCCAGTTTTGTTTGTCTTAGCCCTTGGCGGAGCCTGTGCTTTTCATATTGCCTGCAATGTGGCCAATGATTATTTTGACTTCAAGAGCGGGAATGACGCCTCAAACCGCTCTGGCCTGGTTCCTTTTTCAGGGGGGAGCCAGATGGTCTTGAATGGTTTTGTCAAGCCTGGAGAAGCCCTGTCCGTTTCCATCCTTTTCGCCTTTTTTGGTTCGGCCATCGGCCTTTATCTCAACGCCGTTTCCAGGGGAAACCTCATCTTATTCATCGGCATTGCTGCTCTCTTTTTTATTTATAACTACAACGGCTTTCCGCTGAAGCTGGTCAACAAGGGATTGGGGGAAGTCGCCATCTTCATGGCCTGGGGACCTCTTATGGTCTTAGGGGCTTATTATGTCCAGGCTGAGAGCTTCCCTTCTTTCTGGGCTCTGGTTGCGGCTTTTCCGTCCGGCATCTTAACCACTTTGGTTCTGCTGATTAACGAGTTCGCTGATAAGGAGGCAGATTTCTCGGTTGGAAGAAAAACTTGGGTCATTCTTTATGGATACAAGAAGAGCCTGCTCATCTATTTGGCTCTGGCTGTAAGCTGTTATCTTATTGTCTTGAGCGGAGTGCTCTTTGGAGGCTGGCCTCTATGGTCGCTGCTGGTCTTGGTTACCCTCCCCCTGCCATTCATGGCTTACAGCGTCGGCCTCAAGAACATGGGGGACTGGCCCAGATTTCTGCCGGCTGTTAAGAATACCATCTTTATGAATTTTGCTTTTTTGGTTATACTGAGTATTGTATTTGCGGTTTAAAATGAAAAAAGAAAAGAAAGAAGAAAAAGAAGAGCAAAAAAAGAGCGGTTTTCGTGAAATTTTCGAGCTCATTGCTGAAACAGCTGTTTTCGTTTTTTTCGTCATGACCTTTGTCGTCCAGGCCTTTCAAATCCCTACCGGTTCCATGGAACCTACCTTACTCGTCGGTGATTTTCTTCTGGTCAACAAGTTTATCTACGCCAATACTGTTTCCGGACTGGAAAGGAAAATACTCCCCAGGAAAAAAATTGAAAGACAAGACATCATTGTTTTTAAATTCCCCCAGGATTTGAAGATGGATTTTGTCAAGAGGGTCATTGCCCTGGAAGGGGAGAAGGTTGAGATAAAGGACAAGCAGGTCTATATCAACGACAAGCCTATTCCTGAGCCGTATAAAGTCCACATCGAGAGCCAGCTCTCATCGCGGGACAATTATTATTATTATGACGACAAGATAAGGGACAATTTCGGTCCAGTGGTTGTTCCTCCTGGGCAGTGTTTTGTCATGGGGGACAACCGGGACAACAGCCAGGATAGCCGCTACTGGGGTTATCTTCCTTTTGGCAACATCAAAGGGAAGCCCTGGATTGTTTATTTTTCTTATAAAGCTGAAAGGGATGCCTATCAAAAGACATCATTCTTGGAGAGATTGAAAAAGCTTGCCATGTTTATCCCAATGGCAAGATGGAAGCGGATCTTATTGGTCATTAAATAGAATAGCTCCTCAATCAAACCTTCAAACCCAAAATCAAATTTGGAAGCATCCTAAATTCCGTGATAATCATAAAATTGTGGCGAGGGGTCCTGGCACGGCATGCTCCCCGTCCGTCCTCGCAGCACCCATCCCCCCGTGGGGAACCCCTGCTGCTGCGGGCGTTGCGGGGAGCACGC
>CAZYBE010000063.1:0-10401 GCA_964645765.1 uncultured Eubacteriales bacterium
CCGGCCTCTTCGACAAGAGGCGATGCTCCCTTGGGAAGGTCGACCCCAACTTCCTGGGAGAGAAAATAAAGCCTCTTCAGGAACTCGGCTCGAGCTAAGATCGAAGCTGCAGCCACAGCCAAATCTTCCTCTGCTCTTGGCTTTTGAATGAGCTCAATCCTCTTTCCCTTCTTCATCAAGGCATTGAGAACATAGGACTTATCCCCGAACTGGTCAGTTATGGCCAGACGGCAGTTGACTTCCTCCAGGATATTCTCGATGGCGCGGGAATGGGCCCAGGCCAGTATTCGGTTGAGATTTTTCATTTTTGAATAAAGCTCGTTGTATTTCTCAGGTCCGACGACGACCAGAGAATGTTTGTATCCTCTCTTGATGAGAGAAGAAAATTCATTGACGCGACTGTCAGAAAATTTTTTACTGTCCTTTACCCCAAGCTCAGAAAGAACCGGTAGCTGTTCATCAAGAAGAAAAACGCCGGCGACAACCAGCGGGCCGAAATAGTCTCCTTTGCCCGATTCGTCAGTGCCGATGTGTCCTTTCTCGGCCGGAAAAAGTTCTGTTTGTTGCATCAAATCCAATTAAATTCTCAACGAATAAGATTCCTGCTTTTGGCTTCTTTAATCAAGTCCGGTCTGAATTTAGGATGGGCGATATTGATCAGAGCTTTTGTCCTTTCCTGAAGATTTTTCCCGTGGAGATAGGCAACTCCGTATTCAGTGACCACATATCTGACATCAGCCCTGGTCGTCACCACCCCTGATCCTTTCTGTAAATAAGGAACGATGCGGGAGATCTCGCCATCTTTAGCCATAGAAGGAAGGGCGATGATTGGCTTTCCGCCTTTAGAATGAGCAGCTCCGCGGATGAAGTCAACCTGCCCGCCGAAACCACTGTAAATATAAGTGCCGATCGAATCCGAACAGACCTGTCCAGTTATATCCACCTCCATGGCAGAATTGATGGCAACCATGTTGTCATTGCGGGAAACATTGAAGGGGTCATTAGTGTAGTCGGTCGGATGAGCTTCGATGACGGGATTGTTGTCAACAAATTCATAAAGACGTCTCGAGCCTAAAATAAAGGTCAAAATGACCTTGTTAGGATGAAAAGTTTTTTTGGCCCCGGTGATGCTGCCGGCATCAATCGCTTCCATGACTCCGTCGGAAATCATCTCAGTGTGGATGCCTAAGTCCCGCCTGTCTTTCAAGGCAGCAAGGACTGCATCCGGGATTCCGCCGATTCCCAGCTGGAGAGTCGAGCCGTCCTCAATCAACTCAGCAATAAAATGACCTATCTTTCTTTCGACCTCGGTCGCGGGTTTCCGCTCGAGCTCCGGCAGGTCTTCAGAGATTTCAGCAATTTTATGGACGCGAGAAACATGGATGAAGGAATCGCCAAGGACTCGAGGCATCTTCTCGTTGACCTGGGCAATGACTATTTTTGCAGTCTCCACTGCTGCCTTGGAACCCAGAACCTCAACGCCAAAGCTCATGAATCCATGCTCATCAGGAGGGGAAAGATGGACGATGGCCGCATCAAGCGGCATCTGCCCGGAATAGAAAAGATCAGGGATTTGGTGGAGAAAAATAGGAACATAGTCAGCCCTCCCCTCGTTGATGGCTTTTCTATCAGCAGGGCCGACGAAAAGGGAATTGTGCCGGAAATGACCTTCCATCTCAGGCTTGGAGAGAGGGTCTTCACCCATGAGCAGAACATGGACGAGCTCGACATCCCTCAGCTCAGCCTTCCTCGAGGCCAAAGCTTTCATCAAAGCATAAGGAGTAGCGGCATTTCCGCTGATGTAAATCCGCTCGCCACTCTTGATCCCTGAAACTGCCTCTTCGGCAGTGACTAACTTTTGTTTGTAAGTATCAACCCAGCCCATTTTAAACCCTCCGAGCTTTCTCTTTATCTTTTAATGAATTCAAATATTTATCAATCTCTCTTGCCGCCACCCGGGCATCACCCATGGCCAGAATAACAGTCGCTCCTCCCCGGATGATATCCCCTCCAGCATAAACGCCCTCGATGCTTGTGGCCATTGTATTCCAGTCAACTTCAACAATCCCCCATTTTCCAACCTTGAGCTGAGGGGTGGTCTGGGGGATTAAAGGATTCGGGCTGTTCCCGATGGCAACCACGACCATGTCCACTTCCATGATAAACTCCGAGCCCTCGATGGGAACTGGCCTGCGCCTCCCAGAAGAGTCTGGCTCCCCGAGCTCCATCCTCAGACACTCCATGGCCTTTACTTTGCCATTCCCATCTCCGATGAACTTGGTGGGAGTTGTCAGGAAATGAAACTCGATACCTTCCTCCTCGGCATGCTTGACCTCCTCGACTCTTGCCGGCATTTCGACTCTTGAGCGGCGGTAGACGATGATGGCTCTTTCCGCGCCAAGCCTCTTGGCCGTCCGCACCGAATCCATGGCCACGTTTCCTCCGCCGAGAACAGCGACTCTGTTTCCGCTAAATACAGGAGTGTCATATTTCGGAAAATCATAAGCTCGCATCAGGTTGACCCTGGTCAAATACTCGTTGGCTGAATAGATGCCGATCAGATTTTCTCCAGGAATCCTCATGAAAGTCGGCAGCCCTGCTCCTGTCCCGATAAAAAAGGCGTGATAGCCATCGTTTTTCAAATCTTCGAGCGTGGCGGTCAAGCCAACCACAAAATTCGTCTTCAACTCCACGCCCAATTTTTCAAGATACCCCACCTCGGACTTCAAGATACTCTTGGGCATTCTGAACTCAGGAATGCCGTAAGCCAGAACTCCGCCTGCGATATGCAGAGCCTCAAAGATCGTAACCTTGTGTCCTTTCCTGGCTAAATCTCCGGCAACAGTCAGACCAGCCGGTCCTGCGCCGATGACCGCCACTTTGTAACCCGTTGGGGGAGGAATCTCAGGAATAAAAACTTGGCCCCTGTTCCTTTCATAATCAGCGATGAAACGCTCCAGATTGCCGATGGCCACCGGAACTCCTGTCGCTTTTTTCAGGTTGCAGATTTCCTCGCATTGAGTCTCCTGGGGACAGACGCGGCCGCAGACGGAAGGCAGGCTGTTTGTCTCTTTCATGATGCGAATGCTCTGAGCATAATCGCCAATCTCGATGAGCTTCACAAAAGTTGGAATATCGATTCCCACCGGGCAGCCAAGAATGCATTGGGGATTAGCGCAATCCAGGCATCTCTGCGCCTCTTGCTTTGCCATCTCAAAGTCCAACCCCAGGTTCACTTCGTTGAAATCCTTGTTCCTCTGCTCAGGCTCACGCTCCGGCATCTTCTGGCGGGCAATCTTCATCCTTTCCTTGGCCGGAGGAGACTTCCTCAGCTCTTTCCGCCACTTCGCGTCATACCTTGCCTTGAGCTTCTCCTTAAGCTCAGCAGGCATTTCCTTTTTTTCAGCCATTTTTTACTCTTTTTTTGCTCAAACGGTCAGGATAAATTCTTCTTCTCCCAGCAAGATAGAGATTTGATTTCATCCTCAAAATAAGATTTTCGCCTTGAGAAAAGCTCCTGCCAGTCGACCAGGTGCCCGTTAAAATTGGGCCCGTCGACGCAGGCAAACCTTGTCTTGCCGTCAACAGTAACCCGGCAGGCCCCGCACATTCCTGTTCCATCGACCATGATCGGGTTCAGGCTGACGATCGTCTCTATTCCATAGGGCTTTGTCGCCTCGGAACAAGCATACATCAAGTAGGTGCAGCCGATTGAAATGACTTTCTGGATTTTCTTTTCTTTATCCATGACACTCTTGACTTTTTGAGGAATATAATCCTTGCAGTCGTAAAAACTGTCTCGGGCTGATATATAAAATTGATCGCTCACCGCCCTCAGCCTATCCTCCCAGTAAAGAAGAAAATTCGCCTTGACATCCAGGATAGTGATAACTTTGTTTCCGGCTTCTCTTAAAGCGCGGGCCACAGGATAGATGGCGGCAATTCCAAAACAGCCTCCTGTGCAGAGGACTGTTCCATATTTTCTTATCTCAAAAGGCTTGCCCAAAGGGCCGACAAAAACAGGGACTTCGTCTCCAGCTTGAAGAAGGGAGAGCTTCTGAGTGGAAGTCCCGACAACCATGAAAACAGTCGTCACCGAACCTTTGCGCCTATCCCAATCGGCAATGGTCAAGGGAATTCTTTCTCCCCTTTCGTCAGGCATGACAATCACAAACTGGCCAGGCTTGGATTTTAAGGCTATCTCTGGAGCGTAAACTTCAAGAAGATGAATATTTGGAACCAGCCGCTTCCTCTGCAGAATTTTAGCCATTAATCTCCTCTCCTTATTCTGACCGGTAACGGGCTCAAAGAATTTAGCTCCGAACGCAGACTCATAAAAAGGCTGCTCACAGAAAAATCAGAATCCTCGTTCCAGAGGAAGCTGGCTGCGATTATTCCTCTGGGAACAGATTCAGTTATTCTGGCAATGCCTTTGATCTTGGCTGAGGAAGATTCAAGCGTTAGGCTCTCCCCTTCTTTTAAGCCCAGGTCAAGAGCATCCTGAGCGCAGACCTTGACCCACCTTGGATCCCGAATTGTCCTCAGGCCTTTACTTTCCTCGGATAAAGCAAGACCCCGGTAATAATCCAGGCTGTAATCGAGCAGGAGGAGGAAGGGGTAGTCTTTGTTTGTCGGGTAATTCGAGGCGCTGAATTCTATTGGAAGGAACGAAGCTTCGCTTTTCTGCTTGCCCTGGACAAAGATTCCCTCATTCTTTTCTGTTTTCTGAGAAGAAATGACTGCAAAGCCAGGCACGGCTTCACTCATCTCTTTGAGGATTGCAGCCGGATTCTTGTACTGAAAATTTTTATTCCCCATCCTTAAGGCCAATTGAGAGATTATCCACCAATCAGGCTTTGCTTCGCCTAAAGGCTCGATGACCTTTTCGAACTTTTGAATTCTTCCTTCCAAGTTAACGAAAGTCCCTTCATTTTCAGCAAAGGTTGCGCCTGGCAACACGGCATCGGCCTTTTCCAAATTCGAATTCCTGTAGCTATCTTGAATGACCAAAAAATCAAGGCTATTGTTTCTGAGCTCAGGAATAGGTCCGGCAAGGTAAAGGGCTTTAACCTGGGCCGAGGAAGCAGCTTGGATGATTTGATTAAAATTCAGGCCGTTTCTTGAAAAATTCTTCCCTATCTCGAGCGTCCCTCTCAGGTTGTTCTCTAAAGCGAGGGGAAAGAGGCCTGCCTTTGTCTGAAGCGATAGATTCCAGAGAGAAGTGAGATTCTGGCTTGACCAGGGATGCTGGCTCAATCCCATTCCGAAGAGGAAAACAAGGGGCTTGGCTCCAAGAAGAGAAGTCGTTCTTCTCAATTCCTCCTCCTTGATGCCAGTCATCTCAAGAATTCGAGTTAAATCAAGCTCCTCGAGAGATTTCTGGAAAGAGGTAAAACCTTGAATCCTGGATAGGCTTTCATCCCCTTGACCTTCAAGAAGAACCTTGGATAGAAAACCGAGCACAAAAAGCTCAGCACCCGGCTTTATCCGAAGCCAGATTGAAGAGAAGCGGCTCAAGGAAAGCTCGAATGGACTTATAACAATGAGCTTTGCACCTTCCTTAACAGCTTTTAAAACCTCAAGCCAGACGATAGGATGAGTAATAGTAAGGTCTGCGCCAATGAGCAGGATGGCCTTCGCCTGGCTGATATCCTCGACTTTGAAATTGAAGTCTGGCTCGAGGCCTGCTCGCTGAGCCTTTTCCTCGAAGACTTCCAGAGGCGAGAGATGAAGAGCAGAATCGATGTTCTCGCTCTTAAGCACATCTCTTGTGAACTTATGGAAGAGATAATTCTCCTCGCAGGAGAGCTGGGGAGAAGAGATAAAGGCTATTTCTTCTCCCTTGTACTTTTTCAAATGCGAGGCAACAAAATCCAGAGCCTCTTCCCAGCTTGCTTCCTCAAGCTCTCCATTCTTTCGAATGAGCGGATTGAGGATTCGCCGTGAACTGTCGACAAGGTCTCTTATCAGGAATCTCCCTTTGACACAGGCTTGTCCTCTATTCACTGCTCCATTTTCCGCTGGCCTTGAAGATAAGAGCCTTCCGCCTTTTAGCTCGACTTCAAGCTCACAGCCAATACTGCAGAGGGGGCAAATCGTCTTTGCTTTCCTGTCCGGAAGGCCATCGTATTTTACAGCTCTCTCGGTCAACGAACCTGTGGGGCAAACATCGACGCAAGCTCCGCAGAACTGGCAGCCGGATTCAAGAAGAGGTTTATCAAGCACAGTCCCGACAACAGTCTGGGGTCCCCTGAAGACAAAGGAAACCGCTGACGCCCCTCTCAGCTCATGGCAGACCCTGACGCATCTTCCGCAGAGGATGCAGAGGTTATAGTTCCGGTCGAAGAAGGGGTCGCCTCTTTTGAGCTCAAAATTTCTGTAAAGAGAAGGAAACCTGATCTTATCGACTTTTAATGCTTCAACCACGTCCTGAAGCTCACAACGGCCGTTGTTGGAGCAGAGGACACAGCCTGTGGTCTCTCCCACTTTGCGAATGGTTGATTTGTATTCATCGCAATTTTTTTTCTCGCTGCAGATAAGACAGGCGTTGGGATGCTCGGAAAGAATGAGCTCCGCAATCTCTCTTCTCAATTTTTGAAGCTCTGGAGCATCTGTCTTGACTTCCATCCCATTTTCGATGTATGTCCCGCACGAAGGCACGTAGCCTTTTCTCCCTTTGACTTCAACCAGGCAAAGCCTGCAGCCAGTAAAGGGAGAGAGGCGGGGATGGTCACAGAGCGAGGGAATATAGATTCCATTCTCACGGGCCACTTCGAGAATTGTCTTTCCGCCTTTGGCTTCGAATTCTTTCCCGTCAATGACAACCTTCATTTTTTGCCCCTGTCCGAAGCTTTATTGAGAATCCTATCCTTCTTCTTGCCCGTATATTTGGAAACAGCCCTGATTTTTGGAGGGCAGACATCAAGGCAGGCTCCGCACTTTATGCAGAGCTCCTGGTCGATGGTATGAACTTTCTTCCTCTCGCCGCTTATGGCCTTGACCGGGCAGTTCTTCAAGCACAAGAGACAGCCGACGCACTTTTCCGGCTCGATGTGGTAAACGATTAAATCCTTGCAGACCAGAGCCGGGCAGCTCTTTTCTTTGATGTGGGCTTCGTATTCATCTTTAAAATAACGAAGGGTCGTCAGCACAGGATTGGGCGCAGTCTGTCCCAGGCCGCAGAGCGAGCCTGTCTTGACAGCCACAGCCAGGTCTTTGAGTCTTTGCAGGTCCCCTTCTTCACCAAGACCCTTGGTGATTCTGGTCAAGATCTCAACCAGCTGCCTTGTCCCGACACGGCAGGGAACACATTTTCCGCAGGATTCCTCCTGAGTAAAATTGAGAAAGTAGCGGGCGATATCAACCATGCAGGTCTCTTCATCCATGACAATCATTCCGCCAGAGCCCATCATCGAGCCGGCCTCGGTCAATGTATCGAAATCAATGGGGAGGTGAAGAAGGCTGGAAGGCATGCATCCGCCGGATGGCCCTCCAGTCTGGACGGCCTTGAATTTTTTATTGTTCTTTATTCCGCCTCCGATATCATGGATGATTTCTTTCAGGGTCATTCCCATCGGCACTTCAACCAGACCCGTGTTGTTAATTTTTCCTACAAGCGAAAATATCTTTGTCCCTTTGCTCTTCTCCGTTCCAACCTGGCAGTACCATTCTGCTCCTTTGTTTATGATTAGAGGGACGTTGGCCCAGGTCTCGACGTTGTTAATGTTGGTCGGCTTTCCCCATAAGCCTTGCTGGGCAGGGTAGGGTGGCCTCTGTCTGGGGAAGGCCCGCCGCCCTTCGATAGAGGCCATCATCGAAGTCTCTTCTCCTGAAACAAAGGCTCCTGCTCCTTTAAAAATCTGAATGTCAAAATGAAATTCTGAGCCGAGGATGGACTTCCCCAGCAAACCCATTTCTCTGGCTTGCTCGACGGCTGTGGTCACGTTCTTTACAGCCAGCGGATATTCCATGCGGACATAGACAAAACCTTGTGGGGCTCCGATGGCATAGGCTCCGATAATCATCCCCTCGATAACGCTGTGGGGATTGCCTTCGAGAAGGCTTCGGTCCATATATGCCCCCGGGTCTCCCTCATCGGCATTGCAGACGACATACTTCACGCTGGATTCCTCTTTGTGACAGATTTCCCACTTCTGCCCTGTTGGAAAGCCCGCCCCTCCCCTTCCCCGCAAAAAGGATTTCTTCACTTCAGCGATGACCTCTTCTGAAGTCATCTCAAAGAGAGCCTTGGCCAGCGCTTTATAGCCATCCAGGGCTATATAGTCTCTGATGTCCGTCGGGTCGATAAAGCCGTTATTTCCAAAAATGATTCTTTTTTGCTTTTTATAGAATGGAACTTCTTTCTCAAGGACAATTTTTTCTTCTGTTCTCGGGTCGACGTAAAGAAGTCTATCCACGATTTTTTTGTTGACGATTGTCTCAGAGACAATATCGCTGATATCCTTGAGCTGGACTCTCTGGTAAAAAATCCCTTCAGGTTGAATGACAACAATCGGCCCCCGCTCACAAAAGCCATGGCAGCCAGTGGTTCTGACATCGACTGAATCTTCGAGGTTTTGTCTCTGGATCTCATCCCTGAAGCCTTGGGCCACGCTTAAACAGCCATAGGCATGACAGCCTGTTCCGCCGCAGATAGTGATGCACCTTTTTTGCGACTTTCTGGATTCCAGGATCTCAGTCCTGATTCTTTCCAGTTGAGTGGGGTTATAGTCGTCCATCAGTCAGAAATCTTCCTTTTCTCATTCTTTATTTTTTCAACAAGGCCGGCGACATCCTGGGTTTTCATCTGGCCGTGATAGGCGCCGTCTGTAATCACAATCGGCCCTAAAGCGCAGGCGCCTACGCAGTTGACAGTCTCCAGACTGAAAAGGTTGTCTGCGGTTGTCTGGCCTGGTTCGAGGCCCAGCCTTCTTTGGAATTCATCCAGAATCCTCGCTGCTCCCCTAACGTGGCAAGCTGTCCCCATGCAGATTGTTATCAGATGCTCGCCCCTGGGCTTAAGGCTGAAGGCTTTGTAAAAGGTGAGAACTCCGTATATCTCGCTCTCAGAAATTCCGAGCTGCCTGGAGATTTCGCGGATAGCCTGGACAGGGATATACCCTTTTTCTCTTTGAACATCATGGAGAAGATGGATTAAGTCTTTTTGCATCTTCCTAGATTCTTCGCCAGCTCTTTGCATTTTATGAAGCCTTCATAGAAAAGAGGAAAGGTCCTTATATTCCAGGCTGAACCTCTCGGCTGTGCTTTTCTTGGTTAATTGACCTCTATAAACATAGACGCCCCTGGCCAAGCTCTTATTTTCTCTCAGCGTCTGTTCAATCCCCAGTTCCCCCATCTGGAGCAAGAAGGAAATAACAAGATTGGAAAGGACTTTGGTCGAAGTGCGGCTGACAGCAGAAGTGATGTTGGGAACACAGTAGTGGATGATTCCTTCCTCGACATAGGTCGGGTGTTCAAGGGTTGTCAAACGGCTGGTCTCGATGCAGCCTCCCTGGTCGATGGCTAAATCAATGATGAGAGATCCTTTCTTCATCGTCTTGACCATCTCCCTCGTTATCCAGACCGGAGCCCTTTCTCCAGGAAAGAGGACTGCTCCGATAAGGATGTCGGCGATTTTAGTCATCCGGGCTAAATTGTATTTGCTAGCAAAAAGAGTGATGACTCTGCCTGAAGTCATCTCCTCCAGCTCTCTGAGTTTATCCATGTTCCGGCCCAGGGCGATGGTGTGCGCTCCTGCTCCAAGCAAGCTCTTGACAGCGCTCCTGGCCAGGACGCCGCTGCCGATGACAACCGCCGTCGCAGGAGGGACGCTCACCACTCCGCCGATGATCACACCCCGGCCTCCCTGACTAGTCTGAAGGTAATGGCTAGAAATGGCCAAACACAGCTGTCCTGAGACTTCGCTCAGGCTTTCGATAAAGGGAAGAAGGTCGTCATCTTCCTGGACAATCTCATAGCCGATCATAGTCACTTTTTTCTGGAGAAGGCACTCTAAAACGCTTTTGCGGATGATAGCCAGATGATGGAAGCCGAACAAGAGCTGCCCCTCTCTAACCATCTTGCATTCCTCTTGATTCAGAGGTGAGATGTTGAGGACAACATCAGCACGGCCAAAAACCTCGTCTTTAGTAAAGACAATCTTTGCTCCCTGAGCAACATACTCTTCGTTTGTGTATCCGGCTTTGAGCCCGGCTCCAGTCTCGACGTAAACGGTGTGACCCTTCTCTATTAATAAAGAAACTGTGCTTGGCGTTAGCCCGGCCCGATTCTCTATTTTATAACTTTCGTTGAGAACACCGATATTCATGATTGCCTCCTTCGGATTTAGGAGCGAATATGATAGCAAATAATTTACTGAGGGACAATAAATGAGATGTTAAA
>CAZYBE010000064.1:0-9297 GCA_964645765.1 uncultured Eubacteriales bacterium
CAAGCCCACCTGCAACATACGCTTCGAATGTTTGGTCGTAGCCATATTCTTTTGCGTATAAAATCCCGTGAAGATAAATAAGATACCCTATATCTCCCGGCTTAATATGATGCCGTATCTTCCATTTAGCTTTCATTTGTTAAAAAATTCCATCACCAGAGTTTGTGAGAATCGCCTTCATCCGGTTCTGATTTAGTTCTTTCTATCCTCTATATCAGATTTGGCTTCCATTCGCGAAGTCTATCCAGAGATTCAGGGGATATTGTCCCCGCTATCTTTTGTTTTCCGAGATGCAGCGTTCCTTTGTGCGGCCGCAAACCAGAGGATTCCCCTTTGAGCGTAAGCTTCACTTCATCTTTTCTCACAGGGATGATGGCCTTCTTGCCGGCAACAAAAAGAGCCACATCATCCATAAGTTTGCCCTTCCAGTTCCACTCTTTAAAAGCAGTTTTGACTTTGAATTCCACGATATCGGCCGAAGTTTTATAGCTTGATGCCATTATGCCTTGCAAGGCTTGCTCGAGCTTTTCCAGAGCTTCCTTTGAAGGTTTTTCGCCGGCTAAGTAAGAGAAGCGCTTGTAACGGCCAAAACTCTGAAATCCCCAGATTATCTGCCAGACACCGATGATAAAAAAGAATCCAATGCTTTCGCCTCCAGAAGAGGCATTAGCAAAAGTAATCAGAATATTCCAAACTCCTATAATAATCATCGCGATTCCGTCCACGACAAATCCTTTTGGACCAGGTGAGGTGAGAAGCCAGATTCCTTCGATGAAAAGAAAGATGCCGATTACGACCAGAAAGGCGTTGATGGGATTTTGGTTCGCCATTGAGCCCCCAAGGGCGATGGCGATGACGCCGAAAATGATGCTTCCAAATGATGCGGGTCGAAGGTGGCTGTTGACGACTTTATAATCTGCAGCTTTTATCAACGTGGATTTATCCTCTGGGCTTGTGCCTGAGGCGAATGCTTTTGCCTCGCCAGGGCGGAAGGCCAAGGATGGCGCTGGCTCCTTCTCAATCCATTCGCTCCAGGGAAGTTTTAAGCCTGCGTAGAATATGGCTCCAAATGCAACTGATGATGCCAGGATAGATAAGAATGAGTACAGCAGCCTACCGGATACGGGTTGGCTTTGTGACTCTAACAACTTTTGCATCCCGCTTATCAGAAAATAATCGATAAGTGTAGCTACAAAGTATCCGGCCATCAATGAAAACCACAAGGGCCTTAAATGGCGGACAGCGATAAAAAGTCCGACAATAAAAATGAAAGTCCATATTCCAGAGTAAGAAAGGGTACGAGTCGAGGCCGAAATTGAATAAAAGATGACATTGATTATGGTCATAAGGATTGAAAAGGCGATTGCTGTTAAGAATGCTGCACCCCACATATTCTGGATGAAGTAGAAAACCAATAAAATCATGCCAACCAGGATGACCTGGCCCAGGATAATGTGAAGCCAGTAGGAAAACGGAAGTGAGACTTTCGTGGTCAGAACCCATCTGAATGAAGTAATGACTTCAGAAATCATAAGGGCGATAAAAAGAGATAACAAACGTCCCCAGCAAATGGAGCGCTCATGGACTCCAGCCAATCTTGAGAACGACCTTTCTTCAGAAATATCCTTTTTCAGCATTCTCGCTTCCTCAGGACCCGGTCCTCCCATTCTGTTCTCATATCTATTCATTTTTCCTCCTTTGAAAAGATTTATTTAAGAATCAGGATTTTGAAGAGAAAGTGGAAATGCGAAGGAATTGATGATAATTGGCAGTATGTTTTATGAGTTGAACTCAGAAAGGATATCGGCTCTAAATCCAATTTACATTTTTCTATCTTTAACTTGAGCAAAAGTCAAGTGGAATTGAGAAGATTTTGACTCAATTTTATCTTTTGCTTTTAAAATCGGATTTTTCTGGTCCTATAGATTTTTGGGACACGTGCCATAGATGTCCCCGCAGGTGTCCCTCTCCATGTCCCCACTTCTTGTTGAGCGTGATGGCAAACCCTTATTCTATAACGAAGATGTTGTGCTTGGCGGAAATCTCCTCTCTGACCGCAACTCGCAGCTGACGGTTCGAATCCTCAGCCGCCATAGCGAAGATTGTCATCGCGGCAGCCAGGAGCGGATTTGTCTGGTAACA
Organism: uncultured Eubacteriales bacterium; assembly: GCA_964645765.1. Lineage (GTDB taxonomy): Bacteria > Acidobacteriota > Aminicenantia > Aminicenantales > Aminicenantaceae > CAZGMN01. Next base: position 2,143 of record CAZYBE010000064.1, read on the forward strand.
CGCTCGGCGCTCGGCGGGCCGAAATTGGACATGACCACGATCGTTTAGCCGCTTTTCGGATTCCATTCAAGTGATGCGTTGAGTCCTGGAGCGCCGCCGGCAATGCCGAATCCTCCGCGCGTTTCCTCGTTTGCTTCACCAAGCGTTCCTTCTTTCAAGGCCATCGTGTATTTGAGGAGGTCGTGCGCTGTGGAGTATCCGCCGCCCGCGGAACTTCCTCTCCCGGGCAGAGTCTCATAGTTCGGCTTCCATGAAGAGCCGTCCCGCATATAACCGAGCGCCCGATTCGGAATGCTGGCGTCTTTTTCGTAGGAGTCCGAATCGAGCATAGCGGCCGGCTTGAAAATATGTTCGCGGACATACGTGTAGTAATCCACTCCAGAGACTTTTTCGATAATCAAGCCAAGCACGACATATCCTCCATTGGAATACCGGTTCCTGGTGCCCGGCTCAAATTCGAGCGGCTTATCGGCGAAGAGCGGGAGATAATCCTTCAGCGATCGGATTTTTTCTTTCGGTGTCGATTCATACCGGTCTCCGAAGAAATCGCCAATGCCCGAAGTCATTTCCAAAAGATGCCGGACCGTCACCTTTGCGGCTGCTAATCTCCTTAACCCAGGATTCAAGAAAACGGTTACATATTTTTTCTGTCGAGTGACTATTCTATCCTCTATAGTTCGTTTGAAGCAAAGAAAAAATTTACACAAAGCTTGGTGAATGGTTAAAAATACGTTGATTTTTGGCAACAGCAGGCTTGTCAAAATGTCCTGCTCAAGGTAAATAATATACATCTCCCTAAAGGAGGCCGATATGATCAAGGCGAGCGTTCGTCTTTTCGTTTTTCTTTCCATTTGCCTTTTACTCTCTGGAACGGCCGTCTCAACCGGCCAGGAAAAAGCTTCCTTCGATGTTCTCTTCCTCAACGGGAAGATCATCGACGGGACCGGCAATCCTTGGTTCTACGGCGATGTGGGAATAAAGAACGGCCGGATCTCCGCCGTCGGCAACCTGAAGAAGGCCTCGGCCAAAACTGTCATCGACATCAAAGGAAAAATCATAGCTCCCGGTTTTATCGATATTCATTGCCACGCTTACGACCGGATCGCCGACGAGAGTGTCTGGACAGGGAAGAACGAGCAGAGATTTTTCGCTCCGAACTTCGTCAGCCAGGGCGTCACGACTCTTGTCTCCAACCAGTGCGGGTACTCTCCCCTTTCCATCAGGAAACAGCGGGATGTTCTCAACGCCAAGGGTCTCGGCCCCAACACCATTTTGCTCATCGGACACAACGCAGTCCGCCGCGAAGTCATGAAGAACGACTACAAGAGGCCTGCGACCGCAGAGGAGGTTGAACAGATGAAGGGGCTCGTCCGGAAGGCCATGGAGGACGGTGCAGCCGGCCTCTCCTCAGGCCTGGAATACGTGCCCAGCATCTGGAGCACGAACGATGAAATTGTGGAGCTTGTCAAGGAGATTGTCCCTTATGGTGGTGTATTCTTCGCCCATGAAAGAGCTTCGGGTCTCTCCCCGATGTGGTATGTTCCCAGCCAGGATCCTCCCGGCCCTCCCACAATGCTGGACAACGTCACAGACCTCATCGAGGTCGCGGAGCGGACTGGCGGCCGGGTCGTCGTCACCCACATCAAGGCCCGCGGCAAGAACTTCTGGGGAGGAAGCGGCGCCATCATCCAGCTCATCCAGAGCGCGCGCGACCGTGGCCTCGACATCTGGGCCGACTGCTACCCCTACAACACCTCAGGAAGCGACGGGGATACGGTGCTTATCCCTGATTGGGCCCTGCGCGGAAACTTCACCGAGGAGTTGAAAGCGATATTGGCTGACTCGAAAAAATCAAAGGCCCTGAGCGGCGACATCAGGCACGCGCTCAACTGGAGGGGCGGACCTGAAAACATCGTGGTTATGGATTATCTGGACAAGACCTACGTCGGAAAAAACCTGGCCCAGCTTGCCAGAGAACTGAATCTTTCTGACATCGACCTCATCCTCAAGCTCCAAACGGAGGGATACAAAAGGCGGGGAGGCGCCAACCTCCGCGGGTTTTCCATGTCCGAGGTCGACATCGAAGCCTTTTACCGTCAACCTTGGTGCGCCACTTCCTCGGATGCCAATATCGCTTTACCCGGCGACCCGTCGGTGCATGCGCGCTTTTACGGGACGTTCCCGCGAAAGATCCGGCATTATGCGATGGAGCGCCATGTTCTTTCTGTCGAGGAAGCGGTGCGCACCTCAACATCGCTTCCGGCATTAATCCTGGGGCTTCGCGACCGCGGTTTGCTTCGGGAAGGGTTCGCGGCTGACCTCGTGGTCTTCGACCCGGAGACAATCCGGGACAAAGCGACATTTTTCGAGCCCCACCAGTTCTCCGAAGGCATCGAATATGTCCTGGTCAACGGAACCTTCGTGGTCGAGAAGGGACAGATGACCTGGAAACGCCCGGGCTCGGTCATCACCCGAAAATGAATTCTGGGGACTATAATTCATAGGCTTAGGAGGAAAAAGATGAGCAAGAGTGATTTATTAAAGCTCATTCTGAGCATCATCATCTGCCAGGCGGCAGGTTTCATCGGCTCGCTGTTTACCTCTCGGTCGATTCCGATTTGGTACGCGAGCCTGAAAAGGCCATCTTTTGCGCCGCCCAACTGGGTGTTTTCTCCAGTTTGGATCACTTTATTCGTCCTGATGGGGATTTCCCTCTATCTTGTCTGGCGAATGCTTCCCAAGGGCGAAAACGTGAGAACAGCAATCATTCTCTTCGCCGTCCAGCTCGTGCTCAACATGCTCTGGTCGATTATGTTCTTCGGCCTTCAATCTCCCTTTGCAGCCTTCGTCGAGATCATCTTTCTCTGGATGGCGATTTTGCTGACTATTATTGTATTTTTCAGAGTCTCCACAATTGCCGCTGCTTTGCTAATTCCCTACATCCTCTGGGTTAGCTTTGCGGCTGTGCTGAACTTTTTCTTCTGGAAGCTCAATCCCTGAAAATAGACCAGGCTGCGTGCTTCGAAAACAAGCAGGGTTTTATTTGCTTGGCTGCGGCTGAGTGGCGAGAGAACCGTTTGAAGGCTGAGCGGGCACGGTTCCTCGACCGAAGGGAGAGGAGAGCGAAGCCTGAAACCGAGCCGCTTTTGACTCGCTGGGACAAAAGCGGCGTGTTTTCGAGCCACTCAGCCGCAGCCATTCAAACGGTTTTCTCAGCGTTGGCTGATTATTTGGGGGCGAAACTTCACGGTTTCGATGGCGTGATGGCCAATCTTCAGCTTCAGGCTATTTTTTTGTGAGGGAATGGCTCTGCCTTCCTCCTCGATGATGTTGACCAGCTCGGCCTTTTCGATAGGAAAGAAAAAGCTAAGCTGAGCCTCTGCATCCTTTCCTTCGATATCGAAGCAGCGGAAAATCACCGAATCATCATCCTCGCACTTTTTTATGGTGCTGATGAGGACATTTGCTGCTGAGACATTGAAGAAGCTCATTTCCTCGGGCAAGCTGGCGCGGCTCGCTTGAGCTGGATTAAAGACTACAAAAAGAGGGTTGTTAGCTTCGATTCCCTGGCGATATCCATTCTCCCACCCAGGAGCATGAGAGAAAATTGAGAAATGATAGTTGTGGTCTCCTTCTTGAAGATACCAGTTTCCCTCGCCATGACAGGAGCGGCGAGATGCCAGCAACACGGCCTGGAGAACAGGGTATGAGACAGGACTCTCTGTCGGGTCCTGATAGTCGTTGACGGCAACGCTTGTGCTCATGGTCAGGCCGAGACGGCTGTCGCTGACATTCAAGAAATTCTGGACTTCCCGCGGCCGAATCTGGGAGCACAGCTCATCATAGTTCAAGCTGCCGTAAGCATGGCCTCCTGTGCCTTCAATCTCGCTCTTTCCAACCTCGACAATACCCATCGGCACTTCATAGGCCACTCTGGCCGCTTCTGCACGGACAGGCAAAGCCAGGCGAAACTCCCGGTATGGCGTCCCGTCCCAGCTCAGAATCGAGACTTCACAGTCGATTCGCTTCAGCTCTTTATAAATGATGAGCTTCTCCTTGACCGTGCAGCTTGAAAGCTTCTGCTTCAGGCTGAAGACTGTCTTGACCGGCCCTGATTCTGAGGGCTCGAATTTCCACGGGGCCTTATGAGTGCTGAGCTTATCAAACGCCTCCATGGTCGGCTGCTGAACGCGGCCAAACTCGCCCGCTCCGCTGCCCTTTGACTGCATGGTAAAGATTTCGAAGCCGAGGAATTTCTCGCTGTTCAGAATATCGAGCTTTAGTTCCTTATCAAAAATGCGTTTTACGCCGCCAGGTGTAAGCTCGATTTGATAAAAATTGTTTTCATAGACATCTGTTGGAAGTGGTGCTTCGATATTCGCTGCCTGCGGAGATTGGACTTCAAGTTTTGAAGCTTGTGATGTTTTGTCCTCGACAAGATAATAAGTCTTGTAGCCGATCGTCGGCACATCATTGGCGACGAATTCGACCCGGACTTCTTCAGGCTCCTGGTCGGCGGTTGCTGGAAGAACCTGATAGGGAACAATTTTCCCCTTAGAGTCCAGAATAAGAAATTTTGATGATGCGGGCTTGACTGTGCAGGCAACCGGGTCGCTTCGCCTCCAGGAAAGGGAGTTGAAGACGACAATAGGAATTCCTTTGGAGGATGTTTTAACTTTTGTAACGATGGATTCAAGGGCAGAGTCCAATATTTCTTGACCTGTGTCGCGGGCGAATTCATATTTCTTCCTGAACAGACGGTCTGTGATCTGTCCTTCTTTTCCGCCCCAGCCGTGGTCAGGGTAGATGGCGGCCATCCATGCTTCCTCCAGAGCCCGCGAAGGATAATTTTCGAAACTTCCGGCGAGCAGCGAGCGAACTGTGCTGAAGATTTCAGCGGCAGGAAGAAGCACCCCTGCCTCGCGCTGGGCAGAGATGGCCCAGTGATGGGTTGGGCCATGGATGTAGAGCCAGAGGTTTGGCCTTTCGCCGAGAACCTTGACGAATTCAGGGCTGCCTTTCGAGACGGCATCAAAGAATTGCCTGGAAGATGAATATTGAATCCTGGATAAGGATTTGCCGTCACTCGCTTTGTGCTTTTCATTCCAGAGGTTGATCAAGCCGCTGAAGTCTGTGGGCCGCGAAAAGTCTAAGGAATTGAGCAGAGGAAATTCTGGCGGAATTTTGCGGCTTTGATAGTAAGAACTCCACTGGGCAAGTTTTTCAGAAAGGACTTTGGCGCCGTCATCAGGCGCGGCATTCAAAATAGAGGAAGCATTCGTGTAATGCCCGGGAGAATAGGCTATGACCGACGAGCCGTCAGGGCTCGACCAGCAATAAAGACCTTCATGGTAGCGGCTGATGACCATGTAAGGAATTCCTGCCTTGCTCAGAATCTGCTGCATCTGGAGAGCTCTTCCTGGAACATCAGGGTTGAAGTAGACTCTGGCATCGCAGCCCGGGAAACTTTTCTTCAGCCATCTCCGGCCGAAGTAAGTCTCGCGGACGAGCTGCTCGCCGCTGAGGAGCGATTCATAAGGCTGGTTAAGTGTTGCGCCCCATTCCATCCGTCCTTGCTTGGTGAAGCGCAGGACTTCTTCTTTCCGCTCAGGATGCCGCTCGAGATACTCCATCAGGTTGAGCATGTTTTCCATGATGAAGCAGTAGTCGGCGGACTTGGCCATCATCTCCAGCGCCGGAGTGATGCAGTTGGTGTCGCGGTATTCGATGCAGGCCTGGGGGCTGTTCATCCAGGCAATGTCCTGGTGGCTGGAGGAGATGATGTGAAGTCTTCCGCCTTGGAAAAAATAGTCCTTTGCCTCAGGAATCTTGTCTCTATCAGCCGCCTTTATTGTCGCCAGAAGTAGAGCGAAGAGTATCATTAGAAAGAAGAATCTTGACATATTTTCCCTCACTTTTATTTATTAATCAGGAGCTCTGGTCACCGGTCCAGAATGGAAAGGTCTGGAGTCAAGAGTCTTTTAATTTCCGGCTCATTCATATTCTCTGGAGTAGCTAAGACGACGCCTGTGTCGATGTATTTCTCAAAGGGTTTCCCTTTTAAATAGGAAACAGTTATATCCAGACTCTTGTAACCCATCTGGAAAGGGTCCTGCAGGATTAATCCCAGGATCTCTCTTTTCTCCAGAGCCTCAATCAGCTTTTTCGATGTGTCGAAGCCGACATGGATGATTTTTCCGGCAAGACCATGGTCTTGAAGGGCTCTCATGCAGCCAAATGTTGTGGATTCGTTTGGGGTGAAAATCGCTTCGACATCGTTAAACCGCGCCAAAAGGTTTTCGGTCGTCTGGTAAGCAGTTTCTGTGCCGGTGCCGGCATACTGGTTGTCGGAAAGGATATTGATCTGCGGGAATTTCGAGCGGATTGTCTTTAAAAAACCTTCTTCGCGTTTTGTGCTGCCCTCGACGCCCTCCTTGACCCGGATGAGAATTAATTTCCCTCTCCCTTTGAGAAGAGAGCCGATATAATCCGCGGCAAGGACTCCGCCTTTATAGTTATCTGTTGAAATATAGGCTACATGATTCTCTCCCTGAAGCGCTGAGTTGAAGATGATGGTTGGGATGCCGAGCCTTTTGGCCTCAACCACAGGCCTGAGGAGCGCCCGGTCATCGAGGGGGGAGAGAACAAGGGCGCTGACGCCAGTATCGGCCATGGTCTCGACGATCTGAACCTGCTCATTCCGGTCGTCTTCCTTGAGTGGACCTTTCCAGATGATATCGACGCCAAGCTCTCTCGAGGCAGTCAGAGCGCCGGCGTGAATGGCCTTCCAGAATTCATGGGTTGTTCCCATAGGAATGACGGCAATGGTCAGCTTTTTTCCTTCTTCCTGAGCTTTTCCTCCTGAGCCACGGCATCCGGAGAACAATATTCCAAGCGCCAGAGATATAAATATTGTCAAAAGAAATAAAAAAAATTTTTTGTAGGTTGAATGAACTTTTTTTTTCAGTCTCATTTCTTTGAGTGTATCTCTACCCTCTATATAAATAAGATCAGGCTGAGTGGTTATAAAACCGTTTGAGAGCTCAGGTCAGTGGGTGAAAAAACCGTTTGAAGGCTGAGCGGGCATGGTTCCTCGACCGAAGGTCGAGGAGAGCGAAGCCTGAAACCGAACAGCTTTTGCCTCGCTGGGGCAAA
>CAZYBE010000065.1:0-9183 GCA_964645765.1 uncultured Eubacteriales bacterium
CGAATGAAGATGGCGTTAAAAATTCGATTGGGAGCGAGGCTATTTCCCAATACCCTTTTTTTTGATTGATAATTTAGGCGAGCTTTGACATCATACTTAAAAAAGGAGATTCAGGCTATGCTAAAAAAAATATCGATACCTGGCTTTGTCGCCATGGTTCTTCTTTGGGTTCTTCTTCCGTCCTGCACTCAAACCGAGAAAAGCTCACTCTCATCTCCTTCTGTTGCAGCGCTCAACACCCTGACCGAGGAGGAGCAGGCTGCAGGCTGGAAGCTTCTTTTTGACGGAAAGACATTCAACGGCTGGCGCGGAGTTGGCCGTGACGGAGTGCCTAAAGGCCACTGGGTTATCGAGGAAGGGGCGATAAAAAAAGTGCCGAGCAAGGATATCCCTCTTCAGAAAGACGGGCAGCCCCTTGAGGGCGGCGACATCATGACCATTGAATCCTTCGAGGACTTCGAGCTGGAGCTTGAATGGAAAATCAGCCCTGGAGGAAACAGCGGCATAAAATACAACGTCTCGGAAGAGATGTCAGTCTCCTATCCGCCCAAACAAGCGGCCCTTGGATTTGAATACCAGGTCCTTGATGATGAAAGGCATCCAGATGCGAAGAGAGGTGAAAACAGAACAGCTGCAGCCCTTTATGATTTGATCGCTCCTCGGGGAAAAAAGCTCAAGCCTGTTGGAGAATTCAACCAGGCGCGGATTGTCTTTAGCGGCAATCGTGTCGAACACTGGCTCAACGGCGTCAAGGTTCTGGAATATGAGCTGGATACACCTCTTATGGCTCAACTCGTTTCCCAGAGCAAGTTCAAGGATATTCCAGGATTCGCAGAAAAAAGGAAAGGCAACATCGTCCTCCAGGACCATGCAGACGCTGTCTGGTTTAGAAACATCAAGATTCGTGAACTGAGAAGCGCAAAAAAGATAACTTCCGAGCTCAAGAACTCATTCCGCGAAGATAAAAACGGCTGGATTTTTATCCATCTTGAAGGCTCGCCAGGAGAAATCGGGTTTCAACAGGGCTATCATCTCGCCTCTGAAATCGGCGACGCTCTGCAGATGTTTGCTTTTTACCTGGAAAAAGCCACAAGCCGCGACTGGAAGTTTTATAGAGAGGCAGCAGAGAAGATATTCTGGCCAAAAATTGAGAAAGAGTACCAGGAAGAGATTGAGGGAATCGCCCAAGGATTGAATGCTCGCCTCCAGGAGAAAAAATATGACAGGTTCGATATCGCAGCTCTCAACGGCTGGATCGAGCTTGCCATGTATTATGTCCCTTATCTGGATGAGAAGGCGAAGGAAGGAGCAGGAAACAACAAGGCGCCAGGCTATTGCAGCGCCTTTATCGCCACTGGCAGCTACACTGATGACGGCCGGATTGTCATCGGACACAACGCCTGGGTTGAATATATCGTTGGTGAAAGATGGAACATCATCGCCGACATCGTGCCCCAAAAAGGCTTTCGAATCTTCATGGATTCCTTTCCTGGCTATATCCACAGCGGCGACGATTTTGTCCTTAACAGCGCAGGCCTCCTCTACACAGAGACGACCATCTCCCAGTTCAAAGGATTTAAAGAGGATGGAACCCCGGAGTTCATGAGAGCGCGGAAGGCAGCCCAGTATGCCGACTCGATCGACGCTTTTATCAGAATCATGTCCGCAGATAACAACGGCGCTTATGCCAATGACTGGCTCGTCGGCGATTTGAAGACAAACGAAATCGCAAGACTCGAGCTCGGACTGAAAAACCAGCGAGTCTGGCGCACAAAGGACGGCTATTTCATCGGCTCCAATTTTCCGAGCGATGAAAAGCTCATCGCCGAAGAGACCACGTTCAATCCGAAGGATACAAGCCTCTCAGTTTTAATCAGGAAAGCGCGCTGGGAAAAGCTCATGGAGGAAAACAGAGGAAAGATAAACGCAGAGAAAGGCAAGCTGTTTGAAGGAGACCATTTTGATATCAGCTCCGGAGCAGTTGCCTCCAACGGCAATGTCCTCTGCGGCCATGTCGACGATGACCCAAAGGGACTGCCGGAGTTCATCTGGACTCCTTATTTTCCAGGAGGTTCTGTTCAGGGCAAAGTCACAACAGCCAAGCTGGCAAAAGGCCTTAATTTCTGGGCGAGAATGGGACATCCCTGCGGCCAGGATTTTATCGCCTCGAAGTTCTTCGAAAAGCACCCCGAATATCAATGGCAGGAGAAATTTTTAAAGGACATGAAATCTCACCCCTGGACCTTATTCAAGGCAAAGAAATAGGACACAAACAAAATGGGGATTGTCCCTTTTTTCACCGACACAGACTCAGTAAAGAGTGTCATCGCCAGGAGCAAAGCGAGGTAGCGGCTCTATAAAATGAAATGGCCGCACTCCCCTTAGCTCCTCGCTGACTGTATAAAGACATTTATTGGTTTATTATTAGTGCCAGCAGGTAGCGTATTTTTAAAAAAGGAGAGAGCAAATGAAAAGATTTATGGTTTTAATCGGAATGATTCTTTTAGCCTCATCTTTTGTCTTGAGCAGAGAGTATTCAAAGCCAGCCCACACTTATTCGATAGTTGCCTTTGACAAAAAGACAGGAGAATTCGGCGTGGCCGTTCAATCGCACTGGTTTTCTGTCGGCTCGATTGTTCCCTGGGCAGAGTCGGGTGTTGGGGCAATAGCAACTCAATCCTTTGTCGAAGTTTCCTACGGCCCGCTCGGCCTTGAGCTGATGAGAGCAGGAAAGAGCGCAGAAGAAGCTTTATCCGCGCTTGTTAGGGCCGATAAGAATGAATCAGTCCGCCAGGTGGCGATGGTTGATGCTCAAGGAAGAGTCGCTGCCCATACAGGAAAAAATTGCATTCCTGAAGCCGGGCACTTTATCGGAGATGGATTTTCCTGCCAGGCTAACCTTATGCTCAAGAACACGGTCTGGAAAGCCATGGCTCAAGCTTATCAAAGCGCAGAGGGAGAATTGGTTGACAGGCTCCTGGCTGCTCTCGAAGCTGCAGAGAGGGAAGGGGGCGATATCAGGGGAAAGCAATCAGCAGCCATCATCATCGTCAAGGGAAAAAGCTCAGGAGTCTGGTGGAAGGACAGAATCTACGATTTGAGAGTCGAGGACCATCGAGACCCGGTTGGAGAGTTGAAAAGGCTGGTCAGGCTTAATAAAGCCTACAATTATATGAACAGGGGAGATGAGCTTCTGACAGAGAATAAGGTCGAGGAAGCCATGAAATCCTACACAACGGCCATGGAGAGGTATCCTGAAAATGCAGAGATGATTTTTTGGCCGGCAGTGACAATGGCAGCCTCGGGAAAAGTCGAGGAGAGCCTGCCTCTATTCAAGAAAGTTTTCGCTTTGGATTCCAATTGGGCTCTCCTTGTTCCCAGGCTTCCCAAAGTCGGCCAACTCCCCCAGGACGAAGACCTCATTAAAAAAATTATTTCTGTAGCCCCAAAGAAAGATAAATGAGAAGCTGAAAGAACTCTTGTTTGCTTTCCTTTTGACTCTCTTCTTTTGGGCCGACGATGACTTCGATTCTTTTCTCAGGGTTGAGGATATCCTTGATGTAAGCATTCATTTCCTCGGTGATTACGGCATCAATTTCTGAGAAGAAGCCATTAAAAAAATCCAGGCCGAGTCCCAGCGCCTCAAAATATGACAGGGTGCTCGCTCTTGCATCTTTTGTTTCATTATTCCTCAGGAAAGAGGATTTGAGGTTGACTTTCGTCACATTCAATTCCTCATCTGTAATCCCTTTTTCAAAGAGATCATTGAGAACCTTGTTCAAGGCTTCCAAGGCAGTCTCTTTATTCTGCTTGCCAGTTTCTAGATAAGCTTCAAGTGTCCCTCCATCCTTCATCTGGGTAGCAATACAGTTTACGTTATAGGCAAGCTTCTCTTTAGCTCTCAGCGGCCAGAGCTTTGAATCAACTCCTCTTCCCAGAAGATTTTCGAGCAAGCAGGCCAGCGTATAATTTTTTGCTGTAACCTTGGCCAGGGGAAAGGCATCACAGATCATGAATTGCTTGGTGTCTTTCTCGAGAGTGATTTTTTTTTCTTCAGGGATGGAAACAAGGCTTGGCTTTGATTCCGGCGCCTTTCCAGGAGGAAATTGCGCTAAATACTTATTGAGAATCTCAAAGAGGGGCTCTTTTTCAAGGTCTGAGATGGCCACAGCAATCATATTCCCGGCTCTAAAATAGCTCTGATGAAAGTCTTCGATTTCTTTCTTCTTTATGGCTTTTAGAGACTCTTCATTGCCCAGAGAAGAGCCACCGTAGCTTGACCCTGCAAATAGCCTTTCTGCGAGCGCATTGTGCCCTGCTTTGAAAAGGTCGTCTTCCTCTTCTTTTCTCTGGTCGCGCATCCTCTCTTTATTCAAGTCAATCCTGATTCTTGATAAGAGAGGCTTCAACATGATTTCGGAAACAACTTCTAAAGTTTTCTCTAGGTTCTCGGATAAACAATTGATGTTGACCTGCGAATAATCTCCTCTTCCCATCATATAAACAATTGAGGATTGACCCATCAAATCCTGGACTTTTCCCACATCTGGAATCTCAAGAGCCATACGAGTGGTGAGATGGGCAAGCCCACTCTTTTCTAAAGGCTCTGCTCCTTTCCCTCCCTTGATTGCGATTTGGAGAACTGTCAGAGGCGAGGATTTATCCTGCTGGTAGAGGAGAGTGAAGCCGTTTTGAAGGATTTTTTTCTCCGGCTCATTCTTCCAGGAGAAGGCTTCCTGATCGACGAAGAGTGAAAGAGCAGCCAGGACCACAATCAACGCCTTGAGATTTAAAGAAAACCTTCTTCGCTCGAACATCCGGATTTCCGATTACTTTTTCTTTCTGGGCAGGATGGAGACGATGACGCAGCGGTCCTTGCTCACGTAGGCACTGGCTGCTTTCCTCAAATCTGTTGAGCTGACCTTAAAGATACTTTCGAGATAGTTTCTCCGCTCCTGCCTTTCATTGAGGAGCATGTCCATGGCCAGCGAAGTCGCCAGGTTAAGGCCTTTTTCAAAGGCTTGATGAAATCTGAATTTAATTTGATTTTTTGCGCTTTGCAGGTAGTCGAGGGCATAGAATTGCGCTTCGCCCAAATAGTCGGTCTTGGAGTATTCCATGCTGCTGCTGCCTGTCTCCTTTAGGAAGCCGAACAGCAGTCTTTTGGCCATGCTTATGTTTTTCGGGTCAAGCGTGATGTCGATGATAATCGCTCCTCCATATTTATAGGCGCTATAGTTCATGGAAAAGTTATGAACCAGGTTTGTTCTCCCACGCAGAGGCATGTTCAGCATCGGGTTTACTCCGCGGCCGAGAACATCTGACAGGACATCCACGCTGTGTTGATCAGGATGGTTGTAATCAGGGCCTATATATCCGATGACCAGGTAGGCCGTGTTGACATCCATCTCCTGTTCGATTTCCGTGCGCTTTTTCAGCGAAAGGACTTTTTCATATTTCGAGGGAGAGATCTTCTCGCCTTTCAGCTCGCCGAAGATTTCTCTGACCTTTTTTTCCATCTCCTCCAGGCTGAAGTCGCCGACGACGGCCAGTGCGCAGTTGGAAGGAACAAAAAACTTCCGGTAAAATTTTTCAACCTGCTCGACTGTCACCGCTTCGATGATATCTTTTTTTCCTTCGGCCGGCCTCTGGTAAGGATGGTCTTTAAAAAGGCTCTGGTAGAGAAGGGAGGTCGCATACTTTAAGGGGTCATCCTGAAGCTGGCTCAGCTCTTCAAGGATCACCTTTTTTTCTTCATCGAGCTCTTCCTGAGTGAGCTTCAAGTTAAAGAGGATTTCCTTTTGATTCTTCAAGGCAAAATCTGCGTATTCAGAAGGAAGAGATATCTCGAAGAGAGCAAGGTCAAGCCCTGTATGGGCATTGACATAAGCTCCATGTCGGCGAACATCCTGCGCGATCTCTGTGCCGCTTCTTGCTTCAGTCCCCCTAAAGAGGATGTAGTGCTCCAAGAGATGAACGAGGCCGCTTGTTTCTTCAGACTCATCCTTTGTGCCAAAATTCACGGCAAAGGAGAGATTGACCAGGGGAAGGTTGTGCCTTTCGTAGAGAAAGACCTTGAGTCCATTTTCAAGCTCAAGGTATTTACTCTGCTCCTTTTCCTGAGGAGCGAGCGGAGTCAGAGATAAAAGACAACTTAAAAGAGCAAGAATTGGAAGTTTGAAATTCTTACAAGTCTTCGACCACGCCACGATTCTATTATTAAAAAAAAGAAAGGATGAATCAATTTAAAATTTTTCAGGATGAATGGCTGATATAGACATTCTCGAATTTGGTGATGGCTTGTTCGTCACCCAGAACAAGAAGTATATCATCCGTTTCTATTTTTATTTCAGGAGAAGGATTGAAGACAATGTCTTCACCCGGCTTTTTCACAGCCACGACGATGACATTGACTGTCTTGCGAATATCGCTTTCTCTCAAATTGCGGTCAACAATTTTCGATTCTTTTTTGACCACAAGCTCCTCCATGTACAGGGACAATTCTTTCCGTCTGATGATAAGGTCCATAAAATCGACAAGAGTGGGCCGAATCAATCCCTGAGCAATCTTCAAGCCGCTTAACTTGTAAGGGCTGACAGCTTTATTTGCCCCAACCTGGAGAATTTTTCTCTCAGCTTCCTCATCCATGGCTTTGGAGAGGATGAAGGCCGACGGGTTGATCGATCTGGCTGTTAAGACGAGGTAAAGATTGTCGGCGTCAGAAGAGAGAAGGGCGGCCAGGGCTTTGGCTTTTTTTAAGCCAGCCTGGATAAGTATTTCTTCCTGAGTGGCATCGCCCTTGATCAGAAGGCACTCGTCACTTTCCTTGAGCTCGGCTAGCTTGTTTTCGTCGTTATCGATGACAACAAAGGACAGTTTTTCCTCCTGCAGCCTTTCTCTTACGACCTTCCCCATCCGGCCGTGACCGCAAATGATGTAATGGTCCTTAAGGCTTTGTAGTTTTTTTTCCATTTTTCTTCTCCGCCAGAATTTATTGATTCCTCCCTCATAGACCATCTCGGCGACTTTGGTGAAGGAGAAAAGAGCCACGCCCACTCCGCCCAGAATGACGAAGATAGTAAATACCTGGCCTTGCGGGGAGAGTTGTTTGACTTCCTTAAAGCCAACAGTAAAGATAGTGATGATGGTCATGTAGAGGCAGTCAAGGAGTGACCATCCTTCAATATACTGGTAACCGGCTGTGCCGATTAAGATCATAAGCAGGAGAAGCAAAAAGGGTTTCCACATTCTCCTTAATTTTACACTAATTAATTTCGGGGACACAATACTTAATTTTTGAGAATAAATGGAATAGCCTCCTTTTTTGTGATAAAATTTTTGTATTAAAAAATTTGGAAAAAAAGAATGAAGAAAATGAAGGATCGCCCGCTGGCGAAAATCCTGGTTGTGGATGATGAAGAAAACATCCGCAAGTCCCTCAAAATGATTCTGGAGTATGAGGGCTACAGCTTCCTTGAAGCAGAGGATGGGGAAGAGGCTCTTGATGTTGTGGAGGAGACGGTTGGATTGGATTTAGTCCTTCTGGATATAAAGCTTCCCGGAAGGGATGGGCTCGAAGTCCTGGCAGAGATGAAGAAAAGGCCATATTCGCCCGAGGTCATCATGATCTCTGGCCATGGAACGATCAAGACAGCGGTGGAAGCGACAAAGCTTGGAGCTTTTGATTTTCTGGAAAAGCCTCTGCAGAGGGAGAGAGTCCTGCTCAGCATTCGCAACGCTTTGAACCAGAACAAGCTGCGCAGAGAATGTCTGGACTTGAGAAAGAGGGCTGAGAAGAGGTATGAGCTGATAGGGAATCATTCCTTGATGAAGAAGCTCTGGAAGGAGATATTAAAGACCTCCCCGACAAACGCCACGGTTCTCATCTACGGCGAAAGCGGCACAGGCAAGGAGCTCATTGCCCGAGCCATCCATGACCACAGCTTGAGAACAAGGGAAAAGTTTATCCAGGTGAACTGCGCTGCCATCCCTGAAGAGCTGATCGAAAGCGAGCTTTTTGGCCATGAGAAAGGATCATTCACCGGAGCGACAGAAAGAAAGCTGGGCAAATTCGAGCTGGCAGATGGGGGCACGATTTTTCTTGATGAGATCGCTGACATGAGCCTGAAGACTCAATCCAAGGTGCTGAGAGTGCTTGAGGAAGGGGAGGTTCAAAGGGTCGGCTCGAGCAAAATCAGCAAGGTTGATGTCAGAGTCATAGCCGCCACTAATAAGAATTTAAAGGTGGAAAAAGAAGCGGGGAGATTCAGAGAAGACCTCTATTTCCGCCTGAACGTCATTCCTCTTCATTCTCCTCCTTTGAGGGAAAAGAAGGAGGACATTCTGCTCCTGGTTGAGTACTTCAGCAGGAATTTTGCCGAGGAAAATAACTTTAAAGTCAAAAGCTTCTCCGCAGATGCCCTTCAAGCCATGATGAGATATTCCTGGAAAGGAAATGTTCGGGAGCTCAAGAACATGGTCGAAAGATTGATTATCATGGTTGAAGGAGATATAATTGAGGCAAAACATTTGCCCGAATACATGAGAGGCGAAGCACTTTTCGCTTTGCCTGATGCCAAGAAGATTAAGACGCTGAAAGAGTTCAGGGAAATAGCAGAGAGAGATTTCATCCTGGCCAAGCTCAAAGAGAACAACTGGAACATTTCTCAAACGGCGAGAGAGATTGACACTCCGCGCAGCAATCTTTATAAGAAACTCGAAAATTATGGAATAAAGATAAAGGCTGGAGTGGACGAGGCGGTTGCCCCTTCTTCTCCGAGAGGGGATGAAGGGGAGGAAAGTCCGGACTCCACAGGGCAGGATGGTCGCTAACAGCGACTCCGGGCGACCGGAGGAAAGTGCCACAGAAAACACACCGCCCTGCGAGATTGGCGAAGCCGTTTTGCGGAGCAAGGGTGAAAAGGTGAGGTAAGAGCTCACCGTCCTGATGGTGACATCAGGAGCTTGGTAAACCCCATCCGGAGCAAGGCCAAAAAGGCCCATGGTGGGATGGCCCGTCCCGTGGGCGGGTAGGCCGCTTATCTCCCTGAGCAATCAGAGAGTTAGACAAATAACCGCCACCGCTTTACCAGCGGGGACAAAATTCGGCTTACGGTTCACTCCAGCCTCTTTTTTTCTTTATTTGACAAGAAGAATAAGAAAGAATCTACAAAACCTTGATGC
>CAZYBE010000066.1:0-8975 GCA_964645765.1 uncultured Eubacteriales bacterium
TCGACAAAGTACTGCTCTCCCTCGCAGATATAGATGGCCTTGGGATGAAGGGTGGTCAGGGCTGAAGAGAAGTCCACTTCGGCGATGACTTTTGTCTTTCCGGTCGTGTCCACGACAACGAAATTGTCGGAGCTGATGCTTCTCAGGCTGACCGAATCCGCAGGGTAAGCCTCAGAGGTCCAAAACCATTTGTCTTTTGAATGATGAAGGAGCTTATCCTCTTCTAAGAATTCCAGAATTTCACCGATATCGGCCTTTCCGAATTTTTCTCCATCGCTGAAGGGAAGCTCAAAGGCGGCGCACTCGATGTGGCTGACAAGGATGGATAGATTGTCGGGGTTGATCAAGGCCTTCTCAGGGCTTTTCATGAAAAAATAATCCGGGTGGTTGACGATGAACTGGTCGAGCGGAGTGCTGGAGGCGACAAGAACCGCTGCCGACTTTCCTGTTTTTCGGCCTGCCCGGCCTGCCCTCTGCCAGGTGCTGGCGATTGTTCCAGGATAGCCGGCGAGCACAGAGACGTCAAGGCTGCCGATATCGATGCCCAGCTCCAGGGCATTGGTCGAGACAACTCCTTTTATTTTCCCATCCCTCAAGCCTTTTTCGATCTCCCTTCTTTTTAAGGGAAGGTAGCCGCCCCTGTAGCCGCGGACGAGCCCCTCGTCTTTGATGGATTTTTCAATCTCCTGTTTGAGGTAGGTGACCAGGACTTCAGTGATCAGCCGGCTCCGGGCAAAGACAATGGTCTGGAGGTCATTGTGGATAAAGACCGAGGCCACCAGCCGCGATTCATTGACATAGGAGCGGCGAATGCCCAAGAACCTGTTGACCACAGGCGGGTTGTAGAAAATGAAGTATTTCTCCCCTCGCGGCGCGCCGTTTTCATCGATGAGCGAGACCGGCTCCTCAATCATCTTCTCTGCCATCTCCAGAGGGTTGGCGATGGTGGCAGTGCAGAGGATGAATTGAGGATGAGAGCCGTAGAATGCGGCGATTCTCTTCAGCCTCCTGATGATGTTTGCCAGATGGCTGCCGAAGATGCCTCTGTAGTTGTGAAGCTCATCGACCACCACGTATTTCAAGTTCTCGAAGAGCTTTATCCATTTGGTGTGATGGGGGAGAATCCCGGCGTGGAGCATGTCAGGGTTGGTAAGGATGATATGCCCGCGGGCCCTTATCGCTTTTCTTGCATCCTGGGGCGTATCCCCGTCATAGGTGAAAATACTGATTTCAGCAGGAAGAAGGTTGATCGTCTCATCGAGCTCGGCTCTCTGGTCCTGGGAAAGAGCCTTGGTCGGGAAAAGATAGATGGCACGGGCCGATGGATTTTTGATGATGGCATCGAGCACTGGCAGGTTGTAGCAGAGTGTTTTTCCAGAAGCAGTCGGAGTGACAACAGCGATGTTTTTTCCTTCTTTGAGCAACTGCCAGGAGAGATTCTGGTGGGAGTAGAGTTTCAAAAAGCCTTTGTCTTTCAGGGCCTTGACCAGGAGGGGATCGACATCAGAGGGATACTCGCAGTATTTTCCTTCCTGGGCAGGAAGGTGCTTTATGGCCCGGATGGATTCGTTCTTGACGCCAATCTCTTCTAAGATTTTCAAAGATTTGATAAGGTTTTCCTCTCTTCCCATAACACTTATCCTTGTCTGCTCATCTGCAGATTCTATATTATTATTTTTCTGGAAACATGGTCAATGAAGAATTGGAAGCTTCTCAAACTCCGTGATACGGGTAAGGGTTGGAGGTTCGGAGCACGCTGATTTTCCCCAGCGAGGAAAATCAGCTCCCATTCAGCCTTCGCTCTTCTCTCCTTCGGAGAGAAACCGTGCCCGCTCAGGCTTCATAGGGGACTCCTCACCTCCAACCCTCACCCTTACAATCATCCTGATATCGCAGATTTGGGCAGACTTTTAATTAAGAAATAAATAACCTTGTCCGGCATATAAGCTGTGGTAAAATAATTCGTTATGTTAGAAGAAATCAGGGTCAAGAAAGCGGCCCAGCATAACCTTAAAAGAATCGATGTCAGCCTGCCGCGGAATAAGCTGATTGTCGTCACCGGGCCGAGCGGCTCCGGAAAGTCGTCCCTCGCCTTCGATACCCTCTATGCTGAGGGTCAGAGGCGATACATCGAATGCCTTTCAGCCTATGCCCGCCAGTACATCGAGCAGATGGAGAAGCCGGAGATGGAATCCATCGAAGGCATCTCTCCTTCCATCTCCATCGACCAGAGGACAATCTCCTCCCATCCCCGTTCGACAGTCGGGACAGTGACAGAGATTTATGATTTTTTAAGGCTGCTCTTTGCCAGAGTGGGGATAGCCCATTGCCCTCGCTGCGGAAGAAAGGTTAGCTCCCAGACCCCTCAGCAGATATTAAAAAGAATTTTTGATTCAGCATCAGGCGAGAAAGTCAAAATCCTTTCGCCAATGGTCAAAGGCCGCAAAGGCGAATACCAGCGCCTTTTTGAGAAATTGAGCAAAAAGGGATTCCTCCGTGCTCGAGTCGACGGCCAGTTCAGGGAGCTGGAGGAAGAGATCATTCTGGAGAAAACAAAAAAGCACAACATCGAGGTCTTGATCGATGAAATCAATGTTTCCTCGGCGACAGAAAGGAGGTTGAGGGAAGCTGTAGATAAAGCTCTGGAAATTTCTGAAGGGGATATCCTATTGCTTAAAGAGGGGAGCGAAAGCTATTATTCCTTGAAGCTCCTTTGCCCTTACTGTGAAATCAGCCTTCCAGAGCTTGAGCCCAGGAATTTTTCCTTTAACAGCCCTTATGGAGCCTGCTCTCGCTGCCATGGCCTGGGGTTTCAGACTGTCCTCGACGAATGGGGCGAAATTGAGCTCACGGATGAGGTCTGCCCCCTCTGCCAGGGAAGCAGGCTGAAGAAGGAAAGCTTAGCTGTTAAAGTTGGAGGAAAAAACATCCATGAGCTGACGTCGTTTCCAGTCGGCGAGTTGATGAAAGAGCTTGCGTCTTTCGAATTTTCGCCCTCAGAGAAGCTGATTGCTTCAAAGATACTCAAGGAGATTCTATCGCGCCTTGAGGTTATTGTTGAGCTGGGAATGCCCTACATCCAGTTGTCCCGGACCACGGCCTCCCTTTCGGGCGGAGAGGCGCGCCGCCTCCGACTCGCGGCTCAGGTTGGCGCCCGGCTGAGGGGTATCCTCTATGTGCTCGATGAGCCGACCATAGGCCTTCATCAACGAGATAACGGACGTCTGATTTCTTTTTTGAGAGAGATGAGAGACCAAGGGAATTCCATCGTCGTCGTCGAGCACGATGAGCAGACCATTTGCTCCGCTGATTTCATCCTGGATTTGGGCCCTGGCGCTGGAGAAGGAGGAGGGTTCAAAGTTGCTGAAGGAAACTTGGAGGAAATCCTTTCCTCTGAGCTTTCTCTGACCTCTCAGTACCTGAGAGGAGAAAAATCCATCCCCCTTCCTTCAGAGCGAAGAGAGCCAAAAGGCTGGCTCGTCGTCCAGAAAGCAGCTGAGCATAATTTGAAGAATATCAATGTCCGGATTCCCCTTTCAGTCATGACTGCAGTCACCGGGGTCTCGGGTTCAGGGAAAAGCACCCTCATCTATGACATTCTCTATAAAAGCCTTCTGAATATCTTTTATAGGGCCAAACAGAAGGAAGGAAAGCACCAGGCCATTTTAGGAATAGAGCAGGTCAACAAGGTCGTCTCCGTCGACCAGAAAGCCATCGGCCGAACGCCCCGCTCCAACCCAGCCACTTATACCGGAGCTTTCACTCCCCTGAGGCAGCTTTTTTCCCGGACTCCTGAATCAAGGATGAGAGGGTATTTGGCAAGCCGATTCAGTTTCAACCTGCCAGGAGGCCGGTGCGAGCAGTGCGCTGGAGCCGGGGTCAAGAAAATAGAGATGCATTTCTTGCCCGATGTCTTTGTCACCTGCGACCGTTGTGGAGGAAAGCGCTACAATCTGGAGACTCTTTCTGTCCGGTATAAAGGGAAGAATATTTCGGATTATTTGGATATGACAGTGGATGAAGCTTATGAATATCTGAAAGCCCATCCGGTCCTGAAACGCAAGCTCGGGACGTTGAAAAGAGTCGGGTTGGGCTATATCAAACTCGGGCAGCCGGCTCCGACTCTTTCCGGAGGCGAGGCCCAGCGGATCAAGCTGACCAAGGAGCTAAGCCGGAAGAATACGGGGGAGACGATTTATCTTCTGGATGAGCCGACCACCGGCCTTCATTTCGATGATGTCCGCAAGCTTCTCCAGGTGCTTTCGGAGCTGGTGGAATTGGGCAACACCGTCGTCGTTATCGAGCATAACCTTGATGTCATCAAGTTCTGCGACCATGTAATCGACTTGGGTCCAGAAGGGGGCGAGGGAGGAGGCTGGATTGTCGGCCAGGGAGCGCCGGAAGAAATCGCCGAAAATGAAAACTCTCATACGGGAAAATTCTTAAAAAAAGCATTGAAAAAGACACGGGGAATCTTTTATGCTCATTAAGAGCTTGGCTTTATAAAAGGAAAAAGAATTATTTCATAGGAGGAGGAATAATGGAAAACAGGAGAATTGAGAGAAATCTTTTGGTCGCCCTTTTTTCAGTTTTTTTACTCCTAATCTGCTCTTGGGTTTATGCCGATGATTCCCAGCCCGCAGAGAATTTTGACGTTTTTTCCTGGCGAAGCATCGGTCCTTTCAGTTTCTCAGGAAGGATTTCAGGCTTCACTGTTCCCCGCGGCCAGAGCCTGACCTATTATGTGGCCGCCGGCACTGGCGGAATCTGGAAGACCGAGGACGGAGGGATTCATTTCGAGCCTATCTTTGACAAATGCGGGACGATGAGCATCGGCTATATAGCTGTCGCTCCTTCAAACCCTGACATCCTTTATGTCGGCACAGGAGAAGCTTTCCACGCTCGCTCCAGCGCCCATGGAAACGGCATGTGGAGATCGGCAAATGGAGGGAAGGATTGGACTCACATCGGACTGGAGAAGAGCTATTTTATCCCCAAGATCGCCGTCGATTCCAAAAACCCGGACATTGTCTATGTCGCAGCCGAGGGGAAGCTCTACGACAATGAGATGGACTGCGAGCGGGGCCTGTACAAGACAATCGACGGAGGAAAGACTTGGCAGAGAGTCCTCGACTTCAAAGACAGGGGCGTAGGGGACTTTGTCATCGACCCAACAAATTCCGATATTGTTATCGCTGCCGCTTACAAGATATACAGACGGACATGGACCTTCATTGACCGCCAGGAAGGAAACCATTTCTATAAATCCACTGACGGCGGAAAGACGTGGAAGAAGCTGGCGAGCGGGCTCCCTCTGGATATGAAATTAGGGAGAAACGGGATTGCCATTTATGAGAAAAATCCGAAAGTTGTCTATATCAGGCTGGACGAAGAAGTCAATCTCGGCCTGAACCTGAGAGAAAGAGGGGCCCTTTTTATGGAAGGGCGAATGTTCACAGACGACTATTACCTGAATAAATTCAATGAATACAAAATCGACCCAGGAATAAAGAAGCTGGTGAAGTTCGAGCCTATAACGGCCAAGACAGAAAGGGAGCTCGTTGAAAAACTGAACAAGCTCATCCAGGACAGGAGTTTTCAGAAGACAATCGGGATAAACTGGAAAGCTTTCACAGAAAAAGCAAGAAATATATATAAGAACAAAGAAGAGGTCATGGACAGCATCGACGAGATAGAAAAGATATTGAAGAAAGAAGAAAAGGAAGACTACATCCTGGAAATCAACAAGCTCATTTATTTCCTGCTTTTCACCGGCTCGGAAGGAGTCGAGATTCAAGATGACGTGGTCAAGGTCACCAACATCGAAAAAGTTCAGGTTAATCCCGACCTGAAAGCGCTGCTGAAGTTTGCGCCTGAGAAAATTAAAGACGAAAAAGACCTTGCCGCCAGGGCGAGCGAGCTCATGCGGGACACAGGGTTTATCGAAAAGCTCGGCATCGACCTCAGAAGTTTCCGGGACAAGGCGAAAAAAGTCTACGAGGGCAAAAAGGATATCATCGACAAAATAAACAAGGCTGAAGAGAATTTCAAGAAATACGAAGAAGCCGGAATAAGGAATCAGTTCGAGAACAGGTTCATCCTCGAGATTGTATATGCCGGTGCGCTGAGGATCAATGAGCCCCTGAAAAGATTCGGAGTCATCTACAGGTCTGAAGACCAGGGAGAGACATGGACCAGGATGACAGAATACAAGCAGACAGGCGGCAGTGAAGCGATCAATCCAACAGAGGCTGGCTACTACGGAAGAATAGAAGTCGACCCCAACGATGATAAGACTCTCTATATCGTTGAAACTGTTCCCAAGGTTTCAAAAGACAGTGGGAAGACATTCAGAAACAACCCCTGGACAGGAGTCCACAAGTCGCATGTCGACACCCGCGCCATCTGGATCGACCCCCTCAATTCCAATCATATCCTCAACGGTAACGACGGCGGACTCGACGAGACCTGGGACGGCGGCAAGCACTGGTCGCAGAAGGAGACGATAAGCGCCCAGCAATTTTATGATGTCTCTTCGGATAATGAAGTCCCTTACAATGTCATGGGAGGAACCCAGGACAATGGCTGCTGGCTTGGCCCTTCTCAGAATCGGAACAGCTACGGTGTCTATCCTGCTGACTGGACCTATCTCCCGACCGGCGATGGATTCTATGTGGTTAGGGACTGGTGGAACCCGGAATTCATTTATTTTGAGAGCCAGTTCGGAGCCTCAAGGAGGATGAACCTCAAGACAGGAGAGACGATTTCTCTTGCTCCCCGGACAAGCGCTGAGGAGAGAGCGAGTGGAAAGCCTGTCCAGAGATACCAGTGGAATTCTCCTATCGTCCTTTCGCCTCACAACCCGGGAATCGTCTATGTCTGCTCTCAGTATGTCCAGATGTCGAGAAGCAGGGGGGAGAGAGACACCTGGGCAGCCATAAGCCCTGACTTATCCAGGAACAACAAGGAGAGGCTTGAGCTTTCGAGAAAGACAAATCTCCAGTATGCGACCATAACAACCTTTGCTGAATCTCCGCTTAAGCCCGGATTATACTGGGCAGGCACAGACGACGGAAACCTTCAGTTGAGCACTGACGGCGGCACCAGTTGGCAGAATCTCACCGCGAATTTCTATGATAAAGACGGAAAGCTCAAGAAAGGGATAACAGGGACGTGCATTCCCTACGAACACTGGGTGACCAAGGTCGAGCCCGCGGCTCATGATTCTAATACATGCTATGTCACCTATTCTGGCTATCGCACCCACAACGAGGATAAATCCTACATCTTTGTCACCCGTGACTTAGGAAAGACCTGGGAAGACCTGAGTGCCGGGATGATGAACCCGGCGAACGATATCGAGGAAGACCCGGATAATCCCAATGTCCTTTATCTGGCAACAGATTACGGTGTTTTTGTGACTGTGGACAAAGGAAAGAGCTGGGTCAAGATGTCGACCACAGCCCCTGATGTCCTGATCATGGACCTGGATATTCAGAAAAGGGAAAGAGACCTGGTCATCGGCACCTACGGTCGTGGAATTTACATCGCGGATATCTTCCCTCTCAAAGAGTTCAAGAAAGAAACCTTCGATAAGGATTCCTATCTGTTTGACATCGAACGCACGATCAAATGGAACATGTTCGAGATGAGGGGGCCGAGATTCGGTGAATTCGCAAGCGTGGACAACCCGGCCGCGCAAGCCACAATCTATTATTATCTGAAAGGGCCTGCAAAATCGGTTCGACTTGTCATCAAAGACCTTGAAGGAAAGCAAATCTCGGAGCAAAAAGGGCAAACCGAGAAAGGAATCAAGAAAATAACCTGGAACCTGAGGAGAACAGCAGAGCAGGAAGAAGGGCCAAGGTTCGGCCGCATGGGACCAGCCACTGTTGAGCCTGGTTTTTTCAACGTGACCCTTTTCGTCGACGAGAAAGAAGTGGCTACAAAAAAATTGGAAGTCCTCAAGGACCCCATGTTAAAATAAGTTGAGATGGCTTTTAAAGATGTTTCCGGCAACAGCCGGGTAAAAAAGATTCTGATAAAAGCTCTGCAGAAAAACAGAGTGCCCAACTCTTTGCTCTTTTGCGGGCCCGAAGGGGTCGGCAAGAGAGATACTGCTCTGGTCTTGGCCAAAGCTCTGAACTGCCAGCAAAAGAAAGATGATGCCTGTGAGGCCTGCGCTTCCTGCAAAGCGGTCAATGCCGGAAACTTTCCAGATGTCATCGAGATTCGAGCCGAGGGGAATGTTCTCAAGATTGAGCAGATGAGGCTTATAAAAGATATCGTCTATCTCAAGCCGATGACAGGGAAGAGGAGAGTTTTCATCATTGCCGAGGCTGAGAAGATGACAGAGGAGGCAGCAAATTCTCTGCTGAAAATACTGGAGGAGCCGCCCCTCTTTTCTTACATCATTCTCATCACCCATAATCCCTTCCTGCTCCTGCCGACAATAAAATCGAGATGCCAGATTTTGAATTTCTTGCCGATATCAAAAGAAGATATAGAAAAAATTCTGAAGGATAAGGGATACGAGGCTGGAAAAGCCAGGGTCCTTTCCCTCATAGTCCACGGGAATCTCAAGCAGGCTTTAAGCCTGGAATGGGAGGAAGTCCAGGCGAGAAGAGGCCAGGCCTGGCAGCTTTTCCTTTCGCTTCTCAGCAAAGAAAATTTGGCTCCCTTCCTGAGAACTTTCACCTCCTCCCAGAGGTCTTTTTTCAAAGAGGAGTGGCAGGAGCTTCTGGAAATTCTTTCATCCTTCTGCCGCGACCTCATCCTGGTCAAGGAAAACAGCCAGGAGCGGCTGCTGATGAACCCTGACTATGAGGAGGAAATCAGGAAGACTGAGAAGCAGGTGAGCGAGAAGCATCTTCTAGAGCTTCTGGCGAAAATAGATTACTCGATGTACGGCCTACAGAAGAATTTTAATTTGAGTCTCCTTGTCAGCTCATTTTTTATAGACTTCAAGGATGTCG
>CAZYBE010000067.1:0-8195 GCA_964645765.1 uncultured Eubacteriales bacterium
CCATTACTGTGGCCACAACGGTAAGGGTAATAGTTATGATAGTACCTTTCATTTTCGTTTTCGGCTGTGAGAACAAGATAGCCCGCCTTGGACACGGCCGCTTTTAGGATGGTAAGATTGACCACCTCATCGTCAGCTATCGGGACTGTTTTTTAGCGACTTATATCGGTTCTTATGCCTCCCTCCTTTAACGAAAAAATCCCATAAAAAGCTAAAGGATTCGTGGGCTCACAATCCTCCTCTTTGTATATTGACGCTCGAGAGCCCGGTCTTTTCTCACTTCAGATCTTATTTTTTTGAAGCCCTGCGTTAATCTTTTAAAAGCTGTTTGACCATATTTTCAAAAACAAGAGCTGGTTAATGGAGAAAGCCAAATCCGTCGGGATCTGAATTCGGGTCTCGACCGAAGACAAGGCCAGGGGGGAAAGCCCGGAGCACCACGAGAAGCGGGCCCGGTACTATGCCGAATCCAAGGGCTGGGAGGTCAACGAGGTCTTTTATCTTGAGGCAGTCAGCGGAAAATCGGTCATGGGTCTTCCCGAGACCCAAAAAATGCTTGAACATACTAAAACAGGCCATATTAGCGGCCTGATTTTTTTTGCTGGCGCAACTTGCCCGAAATACCAAAAAGCTTTTAGACCCACGTTCGACAGTTATAGGTATGCGACAGCTGCGTACTCTAATAATATCAATAGCTTTGCTTGGCCTGCATTCCCAGCGGGTCTTTGTTTTAGGTTCAGGCCGGACAAACCAGTCTCGGCAAATTTTGTGACATGGGGGAAAGGTCTACTCTCGTCGCCAAGATGTCTTTTTCCTCATGTTGCCTGCAGGATATGCTCTTGCGAATTCCTCTATTATGAGATAATTAATGGACAGGAAGCGTATTATAAGAAGGAAAATAGTCCCAAATCAATCAAGGGGTTTTAGCATGACAAAAAGCAAGTTGTCTCTTGGGAGCTTCATCCTGCTGTGTCTGATTTTAACTCCTGTGTCCTTTGGCCAAACAGAGGCGGCCAATATCGAGGAATTGAAAAAAACAGCGCTCAAAGTCTATATTGACTGCGGTTTTTGTGACTTCGAATACATCAAAACAGAAATCACCTTTGTCAATTATGTCCGAGACCGGAAAGAAGCTCGAGTCCATATTCTTATTACCATTCAAAGCACCGGCAGTGGCGGCCGGGAATATACGCTGACGTACTTGGGGCAGGTCGAATATGCCGGCCAGGATGACGTCCTCAAGTATTATTCCAACAAGACCGATACGGAAGATGAAATCCGTCAGGCTTTGGTCCAGACATTGAAGGTCGGCCTGATGCGCTACGTGGCCAAAACTCCGATTTCCCAAAGGATTTCCATAAGCCTGATGGATCAGGTCAAGCCCACCTCTGTCATCGATAAATGGAATTTCTGGGTCTTCAGCCTGAGCGCCCGTGGCTTTTTCAATGGGCAAAAATCCATTGTCTACAACTCACTCAATGGCAATTTCTCGGTCAACCGGGTCACCCCTGAGCTAAAAATCCGGATGAGCGCCGCGGCGAGCCATTACTACAATAAATTCGACGTCGAAGGCCAAAGTATAGAGAGCACTTTGAGCAGCAGGTCATCCAAGGCATTGGTTGTAAAAAGCCTGGGTGAACATTGGTCGGTCGGCAGTTATCTCTCACTCTCCTCGTCGAGCTATTCTAACATTCAATTTGCTCTCAGGCTGGCTCCAGCCGTCGAGTACGACTTTTTTCCCTACTCTCAATCTACCCGCAAACAGCTGCGATTCCTTTACAAGCTGGACTTCAATGCCATCAGATACCAAGAAGAGACGATTTATCTGAAAACAAAAGAAAACCTCTGGAACGAGGACTTGTCCATTACGCTGGAACTAAAAGAAAAATGGGGAACGATCAGCGCTTCGCTGGAAGGATCTCATTATTTCCATGATCGCAGGAAATATCATGTTCGACTTTACAGCGAAGTTTCTCTCCGGCTGTATAAAGGACTTTCTTTTGATATATTTGGCAGTGGATCCAGGATTCACGACCAGCTATCCCTGCCCAAGATGGGCGCTTCATTAGAGGATATCCTCCTGATGCGCAAACAATTGGCCACTTCCTACGAATATTACTTTTCCATAGGACTAAGCTACACGTTTGGCTCGATATACAGCAATGTGGTCAATCCTCGGTTTGGGTCTGGGGGTGAATTCATATACGGAATGTATTGATTCTCCGCCGGCAAAATCCTCCGCTAGTCACCCGCATGACAGCCGAGGCCGGCGCAGGCCGCTGAGTTAATTGAAAGCATTTTGTAGGGAGCAGAAGAGATCCCAAAGAGAAATTTCGGTATAATAAATAAACATGGCGATTCTCCTGGTCCTTGTTATTTCACTTTCTTTTTCCAACGGCCAGAGTCCGAAGCAGGTCAACCTTAAGAATCTCACCCGGCAATATGATCAGGCCTTCCGAGTTGGGGAATCTCGATGGAAAGAGGGAAATTTTCAGGAGGCCTTGCGACTATTGAAGACAGCGCGAGAGCTGGCTCAGGAAATGAAGGACGCCGAGGAGGATGTCAAATGCCTGATGCTCTTGGGAAAATTGTGTTGGGCTCTTGGCCAACTTGAAGATTCTCAGAAGTTTTATTCAGAGGCCTTGTCAGGCGCGAGGGATGCCAACCTAAAAAGGGAGGCGGAAGAATCCGGAATAGCCCTTGGCATCTGGAAGCTCTATTCGCAGGGACAGGCGGAACTCTTTGCAGGTCAGCACGAAAAATCAATCGTGACTTTCAATTCAGCCCTTGAACTGGCCAGAAAAACCGGCAGTAAGGAGCATGAAGTCAAATGCCTGCGACAATTGAGCCTTATCTATTGGGCCCAGCAAGATTTTGAGAATTTCCTCTCCCTAAACGAGAGGTCCCTTAAGATGGCCCAAGAGTTGAATGACCAGAGAGAAAAAGCCAAGTCCCTAATCAACGCAGGCCTTTATTATATAAAAATGAGTGATTATTCCAGGGCGCTCAATTGTTATTCTGACGCGCTGGATACTTCCAGGGATACAAAGAATAAAAGAGATGAGTCGCTTTGTCTGAAAAATATCGGGCTCATTTTGTCCCAGCTCGGATTCTATGAAAGGTCATTAGATTATCTGCTGGAGGCGCATGATATCGACCGGCAGTCAGGGAATATCGTTTTTTCCCCCCAAAATATGATTAATTTGGGAGAAGGTTTTCGAAATAGGGGGCTTATTTTTGCTAATAGGGAGGACCTTTATAAGGCTCTCGATTATTTCACCGAAGCTCTTGATTCAGGACAAAGGAATGGAGATAAACAGACGGAGCTGAGAGCTCTTAACAACATCGGAAATATTCACCTTAATTTGGAAAAATATTATTCGGCAGAGAGTTATTTCCGACTCGCTCAACAGATCGCGGAAAAAGTACAAGATAGCGAGGCGCGGATAGAAGTCTTGAATAACCTGGGAATCTGTAATTTCAAAACCGAAAACGTTGAGAAGGCCCAAACCTATTTTCAAGCAGCCCTCGAGCAAGGAAAGCCAGTTGGCAAGGACAAAATTCTTTGGGAAACTTTGTTCTATCTTGGGCGATGTTACGAAGAAAAGGGGGCCATTGAAAAAGCCTTGGACTGCTATAGAAATTCTGTCGATGCGATCGAGCATATCAGAAGCAAGATCATATTTGATTATCACAAAGTGGGATTCATGAAGAACAAACTTAGGGTCTATGAAGCTGTCGTCGACCTTTTATACTGGCGCAACAAAGATAATATCTCTTCGAACAGGGCAGAAGAAATCTTCTATACCGTGGAGAGGGCTAAGGCCAGGGCTTTTCTGGAGACTTTAGGCGAAGAAAAAAGGGATTTCCGCGGCAGATTGAATCCTTCGTTGGAAAAGAAAGAGAACGAAATCTCCAGCCGCATTTCTGCCGTCATTCAGGAGATGGCGAAAAGAGATTTGTCTCCTAGCAGAAGACTAGACCTTCAAAAGACGCTCAAGCGATTCGAAGACGAATATCTCAATTTCATTTCCAGAATCAGGGTAGAAGTACCAGACATAGCAAATGTTGTTTTTCCTCTTCCCATCCGGGTGAAGCAGGCTCAGGAATGGCTTCTTGATGAAAAGACCGCGATTCTTGAATATTTCCTGGGAGAAAAGAATTCATTGCTTTTCCTTATGACCAAAAAGAAACTTAATATTTTCCCTTTGCCGCCGAGAAAGGAAATAGAAAGTTCTATAAATGCCTACATAAAGCTACTATCAGATCCCCCAAAAGGAGAATGGACGGGGGCCTTGGCCGCAGAACGTTTATCCCGGGACCTTCTTTTCCCGGCCATGAAAATTCTTCCGCAATCCGTCGAGCGTTTGATCTTCATTCCCGACGGCCCGCTCTTGTACCTTCCTTTTGACACCCTGGCTCTCTTGCCCGCGGGTCGATCTTCGGGAGAAGATTTTCTAATCTCAAAATATACTATCTCCTATGCGCCCTCGTGTTCGTCGCTTTTATTTTTGAAAGAGCGAAAAAAGGAGGATCGGTATGTCCGAAATCTCCTGGCCTTCGGGAATCCTTTGCCTCCTTCGGATATGGCCTCCGATGGAAAAAAAAATATCTCTGTCGCCAATATATTGAGAGAAACATACGAAGGTCAGGGTTTTGATTTTTCCTCCCTGCCTCAAAGCGACCGCGAAATCAAAGATATTTCTTCCTTTTTTTCAAAAAATGACCGGACTATCTGCCTGCACAGAGAAGCCAGCAAAGAGATGATCAGGAACATTTCTTTAGAAGACTATCAGATTATTCATTTCGCCTGTCATGGATTTATCGATGAAAAGATCCCTTACCGGTCTGCTCTTGTGCTCTCTTGGAATGAGCATACCCGAGAGGAAGGTTTTCTGCAGGTTCGCGAAATTGCCAATCTCCGATTAGCCGCTGAATTAGTCGTACTTTCCGGCTGTGAGACCGGGAGGGGACGTATTGAAAATGGAGAGGGAATTTTAGGGCTTACTAGAAGTTTTTTTTATTCGGGAGCCAGGTCGGTTGTTTCGGCTCTTTGGAAAATCGGAGATAAAGCCACAGCCATGTTCATGCGCCGTTTTTATTATTATCTCTCCCTAGAAAATGATAAGGCTCAGGCCGTGCGTCTGGCCAAACTCGCCCTCTTGAGGTCAAAATACTCTCATCCGTTTTATTGGGCGCCTTTTGTGCTGCACGGTGAATCCTCCTCCCCGCTTGACTTCCGCTGAATTTTAGCCAGGGATTCCAGGGATAAGATCAGGACAGAAGAAGGGCTTTGAAATCAGTCCTTCGGGATAAATTTTTCCAGACGAGACGAGATTTTTTCTCCGTTAGCCAGATAGGCTGTAACCGTCCAAAAGTAAGGCCGGTTGACTTCCAGAGTCACGGTCAATTCTTTGGGCAGGACAGCAGATGCTTCCGTTATTTTGCCGCTGTTCCAAACTGGCGCTAAAGCCTGGTCAAAGAGCTCAAGGGTGTAGAAATTTGAATTATTGACCTTTTTCCATCTAAAAACCAGGGCCGCCCTGGAAATTTTTTCTCTAACGGGCTCAACGAGCTTAACACCAGCCAGCGATCCGCCGCGAAATGTCTCGGAGGGTCGAAAAATAATAGACTTCGCCATAAAAAAACTAGCGAGGACAAAGCCGCCGAGAATCAACGCAGCACGCCAGGAAAACCGGGGTACAAAAGCTCTCCAGTCCAACAGCCAACCGGGGATTTTCTGGCGGGGCTCTTTCTGGTGGCCGGGCCTATCGCTGTTTGGAAGTGTTTTTTCAACCTCCTGGATAAAACCTTTTTCTTGTCTTAGGACTTCCAACAGGAACTCGAACTCCGAGAAACAGAAACTGCACCGGGAGATGTGGTCTATGATTTTCGTCGCCTCTTTGTCAGAAGAACGTGACCTCAACAATCTGACTATCTTTTTGGGCGAGGGGCAGTCTTTCAGCGAAGAAGGCGTTTTTTGTCGAACATAATCCTGGTACACGGCCTTTAAGCGATCAGTATCGATTTTCATATTCGACCCCCTTATCTTTGAGCTTTTCTTTTAAATCGGATAACCCCCTATAGAGCAGATTCCTTGTTTTATCTCTGCTCCAATTCAAAGTAGAAGCTATTTCATCGATGGTCAGGTCCGCCAGAAACAGCTTGACGATTTTTCGACGCGACTCCATGAGCGAATCCGCGGCTTCGCCCACCAATTCCAAGAAAATGCTTCCTTGAGGCGGGTGACCAGGATTTCCTCTTTCCTCAAACAGCAGTTTTTGTTTTTCATGGAGAATCAGCTTCTCCTGGCGCCGCACTTTTCGAATATGATCGACTAATATGGAATTTATTATCCTCTGTATATAAGACGAATAATGGGAGATATTTTTCTCTTGCCCAAACTTTTTCCAGATCTTGATCTTGACTTCCTGAATGACATCTTCAGGGTCTATCCCCCTCTTTTCCAGCCCAAATTTTGAAATACTTGCCCTTATCGACCAGGAAAATTTTTCCAGGAGAGCCTCGAACTCTTTCGCGC
Source organism: uncultured Eubacteriales bacterium (assembly GCA_964645765.1). Classification (GTDB taxonomy): domain Bacteria; phylum Acidobacteriota; class Aminicenantia; order Aminicenantales; family Aminicenantaceae; genus CAZGMN01. The sequence continues at coordinate 6,542 of CAZYBE010000067.1, forward strand.
CGATCTTATGGTTTTTCATGAAGATATAAATTGTATAGGGGATTTTAGATGCAAAGTCAATTTTGCGACAGGCAAGGCAAGACCCAAGAAAAATGCTCTTTATGAGAAAAATCTGCCGGCCCGAGCGTCTATAAATAAGAGGATGAATTCGATCAAAAGTAGAGGAGGATTCTGAGATGAAGAAATTTCCGAAATACCTTGTCGGTTTGGTTACCGTCATATTCCTTGTCACAGCATACGCGAGCGGGCCAAAAGCCAGGGAAGCGGCCACAAACTCGTCGAAGTACATAGAGGTTTGCAGCAATGGGACCGTCTACCTTCCGCCTGATACCAAGTTCGTCACCTGTCACGGAAGGGTCATGAGAGTTATTGCCGTTATCTCTTCGGGAACACAAGCTCAAGCAGCTCCAGACTGCAATTGCCCAAGATGTTGTGACGGGGCCTGTGCTGTCACTGTCTCCTGTGGCGGCGGGGGATTGTGCGTGGCCTTTTTGGCTTGCTGAGATTATCATATCTTTCCTCTGAGCCTTGGTTTATTTTATCTGTTTGCCTTCTCATCTCCATCCGACTTCTCCGGAGTTTCTAGAATTTTGTTAGTCAAACATATAGCTTCGTGAATCTTGCCTTCTATAATCTGCCAATTGGGGTGGATGAAAAGACATTGCATCTTCGCCTGCTCAAGATTGTTATTGGCTTGACTAAGAAAAAACCGGATCAGCTCTTTGCATTTCTGGAGTCTTGCTTTATCTTCGACCATTAATCCTTGTCCTTGGTGTTCATCAGGTTTTTTTGTGCGGCCTCAGTCATTTGTCACCTTCGTCAGCAAGTTTCTTAACATTTATAAAATCGGCAGGCTTTCCTTTTTAACCAAATACCTCCTGATTTCATTTAGCAATTTCTCGGGGTTCAAGGGTTTGGAGAGATAGCTAACAAATTCTTTCTTGACGTTGCTTCGTTCTTCCTGAGTCGAGATTAAAGAGGAGAGAAGGATGATGGGGATAGCCCGTGTCCTGGGATTTTTTTTGAGACTGGCTGCCACCTCGGTGCCGTCCATGTCAGGCATCATGATGTCGAGGACTATCGCGTCAGGAGTCTGAGCCCTGGCTATTTTTAAAGCATCCGTTCCGTTTTCGGCTGTGAGAACAAGATAACCCGCCTTGGAGACGGCCGCTTTTAGGATGGTAAGATTGACCACCTCATCGTCAGCTATCAGGACTGTTTTTTGGCGATTTATTTCGGTTCTTATGCCTCCCTCCTTTCACGGAAAAATCCGATAAAAAGCCAGAGGATTCATAGTCTTATAATCCGCCTATATAATTATTACGCTAGAGAGCCCGGTTTTTGTCTCACTCCTATAAAATCTTTTTCATTTTGAGGCAATTTGTCTCATTTGATATTTCAGGCGTAGCAGCTCATATAAAGATTTGGCTATTTCCGCCGCTCTTAGCACACGGGGCTGATTCCTTTGAGGGCCTATTTCCAAATTTCCCACCGGGGAGATCGCCGCGCTTCGCTAGCGATGACCCGGGTCGCTGAGCTAATGCTCAATAATATCTATCCATCATCCGGTACTGGATGGCTTCGGCGACGTGGGCGGGCCGGATGTCTTTCTCCGAAGCCAGGTCGGTGATGGTGCGTGCGACCTTGAGGACGC
>CAZYBE010000068.1:0-7696 GCA_964645765.1 uncultured Eubacteriales bacterium
CCCTCGAAGAGCGAACTCCGATGGCTAAATTCTCAATGGTCGCTACGGTTATTTCCCAATACCTACGTCTCGACAAGAAAGGAAAAAATCGACTGTCCCCTTTTTTTATATTTGCTCTTGGTATATATAGAAGGTAAAAATGCGTTCAAAAAAGGAGATTGATGAGGTGAAGAGAATAACAAGAAGGGAATTTATAAGGGAATCGAAAAAGGCCACTCTGGCTGCAACAGCTCTGGTTGCTGGCTTAGGGCCTCTTGTTGAAAAAAAGGCTACGCTCCAGAAAAAAGTCAGTGCCAATGACAAAATCCATGTGGCCCTGATTGGCTGCGGCGGGATGGGAAAAACCAACTTGAGCGATTTCCTCCGCATCCAGGAAGTCGAGTGCCTGGCCATTGCCGATGTCGATGAAAAGCACCTGGAGGATGGGTTAAAGATTGTCCAGGACACTCGCGGCAAGAAGGCAGAAGGCTACACGGATTTCCGCAAGATCATCGACCGCAAAGACATCCACGCGGTCATCGTCTCCACTCCTGACCACTGGCACGCCCTGACGACAATCTATGCCTGTCAGGCAGGAAAGGATGTTTATGTCGAAAAGCCGCTGGCAACAACAATTGAAGAAGGCCGGGCGATGGTCAACGCCTGCCGCAAATACAAGCGCATCGTTCAAGTTGGAACACAGCAGCGGAGCGCCAAGCACTTCTCGGACGCCGTCGCTTTCGTCCAATCCGGCAAGCTGGGCAAAATCCGCATGGTGCGCGCTTGGGCTTACCTCGACTGGAAAGGAAACATAGGAAATCCTCCTGATGAGCCTGCTCCGCCATATGTTGACTACGATTTATGGCTCGGACCTGCACCTTCACGGCCCTTCAATCCTTGCCGCTTCCATCATAATTTTCGTTGGTTCTGGGACTATTCCGGCGGCCTGATGACAGACTGGGGTGCTCACATGATTGATGTGGCCATGTGGGCGATGAAAGAAGACCCTGTCGGTGCTATGGCGATCGGCGGAAAGTACGGATTTCCGGATGACATTAGAGAGACTCCTGACACGCAGCAATCTGTCCTCGAATTTCCCAGCTTCTCCCTGGCCTGGGAGCACATGATCGGCTGCGGAGTCGGGCCCTGGCAGCGGGAGCACGGCGTTGAGTTTCACGGCGAGAATGGAATCCTTATTGTGGACAGGGCCGGATGGGAGGTTAATCCGGAAACGGATAAACTCAAGCAGCCCGAGCGTGTTTATCGGATGACGGCCTTTCCAAGACAGGAAGGTTCAAGCGACTTTCATTTCACCCATGTCCGGGATTTCATCAACAGCCTGAAGACAAGACAGGCGCCGCGGGCAGAGGTTGAAATCGGCCACAAGTCAGTCATTGCCTGCCATCTGGGGAATATCGCTGTTCGACTCAGGCGCTATGTCCGCTGGGATGCTGAAAAAGAGGAGGTCATAGGCGACCCTGAAGCCCAGGCTCTTGTCGGCAGGGAATACCGCAAGCCCTGGGCTCTTCCCAAGGAATAAAACCTTTTTGAGCGAGGACCGAGATGAGCATAACAACACGCCGGAATTTTATTAAGCTGGCTGGCCTGGGCGCAGCCGTATCTCTATCATCCTCCATCCAGGCTCGAGTAATTCCTGGGCAAGAAAAAGCCGTCCGGGGAAAAAAGACATTGAACCTGGGTATGGCTTCCTACAGCTTCCGCCAGTTCAACCTTGAGGAAACGCTGGCCATGACCAAAAGATTAGGGCTGAGGAGAATTGCTTTAAAAAGCTTCCACCTTCCACTGGAAAGCTCAGAAGAGCAGATAAAGGCCGTTTCGGAAAAAATCAGGCAACGAGGCCTTGAGCTTTACGGCTGCGGCGTTGTTTACATGCAGAATGAAGGAGAAGTCGAGCGGGCTTTTAAGTATGCAAGAGCCGCGGGCATGAAGGTCATCATCGGAGCCCCGAACGTAGAGCTTCTGGATTTTGTCAATAAAAAAGTTCAAGAGTTCGACATAAGGGTGGCCATCCACAACCATGGGCCCGATGACAAGCTCTATCCGACTCCAGAAAGCGTATACGAAAAGATCAAGAACTTCGACCCCCGCCTTGGCCTCTGCCTCGACGTGGGGCACACCCAGCGCGCAGGCCTCAACCCTTCTGAATCCGCCAGGAAATTTGCTCTTCGCCTGTTCGACGTCCATATCAAAGATGTCACTGCCTCATCCAAAGAAGGGACTTCGATCGAGGTCGGACGGGGCGTTGTCGATATCCCAAAACTTCTGGGAACCCTGCTCGAATTGAACTACTCGGGGACTGTCGCCCTGGAGTATGAGAAGGATGAAAAAGACCCCCTTCCTGGAGCCGCAGAATCCATCGGCTATATCAGAGGCGTCCTCGCCATGCTTTAAGATGATCTTGAAATCAGCCTTTTCCTGCCAAAAATTTTTGGGTATTGAAGCAAAACAGGACCCAGGGAAGAATCAAAAGACTTTAAGAACGCTTAGAAAAGAATTTTAAAAACGAATTTATTTTTTTATATCATTAGAAAAAGGCAAAGAGATATTTGCCGAGGCAGTCGAAGAGATGGATTTCTTAGAGGCTTTCGTCCCTTGAGGTTACCAGCTCTGTCCCTTCCTTCATCATCTTGACGGCGCCATCAAAGAAGGCTTTATCTGAAATCATGACTGAGGGAGCAAGGATTTCTCCCTTGTACTTCCCGCCCTCGAGTAACTCGACCTTTTCATTGGCCATAACTTTGCCTTCGACCTCACCTTCGATGATAACGTATTCTGCCTTCACCTCACCTTTGAGCCTTCCAGTCTTGCCCACTAATAAAAGAGCTGTGAGCTCAATCGTCCCCTCAAACTCTCCATTCAAGTATAGGTTGTGGGAGCCCTTGACGCTACCCACGACACTGATTCCCTCAAAGATCGCGGTCGTCTCCATTTTTTGAATTTTTTCTAGCTTGCGTCTGTTTATTTTCATCTCATACCCCTCCTACACAATAATTTCCAAACGACGGATGGCATAAAGGCACTTTGCTCTTATGAATGTCCTTAATCGCAAAATGATTTTGTTGATCCGCGATTCTCCTCACTTTTCTATAATTCCTGCCTGCCATTGTGCGTCAACATTTTCTTCGTTTTCTGCTTGAAACTTATAACATAGGAAAATTTCCAAGTCAACTTTGGAGGAGAGAAAAAAGGATAGATAAACTCGTTCGATTTGAAGTCTCTATGAATCATAAGATTATCTATATATAGCTCTTGGATTTCGACTCTGGTAGTCACTCCTTCCCCAATATTTTTCAAAATATTTAGCATCGACCAAACAGGTAACGACTCCGTTTTCTATCACAATCCATACATCGCTATATTTATACTTTAGATTACCTGAGTACCATTCGATTATAGAATCCGGATTTCCGACGGCTTTAGTGACTTCCTCCGCTGTCATTCCTAATTTAACGTTTTCTAAAATTTTCTCATCTTCCATAGCCAACTTCTCTTTCAACCGTAATTCAAAAAGCTTGCCATTTGCGCCTTTCTTCAGCTTTATTCCTTCCTCCCCTGGTCTGTCGACTTGTTTTCCATTTACTTTTGGCTCGATGTGCTCTCTCTCAATAGCTTTGCCCAAGTCAAGTTTTTTCACGGGCATCAAGGACCTCCTCTGTTAGAGATGCGAAATCCTTTGCTCCATTCGACTTGGGAGCATATTCAAATATGGTTTGATTTTGAACCCTGGCCTCACCAATGGTCACGTTTTTCCGGATCCTCGTCTTGAACACTTTATCTCCCCATTTCTCTCTTGCCACGCTGTCAATCTCTCTGGAGATGACAGTTTTCTGCTCGTAGAGATTAATCAAGACGCCGAAAATGTTTACCATTTTCCTTGCTTTGCCTGAAATTTCCATGGCGAGGTCGATATATCTTTCAGCCCCCATAATGGAATCGATCCCAGGGTTTATGGGGAGCAAGAGGTTGTCACAGAAGATGAGCGCAGCTCTGTTGATAAGGGAGTCGGATGGGGCGAAATCGCAGAAAACGAAATCGTAATTGTATTCTTGGATGAATGAGATACGCTCTTCAAACTTGAATATTCCAAAGTCGTCTTTGGTTAATTCTCTCTGGGCATCATACAGCCGTTTCCTCCCTGAGGTTATGATGTCAAGGTTTTTCCGGACTTCAATGATCACATCCTTGTGGCCCTCGCCGAGAAGCTCAGAAAGAGTATGCTCAGAGCCGATGTTGAAATGGCTGCCAACATTGCCCTGCGGGTCGCAGTCGACTATCAAAACCTTCATGCCTTTGCGCGAAAGACCATCTCCAAGATTGATAGCCGTTGTCGTTTTGCCAACGCCTCCTTTAGAGGTTGCGATCGCAATTCTCTTCACTGCTTGTTACCTTCCCCCATTTTTTTCACTTTTCTCTATTTCCCCGCAAAACTTATAACACAGAAAAAAGTTGATGTCAAAATTATCTCGAAGCGTTTTCATTTTAATCCCTTGAATGGAATCGAATCCACTTTCTTAATCCTATCTTTTCATACAAGGCCACAACCTTCTTGGCCATTGCCTCGCATGAGAATTTTCGATGCACAAGTTCATATCCCCTCCGTCCAAGAATAAAGGCTAGATCCCTATCATTATAAAGCTTGAGGATGGCCTTGGCTAAAGCCGAGGGATTACGAGGTGGCACCAGAAGGCCAGTTTCTCCATGGAGGATTGCCTCAGGAACGCCTCCTTCACGGGCGGCAACTACAGGAAGCCGGCAGGCCATGGCATCCAAAACACTGTTCTTCATTCTCTCTGGATAAGAAGAAAGTGCAAACAAATCAAGAGAAGCAAGAATCTTGGGGAAATCTTCCCCAAAGCCCAAAATAAAGGCAATGTCTCCTGAATAGGAGTCTCTTGCCTGCTTATTCAACTCCATCCTTAAGGGACCTTCGCCGATGATAATTAACTTAATCTTGGGCGAGTGCTCTTTAAGAATCTTTGTTGCTTGGATTAGATACTTGTGGCTTCTGTGGTCATCAAGATTTGCCATTATTCCTACCAGGAAATCGTCAGGAGCAAAAGAGAGTTCGCGGCGAAGATAGCCATCCTTGCTTGGCTTAGAAGCGTCTTTCTCAAAAGGAGAAAAGTCTATGCCTGAGGGTATGACTTCGATTTTTTCAGGGTCGATGCTTCCTTCAGTCAGAACCTTCTTTATGCCTTCAGAATTGGCGATGATGGCATCCACTTTGTTCTTGTATCGACTTCGAGAAGGAAAACCCCTCTTAAGCGGAAAATAAACATCTCTGGAGACCACCCGGTAGCGAACTTTGGCCAGAGAAGCGGCCGCTGAGCCCAAAGCCAGAGAATGGTCATCATGGAAATGAGCAAGGAGGCATTTTTTGCGCTTCATCATCCGAGCCAACTTGAACAGTGCCGAAAGTTTGAACCCATTCTTAGTTTTAAGCGGGAAGACCGGAAGCTCGTCATCAAGCGCTTTTTGATGGATAGGGCTTTCAAGTTGAACAATAAAAAGAAAGGGAAGCCTTTTTCGTTTTAGCTCCCTGGCGAGGTAAAGGGATTGACGCGGTCCTCCCTTCCATTCTCCTCCGACATCAATCTGAAAAAGGCTCAATTCTCTCTCCCTTTTTCCAGCCGACCCAAATGCTAACATAATTTCCATACAAGAAAAAGTCGTTATTCCTTCTTTCCCTGGCAAGAAACAAGCGCTCGTTGACCCTCATTTCTTTTTGCTATATATTAACCTGGATTATTCATGAATTCACAAGAAACGATGTTAGATGGTCTGGAAATCGGGGACACGATCCCGATTTCAAAAAATCGGGTCATGTCCCTCGATTTCCACAATTTCTCGCGATTCATGAATAATCCAGATTAATAAATTCAGTAAATATCGCTAAAGATCATGATAGGACAAACAATTTCACATTACAAAATTGAAGAGCTTCTGGGCAAGGGAGGCATGGGCGTTGTTTATCTTGCCCGTGATATGCGGCTGAACAGGCCGGTTGCAGTGAAAGTGCTCAAACCTGAGCTCACTGCAGACCCAGACCGATTAAGGCGTTTTTTCCAGGAAGCCCGCTCAGCAGCCGCTGTGACCCATCCTGCCATCGCCCAGGTTTACGATGTCGATACAATAAACGGCACGACTTTTATCGTCATGGAATATGTCAAGGGGCAGACTGTGCGTCGGTTGATCATAAACCGGGAACTGGACCTGCTGGGGTCTGTTGAAATTTCCATTCAGGTGGCAGAAGGTCTTGGCCATGCACATAAAGCCAATATCGTTCATAGGGATATTAAGTCGGACAATATCATGGTGACGCGGGATGGTTATGCAAAAATTCTTGACTTTGGAATAGCTAAGCTTTTGGAAGACGAGGTCGAGGAGGCCAAGAAAGAAACCAACCAGGATTTGTCCCGCACAAAAACCCTGATGCAGACAAAAGCCGGGACTATAATGGGAACTGCCGCCTACATGAGTCCTGAACAGGCCCGCGGACAACCCGTCAGCCAGGCCTCCGATGTTTTTTCTCTGGGCATAGTCATTTACGAAATGATTAGCGGCGAGCTGCCGTTTAAAGGCGACAGTCCGCTCGACACAATGCACTCTATCGCCTTTGATGAAGCCCGGCCGGTGACAGTCGTTCGAAAAAATCTTCCGCCCGAGCTTAACCGGATTATTACCCGCTGCCTGCGAAAAAACCCAAGAAGCCGATATCCCAACGCTGGTGTCTTGGCAGATGACCTCAAGCGTTTGAAACGTGAGATAGAAACCGGAACTCAGACAACTTTCTCCCGCGGGCAGAGGCTTCAGGGAATCATTGAATGGCTGAAGACTTCGATGCCCTTTGGTTTTAAAGGCATAGCTCTTGCTGCAGTTGCTTTGATTCTTGTCGCAGCAATAATATTTACAAATATTAACTGGTCAATCCTGATAGGCCTGACATTCTTCGGCCTTCTTATTTACCGTTATGTCCGTAACAGGAAAAGCCGGATGCTGAATCGTTTTGTGGCCAAGGTCTCTAAATTCCCTGAAGTCAAGGCCATCAGCTTCAAGGAAGACCGGACAACAGTTGTGGTGGAAAAGGCGCAGGCAAGAATTTACATTAGAGTCAATAGCCTGATCAATGCGCTTAATAAAAAATTGTATTTTGGCAAGCCACTCACTGTGGCTGTGCGAGACGGCCTCACCAAGGACGAATTTCAGCGGATGATGAGAGAACCGGGTGTGGTCTATGTCAGTGAAGATTCCATCCTTGAGGCACCTGACAAGCCAGCCTGAACATAAACCTCTACATTCAAGGTGATTGAGCGGTTAATGCCGGTGAGGGAGAACAAAATTCTCTTTATAAGAGCTAAAAATTCCAATTTACTTTGTATCGCTTAACGACTTGATATCCCTTTTCATCTTCTTCTATGGTGTAAACCTTGTTCTTTTTCCAAATTAAGGGCTGGAATTTAAGAGGGATTTTGGTGATGCACTTTCCTTCCAAATCAAAAACATCATAATAATATCCGTTTCCATCGGACGTTTTTTCATATGTTTGAACATAAATTCTCCCCGTATCATCAATATTCATGAAGCCAAACGCATTATGATATTTCCTCCAAGATACCTTAATATCTGGAGGAACGCCCTGTTCTCCATAAACATCTTTAACCCACTTCTGCTTTTCTCCTTCTGTGAATTTTACGGG
>CAZYBE010000069.1:0-7652 GCA_964645765.1 uncultured Eubacteriales bacterium
TGAATGGGAGCTGATTTTCCTCGCTGGGGAAAATCAGCGTGCTCCGAACCCCCAACCCTCACCTGCACCATTCAACTAGGGATGAGATTGGGAAAAAATACTGCGGCCTTTCATTTCAGAAGTCATTTGGATTAAAATAAAGAAAAAAGAAGGATTGAAAAATGCCTCGAGGAATAGAGAGACGTCAAAAGCCTATTTGGCATAAATTCCGAAAACCTCCCCCTCTTCCTCCAAAGTCTCGCTTTTCTCAAGTGAAGAGGAGAGCCCCGGAAAAAAAGAAATAGCTGGCCGCAGCCTGATTAGACCTGTCCGTTTTTTCTCAGCCTAAAACGACGACATCTCCATTGAATAGAAGGGTTTGCATAATTGAGAGGGCTGTATTATACTTTTACTTTCTTTAAAAAGGAATTTCGTTCTGACGAAAATGAGATAAAGGACGATAATTTGCCAATAAAGGAGTGTTCGAGATGAAAAAGGTTCTAATCATGGGAGCAGCAGGAAGAGACTTTCATAACTTCAATGTTTACTTCAGAGATAAGAAAGAATACTCGGTGGAGGCTTTCACCGCAACCCAGATACCGGACATCGAAAACCGAAAATACCCTCCTTCCCTCGCCGGAAAGCTCTATCCCCAGGGAATACCAATCCACCCTGAGGAAGAGCTTGCTTCGCTCATCAAAAAACATGATATCTCTGAGGTCTTTTTCTCTTACAGTGATGTCTCCCATGAGTATGTCATGCACAAAGCCTCCCAGGTGCTGGCAGCCGGTGCAAGCTTCGCTCTGCTGGGGCCCCGGGAAACGATGATCAAGAGCAAACTCCCCCTGATTTCGGTCTGCGCTGTCCGGACAGGAAGCGGCAAGAGCCAGACAAGCCGGAAAATTGCCGTTCTGCTCAAAGAAAAAGGGAGGAAGCTCGTCGTCATCCGCCATCCCATGCCATATGGAGACCTCGCCAAGCAGAAGGTCCAGCGCTTTGCCACCTATGAAGACATGATCAGGCAAGAATGCACCATTGAAGAGATGGAAGAGTATGAGCCTCATATCAAAAAAGGAATCGTCGTCTACGCTGGAGTCGACTATGGAGCCATTCTTGAAGAAGCTGAAAAAGAAGCCGAGGTTATTCTCTGGGATGGCGGCAACAACGATTTTTCTTTTTATCAGGCAGACTTGGAAATCGTGGTCGTCGACCCTCATCGTGCCGGCCATGAGCTCCTCTATCATCCTGGTGAGACGAACTTCAGGAGAGCCCAGGTCATCATCATCAACAAGATGGACAGCGCTGAAAAAGAAAAATTGAACAAGCTTCTGGAAAACATCAGGGAGTTCAATCCCCGGGCAACAGTCATTCGCGCCAACTCAACAATCTCTGTTCCGGAAGGCAAGGACATTTCAGGAAAGTCGGTCCTGGTCATCGAAGACGGCCCCACACTGACACACGGGGGAATGCCTTTCGGCGCAGGAATCATCGCTGCCACGAAATACGGAGCCAAAAAAATTGTCGACCCGCGGCCTGCTGCTGTGGGAAGCATCAAGAAGATATTCCAGAAATATACACACCTGGATAAAGTCCTTCCGGCCATGGGCTACGGAAAAAAGCAAATCGAAGAGCTTGCCCAGACTATCGACAGGGCCGATTGCGACCTCGTCGTCTGCGCCACTCCTGTCGACCTGGGACGGTTGATCAAGACGAACAAAAGAATTCTTCGCGTCGGCTACGAGCTCGAGGAAATCGGCTCACCAAACCTCAAGGACGTCTTGCGGAATTTCTGATGAAAAAGAAAGTCGCCCTCATCGCTTTCGGCGGGAATGCCATCCTGACTGAAAATGAGAGAGGACTCCAGTCTGAGCAGGAGAAAAACGCTCAAAAGGCCGCCCGCCTGATGATTCATGTCGTGAAAAAAGGCTATGATCTGATCATCGTCCACGGCAACGGACCTCAGGTCGGAAATCTCCTCATCCAGATGGAAGAAGCCGTCACCAAAATCCCCCCTTTTTCCCTCGAAGTCTGCGACGCCATGACAGAAGGAAGTATGGGATTTATGCTGGAGAAGGCCATCGTTAACGAACTCCGCAAAAGCTCAGTCGATAAGGAAGTGGCGACCCTGATCACCCAGGTCGTTATCGACAAGGATGACCCAGCTTTTGAGAATCCGACCAAGCCCATCGGCCCTTTTTACTCAAAATACAGAGCGCAGATGCTTGCCAAAGAGAAAAAATGGACGATGGTCGAAGATGCCGGGCGGGGTTATCGCAAGGTTGTTCCCTCGCCCAGACCGATCGATGTTGTCCCCAAAAAGATCATCCATGACCTGGTTCATTCGGGAAAAATCGTCATCGCCTCTGGGGGAGGAGGAATTCCGGTCATCATCAACAGCCGCGGACTCTTTCAGGGTGTGGAGGCGGTTGTGGACAAGGATTTCGCCGCAAGCCTTATCGCCCGGGAAGTCAAGGCTGACCTTTTCATTATCTTGACCAGCGTCGACCAAGTTTACTTGAATTACGGGAAGCCGGATGAAAAACCGCTTCCGGAGATGACGGTCGACCAGGCTGAGGAGCATTTTCTCCAGGGACAATTCCCGCCAGGTTCCATGGGTCCAAAGATTCAGGCTGCGATTGAATTCATCCGCAATGGCGGAAAAGAGGTTCTGATCACCTCGGCCAATAAACTCAAAGCCTCTCTGATCAAACGCTCGGGGACAAGGATCATAGCTCCAGTTTAGGAGAAAGAGATGTTGAAAGACTTTATATCCATCCATGACCTGACTCTTTACGAATTCAGCCAAATTTTAGACTTGACCCGGGAAATAAAAGAGCGGCCCCAGCGTTTTCAAAGGAAGCTCAAGAACAAAATCTTGGCCATGATTTTCCAGAAGCCTTCTCTGCGAACGAGGATAACCTTTGAATTCGGGATGCTCCAGCTGGGAGGAAAGGCTATCTATTTGGGCCCCACAGAAATTCAGTTGGGAACGAGGGAATCTCCTTTTGATGTGGCTAAAAATCTGGAGCGCTTGTTCGACGGCATCATGATCAGAACTTTTGCCCACAAGGATGTCGTGGAGCTCGCTCAGGCAGCCAGCATCCCTGTCATCAACGGCCTGACCGACCTCCTCCATCCCTGCCAGGCCATGGCCGACTTCTTCACCATCAAAGAGAAACAGGGCGACCTCCAAAATTTCAAACTGGCCTATGTCGGGGACGGAAACAACGTCTGCCACAGCCTTCTCTTTGCCACAGCAAAGGCCGGTTCGACAATGAGCGTTGCCACCCCTCGAGGATTCGAGCCGAAGCCAGAGATTGTGAGCCAAGCCGAAGAGGATGCCAAAGATACAGGGGCAAAATTCTCTTTCAGCAACGACCCCTTGGAGGCGGTTAAGGAAGCGGATGCTGTCTATACGGACGTTTGGGCTTCCATGGGACAAGAGCATGAAAAGGAAAAGAGAGGCAAAATTTTCGCTGCCTATCAAGTCAACAGAAAATTGATGGCCAATGCCAAAGCCAACGCTCTCTTCATGCATTGTCTTCCAGCCCACAGAGGAGAGGAGGTCGCGGATGATGTCATTGACTCCTCGCAGTCCGTGGTCTATGATCAAGCTGAAAACAGGCTTCATATACAAAAAGCCATACTTCTTTTATTATTAGGAAAAAAATAAAACTTCAATGAGCGAAGAGAACGAAAACACAAAAATCACTGAAAAAGACCTGTCATTTTTAGAAAATGAATTCTTGAAAACCAGCAAACCTCTTTCCATCCAGGAGATGACAAGAAAACTGGTTTACCAGAAGTCTTCCCATCAATTGAGCAAGGAGGTCAAAAAGTACGACCCGGAATGTATCTATGAAGCTGGCGACTATATCTATAAAGAATACGACGAACCTCTCCTGGTCAGCAGCAAAGGCGTGGAGCCATTCAAAGGAGCTGTTGTCCTGAGAGTCACAAAAAAAATTCCTTATGAAAGCTACAAATGTGAAATGCTGGAAGTCGATTACACAGGCGGAGGAATATTCCGAAAATACATGGATTACATGAAGAAAACCAAGACTCAAGTCCTCCTCCCCTCCAATTACGAAGCAAAAGGAAAGGCTCTGGAAATCATGGAGAAAAACGAAGACCCAAGGCTCTCTGAGCTGCCTATGACCGATAGAGACTTAAAAACGCTGGAGAGGAACTTGAGGACTGCTCTCAATAAGTCGCCCAAGTTCTTCAACTGGGATGAGTTCTGGCAGCTTGAGGAGAAAAAAATAGAGGTCGAGGAAAAGAAGATAGAAGAAATTGAGAGCCATCTCACCGAAACGAAGTCATCGGCTGCGACAGCGGATTTGGCGACCAAATTCTTTAACATGGAGAGCTCGAATGAGCTTTTTGACCTTTTCTGCATGAGCCTCAACTTCGTTCTGGAGAAAAAATACAAGAAGGACTTTATTTACATCTCGCCCATCGGCTGGGGCAAATGGCACCTGAAAGAGATCATCAACTCTCTTCCCCAAGACCTGCCCTTGTCAGCGCCCATGGCCGAGCTTCCTGCGGCCGCAGAAGAAACGAAATATCTTCCAATCCAAACACAAGAATTCCCTTTAAAAATTTACCTGACCTGGAGAGAGATTCTTTCCGGCGGTGTTAAAGTTCCGAAAAGCCTCCATAAGGAGCTTTCCAACTCCAGAGAATACACTTTCACCGACACAGAAGAAGGAAAGGACTACACTGTCTATTACTATCCTTCCTCAGGTTTCTTTCTAGGCTTGAAAAACTTCTACGAGCAGCATAACGTCCCTCAGGGTGCGAGCCTGACTTTTGAAAAAAGAGACCCTAATCATCTCAATTTCTGGTTGAAAAAGTCTAAGAAAAAACTCGCAGCGGTGAAGATGACCTATGACCCCAAAGAAGACAGATTCGCCCTGAGCAGCGAAGAGGCCTTCACTTACTCTCTTCCCAATAAAATCATCCACCTGGAAAGGGAAATTCTGAACAAGCTTCTTTTCTATTACCAGCAAAGAGATAGCCTGGACCTGCGAGGGCTCTTGATTCTCATCTTCAAGAACTTTGGAGCGGAAAGCGAAAACTTCTCCCTCCATTATCTTCGAGCTTATCACCTTGTTGACATTCTCAAACAGACGACTCAAGAAGATGTTGAAAGGACCCTGCTCAGCTACCCTGAATTTTTCCAGTCCGAAAAAAAGAAAGGCATCTTCTTCTATCGGGAAAAGGTTAAAATCAAAGAAGAACTGAAGCTCGAAGAAATTCTTCCTGAACGAGCGCCCGAAGAGAGAATTGAAGAAGTCCCGGTAACAGCCCCCTCATTTGTAGAAACTTCTGAAGAGGCTTTTCCTCCCGAAGCTCTAAGAGAAATTCAAATTGAAGCTCCCCTTGAGCCGATCGAAGTCGAGCGCAAGGAAAAAGAAAGGCCGCCAAAAGCCAAAAGGAAAAAGAAACAGATGATCGAGGGCGAGAGAGAGATTCGGGCAAGAAAAGGGGTAAAAAGAATAATCGAAGAAAAAATTGAGCTTGAAGAATCTGAACAGGAAGCTCATATCGCGGTTAAAGCCAAGGAGAAAAAAGAGGGTGAAGAAGAAAAGGAAGAAGTTTCGGCCAAAAAAGAAAAGGCAGAATATAAGTCTCTTGAGCCCAAAGAACCTGCCTTTGGTCTCTTCGGCGAAAAACTCAAGACAGCCTTGGATAAAACAAAGAAAAAGAAATAATAAAAAGCATCTTCCAGTTAAGGCGATAAATCTGTAAGGTTTTTAGAAACAGCCTCGCTCCCAATCGGATTTTTAACGCCATCTCCATTCGCTCTTCTTGGCGGCTGCGTAACTCGCTTCGCTCAGACATGCTCGCCGCCCGACTTCGTCGGGTTCCCTAGAAGAGCGAACTCCGATGGCTAAATCCTCAATGGTCGCTGCGGCTATTTCCAAAAACATGCGCCTCGAATATGGCAACATATCGCCGCGAAGTGGGAATCCTACAATTTTTAAAATTTGCAACAAAAATGATTAAATTTGAGTTATAATATAGGGTTTCTAATGAAAATAGATAAAGAATTAAAAGGCCAGATTCAAAACCAATTTCCCAAAGGGAAGAAAGAGGGATATCTCTTTTCTGAGGAGAGGGATGAACACCCCCCTGATGAGCATGAATCCCCGAGAGATTTCAATGATTTCCTGAGCCTCAGGGACGATTATGGGATGAGAATCTTAGATAAACCCGAGAGTAAAAAAACGGACCCTGTTTACATCTATAAAGTGGGGAGCACGACTGACCCGGTCAAGCTCTACTTAAAAGAGATGGGGAAAACCTCGCTCCTGACTCGTGCGGAGGAAATTGCCTTGGCTAAAAAAATCGAAAGGGAGAACAAAGCTATCATCAAAGCTCTCTCTCAGACTCGATTTGTTCTCGACAAAATTCTCTCTCTGGAGAAAAGCCTGAAAAAAAATCCTGAAATCATCAATGAGATATTCAGCATCAGCCCGGACCAAGCAGAAGAAGAGCCGGAGGAAAAGAAGAAGCTTATTCTGAGCCATTTAAAAAAAATCAAGAAGATAACCGAAAAATTAAAGAGAATTCCCTTAAGGAAGAAATACGATTTCTCTCGCGCTTGTCTCATAGTCAAGATAGGCCACATCTTAAGAGAACTCAACTTAAGTCCTGCTTACAAGGAAAAAATGGTCGAAAGTCTGGGTGAGAGACTTAAATTCAGCGATGAGTTAGAAGATGCCAGGGAAGAGTTGGAATTATTGCTCGCCAAAACCAAGGAGAAAAAGAAAAAAGTGCAGGTCAGACGAAAAATCAATGAAATCGACAGGCTGTTGAAATCCAAACAGAAAGAGACCGGCTTAAACTCCCAGCAGTTAAGAAAAATCCTTCGGAACATAGCCAAAGAAAAAAAGACCCATGAACAGGCAAAAAAAGACCTCGTGGCCGCCAACTTGAGGCTCGTGATTTCCCTCGCAAAAAAATACACAAATCGCGGTCTTCATTTTCTCGACCTCATCCAGGAAGGAAATATTGGCCTGATGAGGGCTGTTGATAAATTTGAATACCGAAGAGGATACAAATTCTCAACCTACGCCACCTGGTGGATAAAACAAGCCATAACCCGGGCCATAGCTGACCAAGCAAGGACGATAAGAATCCCGGTTCATATGATCGAAGCCATAAATAAACTGAAGAGAGCTTCTCTGTCTCTCGTCCAGGAGAATGGCAGAGAACCGACTCTCGAGCAAATTTCCAAAAAGATGGATATTCCGCCCAGCAAAGTAAGAAAAATCATAAAAGCCGACCAGGAGCCAATCTCATTGGAGACGCCGATTGGTGAGGATGGGGATACCTTTATCGGCGATTTCATCGAAGATAAGATGATGCCTTCCCCCGATGAAACGGTCATCCGCGTCGGCTTGAAAGAGCAAATTGAGGGAGCACTGAATCAACTCACGGAGAGGGAGGCTGAAGTCTTAAAGATGAGATTCGGGTTGATGGACTCAAACGAGCACACCCTGGAGGAAGTCGGCCAACGATTCAAGGTGACCCGTGAGAGAATCAGACAGATCGAAGCCAAGGCTCTTAAAAAACTTAAGAACTCTGCGCTCAGCGATCGCCTGAAATCATTCTCCTCGGATAATTAGAAACCCTACCAGATTGTCTTGACCGTTTCCTCCCAG
>CAZYBE010000070.1:0-6436 GCA_964645765.1 uncultured Eubacteriales bacterium
GCAGCTTCAAGCTTTTGGCGCCGGTCGAGTATTTGACCGCGCAGAATGGTCTGGATGTTTGTTGCCATTTTTTACCTCCTTGCCTCGCTTCCCTCGCCGAGCAGGACGCTTGCCAGCCAGGCTTCAACTTTCTCCACTTGCTCAGGATAAGTCCAGTGGCCTGTGTCTTGGACGAGGAGCAGTTTTTTCGGGGCTGTGATGACATTGTAGGCAGCGAACATGGAAGTCGGAGGACAAACAGTGTCGTTAAACCCCCAGGAATAATAGCCAGGCACCTTGACCAGCCGGGCAAAATTCACCACATCATAATATTTAGAGGTCTCGATCTTATCCTTCTTGGCGTTAAAAGCAGAGTTTTTCTTGTCAAACATGTGCGGCCAGCCCCCTGCCCTGCTGTTGAGATAGCCGCTGAGGTCGCAGAGTGCAGGGTAGATGGGAGCTAACCACTTCACTCTCGAATCCAGGGCTGTGGTGATGATGGACAGCGCGCCGCCCTGGCTTCCACCAGTCACGGCCAGCTTCTCGCCGTCAAACTGCGCTAAGCTGAAGATAAAATCCACAGTGCGGACGCAGCCAAGATAGACGCGCTTGTAATAATAATGGTCCCTGTCATCAAGGTTTGAAAACCAGTACTCGTTGAGCGCTCCATTAAATAGGTCTGTATAGACTGCCTGGTCCATGGTCACAGGAATTCCGTGGATTCCAATCTCAAGCGTAATGACCCCTTTCCTGGCTGTGGCAACATCCCCGGAATAAGGCCTTATGCCTGCCCCTGGAACACGGAGCAGGGCTGGATACTTACCCTCCTTTTTGGGCACACACAAAATCCCGTAAATCCGCGAGCCTTCGCGAAAGCTCTGGAAGCTCACCTGATAGACATTGACCGCTTCGTTCGAACGCTCGGATAAGAGGGTCATCTTGGCATCGAGAGGGATTTTGGCTGCCTCTGCCTTCGCTTTCTCCCAGAACTCGACAAAATCTTCGGGCAGCTCTGTCGTCGGCTGAGTCTTTAGAGGCTCAAAGCCTGCTGCAGCCAGGCCTGAGTATTCCTTGCCGTCGACAGTAGCGTAAGCCCAGCACTGGAGGAATCCAGGCATTTTCATCGTTCCGCCGTCAACCGTGACCTGGCCTTCTTTTAGGACCAATGTCTCGGATTTTATTGGCTCCATTTTTTCAGGCATAATCTCATATCTCATCGTCACGTTGCTGAGGGGATTCCCATATTGCAGAACTGAAATCCTAAATTTTACGTTTTCGCCTAACTTGTATTCCCAGTCAGGATGGTCTGGAGCAACGATGACTTTGACCATCTGCTCCCGCGGCTGAGAGAATAAAACAGGGATAAACAAAAAGACAAGGCTTACAGCCAGGATAAAAATAAATGACGCATATCGCTTTTTCATCCTTGCCTCCTCAGTCAATTCTTTTTTATCAGGCAAAAAAATTTGAAAACGAACGAATGAGGTTCTAATACAAACGCATTAAGTAATATGTCATTGCGAGGAACGCAGGAGATTCCTCGCTCTGCTCAGAACAGACTGCGCAATCTCTTTATTTAATGAGATTGCCACGGCGCTTCGCGCCTCGCAACGACTTCGTCGAATCGCCACGTTGCTTCCCGCCACGCT
Source organism: uncultured Eubacteriales bacterium (assembly GCA_964645765.1). Classification (GTDB taxonomy): domain Bacteria; phylum Acidobacteriota; class Aminicenantia; order Aminicenantales; family Aminicenantaceae; genus CAZGMN01. The sequence goes on from CAZYBE010000070.1 coordinate 1,629, forward strand.
CCGCTCGCGGCTTCGACTTCTCCTCGCGATGACATTTTTTCTAGTGCGTGTATGTTAATTTACTTCTAGTGAATAATTTTTCCGCTAACAATCGTGTAAAGGACTTGAGTGCTCAAAAACTCATCATCACAATAAAAGGGGACTGTCCCCTTTTTATCATTTCTGGTAAAGAACTTTTCCGCCGACGATGGTATAGAGAACTTCGGCAGTCAAAATCTCGTCATCAGGAATAGTCATGATGTCTTTGGAAAGAACAGTGATGTCAGCGAGCTTGCCCGGCTTCAGTGAGCCGAGAATGTCCTCCTCGAAGGCGGCATAGGCGCAGTTATAGGTGTAAGAGCGCAAGGCTTCTTCTCTTGTCATCCGCTGGTCTGGATAAAATAGCGCACCATCCTTCATCTTCCGCGTTACTGTCGCATAAAAGCAGGCGATGGGATTTACATCCTCGACCGGCGCGTCTGTGCCGTTGCAGATGATCGCGCCTGTCTTCATGAGCTTCTGCCAGACGTATGCGCCTTCCTCTGCCCTTTTCGCACCCAGCCTCTTGATGACCCACGGCCCGTCGGAGGTGCAGTGGATTCCTTGCATGGCAGCGATCACACCCAGCTTGCCGAAGCGCGGAATATCCGCAGCGTTAAGATGTTGGGCATGCTCGACCCGCCAGCGAAGGTCTTTTTTGTCGGGATGAGCCTTGAGTGCTTCCTCATAGATGTTTAAAACCTCGCGGTTTGCCCTGTCTCCAATAGCGTGGACGCAGAGCTGGAAGCCGTTCTCGATAGCAATCCTGGCTGTTTCTTTGATAACTTCAACCGGCGTCGTATTCAGGCCGCTGCTTGTGGGAAGGTCGCTGTAGGGCTCGAGCAGCCAGGCTCCATGCGCGCCCAGCGCTCCGTCAATCAAGCGCTTGATGGCCCGGACTGTGAGATGGTTCTGACCGAGCCTGACGATTCTGTATTCGGCAAGGCGCTTCTTCAGGCTTTCATTGCCTTCTCTGATCATGACCCAGAGCCGGATTCCGAGCTTCCCGTCCTGGGCGAATTCTTTAAAAAGGTCGATGGTCTCAAAAGATGAGCCGGCATCATGGAAGCTTGTCACGCCTTTGGACAGGCATTCCTGGGCAGCAAGTTCTATCACTCGTCTCTCTGCAGCTTTGACCTGTTCAGGCGTTCGGCTCAATTGATAGCTTCTCATCGCCACGCCCAGCAGTCCCTGGGCGGTTTCTCGGAAGGCTCCGATTGGATTTCCGCTCGCATCCCTGACAATTTCGCCGCCCCTGGGGTTTGGAGTCTTCTTTGTGATTTTAGCCAGCTCCATGGCTTTAGCATTAGCAAGGCAGGAATGGCCGCTGGCATGGGTCAGAAGAACAGGGTTTTGGGGTGAGACCTTGCTCAAAGCATGATGGAAAGGCAGCCCATCGATATTCGGCTGCGGAGTTTTATCCCATTTTTCCTGATGCCAGCCTCTGCCTCTAATCCATTCGCCTGGCTTGGCTTTCTGCACAGCATCCTTGACCATGGCCACAATCTCGTCCCAGTTTTTGGCCTTGGTCAGGTCTAATTCCAGTCTGGCCTCGCCAATTCCTGTAAAATGGCCGTGACTATCGATGAAACCAGGGATAGCCAGCTTCCCTTCAAGGTCGATCACTTTTGTCGCCGGGCCGATGTAGGCTTTAATTTCTTTCTCAGTGCCCACGGCTGCAATCAAATCGCCCCGAACGGCAAGCGCCTGGGCTTCTGGCTTGGTCTCATCAACGGTGACGATTTTTCCATTCATTATAACCAGGTCCGCAGGCTCAGGCTTGCGGGCGCAGGAAAAGAAAAGGCTGATGAATGAAAGGCCCAAAATGAAGAGAGGAAACCTAAGAGACAATCTTTTTGACATGATAGCAGGCCTCCTTCGCAAGTGGATATATCAAAAACGGTTTATAGCATTTCAAAAATTCGAAGTCAAATAAAGTGGCTGATGGCAGCATACATTTTGTTTAGCACCGCCTGGCCCGCAACGTTGTTATCTATCAAGGAAAAAAGCTTACGGCATGAATCTTTAACTTAAAAAACTTTTTATTTATCATGAAAAAAGATATGATTTTTAAATGAAGGAGAATGTTTTGAACAGCCGGGAACTCGTTCGCTCCATCATCGCCAGAAAACCTGCCCCGCGCTGCGGCTTCTGGGCGCCATTCTTTCATGACGTCATGGACCTTTTCGGCATGGAAAATTACATGGCTAAGATGTACACCCATCCTGAGATTGTCGATGCCGTCACCGAGCGAGTCTGCAATTTTTATTTGGAGTCAAACAAGCGCTTTTTTAGCAAAGCTGGAAATCTCGTCGACGGCTGCTTCTTCGGCAATGATTTCGGCACACAGCTTGGCTTGATGATAAGCCCGGCTCATTTCCAGAGGTTTATTTTTCCCTGGCTGCGCAAATTTACACAACAGGCCCATGGCCATGGGCTTCAGGTGATTCTTCACTCCTGCGGCTCTGTCTATAACATCATCCACAGCCTGGTTAAGGCAGGCGTGGACTGCCTTCATCCACTCCAGGCCAGAGCGCAAAATATGGATGCTCAAACCCTTGCGAAGAATTTTAAAGGCAAGATTGCTTTCTTGGGCGGAATCGATACTCAAGTCCTTCTTGTCAACGCCACACCCGAAGAAGTGAAGGCCGAAGTGCGAAGAGTTAAGGAGCTGCTCGGGCCAGACCTCATCATCAGCCCAAGCCATGAAGCTATTCTCCCTAATGTCTCGCCGCAAAACATCGTGGCCATGTCCGAAGCCGCCCACGAATAAAATAAGTGGAATAAAAATAATGGAACGGAATAACGGGGACGCATTACTCAATTATATTTTCCCTTATTTGGAATAAATGGCTGAATAATGGGCTAAAAGAGATTTTGACTACGATTATGATGTTGCGGTTGATAAACTGCCGGAATAACGACTGCTTTAAAAAATATTAAGCAATTTTTTTGATAACGACCAGGGTCATATCGTCCATCTGGGGAACGTCGGAAGTGAAGGAATGAACCTCATCATAGACTTTTTCCAGAAGATTCTGAGCGGAAAGCTTTGAATTCTTCTTCACCATGTTGATGAGCTTTTCCTCACCAAATTCCTCCTCTTTCTTGTTGCGGCATTCAACGATTCCATCTGTAAAAAGCAGGGTTGTGTCTCCAGCGTTTAATTTGACTTTCCTAACTTCGTAGGCCACGGAGGGAAACATGCCCAGGCAGAGACCGCAGCTTTCAAGGCGATGAATCTTTCCCTTTTTATCGAGAATAAACGGCGGGTTATGGCCGGCATTGAGATAAGTCAGCTCGCCACTCTTCTTGTTTAGCTCGCAGAAGAAAAATGTTATGAAGGTATTTGGCGCTGAGCTGCGGTGGACAAAGTTGTTTAGTTTTGCAGCCATTTCATTTAAGTTGTATTGAACATCAACCTCTGACTGCAAAGCTGCCCTCAAAGAAGCCATGAGCAAGGAAGCGCTGACTCCTTTCCCGGAGACATCGGCAACTACGATTCCCAGGCGGCAGGGGTCGATCTCGATGAAATCATAATAATCGCCGCCGACCTGATAGCAGGGAATATTGGAGCCGGCAATCTCAAAATTTTCGCATTCAGGGCTCTTTTTGGGCAGAAAGTCTTCTTGAATCTTGGCCGCCAGGGCAAGCTCCCTCTCCATCTTTTGCTTCTCGATGGCTTGCTCGATCAGCCTGGCGTTCTCAATCTTGACCGCAGCTAAATTGGAGATAAGAGTCAAGAGCGTCAAGTCGTTATCCGTGAATTGCTTGGGCATGGCTATGCGGTCTGAATAGACGACTCCTATGATTTCCTTGTTATTCCAGAGAGGAACACACATCGCAGAACGGATGTTGAATCTAATGATGCTGTCCTTGGCACTGAAGCGAGGGTCAGCCTGGGCATCATAGGTCAGGACTGAGGAATGCTTGTCGACAGCAGTATTGATCACGCTCTGGCTAACCTGAATCTTTTGATTCTGGAGGCTGGTGTTATTGATGCGCACAACTTTTGGAATGAACTGAGGAGGATTACCCTCCTTCAGCATCAGAATCCCCCTGTCCATGGGGAGATTCTGGCAGATGAGGTCCATGATGTTTTCCAGGAGTTCGCTGAGAGGCTTGTTGAGAACAAGAGCTTCGCTGACTTCGTTCAAGATCGAGTAAGCCCGATGTTCTGATTTGAATTTTTCCAGGTCGATGGGAGTGAAGGTAGCTTTTAGAGTTGTATCAATCTCTTTTTTCTTCAGGATTTCTTCAACCTGGATAATGGTGTTTATATTTGCTGAAGGTGAGAGGACTTCAGTGACTTCGACATTTGTCGAAAGCTCCTTATCAAAAACAATCCTCGTCGAGCCGACAAGAACCTCATCTCCCTTTTTAAGCTCCGTTTCGGCTTGAATCTTCTTGCCGTTGAGAAATGTTCCGTTTTTACTGGCATTATCCCGAACGACATAGCCCGATCCCGAGGGGTAGATAAAGGCATGATACCCTGAGCAAAAGGGGTCAGGGAGGGGAATTTCGTTCTCAGCCGAGCGGCCGATAGAAATTTTTTCATTTTTTAGAACAAAAACAGACGATTCAGCTTTTTTTGGATAAACAAAAAGTTTAGGCATTTTTAGCGAATTAATTATAAGCACAAGAGGAGAAATTTTTCAAGGGAAGGAAATCATTTTAAAATCTAATAAGAAAAGGTTTTGGGAAATAGCCAAAGCGACCATTGAGGATTTAGCCTTCGGAGTTCGCTCTTCGAGGGAACCCGACGGAGTCGGGCGGCGAGCATGTCTGAG
>CAZYBE010000071.1:0-6184 GCA_964645765.1 uncultured Eubacteriales bacterium
AAGACAAGCTGGACGGCCTGCACGGAAATACGCAATTCCCCAAGGTCATCGGCGCCTTCCGCGAGTACCAACTCACCGGCGAAAAACGGTACCTGGACATCGCCGGCTTTTTCTGGGACCGAGTGGCTCTCCATCGTTCATTCGCCATCGGTGGCAACACGAATGGCGAGCGCTTTTTCCCCATTGACCAGTTCTCGAAGAACCTCGGCGCGTCGAGCACTGAGACTTGCAACACCTACAACATGCTCAAGCTGACCCGTCAGCTTTTCGGCCTTGAACCGACGGCCGAGAAAATAGACTTCTATGAGCGCGGGCTATTTAATCATATCCTCGCCTCGCAGGACGCTGCCACGGGAATGATGTGCTACTATGTGCCGCTCCGGCCCGGTGCGTTCAAGACGTATTCGACCCCCAATGAATCGTTCTGGTGCTGTGTGGGAACAGGCATGGAAAACCATGCCAAGTACGGTGATACAATCTTTTTCCACGACGACCGGTCGCTCTACCTCAATCTTTTTATCGCCTCCGAGCTGAGCTGGAAAGACAAAGGCCTCATCGTGCGCCAGGAGACCAAGTTCCCTGAAGAGGACGAGGCCAAGCTTACCTTCCAGACTCAAAAACCTGTTCGCCTGGCATTGAGGATCAGGTGCCCGTCCTGGGTATCGTCCGCAATGACAGTGACCATCAACGGTAAGAGCGTGCCCGTGAATGCCAAGCCCGGCTCCTATGCTGCGATCGAGCGCGAATGGAAGAACGGCGATACGGTCCAAATACGCTGGCCTATGAGCCTGCGGCTCGAAGCCATGCCAGACGACCCGAAGATGATCGCCATACTATACGGGCCGATCGTGCTGGCCGGCGACCTCGGCCGGGAGGGCTTGACCGAAGAGCTGCGGTATGGGTCGAATGCCCCACAGGTCAACCGCCTGCCTTCGATCGCGATCCCCGTCTTCATCGGCGAGGTGAAAGATGTGCTGGGCCGTGTCAAACCAGCACCAGGCGCAGGCGGGCCGCTGAATTTCCAGACCACCGGCCTCGGCCAGCCTCAGGATGTTCGTTTGATTCCCTTGTATAAAGCTTTCGACCAGCGCTACACCGTGTATTGGAAGGTCCTTTCTCCTGCGGAATGGGATCAGAGAAAAGCAGAAATCGCGGCCAAAGAATCGCGCCGCAAGGAGATCGAACGCCGGACCCTGGATGCCGTGAATATCAACGACGAACAAAGCGAAACCGACCATGGCTTCAAAGCAGAGAACGTCGTCCAGGGCTATTTTGCGGGAAAAAGGACGCGCCAAGCGCGGAACGGGTGGTTCAGCTACGACCTGAAAGTGCTCCCCGACAAGCCGATGGTCCTGGTCTGCACCTTTGTCGGAAGCTTTGGCCGTCCCCGCACGTTCGATGTCCTGGTGGACGGAGAGAAGGTAGCGACGCAGACGCTCGAGGCCGCGCCTGCCGAGCTCTTCGATTTCGAATACAAGCTTCCAGAGCTATTGACCCGCGCTAAGCAGCGTGTCACCGTGAAGTTCCAGTCCCTTCCCGACGCGGGCACGGGCAGCGTCTTCGACGTCCGGATCATCCAGTAGGCTGAATTCACCCCCGCTGAGATAAGGGAAAGTCTGCAAGAGGAAATGATTCTATCCGGCCCTTCATGGGGTCCCTGACGCCGCTCATCATCCAGCTTATATTTTTCTCGTGCTCAGCAGCAGGCTCTCTGAGCTTAAATAGTTAGGATATCTTGCGATCCCAAAAAGCAAATTCTCTCAGTAAGCCATAAGAGATCCATTCTGAGAGGAGTAAAAGAGTGAATTTTGGGTCTTTTATTTTAATGGCGGAATCCCAAGGTCTTTACAAATTTTAATGGCGAGAATTCTATTGATTTCAGAATGTCTTGGGATTGCAGATCTTTTATTCAGCTTGGGATTATGCCACCAAGAATGACGTGCGTCTTCCCGAATGAATCTACAGCCATGAGACCGAAGGTGCTTAAGCAGCTCATGCCTTTTCATACTGCAATTTTTTCTTCTTGAAAGTCAACTCCAGCAACAGATAACGCCTCCCGTTTATTGAACTCCAGAGCCTCTTTCAATGTTATTCTAAGCGTTTCTATTAACTGCGCACGGGTTCTTTCCTGACAGTTTACACCAGGAACCTCCTCAATCCATCCAATCCACCAATCCCCATCTTTCTTCATAATAGCAGTGTATTTATTTTTCATAAAAGTACCTCAAGTTCTTTTTTTATATAATAAAAAAAGCTGAAAAGAAATTCAATGTCAAAAAATAGAGATAAAATATAGAAAAATCGTTTATTCGACGGTGACGCTTTTCGCCAGGTTGCGGGGTTGGTCGACATCCGCACCGCGTGCCAGGGCGATGTGATAGGCAAAAAGCTGAAGGGGGATTACGGTCAAAAAGGGCGTGAAAAGCTGATTCAAAGAAGGGACAGGAATGACCTCATCAACTCTATCCCGAATCTCTTCGTCGTCCTCAAAAGCCACTGCCAGGATGCATCCCACTCTTGTCTTGACTTCAGAGATATTGCTCAGCATCTTCTCATAGACTTTGTCCTTGGGGACAATGGCCATGGTCGGCATGGTTTCGTCGATGAGCGCGATCGGGCCGTGCTTCATCTCCCCTCCTGGATAGCCTTCAGCGTGAATATAGGAAATCTCTTTCAGCTTGAGCGCCCCTTCCAAGGCTACAGGAAAGCTAACCCAGCGGCCCAGATAGAGAAAATGAGAGAACGAGGAAAACCTTAAAGCCAAATCCCTGACTGAATTGGCCTGATTGAGGACTTTCTCCATCTTGTGAGGAATGCGCTGGAGCTCCTGGATAAGGGGCAAAGCCCCTTCCTCCTCAACCTCTCCCTTTAGCTGGGCCAGATGAAGGGCGAGAAGGGCCAGGGCAGTAAGCTGGGCGGAAAAGGTTTTAGTGGCGGCAACCCCGATTTCAGGGCCGGCATGGGTGTAGAGAACTCCATCCGATTCTCTGGGAATAGAGGAATTGACGATGTTGGAGATGGCCAGCGATAAAACTCCCCTTTTCTTGACAGCCCTCAAGGCTGCCAGGCTGTCCGCAGTTTCGCCGGATTGAGAAATGACCACGACCAAAGTGTCTTTCTCCAGGATAAAATCGCGGTAGCGGAATTCAGAGGCATACTCGACATCAACCGGAATTTTAGCCAGAGTCTCTATGAAATATTTGCCGCAGAGGCCGGCATGAAAGCTCGTTCCGCAGGCGATAATCACCGCTTTCTTTATTTTTTTTAAAAGCTGTGCAGAGATTCCCACCTCTTCTAATAATATTTTGCCTGAATCAAGGGATATCCTTCCTTTAAGGGTGTCCCTGACAACCTGGGGCTGCTCGAATATTTCCTTGAGCATGAAATGCTTAAAACCGCTTTTTTCGGCCATGAGCGGAGTCCAGGTGATATGGTCAACTCTCTTCTCTAAAGGATTCCCCTTGAAGTCAGAGAATCTCACGCCTTGCTGACCGATAACCGCCATTTCTTCATCTTCAAGGAAGACAACCTTCTGAGTGTAGCTGAGAAGGGGGTTGATGTCCGAGGAGACAAAATACTCATTCTCGCCCAAGCCGATGACAGCCGGCGGTCCAACCTTTGCCACCACGATTTTTCCAGAATCCCGGGATGAGACCACAGCGAAAGCATAGGCTCCCTCAAGCTCCAGGACAGCCCTCTGCACAGCCTTCTCCAATGAGCCCTCGAAATACTTCTCAATAAGATGAACAATCACTTCGGTATCGGTCTCTGTGCGGAAATGGTGTCCTTCTTTTCTGAGTTTCTGTTTTAACGGGAGATAGTTTTCGATAATTCCGTTGTGGACAACAACCATGGAACCTGAACAATCCTGATGAGGATGGGCATTCTCTTCGGAAGGCCGGCCATGTGTCGCCCAACGGGTATGCCCTATTCCGTAACTCCCTTTAATGAGAGAGGAATCCAGGCTTTTCTCCAGGTCCCGGATTTTCCCCTTGACCCTCCTCACCTCTATCCGGTTCTTATCAACAACAGCGATTCCGGCTGAATCGTATCCTCTGTATTCGAGCTTCTTCAGGCCTTCAATAAGGATGGGGACCACACTTTTAGGACCGATGTAGCCGATTATTCCGCACATTATTCTCTTCTCAACCTCTTCTCAGCCTGCGGGCCCAGCCCGGCTTTTCAACCTGCTTGCTTCTTGACACCGCCAGGGAGCCAGGCCTGACATCTTTGGTGATGGTTGAACCAGCTCCGATGTAGGCTCCTTTTCCAATCTTGAGCGGAGCCACAAGCTCTGTCCCGGAGCCGATAAAAGCGCCGGCTTCAATAGTCGTCCTGTGCTTCTTGCGGCCGTCATAATTGCAGGTGATTGTCCCGGCTCCGACATTCACCCTCTCCTTGACCCGGCAGTCGCCAAGATAGGAGAGATGGCCTGCTTTAGAGAATTTTCCGAAAACCGTGTTTTTCATCTCGACAAAATTTCCAACCTTGGCTCCAGAGCGAACGACTGTCTTGGGCCTTAAGCGGCTGAAAGGACCAACCTGAGCATCATCTTCGATAACACTCTCTTCAATCACGGTCGAGCTCAAAATCTTGACGCGGTTCCCCAGCCTGGAGTTGATGATGTGGACAAAGGGATAAAGCCGGCATTTGCGTCCCACGAGAGATTTCCCTTCGATGATGACTGAGGGGTAGATCGTCGTATCCCTTCCGATCCTGACATCAAGGTCGATCCAGGTTGTATGCGGGTCATAGACAGTGACCCCTTGCTCAGCGAGAGCCTTAATCTTTCTCTCCCGCAGAACCGCGACCGCCCTTGCCAGTTCATAGCGGTTGTTAACTCCCACGATTTCCTCAACATGAGATGTTTTGAAAACGGCAACCTTCTGCTTCTCTGATAGAATCTCGACCAAGTCGGTCAGATAATACTCCCTCTTTTTGTTTTGCTTCGACACCTCAGGCAAGGCCTTGAGCAGGTCCTTGATTCTAAAAAGATAGACTCCGGCATTGACCTCTTTTATTCTCCGAAGAGAAGGCGAAGCTTCTCTTTCCTCGACAATTTTTATCTTATCAGGGGAACGAACAACACGGCCGAAGCCTTTGGGATTTTCAAGCTCAGCGCTTAGAAAAGTCAGAGAATTTCCTTTCCTTCGATGAAAAAGCAACATCGACCTCAATGTTTCAGGGCTCAACAATGGTAAATCAGCGTTGAGGATGAGAACGTCTATGTCTTTCTTTTTCTGCAGACGGCTTTTTGCTGCGAGCACGGCATGGGCTGTTCCCAGCTGCTTTCGTTGGGTGAAGAATTCGACTTTTTTTGCCGAGGCGTCTTTCATGACTTCGTCTTGGTGAGAGCCAACCACGACATAGACCTTTGCAGGCTTCAGCTTGAAAACACAATCTAAAACATGGTGCAGCATGGATTTTCCCAAAAGAGGATAGAGAACTTTATTCTTTTCTGACCTGAATCTTGTTGCCTCCCCTGCAGCCAAGACAAGGGCAAGGAATCCTTTTCTCATGCCATTATGGTTATCAATCTAAACTTCTTGTCGTTTTTAAGAGCTTCGAAATCCGGCTCATTCTGAGCCAGAATCCTGAAAAAGCCATCAGCTTGAATGGCTTTCTTTAAATAATCCAAGCAGAGGTCTATCTGACCGGACAGGCAATAGACATCGGCCATCAAGTAGAATATTTTGCCCTCCTTCGGCTTCATTTCCAGGGCCTTTTCTAACATCTTGATGGCTTCTTCGTAGTCCCCTTGATTTATCTTGATAACTGCGTATTCATGAAAATCTTCGAATGTTTTCAATTGAATTTTTTCTTTTTTTTGCTGCTTTCTGCAAATATCAAGGTAGGCGTGAGCACGGTCAGCCAGCTCTATTTCAGAGGCATATTTTTCTAAAAAATCCCCTAGCAATTCCTGAGCTCTTTGAAAGTCACCTTTATGAAAAGCTTTTAAAGCCAGCGTGTATGAAGCCACAGCCTTCTGGTATTCATCTTTTCTGAGTTTTTCCTTCTCACTTGCCACTTTATCCTCTCCCTTATGTTTTGATAATCTAAAGATTCTATCTCAGAATCAATCCTTTGACAAGGAAAAATACAAAAACGACCCCAGAATCCGTGATATGGGTGAGGGTTTGGGGGTTCGGAGCACGCTGATTTTCCCCAGCGAGGAAAATCAGCT
>CAZYBE010000072.1:0-5917 GCA_964645765.1 uncultured Eubacteriales bacterium
AAAAGAATTCTTTCTGAAGTTATGAGAAACAGGTGGATTTTATAAAGGAAGCAGGGAGCTCACTGCCTGTCTGATTAAAATCAGAATATTCCCAGGGAATAATCCAAGCTGGAGCACCCCATAGAGACAGAGGAAAAGGACCAGGAATAGAGCCGGATTTTCAACAGTGATATCGATTTCCCGGGAGGGCTCTCTCATGTACATATAGACGATTATCCGCAGGTAATAAAAAACTGAGATAAGACTGGCCAAGACAGCTACGATGACTAGGGGAACAATCCCTTGCCTTACGCCGGCTGCAAAGACATAAAACTTTGCCAGGAAGCCTCCTGTGGGTGGAATCCCTGCCAGCGATAGAAGAAAAATAGAGAAGGTCACGCCAATCCAGGGATACTTGAACCCGACTCCAGCATAGTCCTCAAGCTCGAGGTATTCTTTGTCTTTTCTGCTCAAGGCGCAGACAGCGGCAAAAGCTCCGATGTTCATGAAGAGATACACGGTCAAATAGAAAACCAGGCTGGAGTTGTCCTGGGCTAAGATGGCTATCAACAGATATCCGGCATGGGCGATGCTCGAGTAAGCCAGGATTCTTTTCAGATTCGTCTGACGCAGGGCAATAAGGTTTCCGACGACCATGGTTAAGGCGCTGATGACCCAGAGAAGCCAGAAGATGGCTTTTGAGTCAACGGCAATCTTCCAGTAAAGAAAGAATATCCTCAATAAAATGGCAAAGCCTGCTGATTTTGTGACGACAGAGAAGAAGGCAGTGATTGGAGTCGGAGCGCCCTGATAGACGTCAGGGGTCCACATATGGAAGGGCACGACAGCAATCTTGAAGCCGAAGCCGATGATGACCAATCCCAGGCCGATAAGAGCCATCAGGCCCAGGTTTGCTTCTGTTTTGAAATAATCGATGATTTCTGGAATCTGAATCGAGTGGGAAGAGCCGTAGAGAAGGGCTAAGCCGTAGATGAGGAAAGCTGTGGCAAAGCTTCCCAGAAGAAAATATTTTATGGCTGCCTCTCCGGACTTTTCGTCTCTTCTCTTCAAGCCGGCAAGAGCATAGCTGGAGATGGAGAGGACCTCCAGGCCTAAAAAGATAACAAGGAGGCTAGCCGAGGAAACCATGATGGCTACACCCGACAAAGCCATGAGGAGTAGGGCATAATACTCGCCGTAATTTGCATCCTGGAGGGAGATGTATTTTATAGAAATAAGAATGACAAAGCCTGTGGCTATGGTCAGGATGAGGGTGAAGAAGAGAGAGAGATTATCGAGGAAAAGGCTGCCGCCAAAATAAGAGTAACCTTTGTTCCAGAATCGGATACAGACATAGCAGCAGAAAAGCAGGGAGAAGAGGGAAACAAAAGCCAAATAACTCTTGTTCTCTTTCTTGAGAAAGACCTCGAGGATTAAAACCAGCAGAGAGGCTGCGACGAGAATCAAAAGCGGCGCAAGCGCCAGGAAGCTGTTCATCTCGATATCTCTTGCGTTTCCTTATGATTTTCTTTTGCCTTTTCCCGAGCGGTTTCTGGCAGCAAGTTCTTTTCTTTTCGAGCCTCGGTGAAAGCAATCTTTCTGGTGTTGATGCTGTCGAGGAGATGGTTGACAGAGACATCCATTTTTCTCAAGAAGCTCTGAGGATAGATTCCCATCCAAAACATCATGACCAGGATGGGCACAAGATACCCAATCTCTCTCTTATTCATATCCGCGTAGGAAAGGATTTTTTCGTTCTTTATCGGGCCGTGCATGACCCTTTGGTACATCCAGAGCAGGTAGCCGGCAGCCAAGATAACGGTTGAAATGCCGAGGATGGCCAGAATCTTATGAGCTTTGAAAACTCCGAAGATGCAGAGTATCTCGCCGACAAAGCCGTTCAAACCTGGCAGGCCGACCGAGGAGAGCATACAGATAAGGAAGAAGGCTGCAAAGACAGGCATCTGCTTGCTGACTCCGCCGAAGTCTTTAATCTGCCTGGTGTGGGCTCTCTCGTAAAGAATGCCGACAATCAAGAACAGAGCGCCTGTGCTCAGCCCATGATTGAGCATCTGGTAGATGGCTCCTTCGAGAGCTTCTGTGTTCAGAGAAAAGACGGCAAGCATGATGAGTCCCATGTGGCTGACGCTGGAATAGGCGACAAGAGATTTGACATCCTTCTGGATGAGCGCCATCAAGCCGCCGTAGATGATTCCCACCAGGCTTAAGCCAAGGAGAAGCGGAAGGAATCTCTCGGCCGCATTCGGAAAGAGAGGAAGGGCAAAACGGAGGAAGCCGTAAGTTCCCATCTTCAGCAGGACTGCAGCCAGGATGACAGAGCCTGCAGTCGGAGCCTCGACGTGGGCATCAGGCAGCCAGGTATGGAAGGGGAACATCGGGACTTTGATGGCAAAGGCAAGGGCAAAAGCCAGGAAAAGCCAGATTTGTATTCGGGGGTTCAGGATGAGCTTATGATAGTCGAAAATATCCAGAGAATAGACGCCCATGGCCTTGTAATAGATGGAGTAGAGGAACAAGATGGCAACGAGCATCAGCAGGCTTCCCATCATGGTGAAAAGGACAAACTTCAGAGTGGCATAGATGCGGCGCGGCCCTCCCCAGATTCCGATCAGAAAATACATAGGAAAGAGCATCGCCTCCCAGAAGACATAGAAGAGGAACAGGTTGAGGGAGACGAAGACACCCAGGATTCCTGCCTCGAGGAGGAGCATGAAAATCAGATATTCTTTGACCCGCCTTTCGATGTAGCGCCAGGAGGAAAGAAAGGCGATGGGCATCAGGAAGGTTGTCAGCAGGACAAGAAAGAGGCTTATGCCGTCAATTCCAACATGGTATTGTATGCCATAGCCGAGCCAGGCTCTCTTCTCCACAAACTGCGGGTCGGCCGTCTGACCATTGAAGTTGAAATAAAGCATCAGGGAAACAAGAAAGATTACGACGGCGATGCCGAGCGAAATGAAGCGGAGCAGGTCTTCTTTCTCTTTGGGGACAAAGATTAGAAAGACGGCTCCTGCGATCGGGAGAAAGATGATAATACTTAATACTGGAAAACTCATTGTCTAAAGCAAAAGATAGCCTAAAAAGATAATCACTCCTAAAAGAAAGATTAGAGCATAATCCTTGATCAAGCCGCTCTGCAGATAGCTCAGGATTTTTCCTGAGAAGCTGGTTGCAGAAGCTGTTCCGTTCAGAGCTCCGTCGATGACTTTTAGGTCAAAGTTATCATAAATAATCTCCGAGCCTCTGACAGTGGTGTTGACAAAAGCGGCGTTATAGATTTCATCGACATAATATTTGTTGTAGAGAAGCCTGTAGATGCCTGGGAATTGATTTCTGAGGCGGCCCGGAATTCGGGGGTTTCTGATGTAGAAAATGTAGGCGATAAAAATTCCTATGAGAGCCACAGCGACTGAGATCAGGATGAGGAGCCATTCTGATGGGATGCTCAGCTGAGCTTCATGGGCTTTATGGACCACCGGCTCCAGGAAATCCTGGAAGAAGTTGAGCTTTTTGCCAATCACGACCGGAAGACCGATATATCCGGCGATGATGGAGAAGAAGGCGAGGATGATGAGAGGCACAGTCATCACTGGCGGAGATTCATGGATGTGCTTCTTGATTTCAGGGTCAAGGCGTTCCTCGCCGTGAAATGTCAGGAAAATCAGGCGGAACATGTAAAAGGCAGTGAGAACAGCGCCCATGATTCCCAGAGCCCAGACGAAATATTGGCCGCTGGCAAAGGCGCGGGTGAGAATGGCGTCCTTTGAGAAGAATCCGGAGAAGAAGGGGACGCCGGCGATGGCGATAGCGCCGATGAGGAATGTGGGATAAGTTATCGGCAGGTATTTGCGCAGACCTCCCATCTTCTTCATGTTCAGCTCGCCTGAAAGGGCGTGCATCACGCTCCCGGCACAAAGAAAGAGAAGGCTCTTGAAGAAGGCGTGAGTGTAGAGATGAAACATTCCAGCAGCATAGGCGCCCACTCCGCAGCCCATGAACATGTATCCTATCTGGGAGATGGTCGAGTAAGCCAAAACTCTCTTGATATCGTTCTGGGTCAAAGCCATGGTCGCAGCATAGACCGCTGTCAAGGCGCCAATCACGGCCACAATCTCTGATGCTGTGCCGGATAAAGAGTAGAGAAGGTTCATCCTCGAGACCATATAAACTCCGGCCGTGACCATGGTTGCGGCGTGGATGAGGGCGCTGACAGGTGTCGGGCCTTCCATGGCATCAGGAAGCCAGACATAAAGAGGAATCTGGGCTGATTTTCCGGTTGCGCCGACGAAGAGGAGGATGGCGATAAGAGTCGCCAACCCCTGGCTCATGGCTCCGCCTGAGATAGCCTGGTTGATGGCTGTAAATTCTGCGCTTCCGATATTGATAAAAATAAAGAGAATGCCGAGCAGAAAGCCTGCGTCGCCTATACGGTTTACGATAAAAGCCTTTTTGCCGGCATTGGCTGCCGAATCCCTTTCAAACCAGAATCCAATCAATAGATAGGAGCAGAGGCCGACTCCTTCCCAGCCGACAAACATCAGGACGATGTTCGAAGCCATGACCAGCATCAGCATGGCAAAGGTGAAGAGGTTGAGGTAGGTGAAATAACGGGTGTAGCCTTTATCCTTTGCCATGTAGCCAACCGAATAGACATGGATGATGAATCCCACGCCGCTGACCACAAGAGCCATGACAGCCGATAAAGGGTCAAGCTGAAAGGAGAAATTGACGATGAAGCTCCCGGCATGAATCCAGGAGAAAAGATTTTTGATCAAAGGGTAGGTTTCGTGGGAAGTCTGGAGAAGTCCGTAAAAGGAGATGACTGAAATGACAAAGGAGGCAAAGACAGCAAGGCAGGCCTGCCATGAGACATATTTTTTAGGAAGCTTTCTTCCAAAAACAGCCAGGATAAAAGTGCTGAGAGCAGGTATAAAGGGAATGAGCCAGAAAATATCTGTCATCTTAGCCTTTCATCAATTTAATATCTTCAGACTTGATTGTCTTCCTCTGCCTGAATACGAGGAGAATGATGGCCAGGCCAACAGCCGCCTCAGCAGCAGCAACAGTGATGATGAAAAAGACTATAACTTGGCCGTCGATGGAATTGGCTGTATTTGCCAGAGCGATAAAGGCGAGGTTGGCGGCATTGAGCATAATTTCAACGGCCATGAACATGGTGATTAAATCTCTCTTAATAAAAAAAGCGAGGCCGCCCATCACGAAAAGAACGAGGCTCAAAATCAAGAAATAGCTTACAGGTATCATTCGTTTTCTTTTCTCTTGACCAAGACAATGGCTCCAACCAGAGCAGCGATAATCAGAATCGAGGTGATTTCAAAAGGGTAGAGATATTTTGTAAAAAGCAGACGGCCAAGGTCTGTGGGGCTGGCTTTTTCTGCGGCTGCAGCGCCAGAAAGGGAAAGAGCTCCTCTCAAGGAAAGCACGAGCTCCAGGATAAGAACTGCAGCCAGTCCTCCGGCAACATAGAGAGTCCATTTCTTTTTCTCAGCAGGGATGCCTTCGCGGATATTGACCATCATGATCACAAAGATAAAAAGGACCATGATTGCGCCGGCATAGATGATGATCTGAATAACGGCCAGAAAAGGAGCGCCGAGAAGTCCAAAAAGCCCTCCCAGGCAAGCGAAGGCAACGATTAGATAGAGAGCATTGTAAGCCTGGTTCTTGGAAACGATCATCCCCAGGACTGAGCCGACACTTAGAACAGCGAGCAGAAAAAAAAGGAAATAGGCCATTTTTTTTGAGTTTCCAATTATATTTTTGCCCTAACCCCCTGTCAAGAAGAAAAAGAACGACACCTTTTGACAATAGGTGGAAATTTGTTATAATTGAGGACGATATCGCGGGGTAGAGCAGCCTGGTAGCTCGTCGGGCTCATAACCCGGAGGTCGTTGGT
>CAZYBE010000073.1:0-5398 GCA_964645765.1 uncultured Eubacteriales bacterium
TAGAGAGAGACAAGCCTTTGAAACTCCTTCTCATCGTAGAAAGAGCATTTTCCCTCGCCGAACCCCTTTGCTACTTCAACCACAAACCTGACAGCCATTTCGATATCAACGGCGTGGCTGGCTCCTGTGGCACAGCCCGGGACTGCAACTTCGGTCGTAATCGCCACTCCAACCACTGGCGCGTAAGTCACAGTCGAAGGCTGCATGATGCTGTTGAGATGGTAGACCTCATTCCCGTATGGAGTTATGTCTTGGGTAGTGATCGGAAAAACAACCGGCAGTTTTCCTGTCACAATCTGCATGATGTCCAGCAAATCCTCGCTGACTCGCAGAATGTAGGCATCTTTGACAGTAGGGGAGATGGCAAATCCGCGACAGTTAATGATTCGGTTCCCTTTAGTCGTGTCAACAGAGAGAATTGCCTCCATCCTTTCGTCCACCTCGAACCTATTCATGACATCAACCGACACCGGCGAACCCATGAAGGGAACAGGGTCGTGGGGAATGATCGGCGAGTGGGGACTCAGATGAGTGGCGATGATGGCGTCACCGTGAAGCACGTCTCCTTTTTTTCTCATCTCGGCAAGCTTTGCTGCTGCGGCTAGAGCCGTTATCGCTCCATCAGCGTCAGAGACAAGGCCGATCTTATGGGGTCTTGCTCCTATTCCCCCAAGACGTCCGATAATGCCTATTGTTCGAGCTTTTCCTCCCTTTGATTTTCCAGCTTTTCCCCTTAGCAGGAGCTTCACAAATTGTGTCTCTCCTTCATCACCGACAGCCTTTCGTGTTTCAATTTCTGTCTCATCTAAGCCACGGGATTGAAAAAATTCTTTTATCTCTGATTCTCTGATGACTGGGCTATCCAGAAGCTCGTAAACCTCGATCACCTGTTTTAAGGCCATGACTTTACTCCTTTTCAGGCAAGATTTTCATTGCTGCGAATAGAGAATAATTAAAAAAGCAAAAATCGTCAATCTAAAAGAGGAGATCAATCTATAGGGGATTGGCCCTTTTATTTGCAATCAAAAAGGGGATAGTCCTTTTTTATTTTCTCGGCACAGAAAAAAGCGGAGAGTTCAATAAAGAATTGACCAAAAAAAATCTCAGGTTAAAAGCATCACTGATCATATGAACGCATGAGCGCATACAGTTAATTGACATCAAATTTCCCCTATGATATACATTTCCCACTGGGGAATTGAGGAGTTATAATAAATTATTGGGGAAGGTCGATAGAGCGTAACTCAATGAGGCTTTTTTCCCTTTTTTGAGAAAAAATGATTTCACCCGGTGACAAGCTCAAGCATTACGAAATCATCAAATCCATCGGCAAGGGAGGCATGGGCGAAGTTTATCTTGCCCGAGACACTATCCTCGACCGGAAAGTTGCCATTAAATTTCTGCCTGAGGAAATGCAAAGAGATGAAAAAGCCAGAGCTAGGCTTTTAAAAGAAGCGAAGGCAGCCGCCTCGCTCGACCACCCATTCATCTGCAAAATCTACGAAACTGGTGAGGCTGCCAGGAAAGTTTTCTTCGTTATGGAATATGTTGAAGGCCGAGATTTGATGCAAAGATTAGAGGAAGGGTCGCTTCCCTTAAGAGATTCTCTCCAGATGTCTCTGGAAATCGCAGAGGCCTTAGAAGAGGCTCATAATAAAGGAATTGTCCACCGTGACCTAAAGCCTTCCAACATCATGATCACACCTCAGGGCCACATCAAAGTCATGGATTTCGGTCTGGCAAAACATGTCGTGCATGAAGGCGAAGCAGACATCACCAAAACTTTAACCCAAACATCTCTCACTGGCGAGGGCGCAATTGTCGGCACTGTTGCTTATATGTCACCTGAACAAGCTCGAGGTGAAGCCGTCGACGCTAGAAGTGATATCTTTTCTTTAGGAATCATCATCTACGAGATGACAACAGGGAGATATCCTTTCTCCAAAGCCAGTCCATTAGAGACTCTGACTTCTATTCTCAGGGATGCTACACCTCCTCCCAATATAAAACCAAAGATGATGAATCCGGTGCTTAGCCCCATCCTGCGCAAAGCCTTAGCCAAGGAACCCGATAGCCGATACCAGAAGGTAGCTGATCTTGCTGTCGATATTCGAAAGCTGCTAAGAGAGACTGTTGGAGGACCTCGCATTCTTCTCCGTGGATGGCCGGTGATTGTCGGTGCTATCTTAATCGTCACCATGCTGCTGACCGGCATCTGGTGGTTCGTACTGCGCGGTAAGGTGAGCACACCAGCAAAAGGACCAGAGCCGATCTCTGTCCTCATTGCTGATTTCCAGAATCAAACCGGCGACCCTATTTTTGATGGTACACTCGAACACGCATTGGGTATAGGCTTGGAAGGAGCCCCTTTTATTTCCATTTACAACCGTGCTCAAGCACGTGAACTCTTGAATAAACTCGATCCAGAAGCTGGTGCCCACCTTACCTCAAAGAATGCTCAATTACTGTGCCGAAGAGAAGGAATTAACATCGTTGTTTCTGGTTGGATCGCACCGAGTAGCGACGGATTTGCCATCAGTGCTTGGGCTTTGGATCCAGTAAAATCTGAACGGGTTGCCGAGGCCTCTGAAACAATCAAAGCAAAAGCTGATGTGCTTAATGCAGCTCAATCGCTGGCAAATGATCTGAGATCAGATTTAGGCGATATCCCTCCCGAATCAGCTAAAGCTCTCGGCATGGAAACCTTCACGGCTTCATCGTTGGAAGCCATGAAGCTCTATGCTAATGCCCAGGATCTTGCAGCACTCGGCAAAGATGAAGAAGCAATCCCAGTCTATCTTGAGGCAATTAAAAAAGACCCGAATTTAGGGCGTGCATACGCTGGATTAGCTGTGTGTTATCGGAACCGAAGAGAAGACGGTGAGGCGCTTAAGTATTACGAAAAAGCAATGGCTCTCATCGACCAAATGACTGACCGCGAGAAGTATAGGACGCGGGGAGGTTACTATTTTCTAAACAAAAATTATAAACAAGCAATCCAAGAATACAGTGCACTCAGGGAGCAATATCCATCTGATTCCGCAGGAGACACGAATCTCCCTCTTGCCCTTTTTTTCACGAGAAATATGCAGAAAGCGCTTGAGGAAGGACAACGTGCAGTAGACCGTCATCCTGGGAGGATTACTCCTTGGAATAACCTAGTGTGGTACGCTATGGCAGCTGGAAAATTTGATAAAGCAGAGCAGGAAGTGCATAAAATACTGGAACAAAACCCAAAATTCCCTGATGCCCATGTGTGTCTCGCCCTCATAGAGCTTGAAAAAGGCCGTAATGATAAAGCAGCTGAGGCGTACCAGAAACTTGCGTCTTTTGGTAAATACGAAGCATCATGGGCTTCAACGGGTTTGGCCGATCTGGCACTCTATGAAGGCCGCTTGAGTGATGCCAAGAATATTCTTGAGAAAGGAATTGCCGAGGACTTAAAAAACGATGATAAGGGCTCTGCTGCCCATAAATATACAATGCTCGCTCGAACACTTCTTCTTCGGGAGAAAAAAGCCCAGGCTGTGGATGCTGCTGACCGCGCGGTTGAATTAAGCAGAAAAGACAGTAGTATTCTCTTTGCTGCTGCACAAATTTATGTCAATGCAGGAGAAGAAGAAAAAGCACGCAGCCCTGTTCAAGCACTCAAAGATCTCGTTCAATCCGAGCCTCAAGCCTACGCCAGGTTAATAGAAGGTGAGCTAAGTTTGTCGAAAGGTAATACAGCAGAAGCTATAAAATATTTCCAGGAAGCCCAGACTTTCGTTGATACATGGTTTGGACATTTTGCTTTAGGAAGGGCATACCTCGAGAGTGAGGAGTATATAGAAGCTCATTCGGAGTTTGAATTATGCTTGAAGCGTTATGGAGAGACCACTGCGATTTTTCTCAACGACCTCCCAACCTTCAGCTATTTTCCTCCGGTTCTCTACTGCTATGCCCGAGCTCAAGAGGCCCTGAACAGCCCTGGAGCAAAAGAATCCTACCAAAAATTCCTCAAAATTAAGGAAAAGGGCGATGAAGGCGATCCTCTAGTCGAGGATTGCTTGCGCAGGCTAGCCTTGCTCTAAACTCCCAGCGATTCGATGTTTGGCAATATATAATTGTATATTAAATTTTTAATATTCTCTCTTTAGAAACAATATAATATCCTTTCATAGAAGTTCAATTTTAACTATCAAAATATTTATCGCATAATTTTTAAATAGAAATTTGTATTCTTTTTTTATTTTCTGCCTCTACGAAAAAAGTGTGTTCTTAATTTGACATGTTATTTTTAGTTTGTTATTTAATTCAGGGGCAATTATGATTAAGATTAAAATGAGTCGAGATGATTAATCGCAGTTCCATGAATAATAGCGGCAGAGAAAGAGCTTTTAAAAAGGTTGTAGTTGTTATGCCTGCCTTTAATGCCGAATTGACCTTAGAAAGAACATATAGAGATATCCCGGAAAAATGTGTAGATGAAATCATTCTTACAGATGATTGTAGCTCAGATAAGACCGTTGAAATAGCTGAAGAATTAGGACTCACAGTCCTCCGCCATGAAAAGAGTAGAGGTTATGGCGCTAGTCAAAAGACTTGCTACGATGCTGCTCTTAAAAGAGGAGCAGAAGTGGTTTTTATGATTCATCCTGATTACCAATATGATAGTCGGCTTATTCGCTATGCTTTGGGATTCCTCAAGACTAAAGTCTGTGATGTCATCGTAGGCTCGAGAATTCGATCTCGACATGAAGCCCTTACTGGGGGGATGCCTCTTTACAAGTACTTCAGCAACCGTTTTTTAACTACAGTGGAGAATATAGTTTTAGGTCAAAATCTGGGTGACTTTCATTCTGCTTTTCGCTGTTATACAAGCGAAGTTTTGAAAATAATCCCTTACAGGAATAATTATGATGATTTTGTGTTCGATTCGGAATTTCTAACTCAATCTGTTTATTTCGGATTTAAAATCGGCGATGCACCTGTTCCCTGCTGATATTTCAAGGAAGCATTGTCTATCAATTTTTCGGCAAGCATAAAATATGGCCTCTAGACTATGTTGGTTATGGTTAAGTACATCCTTCAGAAGTTAGGGTTATTCAAATTTAAGATGTTTTATCCTAATTCGAAGAAAGGTTTACATTGTTAAAGGATATTTCCATCAAAGGAATTGGTCTGGTCAAATTTTGGTTTCAATTTTATCGCCATGATAATGTTCTTAGATAGATGCCTAATCAACTAACATGTACTCTCTGGCCTTCAGCCTCAGAATTGAATTTTCCCTTCTAGTAAAATTAATAGGATCTCTTCCAAGTTGTGTGGGTGAAGAATATGTGGCGAGCCATTAAAAACATGTATTCGGAATGGCCGGAGCGACCATTGAAGGTTTAGCCTTCCCGAGCCGCCCTTC
>CAZYBE010000074.1:0-5362 GCA_964645765.1 uncultured Eubacteriales bacterium
AATCCAAGGATACGTTTGTGCTCGAAGGGCTGGCCACCTTCCGGCTGAAAATCGAGTTTGATGAAAAGGGAAATCCCGTCAAGCTCGTTGGGTTATATTCCGACGGCAGGCAGGACCAAACGCTCAGAGACAAGTAAGTCGAACAGGAACTAATAGCTTCCCTGGCGTGTCTCAGTAGAGCCAATGAGCCAAATTAGTGGGACGCCATACGTAATACACTAATTGCACCTTGTAGCCTACCTGACGCCCGGATTTGTTAAATGTTAAGACCTGACCCCGACGGGACTAATAGCTTCCCTGACGGGTCTCTGCGGCAATCATGAAGACGATTTTCTTGCTGTGTCAAGGCCACACTTACGTTTTTCCAAAAAGCTTGCATTTGATTTAATAAAGATCAAAATATTGACAGCGGAATAAAAATGAAGAACAGAACCCAGGTCATCGCAATTATCTTATCTTTTTCAGTCTTTTTTATGTTCGTTTCCTGTCGGCACAAAGAAAAAAAAGGGGAGGAAAAGGCCGCTGAGCTGAATGAGCTGATTGCGAAAAATATTGAGGCCAGAGGCGGGTATGAAAAAATCACAGTCGTCAGATCACTGAAGATAACCGCCAAATATGTACAGCAGGGCAGGGAAACACCGGTCATCCTCACAATAAAACGTCCAAATTCGATCTTCGCGGAGATCCTTTTTCCGGCCAGCCCCATGATTTGCGGATATGACGGCCAAACCGCCTGGTGGTTTAACAGGGCCCAACTTTCTGAGCCTCAAAAACTCCCGGCAGAAGAAGCCCTCATTTTTACAAGATATGCAGATTTCGGAGATGTGTTTGTTGATTATGAGAAGAAGGGACAAAAAATTGAATTGATGGGCATTGAAGATTTGGACGGCCAGAAGGCCCATAAGATCAAAATCACATTGCCGAACGGCATCATTCGTTATGTCTATCTGGATGACAAAAATTTTCTCAACGTCAAAGAATCTTATAAAAGTCAAAATAAAAAAGACTTCGGCCTGGAGGTCAGTTTTAAAGATTTTCGAGCAATCGACGGAGTCCTGTTTCCTTTTTATCACGACATCACAGGAGAGCAAACGATTATCGAAAGAATTGAAATGAATCCGGATATAGACGATTCAATCTTCAAGATGCCGCAAAAAACAGGCCAGACGGGTCAGCTGAGTGTTTCCGAGTTTGTCCAGGAACTGGATGCTTATCTCGAAACGACGACTGAAAAAGATTTATTTTCGGGAGTTGTGCTCGTCGCTCGCGAAGGAAAGCCGATCTTTAAAAAGGCCTATGGGACGGCGGATAGAGAGCGCAATATTTCCAATCAGGTGAACACCAGATTTTGCTACGGCTCCATGGGTAAGATGTTTACTGCCGTTGCGATTGCCCAACTTGTCGAGCAGGGAAAGCTGTCTTATGACGACCTGATCGGAAAATATCTGGGAGCAGATTGGGTTCTCTCCGGGGTGGGTGAGAAAATAAAAATCTCTCATCTTCTTTCTCATACTTCGGGAATCGCCGAGTATCTGACGGATGAATTTATAGCAGCAGGAATATATCAAATGTTGGAAGATTACAGGCCCATTGTCAAAGAGAAATCTTTAACCTTTGAACCGGGAACACGATGGGAATATTGCAATACCGGTTTCATTCTCCTTGGCGCGATCATTGAGAAAGTCACCGGCAAGGACTATTGGGACTATATCAAAGAACACATTTTTGATCCTGCGGAGATGGATAACACAATCGGCTTCGACCGGAATAAGACTCTATCGAATTTGGCAATGGGTTACGAGAAAGTCCAGGAAGGGGAGAAGGCTTTTTGGAGAAAAACTTCTTTTGCCGGCAAAATAAACGGTTCTCCAGCCGGCGGCGGATTTTCTACGGTTGATGATTTAATGAAGTTTGCTGAAGCACTCAGGTCGGATCTGTTGATCAGCAGAGAGTCTAGCGAGCTCCTTATGTCGGCAAAGCCGGGGTTAAGCTCGACCGAATATGGGTACGGATTCATCGTTAGCAGCGATGGGAAATTCGGGCGAATTGCCGGTCACGGGGGTGCGGCTTTCGGCGTCAGCGCGAATTTTCGCATGTTCGTCGACCAAGGATACACCATGATCATATTATCAAATTTCACTGAGGCCAGCCTTCCGGTCAGCAGCAAAATCAGGAGTATGCTGCCTCTTAAAAACTAAGCGCCTCGCCCGAAAAAGCGATTTCGATTTTTTCCCGAATCACGCTTTTATCAGCGATTTCCTGTTCCACCAGTTTTCTATTGGCCTCTAAAACCAACTGAACCGATTCCCTAAGGTTTCTACGGACTTCCTTTAATGTCTTTCCCTGAGTATTTGCCCCGGGCAATTCTTCAACGAAGCCGACGTAGCCTTCCGGCACCTTTAGAAAGACAGCCGTGAACGACACTTTTCCTCCTCTATTATGAATAGACGTTTTTCGTGTGGATTTTCTCATTTTTTCCCTCGCATCTTTAATATATCACAATTTTTCATGAAATCATGACGCCGCATTCCCCGCGTTCTGCGCTCCATCCTTGCCACCTCGCAGGAGCCATTTCCAGCGCGAGATGAAGAGGACGTTAGAGATCGAGAGGCAATTTTAACTACGCAGTTAAAAAAGTCTTGGCCTTTTTATCACATCAGTTAAAAAAGCCACCGGATAGCAATCCTTTAGCCTGGCAGTTATAATTGCCCTGGAAAAGGCGATGACGCTGGTCAAGGAATATAAAGCCTGACAATACTCGGCGTTCACAAATAGTGAACAATTAGAATTAGTGAACAAAAAGACCTCTGCGCATAATTTTTAAAATCAAGCTTTACCTCACGAATTGAATTTTCCCTGGCCAACTATCTTAAGCTTGACATTTGTTCATTATTATATTATGTTCACAATTAATGAACTTAAAAATAAAGTGAACGAGATTATGATCAAAATCAACAAGAACACCGAAGAAAAAGTCTTTCAACTTGCCATAGAAGCGTTTCGAAAGAACGTCCCATGGCCGGCCAATATTGAAGCGATTAGCCAGGAACACGTCTATCGAGAAGGTTTTTGGCCGGACGTTCAGGTCAAAATGAAGGCTCAGGGAAAAACATTCGATTACTACGCCGAAATAAAAGCAAACTTCACTAAAGCAAATAGATTCCAGTGGCTGATGCAGAAAGATAAGCTCGACCGTCCCCTCCTGCTCATCGCCAACTATATCAACGCCCATCTGGCAGATCAGCTTAAACAGGATGGCCTGGAATTTATCGACACTGCCGGCAATGCGTTTATCAACAACCCACCCCTGTATGTTTTTATAAAGGGTAATAGGCCTCCGGAGAGGCTAAGACAGCCGCCCCTCGACAGAGCTTTCAAACCTGCCGGCCTGAAAATGGTTTTTGCCTTCTTATGTAATCCCGGCTTCGAGAATAAGACCTATCGGGAGATTGCCGCTGCTACAGATGTGGCACTCGGAACCGTTAACTGGACCATGAAAGACCTAAAGAGACTGGGCTTTCTTCTGGACCGAGGGAAGCGAGGCCAAAAGTTAATCCAAAAAGAGAATCTGCTGCAACGATGGGTCATTGCATATCCTGAGCAGCTAAGGCCGAGGCAGATGCTGGGGCGTTACAGGGGGGATACCGGCTGGTGGCAACAAAAGACGCTGGACCCGGTAATTGCACAGTGGGGAGGAGAGGTTGCGGCCGCAAGATTGACACAATACCTCAAGCCAGGATTGATAACAATCTATACGGCGCCCCACGGGCTCAATCAACTTCTATTTGAGAACAGACTCAAAAAAGACAAAGCTGGAGATATCGAAATCTTGGAGAGATTCTGGAACCCCGTTGAGAAGTGGGAGTACAATGACCTCGTACACCCAATTCTCATTTATGCCGATCTCCAGGCAACTGGAAACCAAAGAAACATAGAAACAGCGAAAATGATTTATGAGCAAAATATTATTCGATTTATCAGGGAAGATTGATCAGCAGACAATCGCCGTGCTTTCTATCGTGAAGGAAGTCGCGGAATCTTTAAGCATTCCTTTTTTCGTCGTTGGCGCTTCGGCAAGAGACATCGTTCTCAAACATTGCTACGGAATAGAACCGCGGAGGATGACCAGAGATATCGACTTGGGAGTGAAAGTCGCAAGTTGGGAACAGTTCAGCGAACTCAGGGAATCCTTGCTATCGACGGGAAAGGTCTCTCCCACATCAAAATTACACAGCCTTAAGTTCGACTCTGTGTTCATCGATTTTATTCCTTTTGGAGCAATTATAGACAATAGGAGCCAGATCAGTTGGCCGCCCGAACATAAAATAATCATGGGCTTAGTGGGATTTAAGGAGGCCTATGAATATTCGATAGCTGTCAGATTGAGTTCGGCCCCTGAGCTCGATATTCGATTGCCAACTCTACCAGGCCTGGCGCTCATGAAGTTGATTTCGTGGAAAGAAGGATATCCCGAGCGGCAGAGAGACGCTGAGGATCTGCTGACTATCATGCAGAAATATGAAAAAGCAGGAAACTTTGACAGACTTTACGAAGAAGAAAGAAGTCTCCTGGAGGAAGAGGGTTTTGATACAACTTATGCCAGTATCCGGCTGCTAGGCCGAGATATGGCTATTATGGCAGAGCCTATTACCCTGGAGCTAATCAGAAAAATTTTGGATGCAGAAACAGGACAACTTTCCCAATATAGATTGGCAACAGATATGATCAAAGGCAGGTTTGATTTTGAGGCGGAGTTCGATGAAGTACTCGTCCAGGTTGAGAAGCTAAGACAAGGCCTGGTTGATGTCCAAGGAACATAATTCCTGTTTCTTTAACCCCCAGTCCGGGGCGTAAACTTTTAAAAGAGCGCCGTCCCTCGCCACCCTGAACAGGATCGCTGCCTACCTCAAGAAAGACCTCCGCTCCTTTCCCAGATTGAAAGATCAGTGAAACGGATTTGTTGATTGTTAAGGCCTGAACCCCGAAGGACAATCAAGAAAT
This sequence comes from uncultured Eubacteriales bacterium, assembly GCA_964645765.1. Classification (GTDB taxonomy): domain Bacteria; phylum Acidobacteriota; class Aminicenantia; order Aminicenantales; family Aminicenantaceae; genus CAZGMN01. The sequence continues at coordinate 5,002 of CAZYBE010000074.1, forward strand.
TCTAAGAATACTTCTTTTGTCAGTGCGATATCCGTTTAAACTGATGTAAGAATTAGACCTTCGTCTTTTCGTCTATCTGATGCCTCGAGGCCATCGGCGGGACCGGAGATATTAGAAAATGAAAACATGTTATAATACGGGCTAATCGGGCAGCATCAATGATGACCCTTCGGCAGCTTCGAGCAGAGCACGAAACGATCCCAACGACCACATCATGGTATCTCGCCGAGCTCGGCGAGGCCCGGGGAAAACAGGAGCTTTTTACCAAGCAGTCACCTCAGAAGCTCAAAGTCCTCCGTGAGCACGCGCTCATCGAAAGCGCGGTGTCTTCAAACAGAATCGAAGGCGTGGAAGTGGAGAA
>CAZYBE010000075.1:0-5266 GCA_964645765.1 uncultured Eubacteriales bacterium
GTTCCTTCGCAGCCCTTCTCGGCGGCTGCGGAACTCGCTTCGCTCAGACATCCTCACCGCCCGACTTCGTCGGGTCCCCTCGAAGGGCAACGACGTTGCGAAGCTACGTCGTTGGGGAATCCAAGGGGGTATGCCCCCTTGGTCACAGGACGCTGGAAAGCGTCCGAGAAGGGGAGGCAGGGAGCGACGAGAAATCGGAGCGACCGTTGGAAGGGGGAATGCGGAGCGATTCCCCCTCCAAAGTGCGAGGAGAAGGCTAAACCTTCAATGGTCACAAGGCTGTTTCCCATAACCTTCATCTTGCAAAAAAAGGGGACTGTCCTTTTTATTTAGCGGGGCTTCAGTTTGGATAAGAAATCTTTCAAATCCTGTGGGAGCGGGGAGAAAAACTCAACTCTTTTTTCTGTCCCGGGGTGGATGAAGGAAAGAAAAGAAGCGTGAAGAAAAAGACGCTGAAGGCTCGTTTTCGTTTTCCTTCGGCCATAACGGCTGTCGCCAGCCAGAGGATGGCCTGTGGCTGCAAGATGGACTCTTATCTGATGGGTTCTTCCTGTGATGGGTCTTATCTCGAGGAGGTTGAAGTTTTCATGCTCCTCGACGACTGAGAAACGAGTCTCCGCCTCTCGCGGCTTTTTGGTCTTGACCGAAATTCTTTCCCCATGCTTGATGTGGCGTCCGATGGGGAGGCTAATCTTTCCCTCTTTGTTCGGCAAGCGACCCCAGACAAGGCCTAGATAGTGTTTCTCAACTTCTCTGCTTTTGAATTGCCGCTGAAGCTCGAAATAGGCATCGAGAGTTCTGGCGACAACCATCAGCCCAGATGTCTCCTTATCCAGACGATGGACGATTCCAGGCCTGTCCTTCGGGCCAATCTCCTTGATTTCAGGAAAATGATAGAGCAAGGCATTGACCAGGGTGTGCTTCCTGTTCCCTGCTCCAGGATGAACAACCATTCCTGAAGCTTTATTAATGACAAGCACATGCTCATCGCTGTAGATTAGATTTATGGGGATATCTTCCGCTTTAACCTCCTCAGGCTCTTTAATCTCAAATTCTATCTCAACCTTCTCTCCAGACTTTAGCCTGTAGCTCGGCTTTCGGAAAATGCCGTTGACCTTGACTCCTTTCTCCTCGATAATCCTTTGAATCTGAGAGCGGGTCAATCGCTTGATTTTTTCGGATAAAAAGACATCCAGCCTCTCGTTCAACCCTGATTGGGAGCTCACCAGAAGCTCTTTCCTAGGCACTTTTCCTCTTTTTCAAAACGAGGAGCAGGATGACTCCGACGACGAAACCCAGAATGCAGAAAAGCTGGGGAAAAGAAAGGCTGAGGTAAGGAGATGGGTTGCGAATGATAAAAACCTTGTCCAGATGGTCTCCGCGGTAAAATTCAACAATATACCTGATTATCGAATAATTGATGATATAGAAGGGAAAAACCTGGCCATCGAATCTTTTCTTCCTCAGGATAAGAAACAGGATGAAGAAATTCAAAAAATTGAGCGCAGACTCATAAAGCTGAACCGGATGAAGCACAGGATGGACATAAGCGGTTTTAATGGGAATGCCAGTCAAGTTGTGAGCATACTCGCTGGTGAAAGTTAGTCCCCATGGCTCTGAGCATTCCCGGCCAAAACAGCAGCCGGCAAAAAAGCAGCCGATGCGGCCAAAGCCATGGCCTAATGCTAAAGCCGGGCCGATAATGTCAGCAGCTTTCCAGGTGGGAATCCTGTGCTTTCGGAAGTACCAGAGGGCGAAGAAAGTCCCGAAGACAAGTCCGCCCTGGAAGACACCCCCTGTGCGGGCCAGAGTGAAAAGTTCGGATAGAGAATGAGAGTAGTAAGAAAAATTTCCGATAAAAAGAACGAGCTTCGCCCCGACGAGAGAGACGATGATGGTGTAGAAAGCCATATCAGCCATCTTGGCAGGGTCGAGGTCCCTACGTCTAGACTGGATAAAAAGAAACCAGAGGGCAAAAGCTACACCCACAGCCATCATAAAACCGTAAGTATGGATGGTGAATGGGCCTAACTTGAGGAGGACGGGATGCATTTTGCCTTTCTCTTGAATAGGATAATAAAAACAAGGAAAACTGCACCAACGCTGATGCAGGAGTCGGCGAGGTTGAAAGCCGGCCAGTGCCATTTTTTAAGGTAAAAATCGAGGAAATCAATCACATATCCCCTGAAGATTCTGTCTGTCAAGTTTCCCAGGGCGCCGGCCAGGATGAGGGAAAGAGAAAAAATCATAAACCTCTCCGAGGCTGGAGTATTGAGAAAAAAATAAATGACCAAAGCTAAAGCAGCAAAGGAAGTCAGGGTGAGGAGCCAATAAACAAGTTGATTGCCTGACTGGGAAAAAGAGCCAAAGATTGCGCCCCTGTTTCGGATCTGGGTCAGGTTAAAAAACCCTGGTATGACGCTTTTGCTGCTCAAAAAAGCCACCTTCTGGGCGATGATGGCTTTGCTCACCTGGTCGGCAGCGAGCAGGATGAGGACGAATAAAAAAAAGAACAGGCGGTGTTTCATGTTTTCATCTCTTTGACCGCATCTTCGCAGCGCCGGCAGAATTGAGGATATTCGGAGCTTTTTCCGACATAGGTCGAATAATTCCAGCATCTCAAGCATTTCTCACCTGGAGCTCTTTTGACTTCAGCCGCTAATTCTTGGCCAGAATGAAATCGAAGCTCTACGGCAGAGACGATAAATAGAGATGGGAGTTTCGTTTCATATTTTCTCAAAATCTTCTCTTGAGCCGCAGGAGCATTGAGCGTGACAGCCGCTTCCAGCGAATTGCCGATGAGTCCTTTCTCTCTCGCCATCTCCAACTCTTTCAAAACTTTTTCCCTGACAAGTATCAGCTCGTCCCATTCCTTGAGCAATTCATCATCGAGCCAGACCTCTTCGAAGGACGGGAACTGCTCGAGGTGGATGGACTCTCCCTTCCCCTTTGAACGAGGCATGTGCTCCCAAACTTCCTCGGTGGTGAAAGGAAGAATCGGAGCCATGAGGATGAGGGTCGAGTTCAAAAGCTTATAAAGGGCTGTTTGGGCAGACCTTCGGAGCAAAGATTTTTTTCCTGAACAGTAGAGCCTGTCCTTGAGAACATCGAGATAGAAAGAGCTCAACTCCACAGTAAAGAAATTGTAAATGAGATGGAAGACGACATGGTATTCATAGTCCTCATAGGCTTTGAGAATCCTCTTCCCCTTTTCGGCGCATTGCGCCAGAATCCATCTGTCGAAATTCTCCATCTTTTGGGCCGGGAGGCTGTCCTCATCAGGAGAAAAATCGTAAATATTGCCTAACATAAAGCGCCATGTGTTCCTAATCTTGCGGTAGGCCTCGACAAGCCTCTGGAGAATCTCTTTCCCGAAACGCGCATCTTCTCTATAATCGAGCATGGCCACCCAAAGCCTCAGCACCTCGGCGCCGTTTTGAGAGATGATTTCCTCAGGCTCGATGTAATTTCCCATGGATTTGGACATCCCTCTTCCCTGCTCATCAAGGACAAAGCCATGGGTAATCACTATTTTGTAGGGAGAAGCATTCTTAGCTGCAACTCCGACAAAGATGGAGCTGTTGAACCAGCCTCGATACTGGTCGTGACCCTCGATATATAAATCTGAAGGCCAGGGAAGGTCAGGCCTTTTTCCCAGGACATTTTGGCTTGCTCCTGATTCAAACCAGACATCCAGGATGTTGTTCTCTTTGTTGAATTTTTTCGAGCCGCACTTCGAGCATTTTACTCCGGAGGGGAGAAACTCCTCGGCTTTTTTGATGAACCAGGAGTTAGAGCCTTGTTTGGAGAAAATATCTGCGACGCGGAGGGCTATCTTCTCGTCGGCGAGGATGTTGCCGCAGTCATGGCAGTAAAAGGCCGGAATTGGAACTCCCCAGGAGCGCTGGCGGGAAATGCACCAGTCAGGCCGGGCGATAACCATATTGGCAATCCTCTCCTCTCCCCAGGACGGAATCCAGCGAACTTTCTTTATCTCATCGAGAACCTTTCTCCTCAAATTATTCTTCTCCATAGAAATAAACCACTGGGCTGTCGCCCGGAAGATCACCGGATTCTTACAGCGCCAGCAGTGGGGATAAGAATGGACAAGCTCGCCCTCTTTCAAAAGCGTGCCGTCTTTCTTCATGTCTTCAGTGATCAATCGATTGGCTTCGAAGACGTTCATTCCTCCATACTTTTCAACCTGAGGAATAAACTTTCCTTCGCTGTCCACAGGAGTGTAGATATCCAGGTTGTAAGCTATCCCGGTCATGTAATCCTCATAGCCATGTCCAGGAGCCGTATGAACGCAGCCTGTTCCCTGGTCCAGCGTCACATAATCGGCCAGGACAAAAACAGACTCTCTGTCGATAAAGGGATGGCGTGCCTTTAATCCCTCAAGCTCTTTTCCAATAAAGGTGGCGAGAACCTTTGTTTCTTTAAACTTCATTTCCTCTGCCAGAACAGGGACCAGTCGCTTGGCAGCGATAAAGACATCTCCGTCGGTTTGGAAAGCGGCATACTCATAGTCAGGATGAAAGGCGATGGCCAGGTTGGCAGGCAGTGTCCAGGGAGTGGTTGTCCAGATTAAGACTGAGATTTTTTTATTTTTCAAAGCAGGGAATTTTTTAGAAAGGTCTGAAACAAGAGGAAACTTTACAAATATCGAAGGAGATTTTCGGTCTTTATACTCGATTTCAGCTTCAGCCAGAGCCGTTTGACAGTGAGGGCACCAGTGAACAGGCCTCTTCCCTTTAAAGACATTGCCAGAAGCAAAAAAAGCAGCAAGATAGCGAATGACTTCTCCTTCATACTCAGGGTCCATGGTCAAATAGGGCTTTCCCCATTCGCCAAAAATACCAAGCCTTTTGAACTGGTCCCTCTGGATGTTGACGTATTTCAGAGCGTATTTTTTGCATTCATCCCTGACTTCGATGATGGAAAGCTCTCTTTTTTTCTTTCCTAAGAGCTGGTCAACTTTGATCTCGATCGGAAGGCCGTGGCAATCCCAGCCGGGCAAGTAAGGAGACTTGAAACCTTGCATGTTTTTGGTCTTGACGATGAAATCTTTCAGAATCTTGTTCAGGGCTGTTCCCAGATGGATATTTCCGTTGGCGTAGGGAGGGCCATCATGAAGAATGAACGTTGGGCATTTCTCTCTCTTCTTCTGAATCTTCTGGTAGAGATTCATATTTTCCCACTTCTTGATGATCTCAGGCTCTTTCTGGGAAAGCTTGGCCTTCATCGGAAAAGACGTCTGGGGCAG
>CAZYBE010000076.1:0-4936 GCA_964645765.1 uncultured Eubacteriales bacterium
AAAAAAATTTGATTTTGGGAAGAAAATGAGATAAATTGCAGGAGTCTTATAAGGAGGAAGAAGAAATGTCTAAGAAAAAAATTACCTGGATTGTTGTTTCTCTTTTTGCTCTCTTATTGATTCTGATGCCGGCCCTGGCAAAGGCTGATACCCTTATCAAAAAAACTAAGCACACAGATGCAGTGACCATGATGGGCCAGACCCAGCCTGCCAAGGATGAGGAAGGAGTTATCTGGATAGCAAAAGATAAAATGAGGGAAGATATGGGGGAAGAATCCACCATCATCAGATTCGATATCAACAAGATTTATACGATCGACAATTCGCTGAAGACATATTCTGAAATCGACCTGCCGATTGACATGGAAAAAATTCTCTCGGCTGAGGCAAAGCAAATGATGCAGATGATGAAGCTTACGGCAACTATTACAGACACAAAAGAAACTCAACAGATCAGGACTTGGAATAGTAAAAAATATCTCTTGAATATCTCAGCTTCGATGATGGGCATGGATATGCCAATGACTGTCGAAATTTGGAACACAAAGGATTTGGGAATTGATCCAGACCTCTACAAAAAGTTTTATTCTCTGACCCTTCAGCTCAATCCTATATTTAAAGATGCTATGGCAGAGCTCGAGAAAATGGAAGGGATTACCGTCCTTGAAAAGTTTTCGATGACGGTGATGGGAGCCGAGCAAAAATATCAAGAAGAGGTCGTTTCAGTTGAGAAAAAAGACGCTCCTGCCGGCACATACGACCTTCCCCAAGGATATACAAAAACAGCCTACAATCCTTACGCGCCAAAAAAATAAGAGCTTAGAAATAAAAAAATTCATTCAGCTCAATCTCTGAACTAGGCATTCGGCTTCAGGACACTGACTGTTTGATGAGGAATGAATTTAATTTTTTAGATAATGGGCGCCGTGCCTCACAGGATTGCTTAAGGCGGCATAGGTGATCAATAGAGCCACCTGAATTCCATGTTTCAGCTCCACGACTTTGGCGTCCATCCTCGCCTCTTTGTAAAACTTCATGATTCGATGATGGAGATAATCCAGGTCAGCCTTTGCCCTCTCCAATCTCTTTTGGGTGCGGATGATTCCAGCATAATTCCACATCGTTGACCTGATGGAGATCCAATCCTGGTTGATCAAAGCCGGGTCAACCTCCTCCTCCTTCTCAGGGTAGTACCATTTATGAATTTCCGAAGCGTCATAGGGGACTATCGGGTCAAAATTATCGGCAATATGCTTGCCTGCCCTTGTTCCCCAGACCAAGCCTTCTAAAAGCGAGGTTGAAGCCAGGCGGTTTGCTCCATGAAGACCTGTGCAGGAAACTTCGCCGACAGCATAAAGGTTATTGAGAGAGCTCCTTCCCCATTCATCAACCAGGACTCCGCCGCAGGAATAATGGGCAGCAGGGACGACAGGGATGGGTTCCTTGGTGATATCGATTCCATATTTCAGGCATGTCTTATAGATGTTGGGAAATCTTTTCTTGATGTCAAATTTGGCGTAAGAGACAAGGTCGAGCAGGACATAAGCAGAGTTGCTGTTTGTCATCTCCTCATAGATGGCTCGGGTCACCTCATCTCTCGGAGCCAGTTCCTTCTTCTCATTGTAATTCTCCATGAAGGTCTGGCCGTTCCTGGTCTTCAACCTGGCACCTTCCCCTCTCACCGTCTCTGAAATCAAGAAGCCGTCAGCATCCCGATGGAATAGAGATGTCGGGTGAAACTGGATGTATTCCATGTTGACGATTCTGGCTCCTCCGCGATAAGCCATGGCATAGCCGTCTCCAATCGCTCCTCTTGGATTAGAAGTATAAAGATAGACAGCGCCGCAGCCTCCAGTGGCCAGGATAGTGTAAGAAGCAAAAATTCTCTTGACCAGATTGGTTTGGTTATCGAGGACATAAGCCCCAATGCACTGCGGCTCTTTGTAATAAAAGACAGGATTCCTGGAATGATGGGGAACTGTCAGCAAATCCACTGCCCGATGGTCAGCAAGAAGTGTGACATTTGGCTCGGCCTTCAGCCTGTCGATGAATCTCTCCTCTATCGTCTTTCCTGTCGTATCCTGTACATGGAGGATTCGCCTTCGAGAGTGCCCGGCCTCCTGGGCATAATCCAGAGAATCCGGAGAGCTTCTGGAAAATGGAATCCGAAGCTCTTTGATCAAGATTTCATCAACGACTTTCTTCCCCTCTGTGGACAGAAGCTCCACTGCAGCCGGGTTATTAATCCCGTCCCCGCTTTCCATGATATCTTCCTTTAATAGCTCAGGATGGTCATCATAGCCGAGGGAGACAATCCCTCCTTGAGCATAATAGGTGTTTGATTCTTCAGGCTTCGCATTTTTGGTGATGACAATCACCTTTAATCCGCTCTTTGCCGCCTGCAGGGCAGCGCTCGCGCCGGCAATTCCACAGCCGATGATTAAAACGTCGGTCAATAGATTCTTTTCTTCAGGCATCATCGCTCAGCCTAAGAACTCGATGCTGATATCCACTGATTTATAGGAATGGGTCAGGCTTCCCACTGAAATAAAATCAACTCCCAAAGAGGCGGCCTCTTTGGCTTTTGCCAGGGTCACTTTTCCTGAGACTTCAAGGGGAACTCTGCCTTTAACCCATTTGACGACATTCTTTATCTTCTCTGTGGGCATGTTGTCGAGCATGACCATATCTGCTCCACCCTGGACAGCCTCTTTCACCTCTTCCGGGCTTGTCGCCTCTACCTCGACCTTCACTCCAGGCTTAGCTCTTCGCTTCGCTCTTTTAATTGCCTCAGAGATGCTGGGCACAAGCCTTAGATGATTATCCTTGATCAAAACCATTTCCGAAAGACTGAAGCGGTGATTCAGGCCGCCGCCCATCCTCACCGCATATTTTTCCAGTGCCCTCAACCCTGGGGTTGTTTTCCGAGTGTCAAGAATCTTTGTCTTTGTTCCTTGAACAGCTCGAACAAACTTCCGGGTGGTGGTGGCAATCCCGGACATCCTCTGCAGAAAATTCAGGGCTGTTCTTTCTCCCTTGAGGAGTGAAATCGAAGAGCCCTCAATCTCAGCCAGCCTCTCTCCTTTCTTGAACATCTCGCCATCTTCCAGAATTTTTTTGAATCGAATTTTCGGATCTATCTTTTGGAAGACTCGCCTTGCCACTTCCATGCCAGCAAGCACTCCTCCCCCCTTGGCCAGAATGATGGCTTTGGACATTGAAGCTGGAGGAATAATGCTTTCTGAAGTGATATCCCCCTGAGGCATATCTTCCTTCAAAGCAGCCTCGATGATGGAATTGACCTTGCCTTCTTTCATTAAAAAAGATTATAGGGTTTTGTCTCTCCCCAGTCAATAAACCCTTTTTTTTCAGATAGATTGCCTTTGAGCTTGACATCGATTAAAATAAAAAATCATAAAAAAATGAAAAATCCTCTGCTCATTCCTTTTGAAGACCTTTTCCAGCTCTCCCAGGAAGACCTCCAGAGAATTCTTAACATCGCCCTGTCCAGGGGCGGCGATTTCTCGGACATTTTTCTCGAGTACACAATCTACAACCTCATCAACATGGAAGAGGACATCATCAAGGAGACAGCAGAAAGCATAAGCCTCGGCCTGGGCATAAGAGTCATATCAGGCGAAAAAACAGGGTATGCTTACGCCAACGACCTTTCTCCGGAAAAAATCAAGAAAGCTGCGCTGGTTGCCGCCTCAATCGCTTCCAGCGAGGCTCAAAGAAATGCTCCTTTCCTTAGGCAAGCGCAACTCTCTCACAACTTCTATCCAGTGCTCGAGCCGGCTCACAAAGAATCCTTGGAAAGAAAAATATCTCTAGTCAAAAACACTTATTTTTCGGCAAAGAAATTCGACCCAAAAATAGACAAAGTCAAGGTCTCATTCCAGGACCAGGTTCAGTTAATAACCGTCGTCAATTCAGAAGGGCTTCAAGTATCGGATGCCCGTCCGCTCGTCAAGCTTGTCTGTCTGGCCATTTCCGAAAAGGCGGGAAAGAGAGAAGCCGGCTTCTCTGGAGGGGGCGGCAGAGTCGGGCTTGAATATTTTTCCGAAGAGCTGACTGCGGAAGAGATCGCCCGGGATGCTGCCCAGGAAGCCCTGAATCTTCTCGAAGCCAAGGCGCCGCCAGCCGGAGAGATGCCTGTTGTTCTTGCGCCTGGGCACAGCGGCGTTCTGGTCCATGAAGCTGTCGGCCATCTCCTCGAGGCTGACTTCAACCGGAAAAAGACATCGATTTTCTGGGACAAGATGGGTAAGAAAGTGGCATCCAGCCAGTTGACAATCTACGATGACCCGACCATCCCTCATGCCCGCGGCTCCTATAATATCGATGACGAGGGCACAGCGCCCAAGAAGACAATTCTCATCAATAAAGGAAAGATGACCGGGATGCTCCAGGACAGGCTTTCGGCTAAGTTGATGAAAAGCTCACTCACAGGGCACGGACGGAGAGAAGATTTCGCCTGCATTCCCCTGCCCAGAATGAGCAACACCTACATTGAAAAAGGAGATTATGACCCTGAAGAAATCATCAAATCAGTAAAAAGAGGATTTTATGCCGGTAAATTCCAGGGTGGCCAGGTTGAGGACTCAGGGAAGTTCACCTTCTCTGTCAGCTCCGGCTACCTCATCGAGGACGGCAAGCTCACAGCTCCAGTCAAGCAGGCCACACTGATCGGAACAAATATCGACATCCTGAAAAACATTGAAATGGTCGGCTCTGACCTCGAGTTCGGCCTTCCTACAGGGACATGCGCCAAGGAAGGCCAGTCCGTTCCTGTGAGTGACGGCTGCCCAACCCTAAAAATCGTCAGAATGACAGTGGGAGGGCAGAAATGAGAACGAGCGAAAAACCGCTAAAGATTACAGAACTTGCTGAAAAGCTTGTGACTTTCGCTAAAACGAACGGCGCAGACGAGGTG
>CAZYBE010000077.1:0-4880 GCA_964645765.1 uncultured Eubacteriales bacterium
ATTCTCCTCGGATAATTAGAAACCCTACCAGATTGTCTTGACCGTTTCCTCCCAGACGCGCATCATTGCTTTCCTTGACATCTTTTTCAGTCTCATTTTACAATTCCGCTCGATGATTGATGGGAAAGTCGGGTCAAAGCCAGCCACTTGGCCAGCACAGCCAAAAACCAAATTATGCTTCGTTGACACGGCTCATCGTCCGGCGTATATCTTTCTCGTGTTCGGCAACATGATTTTTGAAATTAAATAGCAGTGGTCTCTTGCAACTCCAATAAGCAAATTCTTTGATATACATAATTACAACGATAGGAGGAAAGATGAAAAAGAGATTGCTTCTCCTTCTCTTGATATTCTTTTCAGGCACATCTTTTGCAATTTTTTCGGCAATGAAAGGGGAGGAATGCACCACTGCGGTTATAACAGGCTTAGCCACATCCGACGGCGCTCCTCTTCTTTGGAAAAACAGGGATACTGACCAGCTTTCGAACAAAGTGGTTTTCGTGAATGATAAACCCTACAGTTATCTCGCACTCGTAAACGCGGAGGACACCTCTGGAAGAATGGCATGGACTGGATTAAATTCAGCGGGATTTGCCATCATGAACTCTGTTGCTTACAATCTGCCCAGCAAGTCCACAGAAGCAATAGACCTCGAAGGAATTATCATGGCTGACGCCTTGAGGACATGCTCAACTGTTGATGATTTCGAAAGCTACATAAAGAGCAACCTTGGCCCAGATTTAGGAAGCCGCGCTAACTTTGGTGTGATTGACGCCCATGAAGGAGCCTCGCTCTTCGAGGTGCATAATCGAGGATACAAGAGACTTGATGCCAAGGATTTTCCCGAGAGATACATTGTCAACACAAATTTTTCCAGGAGTGGAACAGAGGAGCAGGGAAGAGGATATATCCGTTTCGACAGAGCAAGCGCTCTTTTCAAAGATGTTGCACAAGGTAAGCTCACTCTCGATTTCATCCTTGAGAATGTTTGTAGGGACCTCGGGCATCCCCTCCTGACCTATCCTGCGCCAGAGGAATGGAAGAATCTTCCTCCTGACAAGCCTTACTGGATTCATGCCAACTACACGATAGATCGTGTGAGCACATCCAGTGCTGTTGTCATCCGCGGAGTAAGAAAAGGAGAAAATTCAGGGAAGACCACCATGTGGGTCATATTGGGCGAACCTGTCTGCTCAATAGCAGTTCCTCTCTGGGTTGAAGCAGGAAATCCTCCCTCTCCTCTCTGGGAAGGTAAAGATGCTCCAATATGCAAGGAAGCCTTGAGAATAAAAGACATCCTAAGACCTCTCAAGGGTTCTGACAGAAAAGAGTATATCGACATTACCCGACTTGATAACAAGGCAGGAAAAGGATGGCTTCCTTTGATTCTTAGAACGGAAAAGGAAATCATTGAGAAAACCAGAGAGTTTCTCAGAAGGAATCCAAACTCCTCACAGCTTGCAGAATTCGAAAAAGAAATGGCTACAAAAGTTTTAGAAACCCTCAAAGGAATTCAATAATCTTTGTGCAATTTATTTAAAAAGGAAAGAATATAAATCTGTTGAGGTTTTAGCAGCGGTTGAGACCACAGCCGGCTATTTTTTATGACCATTTTCTTTTTCAAGGGGAGACCCGCAGCCGATTTCAGGCTTTTTTTACGCTTCTCTGCGGCTTCTTGACCCTCCTCCCGTTTTTTTCTTATTTCGAGTCTTCAAGCTGTCGTTGACATCTTTTTCAGTCTCGCTTTACAATTCCGCTCGATGATCGATGGGAAAGTTGAGTCAAAACCTCCACTCGGCCAGCGCAGCCAAAAAACAAATTCCTTTAAGGGCATCTGTCGAACGGCCAGAGCCGTAAAGATAGGCAAAGACCATTTCCTTGACTAGACCTATCATTTGACTGATGGCTGTGCCTATAGTAAATGCTCTTACTCCGCGAGCAATATTCGCCGTTGGTCCCTCTCTGCAGATAATCGCTTATAGCACAGGATATATAGGCTGTCAAAAGAAATTAGAGAAAAAATATATCACCAGAAGATGACGGATACGAATGGAACACGAAGTTAGGAGAACTAATCAGGATAAATACTATCCCGCAGTTTTGGCTGACATCAGGCGAGTGAGATTCATTTAATTTTCGCGATGCGGCCCTGCGCAGGAAAGCGGACGAACTGGAGAATGTCATGGCCTGGAATCACGCGCTCCCGTGCACCAGCTAACACGATCATTCGGTCAAATGCCTGCAAGTTGGCGTCGCGATCTTGAGGATCGAATGTCGGAATCGGGGTGCGGGTCTCAATGTTCCGATAGAGGTAGCAATTGTCCGAGGCAAGGACAAAAACCGGAACACCCTCGATGCGGATATATTGTGAAGCGAATGTGTGTCTTGCTCCTGTGTAGACCCTGATGCCTGGCAGGATCTCTTGGTCATCGCCGTTGATTAATTTCAATTTTCCCTGCGTATTCCTCAGAAGCAAATTAACAAGGTCATCCGGGTCAATTCCGCCATGTTGGCCTCCTGTCTGCCATGCTGGGCCAGTGTAATAGGCATACTCGTCCTTCTGTACCCAGACCGTAGCGTTCGGAAAAAGGTCAATGCCTCCCGCGTGATCCCAATGCAGATGGCTTAGAATGATGTCCTGGACCTGAGTTGGATCAACGCCGGCCTGACGGACAGCTTCATCAGGGCTCAAGAAGTCGGTGACCTTGAAGATATCCATCCATTTTTGCCTGTGAAATCCTGTATCTAGGAGAATATTTCGACCATCAGCGCGAATCAGCCATATCACCAAGGCAACATCCAGCTTTTCATTCTCCGCTGCACCGACAACCAAATTAGACGCAGGAAACTGACGGATAGTGCCATATCGGATGGCCTGAATCGTATAATCCGGCTTCGCAGCCGGTTGAATCAAATTAAATAACAATGCCCATAAGCAGATTGCCGCGATATTCATGACACTCTCCATTGAATTTGAGGGATTGAAAGATTTTTCTTTTTTTCCTCATTTTAATGGACAGAAATTTTTAAAGTAGCATATCACCTCTCATAAATTTGCGTCAAGCATGCTAAATTTTGCCAACTTTACGTTGACTTTTCCAATTAAATCTTTTAATTTACCGAATCAAAAGATTTCAAATTCGTGTCAATTAGCAGGCGAGGACCATTGCTCAAATCGAAATCTAACAACATCACCATTCTTAACTTGATAACCTTTTTCTCATCGCTTTATTTTTATCATCAAATTATTACCCTCTATTTTCTCCAGCGCGGCCTGAATTATGTGGAGATCAATTCATTGTGGGGCATTATCACTGCCTCTAAAGCCATTGCTGAAGTGCCAACAGGAATCATCGCTGATAAAATTGGCAGAAAGTTTTCGATCATCATCGCTTTGGCACTGCAACTGGCAGGCGAGATCATCTTTATTTTTGCCGATCGTTATTTGTTGTTCGTGCTCACCGCGGTAATAGGTGGAATTGGATTTGCTTTTCTCTCAGGCTGTTTTGAAGCCATGATGTACGATTCCCTCAAAAAAGAGGGCAGGGAGAGTGAGATGCAGAAAGTAGCGGGCATGAATGCCTCGTTTTCGCAGATGGCGATCATCATTGGTTCGTTCATCGGTGGCTTCATTACCTCGAATTTGAGACTGAACAACTTTATTCTGGTCATCGTCATGACAGCATTTTTTGTCGGCATCGCACTGATTATCAGTTTTTTTCTCAAGGAGCCAAGCGCTGCATATGGGCAGGAAACACTTAGCTCAATTGCCCTGTTAAAGGACGGCATGAAGCTGTTGCGAACCAATCGCCCATTGCAGCGTATTATCCTGTTATTTTTATTGGCGACGCCGTTCATCAATTACCTGCTCAATTTTTATCAACCATATTTCTTGAAAGCGCGGTTGAGTGGCGTATGGTTCGGAATCGCCCTTTCGCTGGCTTCGCTCTTAGGCGTATTATCCAGCAAATACGCTTATTCAATTGAAAAAATTTTTGGAGTGAAAAATGGTGTTTTGCTGGCCACGCTGCTGCCCGGAATTTTTTATATCTTCATGGCAACGATTTTTTATTCCTGGATCGCATTTGTGCTGTTTATCCTATCATACGGTTCCATGCAGGTTCAGCGTCCCATATTTGTTGATTATATGAACCGCCATATCGAAAGCCGAAATCGGGCAACAGTTTTATCCTTGATTAATGTCTTTTCTGGAATCTATATTGCTTTAATGGGACTGCTGATCGGTTGCCTGGCTGACTTTTCGTTGTCGTATGCTTTCATTTTAATGGGGAGTGTGATTATATTTAGCGCGCTTTTTATTCGGATTGAAGCTCGTCATGTAAAAAAAATCTGATTTTTCGAGATTATTGTCTTATTATCTGCGCCATTGTTCGTTCGATGTCAGGAATCTATCGTCCTCGTCAGCCCCCTAAGACCGCCATCTACCGTGTCTCTTCCATTACTTCGAGCGGTTTGTGGCGAAATATGAGAGTCGGTTCCAGCAAGAGTACGCTTATTTCAGGCCCATCGTGCGGGAAATCGTCGAAAAAGATCTCGACTGCGGTAATCGCCGCTGCAGGTTTGCCCGGATTCGCTGTCCGCGCTGCCGCAATAATACTTCATCCAGGGGATCAGCTTGAGGATCAGAAGGAGACGAGCACGGCAACTTTGCATGATCCGTTCCATAGAGCTTGAGAAGAGCAAAGAGACGAGTCTTCCCAATCCCGAGCAGCTCTTGCACAGCTCCGCGGACGAGAAGACCTTCAGCGTAGCCTCGCAAGAGATTCCTGACCTCAGCCCTCGCCTGAAATCATTCTCCTCCAACAATTAGAAACCCTACCAGATTGTCTTGACCGTTTCCTCCCAGTTTTCCGGCCGCA
>CAZYBE010000078.1:0-4799 GCA_964645765.1 uncultured Eubacteriales bacterium
AGAGCGAACTCCGATGGCTAAATCCTCAATGGTCGCTGCGGCTATTTCCCAAAACCTTTCCCGTTTTCTTGATTTTTTGACAGAAAAAGAATTAAATTTGAATAACCAATGAACAAAAAAGATATCATAAAAACAGTCGAGCACAATCTCGATTCCAGCCTCAGAATCCTCAAAGAATTAATTAAATTTCCCTCTATAAGAGGAAATGAAAAGGACATCAGCCGTTACCTTAAAAAAGAAATTTGCCGATATGTCGATTCGGCAGGGCTACGGATTGTTCCCGAATCCATAACAAAGGACCCGGATTATTCTTTCAAGATTAAGGGCTTCAGCTACGGCGGCACAGCCAATCTAAGAGTCAGGCTGAGGGGGAAGGGAAAAGGGAAGGCAATTGCCTTCAATTCGCATCTTGACGTTGTCCCGCCTTCTGTTGGGCAAGACCACGCCTTTTCTCCGCGGCTTCGGGATAACAAAATTTTCGGGAGGGGAGCCTGCGATTGCAAAGGGCAGATTGCCGCGTTATGGTTAATGCTGAAAAGCCTCCATGACCTCAAATTAAGCCCGCTTGGTGAGGTCGTCGTCGATTTTGTCGTTGAAGAGGAATGCGGCGGAAACGGAACGCTCCTCGCCCTGAAAAATGGGCTTCGGGCTGACGCCGCCGTTATCATGGAGCCCACCGACCTTCAGGTCGTTCACCTGGTCAGAGGGGCTGTCTGGTTTGAGGTCACGACCAGAGGAAAGGCCGGGCACAGCGGAAGCCCTTCTTCCACAAAGAGTGCGTTAAATGAAGCGATAAAAGTCATGGGAGCGATCGAGGATGTTCGAGAAAAGCTCCTTTTGATTTCAAGAAAAAAAGTCAGGGAAATAACCCATCATCCCAATCCCATGCCCTGCACATTTGGCATGCTCCATTCTGGAAACTGGCCGGCAGCAGCGCCTTCAGAGGCTGTCTTGAAAGGAGTCTTCGGATTTCTGCCCCCTTTTAGAAGAAAAGAAGTCCAGAAAGAGTTAAAGAAAGCTTTGAACAAATTTCAGGCCGCGATAAAATTCAACATGCTGAATAACGACCCGTCTTTTCTTCGAAAAGGCCATCCTTTTGTTCAGAGAATGCTCGAGGCAGCTCGGGAAGCGGGAATCGAATCAAAGCCTGAGTTCATGAATGCCTCCTGCGATGCCTGGAGATATTCGCAGCAGGCGAAGATCCCGGCCATCGTCTTCGGAGCAGGCTCAATCACCTCTGCCCATGCCAAGGATGAACATATCGATATCGATGATATAAAGAAGGCGGCATTGGCCTTGATTTATTTTATCGATAAATGGAGTGGATTGGCCCATGGCTAAAGAGAGTATGCTGGCTCTGGTCAAGACAGGCAAAGGTAAAGGGCTTGTCGAACTGAGAGAAGTTCCGGTTCCCAGGATTGAAGAGAACGAGGTCCTTTTAGAAATAAAGGCGGCCGGGATTTGCGGCTCTGATTTGCACATCTATCACGACCGCTTCCCCTACTGGCCTCCGGTCGTTCTTGGCCATGAATTCGCAGGGGTCATCGTCGAAAAGGGAAAAAAAGTCAGGGACTGGGAGGCAGGCGACAGAGTTGTCGGCGAGCCACATACCCTGGCTTGCGGGAAGTGCTGGCTCTGCCGGACAGGAAACAGGCAAATCTGTGCCGATAAACGCTCCCCGGGCTGGGGAATCGACGGCTGCTTCGCTAAATACATGCGGTTCCCGGAGCCTGAGCTTCTCCACAGAATCCCTGAAATACTGCCTTTTGAAGAAGCAGCCTTGGTCGAGCCCGCAGCCAATGTCGTCCACCACGTCCTGGAAAGAGGAAAATTGAAGCCGATGGATACTGTTGCGGTCATCGGGCCTGGGTCCATCGGCCTTCTGGCAGCCATGGCTTCCAAGGCTGGAGGAGCTCAGAAAGTCGTTATCATCGGAAAGGATTGGGATGAAGAATTGCGTCTTCGAACGGCAAAAAGAATCAGCTCCATCGACCATGCCTTGAATGCTGACAAAGAAGACGTTGTTTCTTTTATCATGGATTTGACCGAAGGACGAGGAGCAGACCTTGTGGTCGAAGCAAGCGGCGCAGAGGATGGAATCGCTTCGGCTTTCAAGCTTGTCAGGAAACTGGGGAGGATTACAGCCATTGGTTTGACAGGAAGAGAGACAATCAAATTTCCCTACGACTCAGGAATGTTCAAGGTTGTAGAGTTTGTCTTCAATCTTTCAACATCCCACATCTCATGGGATAAAGCCATAGACCTCATCAACGCCAAAAAAATTGATGTCAGGCCTCTGATAACCCATAAGGGTGGATTGGATAAATGGCAAGAATTCTTCATTGACCTGGAGAATAAAAGAGGGATTAAGGGCATATTCATTCCTTGAGCTTTTTTTTGATTTTTCAAAATCTTATATGCTTAAAAGGACGTTACATTGAAAAATTTTACCATGGACAAACCCAGGCCAACAAAGATTAAAGTAACTACTAGATGCTTTATTCTGAGTTTTTGAAATTTTGGTTCTCCAAAAGGAGGGAAAGATGAGCATCAGCTTTGGAATTATCGGCACCGGAATTATGGGAAATGCGGTGGCAAGAGTCCTGAAGCTCCTTCCTATTGCCAGGGTAGTTGCCCTTTCTGACCTGGACAGGGAAAGGCTGGAAAAGAGCGGAAAAGAATTCGGCGTTTCTGCGCTCTACACGAATTACAAGGAAATGCTGGAGAAAGAGAAGCTTGATGCTGTGGCTGTCGCCACTCCTGATAATTATCACAAGCAGCCTGTTGTCGATTCTCTCCATGCTGGCTGCCATGTCTTTGTCGAAAAACCCTTGACAACAAACCAGGAAGAGGCTGAAGAAATTTACAGGCTTGTGCAGAAGACAAAGAAGAAGCTTCAGATTGATTTCAACCACCGCTGGCTTTCGCCTTATCACAAGATAAAAGAAATGGTACTCAACGGCGAACTGGGCGAGCCGGTCATCGCCTATGCCAGGAAGAATAATCCTCTTTATGTGCCGACAGAGATGATTGGAAAATGGTCGAGCAAGACAACTCCCGCCTGGTTTTTATCCACCCACGATATCGACCTGGTCAACTGGTGGTTCGACGCCGACCCTGTTGAAGCCTATGCCAAGGGGATAAAGAAAGTTCTAGTCGAAAAAGGATTCGATACCTACGATGGAATTCAGGCTCTGGTCAGCTTTGAAGGAGGGAAATTTGCGACTTTTGAGGCCATCTGGATTTATCCCAACTCAAGCCCCTATATGCCCGACTCTTACATGGAGCTTGTCGGGACTAAAGGGACAACTCATATCGACAGACAGGCAGAAGCAATTGATGCATTGGTTGAGAGTAAGTTCGTCTGTCCGCGAACTTTCCTGAATTATAAAGTCTTTGACGAATGGCAGGGAGCTTATCCGGCCTGTATTCGAGCGTTTTTGTATGCCATCGAAAACAATACTGAGCCTCATGTCAATGCCAGGGACGGTGTCCGAAACACAGCCATCCTCCAAGCCATCCACAGGTCTCTCAACTCCGGAAAGCCCGAAAGGATTAAAATAAATTTATGAAAAGGGATAAAAATTATAGCTTTAAAAGATGGTATGAATAGCATCCATCTCCCATGAAAATTTAAAGAGTTCTATGAAGCTAAAAACAACTGAGATGATAATATATGTTGCAGTCATAAGCAGAATGCCGAGGAACACATTGGTCAGGAAAAAACACGTTAAAAAATTAAAAATCAGTGTCTTTCACGGCTGGAATTGAGAGAGATGAATTAAGCGAGAGAAGCCCTTTGCTTTATTGATGAGTCTGTTGTCAGCGCTCAAGAGAGGTGCGTTCGTGATTATGGCCAAGGCAAGAAAGCAGCCATCGTAGACGGTGATATCGTATTGAAAAGCAAGCTTGACCGCATGTTCAATAAGGCTTCCGCCAGGCTCAACAAACTGGATTTCCATGTCCTGGACAGATTGAACAGCAAGTTTGACATCCTTATTCACGTAGCCAGGGCGGTAACGCAGCACATTAGCGAGTTCGTAAAGGAGAAGATCAGGAGCCTGCGCCTGAACTTTTTTTGTGATCATGGCATCGCGGACTAAAAGGGCGGAACCCGTGTCTCTTTCCTGGCTGAACCATTTAACGGCTACTGACGTGTCGATAACGAGCGTTTTCACCCTGCTTTTTCTCTCCACTTTCGGATTGCGGCGACTCCATCCCAGGCCCCTCCTTTTTTCCGGAGTCTATCTTGTATCCGAGCGGCGTTCGCAAATTTCTTTAGGCGCATTTCTTCTTCTTTTTCCCTTTTATATTCAGTTAGGTAGCGCTCCGATGCTTCCCTGATGAATTTGCTCCGGCTTTTTTTTTGCTCCTTGGCGACAGCATCAATCTTCTTAATCAGATCGTCCGTTAGAACAGCATTTATTCTCATTTTGGCACCTTTTGTATACACAATTTTATTACACAATAAGATTGCATAATTATCTCCAAGTTGTCAATAGGATTTTTGGGACTCAATTTCCCCCAGCTGCCACCCTCTTTTAAATGTCTACAAAAAGCACACTTTAGAAGAAGGCTCTTAATTGACTCAAACAGCCTTTTCTTTTTTCCCAAAGCGCATCAGAGCACCAAGGATAACTAAAACCAAGGCAACGCGGAAATCAATCCTGAAAGCCTGAGAATTCTTGTAATAAAGAAGGATAAAGACAGAGATGGCTGCGATCAAAAGCCCGAAGGCTATCAACATAAAGCCGATGATCTTGAAGGGAGAGAGGATTTTTTTCTCTTTTTCCTCAAAC
>CAZYBE010000079.1:0-4474 GCA_964645765.1 uncultured Eubacteriales bacterium
AATTAGGAGGAGACTTGGCGGTTGTCATCGATTCCTCGAGCGAGGTCTGCGCTCATACCAAGTCTGAGAAGGACTCGGTCAAGGTCATACGGAAAGCCACTGAGGATGACAAGAATAAATTCGACTGGCTTCAAAGGAAGGAAAGAAGGGCTTTCGAGTTTTGCCTGCAGAGAATC
The DNA here is from genome assembly GCA_964645765.1 of uncultured Eubacteriales bacterium. GTDB lineage: Bacteria > Acidobacteriota > Aminicenantia > Aminicenantales > Aminicenantaceae > CAZGMN01. Next base: position 177 of record CAZYBE010000079.1, read on the forward strand.
AAAGAGCGGAATTTGGCGATGAAGTTGGTTATGGTCCGCTACTTTTTCAATGAGAAAAAGGGGATATTTTATTACACGGCTGATGGGAGAATTGATTTCAGGCAGTTGGTGAAAGACCTGGCCAAAGAGTTCAAGGTGCGAATTGAGATGCGGCAGGTTGGAGTCAGGGATGAGGCGAAGATGGTCGGAGGGCTTGGTGTCTGCGGCCGTTCTCTTTGCTGCTTCAGTTTCATGAAAAGCTTTGAGCCAGTGACCATTCAGAAGGCAAAGAAACAGCAGATTGTCATCAACCCGACCAAAATCTCCGGATTATGCGGACGGCTGATGTGCTGTTTAGCTTTTGAAGATGAAAGCCTTGGCCGGTTGTATGCCGAAGAGGAAAAGGTGGAAGAAGATTGAAATGGTCTTTTCAGCTTAGATTCTCTCATTTTTTCCATTCTGTTATGTAAGTCAGACAATGCTGTCTTGAGACAACTCCCGTTGACGGAAGATTCTTCTTATTGTTAAATTATTATCCATTTACAAATTATCGGGCCGCACTTGGAGGATGGCACGCATGCTCTTTATTAAGGCAGAAATCGGGCTCACGCTATTTGTCACTTGTGTGCAATATTTATGAAAAGGAGGAAGTCATGAGAAGAGCCTTGCTGCTCTGTGCTACGGTATCTCTGTGTTTTATAGCTTTTTCTTTACGGGCAGAGGAACGGCCTCTGGCGACGAGAGTCGAGCACTTCTTCGTGGTACCCGACCAAGCGCAGGAACCGGCCCATCCTGTCCTCGGGCATGGTCTTGGGGTCGATCACGTTGGGATTGCGGTTCGAGACCTCGAAAAAACCAAGGACGACTGCGAAAAGGTGCTCGGTTTCAAGTGCATTGAAACACCGCCGGAACCCGATGGAGTTGTCAGGAGCGTTATTTTTTTCGACAACACCACCTATCTGGAGATATTTTCCGTTGCCGGGTCTTCCTCAACAGCTAATATAGCGGATTTCGCGGAAAAGCACGAAGGGGCGATGTATTTGGGTCTAGCAACATCGTCCGCAAAGGATGCAGCCGATTATCTGAAGGCCCACAACTTCGAGACCACTCTGTCTGCACAGGAAAGCGTCACGAAGGAAGGGGAAACAAAGCCGCCTCTACCTTCATGGTATTATGTGACAATTTCGGACAAACCCCCAGGGAATAGAAAGGCCTTCACACTGCCGATCTTCCTCATCGAGTATGTCTCTGCTGGGAGGCTCATGCGGCTTGCGGGCGAGCGCGAGAAGGGGATGATGGCCCATCCCAACACCGCACTGCGGGTTCACTCGGTATGGTTTGCTGTGCGCGACCTGGATGCCAGCCTTAGGAACCTTCATGATGCAGGCTTCGAATCCGGCGAGACCCGCGAGGCGAAATTCTTGGGGGCCAAGGGCCGGGAAGTGAAGGCTGGCAAGGGAAGCATGCTCCTGCTGCGATCTACCGATAAGAACGGCGTTTTGAATAAGTTCCTTTCAGATCACGACGATGGAAACATTATCGGTCTCAGCATCGAAGTTTCCGACCTCAACAAAGCACGTTCCTGGGTTGAAGGCCACTCCGGGCACAAACTGGAGCCGTATAAGGGTTACTACGGCCAGAGCATTATTATCCCGCCTGACCTGACGCACGGGGTTTGGATGGAACTTTTCCAGCGATAAAAATCTTTCCTTTTTTTCCTTCCCCTATGTTCTGCGGGTTATTTCTCAAAACCAATTTTCTTCAGCAGTTCTTTGTACCTCGGGTCAGAGCGTAGATTGTCAATCCAATGATCGACTTGGATGATAACCATTTGACCGGCACGCTCGTCATAGGCTTTGGAAAGCCATTCGAAAGCTTTTTCTTTATCGCCCAAGCCGGCGTAGACGCCCGCGATAATATAAGCGTCGACATAGCGTTTGGCTCTCAAATCCAGCATGCGCTTCAGAAAAGTCCGGGATTTCTCTGGCCGCCCCGAGACGGCATAGATCCATGCGAAGTTGGATAAGATTGGAGCATCATCAAGGGACGGTAAGGCCGACAGCAATTTATCGGCCTGGGCAACGGCCTCAGCGAACTTTCCCCTCAGGGCATCAATCATGATGAGAGTCAATTGGGTATTCAGATTGCTCGGATCCATTTCCAGCGCTTTTTTCGTCTGGGTTATGGCCTCATCAAAACGGCTTGCCCAGTAGTAACCCCATCCCAGATAGGCATAGGTTTGAGGCCCGGTCGGATCGAGCTCGACGGCGCGCTTGAATCCCGCGATGGCTTCATCAAACCGTCGCTTCTCCGATAAATACATCGAATAAAGAATATAGACATCGACGCTGCTGGGGCTGAGCGTGAGAGCGCGGTTCAACTCTTTCTCCGCGCCGGCCGGGTCCCAATCGGCAACCATCTTGAGATAGCCAAGAGAGGCGTGGGCTTCCCCGAGCCCGTCATCGAGATCGAGGGCTTTTATCAAGGCCTCTTTGGCCTTCGAATAACTGTCCCGGGGAGCGAGATATCCGTTAAGGCAAAGGAGCTCATAGCAGCCAGCCTTTAACACATAGGCCAAAGCGAATTTCGGATCCTTGGCCAGCGCCTGATCGCTGTAGCTCATCGCTTTGAAAAACTCGTCTTCGACAACGGCCTTATAAAAGAGATAGCGCCCGAGAAGATAGAGATTATAGGCTTCGAGATTCTCAGTCGAACGCTTCACCAGCCTCGTTTTTTCATCACTCAAGAGCGTGAGCTTGAGTTTATCGGCGATGGTTAAGGCAATCTCATCCCAGATGTTGAATACGTCTTTAAGCTCCCGGTTATATGTGTCCGACCAGAGATGAAAACCGTCAGAGACGTTTATAAGCTGAGCTGTGACTCGAAGCTGGTTGTCTATTTTCCTGATACTCCCCTCGAGCACCGTCTGTACGTTGAGTTTCTTGCCAATCTCACGTATATCACTGGCTTTCCCTTTGAACATGAAAACGGACGTCCTGGCCGGGACTTTGAGCCCCCTGATATTGCTCAGCCGGTTGATCAGTTCCTCGGTCATCCCGTCGCAGAAATATTCCTGGTCTTTCCGGGGGCTTAAATCTTCAAAAGGCAGGACAGCGACCGAGGGCTTGCCCATCGGCCCAGCAGCACGCTTTTTAGGCAAAACACGCCAGAGAACCAGGCCGATCACGATGAGGGCACCGGCCGATAAAAGCGGGACAAGAAGTCTCTTCAGACGAAACGGTCGTATTCTTTCCCGCGAAACACTGGCTTTTCCTGTGGCCACCGTCCTCTCTGCAGTGATGACGCCGCTCTCTATTTTCTCGAGTTCCACGGAAACTGCCGTGACGCTTTGAAATCTCTTCTCTTTATCTTTTTCAAGGCAGCGGAGGATCAGGCGGCTCAGGTCTTCGGGAAGCTGAGCGTTCAGCTCGCGAGGATCCTTCGGGATCTCGCTCTTGTGTTTTACCCCGATTGTGAACGGCGTGTCACCCTCGAAGGGCAGGCGACCTGTGGCCATCTCATAAAGAATCACTCCGAGCGCATAGATATCGGACCGCTGGTCCGCCTCCTTCCCTTCGACCTGCTCCGGGCTCATGTATTCGGGTGTCCCGATCATCATCCCGGCTCCTGTGATGCCTTTCCCTTTGAGCGACCGGGCAATCCCAAAATCCATGATTTTGGCATTGCCTTCTTTATCAATCATGATATTGCCCGGCTTGAGGTCTCGATGGACAACACCCAACCGATGTGCCTCAGACAGTCCCTCGCAAACCTGTTTGGTTATAGAAATGGCTGTTCCTATATCAAGCCGTCTTGCCCTTCTGATGAAACTTCTTAAATCTTCGCCCGAAACATATTCCATTGTTATGAAGTAGGTTTCCGCTTCCCTTCCAAGGTCATACATCCGGCAGATGTTCTTATGAGAGATTTCTCTGGCAACTTTCAATTCATTCCTGAATCGTTCGATGGTGTTCTTATCCGTTGCGATTTCGGGTTTGACGAGTTTCAAAGCAACCCTGACGTTAACCTCTCTATCAAAAGCCTTGTAAACCTTACCCATGCCACCTTGGCCCAGCTCTTCGATGATTTGATAACGGGCGGCAAAGGTGGAGCCGGTTGTGAGTTCTCTAAGGTGCGTTTGAAGGGTTTCTGTCTGAGAAACAGATATCCCCTTGGAAGAAGGAAGTGGAGTAGCACACTTCTTGCAAAATTGAGAATCGGAAGTATTCTCAGTATTGCATTTGGGGCACTTGATAGTCACTGCTAATCCCTCTGGTTTTTTAACAAAAGAGTAGCAACAAAAAAGAAAAGAGTCAAAT
>CAZYBE010000080.1:0-4255 GCA_964645765.1 uncultured Eubacteriales bacterium
ATCAGAATTGACTCCTTTTCCATGCTAACAAAAAGAAGAAGAAATTGCCAGAATTTGAGGGAAGCATAAGGATCAGGCTGGGTGTCCAAGAAAACCGTTTGAAGGCTGAGCGGGCATGGTTCCTCGACCGAAGGGAGAGGAGAGCGAAGCCTGAAACCGAGCCGCTTTTGACTCGCTGGGGCAAAAGCGGCGTGTTTTCGAGACACCCAGCCTGATCCTTTTTACACCGGGAACTGGATATAAGCCCGCATTTGATTGAACTTTGGTTGTTTTTGAGAGGGCGATGGGCTAAAATATGTTTCCTTTAGAACGACGATGACACAGATAGAAGAAGCAAGAAAAGGGAGAATCACCCCGTCTTTAAAAAAAATTGCCGAAGAGGAGAGGTTCACTCCAGAAACTTTGCTCGACTTGGTCGCTGGAGGCAAGATTGTCATCCCTCATAATCCAAATCATTCGCCAATCCATCCTGTGGGCATCGGCCAGAAGCTAAGGACAAAGGTCAATGTCAACATCGGGACATCTGTGGACTTTCCCAGAGTGAAGGATGAGCTGGAAAAAGTCAAAATTGCCCTGCATTACAAAACAGACACGATTATGGACTTGAGCACAGGCGGCGATATAGCGAAAATCCGGAAGACGATCCTCAAGAAGGCTCGAATTCCCTTGGGCACAGTGCCTGTTTATGAAGCAGCCATCGCGGCCATCGAAGAGCGGGGTTCGATCGTTGACATGGAAGAAGACGACCTCTTCTCGGTCATCAAGGCTCAGGCCGAGGATGGAGTGGATTTCATGACAGTCCATGCCGGCCTGACTTCAAAAGCCATCGACAGGCTGAAAAAACAGGGACGGGTGGCTGATGTTGTCTCCCGGGGCGGAGCTTTTCATCTTGCCTGGATGATTCACAACCAGAAGGAAAATCCTCTCTTCGCCCATTTCGACCGACTTCTTGAAATCGCTCATAAATACGATGTGACCCTGAGTCTCGGAGACGGACTCAGGCCTGGCTCGATTCTCGATGCGACTGACCGGCCTCAAATCGAAGAGCTCTTGACCCTTGGTGAGCTTGTCAAAAGAGCCTGGGAAAAGAATGTCCAGGTCATGGTTGAAGGCCCGGGCCATATTCCCCTCGACCAGGTCGAGATGAACATTAAGCTCCAGAAGCGCGTCTGCCATGAAGCGCCTTTTTATGTTTTAGGCCCGCTGGTTACTGATATCGCTCCCGGCTATGACCACATCGTCTCGGCTATAGGAGGAGCGATCGCAGCCGCGGCTGGAGCTGATTTTCTCTGCTACGTCACTCCCTCGGAACATCTCGGCCTCCCCTCAGTCGAGGACGTCAAAGAAGGCCTTATCGCCTCCCAGATCGCTGCTCATGCTGGTGATATCGTCAAGGGCGTCAAGGGCGCTCTGGACAGAGATTTAGAAATATCCAAAGCACGGAAAAAGCTCGACTGGTCAAAGCAGCAGAAAATTGCGCTCGACCCTTATAAATTCGAAAGCATCAGAAAGAAAAGAAAATCCAAATCAGCGGCCTGTTCCATGTGCGGCAAGTTCTGCGCCATGCGGATTGTGAGCGAATTCCTCAATTCCAAAGGTGGAAAGGCCGAGGATGCCTGCTTCTAAAGGGCTTCTTTTTGGCACGGGGGGTGTGCCTAAATCTTCTGCTTTGCCCTCGACTCTGTCTGGAATCCAGCGTATCGCCCAGATGGGCCTTGACTGCCTGGAGGTCGAGTTTGTCAAAGGGATAAATCTGGGAGCGGACTCAGCACAAAAGGTCGGAGAAGTCGCGAAAGCCCTCAACGTTAGACTCAGTGTCCACGCTCCCTATTACGTCAACTTGAATTCTGTTGAGGAGGGGAAAAGGCTGGCCAGCTTGGAAAGGCTCTTGAGCTCAGCCAGAATAGCCAAGACGTGCGGAGCAGAGAGTGTCATCTTTCATGCAGGCTATTATGGCCGAATGACACCTGAAAAAGCTTACGAGAACATCAAAAAAGGCCTGAGCGATGTCGTTTCCATCCTCAAGCAGGAAAGAAATCCTGTGGTACTCAGGCCAGAGACCATGGGGAAAAGGTTGCAGTTTGGCTCGCTCGAGGAAATTCTTTTTCTTTGCCGCGAAATGGAAGGCCTCCTCCCCTGCATCGACTTTTCCCACATCCATGCCAGAGAAGGAAAAGCCAATCGCTACACCGAATATGTCCGCATACTCAAAAAAATCGAGAAGAAACTGGGAAGCGAGGCAATGAAGAAGATGCACATTCATATCTCTGGAGCCGAATACAACGACAAAGGAGAAATGAAGCACATTAATCTCACAGATTCTGATTTTCTTTTTGATGACTGGATTCAAGCGCTCAAAGATTGTGGAGTCGAAGGAATGGTCATCTGCGAAAGCCCGAATCGTGAGCAGGACGCAATAATGCTCAAAAGCCTCTTTCACAGCAAAAAATGAGAAACCCGAGAGCATCTTTTTTTCTATGAATGGCCTTTATGAACGGCTATTTAATGCTTCAGCGATAATTCCTTATGTTTGATTGTCTTTATGGAAAAAAGATGCTGCAAGTAAGCTTGGGATAAGGAGGAAGGAACAATGAATGAATATAAATTGTTGATCAATGGAAAATGGAGGGGATCAAAGACAGTTAAAGCGATCAAATCTCCTTATGACCAGAGCGAGGCGGGCAGAGTTCATTTTGCTGGAAAAGAAGAGATAGAAGAGGCAATCAGCGCTGCCCATGAAGCTTTCGCCAAAACAAAAAGGCTCTCGAGCCATGAACGAGCTCTGACACTGGAAAAAATCTCTTCAGATATAGAAAAAAGGAAAGAGGAGCTGGCGCACTCGGTTGCGCTTTCAGCCGGAAAGCCAATCAAGGCTTCTCGAACCGAGGTCGAAAGAGCAGCAAGCACCTTCAAGATTGCCTCGGAAGAAGCTAAAAGAATAGGAGGAGAAATCATCCCTCTTGACCTGAGCGCTCAAATTAAGGAGAAATGGGGTCTGGTCAGACGCTTCCCGATTGGAGTAATAAGCGCCATAACTCCATTCAATTTCCCCATAAATCTTGTCGCCCATAAAGTCGCGCCAGCTTTGGCCTCAGGGAACACGGTCGTCCTGAGGCCCTCATCGCAGGTGGCCATAACCTCAGTGCTTCTTGGAGAAATCATCAACGAAACTGATTATCCAAAGGGTGGAATGAACGTTGTTCCTTCTGGCCACGAAGCTGCTGAAAGCCTGCTGAGCGATGAGAGAGTCAAGATGGTCACTTTCACTGGAAGCCCGGCCATAGGCTGGGAACTAAAGAAGAAAGCTCACAAGAAAAAAGTGACGCTCGAGCTCGGCGGCAATGCAGCTGTAGTCATTGAACCCGATACAAACCTCGACTTTGCCCTGCCGAGAGTTGTCTTTGGCTCCTTCTCCTACTCCGGGCAAATCTGCATATCCATCCAGAGGATATTTCTGCATGAAAAAATCTATGAGCGGTTCATGGCGGACTTCATCAAAGCCACTAAAAAACTGAAAATGGGAGACCCCCTCAGGGAAGAGACAGACATTGGGCCGATGATAAACCTCGAGGCAGCCAAGCAGACAGAGGAATGGGTGGCAGAGGCGACGGATAAAGGAGCACAAATCCTCTGCGGCGGAAGAAGAGATGGGGCGATGTTTGAGCCGACAGTGCTGGAGAACGTCAAGCCAGAGCTCCGCATCTCTTGGCTCGAGGCATTTGCGCCGGTGGTCGTTGTCTATCCCTATAAAGACTTCACTGAGGCTTTAAAACGAGTCAATTATTCTATCTACGGCCTTCAAGCAGGAATCTTTACCAATGACCTCAAGAAAGCATTCCAGGCTTTTGAAGAGCTGGATGTCGGTGGCGTGATCATCAACGACATTCCCACTTTCCGCATCGACCACATGCCCTACGGCGGCGTGAAGGAATCCGGATTTGGCCGCGAAGGCCTGAGATATGCCATCGAAGAGATGACCGAGATGAAGCTTATGGCCGTTAATCTATTGTGCTGAATATTTTTTTGGTCGACAAGAGTGAACTTCCTCTTTTCCGTTTGGAATATAATTAACATCTAATGTTCACAGCCGGGTCAGGGCCCAGACCAAGATGGAAGCCGAGCGCGTGGGCAAGTACATGATCCGCCCGCTACTTTCACTGCAGCGGCTCTCCTTCAAGGAGAAACAAGGTAAGGTGAGCTGGTCGATCGCATCATCAACCACCTCAAATTGACCTTTACGGCAGCGAAACCACCC
>CAZYBE010000081.1:0-4082 GCA_964645765.1 uncultured Eubacteriales bacterium
AGCCTTGGCCGGCTGTATGCCGAAGAAGAGAAAGTAGAAGAGGATTGATACAGTTTTTTCAGCTTAACTTCTCGCATTTTTTCTATTCTGTTATATAAGTCAGACAATGCTATAAAGGCTTCATGGCACTTCCTCACGCTCTCAAGCCATCCTTGACACCTTTTTTTGTCATGATTTATACTTCCTCACGATGGTTGGATGGGCAAATGGGGACAAAGATGCTCAATCGCCCAGCTTAGCTGAAAATTAACCCTCAATCTTTTTGCGGCGTCTCTTTTTCTATCATTAAATCTGTATATTTCTCCTTTAATAACGTTCCTATCTCCTGACCAATTTTGGGCTTATCTACATCTATAAAGTTATTAGCATGGCAATCATTGTAAATAACCTCTATCTTCTGATTCAGAGCCTGACCCTCGACATCAACAACCATCTTTAGCCTCTTATACAAAAAGTCAACGTCTTTTCTAGATTTTATGTTCTTGCCCGAGAAAATAATTTTTTTATCTAATTTAAGCCTTGTTTCGATTTTCTTTTTTGCGGCAGCTAGGTTTAATTCTAACAATTCTCTAGCCAGAGAACTTGACCACCTGAGGTGCGGCAAACCTGCTTTCTCTTTAAGGTCTGCTTCTTTGATTAGAACTTCTTTATCTAATTTATCTTTTTCGATTTCATACTTCTCATCGGCCAATTTAGTTAGTTTTTTTATTATCCATATCCTTCGTATTTTATTTGACCATAATAATTTGACCCATCTCCAAATTGCCCCGAAAATTCTGGCCCCTATGCTAATTACTGTATCTTCGATTCCCATCTTTTAAGATTCCTTCCCTCATTAAGCCTGAGTCCTTTATTTTTTATATCATTCGGCCTCTTTCGGGTCAACTATTCTTTTCTTGAATGATCTATCTTGGGGAAAACACCCTAATCAGCATATTATCTTCGACTTTTAATTTATTTAACCCGTCCCGAAGAGTTCGTTTTGTGCCCTGCTTCACACAAACAGTCCAGGTCTCCAAAAAGCGGTTTGAACTGCAATTCCGGATATTTTCTAAGATATCAGATTTCCCTGTCTCAATCTCAATGGCAATACTTTCTAAGGATATTCTTCAAGTACAAGCGCAGGCTTCTAAGCTCACTCTGCCAGGCAGCCGTCCAGGCCCTCCTCAAATACTTCCAAGCAACGACTGGCAAAGAGCTTGTGCCAGGGATTGTGGCTTCAATCCAGACCTTCGGCGACCGCATCAATCTCCACCCGCATGCCCATCTCTTGGTAAGTGAGGGAGGAGAGGACAAGCAGGGCCGATTTCATCATATCCAGAGCTTTGATGACGGCCTGATTGCCGAGTTTTTCGCCCGGAAGGTCTTGCTCATTTACTTCGGGAGGAATTGATCTCTGCGGAGCTGGTGGAGAAGATCGCAGGCTGGCGCCTTTCCGGCTTCTCGGTCCACAGTAAGGTCAGAGCTTCTAATGTCCGCAGAGGCTTTGCCTGAATATTTTTCGTGATTTTTTCCTTTGCCCGGATGGACACTTCTATACTATTTCCGGCACTTCTGAGTTTTCCTGCGGCTTTTTTGACCGCCATAAGCGACTTCCGATTGTCCTTGACATGCTTTTTGTCATGATTTATATTTACGACGATGGTTGGATGGGAGAACGGGCAAAAAGATGATCAGTCAGCCAGGTCAGCTGAAAAGCAAATTCCTTGACCATTCGTCCTCCCCCCAAGCGATTAAGCAGGCAGAGATAACCCGTTCGCTGATGCGAGGCCCTTTGCATTGCATTTGGGAACCAGCTTGAATTTTTTCCGGAAATATGTTAGTAAAATAATGTTTGAATGCAAATGGAGGAAAGAATGATCTATAAGAAAGTCTTTCTTCTGGCGTTTATCGGTTTTCTTTCAGTGGGATGTTCTTATTTGAAAATCCCAGTTCCATTCTCCAAGACGCCATCACCGCAGCTTGGAATAATCGAAACAACTACCCGGGAGGGTAATTCGGTTATTTCGGTGGAGAGCTACTTTCTTCAAGCAAATGTTGACCTTACAAAATGCGACCCCAAAACACGAGCTTGTTTCAAAAAAGCAGGAATTTCAGTCGATGAAAGACAGAAAATAATAGTTGAAGGGTTTGACATGAACGGCTATATATGGATTAATTTATACGTTTTTAACACATCGGATACTGCTTTTATTGTCAACCCCAATTCCTTTGTTATGACAGACGGTGAGAACTTCATGATGCGCCGATTAGAGCCGCACGAAATAGCAAATCTTTACCTTGCAAACATCCAGGGCGTGCCTTTATATACGCCAAAATATAATTATACCCTCCAAATGTATAGCCAGGGCAACCTTGCCCTTCGCGGGACTTTGTGGGGATACCAAGGAAACTATACTGGGCAAACATACGGAACAATCACACAAACTAGGGACGCCTCTTATGATTGGCTGTGGTTAGCAGCAGCCAGCTCAATTCAAAGAAGAAACGAGCAAAATAGACAGGCGGCTCAAATGGTATATGATTTAGGAATTATCCCTGATACAAAAATTCCTGGTCATACGAACTTTAAAGGAGCGCTCTACTGGCAATCGAGCGAAAATATCATTTATCCCATTACCCTGAAAATGCCTGAGGCGATATTTAAGTTTACCAAATAAGAAAAAAAACAAACCCATCTTATTCTTTGAGCTGTCCTTTTTTCGACCTTTACCTGCCATCTTTTTTTTTCTGAATAAAGCGATAAAATAGCGTGTTTTTTGGTCATTTGTTGAACTGGGCTCTTAGAGGTAGGCTTGTTTTCTTCGTTCCGCAGACTCATTTTTCTGTTCCACTCCAAAATGCGCAGTTTTACTGCTTTGGACTTTGAAAAACGGCCTGTTTTGAGCTGGGTCAGTGAATTCCTCTGACATCGCTGGCATATCGGGTCAATGACAAGGAGTTTCGCTTGGCATAAGTGCCCGTGTGGACATCGTGTGGACAAAATTGCTGAAAATGGCTCAGTTTAAATAACTCAGGCTATAAACAAAAAACCTAAAAAATAGAAAATTATAGGGGGAAAGGTATGCCGAAGTAGGGAATTGAACCCACACGGGATTATGCATCCCACTGGATTTTGAGTCTAGCGCGTCTGCCAGTTCCGCCACTCCGGCAAACCGATTTAACTATCTTATTTTAATGAATTAACGTCCGCTCTACCACTTCGTCCTGGGCCTGGCCAGATTTGCCATTGACGGGAAATTGACGTCCTTGAAAGAGCTTTTCAGACGCTTTTTCGATCGCTTCGCGCTTGTCTGTATCAGTCGGATGAACATATCTCATCGTCATCAGGATCGATGAATGGCCGAGAATCTTTGAAGCCGTCACGATATCTGTGACCTTGACAAGATTATAAGCGGCGATATGACGAAGGTCATGGAAAGTGAGGCCCTCTTTCTTTCCGCATGGTATCTCAGCCCGTTCGCAGGCAGCCCTGAAGGCTTCGCGTATATCCTGGCACCTTTCTCCCGTCCAGTCGTTCATATATCGATGTACGGTTTGCAGAAAAACTTTAATTTGAGTCTCCTTGTCAGTTCATTCTTTTTAGACTCTAAGGATTGGGAATATGTCTGATATCATCTGCGTTCTTTCCAAGAGTTCGGGCAAGATCTTTAGAGCTAAGAAGGGAGCCGAAGATTTAAGAAGAGGGGATTTGTGCATCATCGAATCTGAATTAGGAGGAGATTTGGCGGTTGTCATCGATTCCTCGAGCGAGGTCTGCGCTCACACCAAGTCTGAGAAGGACTCGGTCAAGGTCATACGGAAGGCCACTGAGGATGACCAGAAAAAATTCGACTGGCTTCAAAGGAAGGAAAGAAGAGCCTTCGAGTTTTGTCTGCAGAGAATCAAAGAGCGAGATTTGCCGATGAAACTGGTTATGGTCCGCTACTTTTTCAACGAGAAAAAGGGAATTTTTTATTACACGGCTGATGGGAGAATTGATTTCAGGCAGCTGGTGAAAGACCTGGCCAAGGAGTTCAAGATGCGGATTGAGATGCGCCAGGTTGGAGTCAGGGATGAGGCGAAGATGGTGGGAGGGCTTG
>CAZYBE010000082.1:0-3863 GCA_964645765.1 uncultured Eubacteriales bacterium
CTGGGTTTGGTAGTATTTAGAACTCTGATAAAGTGATGAAAAGAAAAATTTTTATCTTTTTGACCTTTGTTCTTTTTCTTATCCTTCTTCCCGCTCACGATCAGGATATCTGGAGTCAATCTCTCCAGAAATTGTCATCCATCATGTCTATTGTCGAGGAAAACTACTTCAAGGATGTAAACCCACAAGAGCTGACTTATTCCTCCATCAGGGGAATTATTCAAACTCTGGACCCGCATTCCTATTTCCTGGACCCCAGCCTATTCTCTCGGCTGATGGAAGAACAGGAAGGAAAATATTATGGCTTGGGAATTCTGATCCAGAAACAGGGGGACCGGCTGGTTGTCATTTCTCCTCTTGAGGGAACGCCCGCTTACAGGCTCGGTATCCAGCCTGGAGATGTCATCTCCCACATCAACGGTGAGAGCACCAAGCCCTTGTCGAGCTACGATGCCATGCAAAAGTTGAGAGGGCCAAAAGGGACGAAAGTGACCATTACTATCGTTCGCGAAGAACTGGAAAAGCCTCTGGAGTTGACCATAGAGAGAGAGGAGATTCCTCTCTACAGCGTCCCTTATGCGTTTATGCTTCAGGATGACATCGGCTACATCTTTATCCGCAATTTTGCTACAAACACAACAAGTGAATTCGAAGAGAAGATGCAATTACTGCTGAAACAGGGAATGAAGAAACTTGTCCTTGACTTAAGGAGGGATGGCGGAGGCGCTTTTTTGCCATCGATCGAGATTTCGGATAAATTCTTGCCCAAAGGCTCGCTGATTGTCACCATCCAAGGAAGGAACAGAGCTTTCAATCGAGAACTTAAGGCTGAGCGAGATAATGAGTATGAGAATATCCCTCTTGTCATCCTCATCGACCGGGGCACCGCCAGCGCCCCTGAGATTTTGAGTGGAGCCATTAAGGACAACGATAGGGGTTTGATTGTGGGCGAGGATTCCTTCGGGAAGGGGCTGGTGCAGACAATCCATCAGATTGATTCGAATGTTGCGGTTGCCTTGACCACGGCAAAATATTTCACGCCGAGCGGCATGTCCATTCAGAGAGATTACAATAACTTGGATGACTGGCTTCTCAGGAAGGAAGCTCCGGAGGAGAAGAGAGAGGTAAAATACACCTTAAAAGGGAGAAAAGTCCTCGGCCAGGGAGGGATATCACCTGATTATAAAGTGGAAGCTTCATTTCACCCCATTACCGTTGATTTATTATTCAGGGGAGCGTTCTTCTCCTACGGCAGAAAGTTTGCAGCTAAGAGCACTCCCTTATCCAAAGAATATATCTTTCCTCAGGAGATGCAGACAGCAGTCAGTGGTTCCACAAGAGGAAAAGTCATCGGCAAAGATTTTTCCGTCGACGCTCGAGTTTTGGAGGATTTCAAAGACCACCTTCGCCAGATAAAAAAATCTTTCGACCCGGCTCAATTCGAGGAGGCCAGCGAAGAAATAAAGAGAGAGCTTGAAAAAGAAATAATCTCTTCAATCTTTGGAGTTGAAGAAGGGAATAAAAGGTACCAGCAGAGCGATGCCGTTGTTCGAAAAGCCATCGAAGTCATGCCCGAGGCCTCAGCCGTGATTGAAAATATCAAAGAAAAATAGTTTGCAAGGTTAGAAGAGGTTTTGGGAAAATAGCCTTGCTCCCAATCGGATTTTTAACGCCATCTCCATTCGCTCTTCTCGGCGGCTGCGCAACTCGCTCCGCTCAGACATGCTCGCCGCCCGACTTCGTCGGGTTCCCTCGAAGAGCGAACTCCGATGGCTAAATCCTCAATGGTCGCATGGCTATTTCCCAAAACCTCATTGAGTCCTGAGCTTGGAAATGCTCAAAATAATCTTGTGTTTTCCCGTATTGGAAATATTGTTATAATGTCATGTCAAGAGGAATAGAAAAAGGAGAAAAAGGTGAGAATTGCCATCGCATCAGACCATGCCGGGTATGAGCTCAAGATGGAGATCATCAAGTATCTTTCTGAAAGGGGAATTGAGCACAAAGACTTTGGCTGCGGCCCGGGAGAGAAGGTGGATTACGTTGATTTTGGGGAAAAGGCGATTAAGGCTGTTTGTTCGGCTGAGTTTGAGCGGGCAATCCTCGTCTGTGGAACTGGATTGGGGATGGCTGTTGTTGCCAACAAGTTTAAAGGAATAAGAGCCACTCCCTGCTGGGATGAGTATTCAGCGGAAGTGAGCCGAAGTCACAACGATTCCAACTGCTTGACGTTAGGAGGAAGAATTCTTCCTTTAGATGAAGCGCGCAGCATTGTCCGCATCTGGCTTGAAACCCAATTCGAGGGGGACAGGCATCAAAGAAGAATCGATAAAATTTCCGCTATCGAAGAAAAAAATTTTAAGTAACGAGGAAAGGAGCAAGGCCGATGTCTTCATTCTATGAAAAAGTTCAATCCCTATCTCAAAGGGCGATCGAGAATAATAATTGGAGACAAAGAGAGTCCTTTAACCTTATCCCATCCGAAACCACTCCCTCTCTTCTGGTGAAGATGTGTGAAATCTCCGACCCGGCGGGTCGCTACGCCGAGCACAGGACCATGAAAGGAGAGGAGGTCTATTTTTATCAAGGAACAGATTTCATCAGAGATGTTGAAGAGGAGGTAAGAAAAGAGCTGAGCCGCTTTTTCGACTGCAACGAGGTGGAGCTCAGACCGATCAGTGGACAGATGGCCAACGAAGTCGTCTTTAAAGGCATGGTCCGCTTTTTGAATCGGGAGCGGCCTCAAGGCGAGCCGACAAAGAGGATGAAGCTGGTCATGAATAATGAGCTGACCAAGGGAGGGCATCTCAGCTCACAGCCTATGGGCGCTCTTTTCAATTATGTGGAGGAAGACCCGCAGACTGGAAAGGAAAACGTCATCAATTTTCCTGTTCATAAGAACAACCCTTACAAGCCTGACCTTGAAGGGCTCAAGCAACTTCTTGAGCAGCACAAACCCGATCTCCTGGTCTTCGGCAAAAGCATGTTCCTCTATCCCGAGCCCATCCGATTCGTCTCTGATTTGGTCAAAGACTGGGATGTTCGTCCGGTGATCATGTACGACATGGCCCACGTCTTGGGGCTTTATGGAGCTTTCCAAATGCCTTTCGAAGAGGGGGCTGACATTGTTACCGGCAGCACGCACAAGACTTTTTTTGGTCCCCAAAGGGGCGTCATCGCCGGCAAGTTTGCGAAAGAGAGCCCGCTTCGAAAATTATGGCTGGATATCAAAAACCGGGCCTTCCCAGGCTCGACAAGCAATCATCATCTGGGGACTCTGCTGGGGCTGTTGATGGCGACTTATGAGATGAACGAGTTTAAGGAAGAATACCAGAAGCAGGTGAAAAACAATGCTAAGGCTTTTGCCGGCGCTTTGAGCGGGAATGGAGTTCAGGTCGAAGGAGACTCCAATGATGGCTTTACCGAAACCCACCAGGTTGTCATTCGCGTTAAGCCTTACGGCGGCGGCCAGGAGATTGCGAGACGTTTGGAAGAAAGCAATATCATCACCAATTACCAGGCCCTTCCTGATGACCAGACGTTTCTCGAGTCGAGCGGAATCCGGATGGGAGTCCAGGAGATGACTCGCTTCGGAATGGCAGAGAAAGACTTTGACAGGCTAGCGGAGTTTATTGCCGAAGTTATCGTTAAAAATAAAAAACCGAAGGAAGAAGTTAAGAGATTTCGACAGAATTTCCTTCAAATGAAGTATTGTCTTCCGATGAAGCAGGCGCTTCCCATTGCTTCAAGGATAATAAGAAGCATTGTCCATGACCCTGATTTCTCTGATAAATTTATGGAGAAGATCGTCTAGAGGAATAGGAAGTTAAATAGGCTCAGGCTGGGTGTTGAGAAAACCGTTT
>CAZYBE010000083.1:0-3835 GCA_964645765.1 uncultured Eubacteriales bacterium
TGGCGGTGTTGTCGGAGGCATCCTGGGTGGTGTTGTCGGCGAGGTCGAAGCCCCGATCAGAGCCGTGGGTGAGATCAAACCTCCCAGATGCATCAAAGAAGTCAAACCTATCTATCCTGAAATTGCACGCCAGGCGAGGGTTGAAGGCGTTGTCATCGTCGAAGCAGTAACCGACATCTATGGAAGGGTGCAGACTGTGAAGATTCTCAAGTCTATCGCTCTTCTCGACCAATCAGCTGTCGACGCTGTTCGCCAGTGGCTCTATGAGCCGATGATCATCAACGGCCGGCCAAGAAGCGTTATCTTCACCGTCACTGTCAGATTTACATTGAAATAAGAAAAGCTTAAGATGGCTTTCTAAGATTAAAAGGAGGTATGTAAAAATGCAAGTGAGTCTGATTGATCTATGGAATCAAATGGGAGCCGTGGCTAAAACAGTTGCGATCCTCTTGATTGGTCTCTCAATTGTTTCTCTTTACCTCTTGATTGAAAGATTGGTTGTTTTCTCCAAAGCCAAATCAAAATCAAGATTCATCGCTCCGAAGCTTGCGGGCATGCTGAAGAACGGCCAGATCAAGGAAGCCCTTGAACTGTCTTCCAAAAAAGAAAATAGAGGGAGCCATTTAGCCCGAGTGACTGCTGCTGGTATTACAGAATACTTGGAAGGAAAAGAAGCAAAACTCAGCGTTGAAGAACAGATTGGAACCGCCCAGAGAGGCTGTGAAAGAGCTTCGACAATATTCACCCAGGAGCTGAAGAGGGGGATAACCATCTTGGCGACAATCGCCACCTCTGCCCCATTCATCGGGCTGTTCGGGACAATTTTTGGCATTATGAATGCCTTCCGCGCCATGGCCGTGACGGGTTCCGGTGGAATTGGCACGGTTTCTTCTGGAATAGCCGAAGCATTGATAACAACTGCTTTCGGAATTCTTGTGGCTGTTATTGCACTCTGGTTCTACAATATCTTAAGCGCAAGGATTGAAGTTCTCGGCGCCGAAATGTCAAACACAAGCAGCCAGATTGTCGACTACTTTATTCGAAAATCAGAAGAAAGAGCATAATAAACCCTAATTTAAATAATAGGCATTAGAAGAGGAAGAAAATGGCGATCTCAATCAAGAAGGGCGCAGATGTAAAATCTGAGCCTAATGTTGTCCCTCTCTGTGATGTTCTCCTCGTGCTTCTGATCATTTTTATGATTGCAACTCCTCTCATTCACAAAGGAGTTGACGTCACTATCCCCTCTGCTCTTAACGCGATAAACATGCCTCAGACCCTTGAGGTTATCCTTGCCATCAAGAAAGATGGCACAATGTTCTTAAAAGAACAGCAAGTCACCAAGGAGAATCTCCCGACCGCGGTTGAAGAAGCCCTTCTTAATGCATCCGATAAAAGGCTTTACCTCAGAGCTGATGAGGACTTGGAATTCGGAAACATCGTCGAGATCATCGTACTTCTTAAAGAAGCCGGAGTCGATGTCGTAGGGATTATCACTGAACCCAAGACAGAGAGGGGAAAAGGTTAATACATCAATTCTTAACCTGCTTTTCCTTAGGAATCTATTCCTTCCTTGAGGAGCAAAGAGGAAAGGTAAGATAAGCTTCGAGACTTTCCTTTCTTCTCGGCACCCATCCCATAACATCCTGCCACGTTTCCTTATTCTCCATACAAAGATAAAGCCGAATCTTCCTCCCTCCCCACTTCTTTATGAAGCCGACAATCTCTTTATAGAGCTCGAGGCGAAGAGGCCTAAAATATCTTATCTTTCCATCCTTTCCCTTTATGAATTCGTCATGGATGAACCTTGTTCTGGGAAACCTTGCCTTGATAATTGTTTTCAAAATGGGAACAAACCTCAGGCTGCCAAGGCTTATCCATGAAATCAGGGCAGGGTCAACAGCTTTCAGCAATTTTTTTATCACCTCTTCGTACTCGCTTTCCCAGCCGGGATAGCGAATGATAGGATCAAAATGAAAGGCGACCCAAAACCCTTTTTCTGAAACGCCTCTTGCCGCATTGATTCTCTCTTCAACAGCAGGGGCTCCCTTTTCTTCCTCATCAGCTATTCTGGCTGAATTCAAAGACCAGGCGATGACAACATTTTGAGCCGGCTCGGTCTTTAAAATATTTTTTATGTTTATCGTCTTTGTTTTCAACTCAAGGATGGTATTTCTTTTTCCTCTGAAGTGGGAAATTAAATCCGAGGAATTCTCGGTCAAATGATCCAGAGCCAAGGAATCGGCGAGTTCTCCTGTTCCGATGCGGACGACCTTCTTTCTTTTTCTTTTTAAAAAAATATCAAGCTCTCGCCATAAATCGCCAACATTGACGTGGACCGAAATCATAGGATTGGCCAAATACTGTTGAAGGACACAGTAGCTGCAGCCAAGAGGACAATTGAGGTCCAGGTTGATGATGAAATAGTTGCAGCCCAGGTAATGGGGCGTGCACGGACAGGGTTTGATGAATCTTCCTTTCTGGCGAGTCAGCAGCAGGTACTTTTTCCCCTCGCCTATTTCATCCCTCATGCCTTTAATCTTTTCAATCAAATCTTGCGGGTCGGCGATGACTTCTGCCGGAACTCGGCCGGCATTTTTAAGAACCCTTCTGGTCAAGGGAAAATTCAGGCTTTCTTTCTCGATAAAGATTTTTTGAGGAAAATATTCTGTTTCAGGCATTAAGGCTATTTAAATTTGAACAGCTCGGAAAATTCTCTTTTCGAAGCCAATTCCTCGAGCTTAAGAAGGCTGGCCTTGAATTCCTCCTGATCTTCAAAATTAAAATCCACAGAAAGTCTTTTTTCCTCAAAATACGGCGTTGGACGGAGTGTTATCTCTCTGGGCCAGCGCATTTTTTTTCGCAGAGAGTCAAAAGATTCTTCCCATGAGGAAAGATTCGGATAACGCTTCTTCCTCAAAACAAGCCGGATTCTATCAGCTTTCTGCAGGGAAGATAATCTTCGAGAACCCAGAATATCCTTGACCTCCTTTGAAGCAAGGATCTTCCGAACTGGAAGCTCGTCTCGCCTTGAAATTTCCTTCAAGCTTTCGAGGAATTCTGTCATTTTGTTCTGGCTCAGAGGTAAAACAAGAGGCAGGAGTCGCTTCCTCTCAGAAGTGTAAAATTCCGAGAAGAGTTCAGCCAAAGAGAAGGGAAGATTTTTTTCATGAATGAATTTTTTCAGCTCGGGTTCGAACTGAGAAAAGGCAAGGTAGGAATCAAGATGAGATAGGGTCGAAGGAATGTCGAGCAGAGGCAGATAATGGCGGACAATTTTCTTTTCGTCCTCGCTGAATTTCTTTAATCTGGCTATGATCTCTGCTTTTTCAGCCAAGCTGAATTCTCCTGTCGCCAGGTTCTCATAAAAGGCAATCAAAAAAGTTTCAAGCTCACCCTTTCCCTGGACAACAAGGACAGGAATGGGAGAGAGCGAGAGACTGAGGCAAGCCATGACTCTCTTCCATCCTGAGACCAGGATGAAACGCCCATTCCTTCGAGTGACAAGCGGGGGGTTGAGCAGCCCAATTTCTCTGATAGAAGCGACCAATTTCTCAAGGTCAAAATAATAAGATATTCTGAACCTTTCATCCTTGAGAAAGATTTTATTTAGCGCCAGATTTTCCCTTTTCATGCCTTTTATTTTAAAAGAGAATAAATAAATAAAAAAGCCTTATCGGCAAACATTTGATAGAAACAAAATAACCAGCCTATTTTCCTTTTTTCGCTCGGCGAGGGCTAAGTGGTTATAAAACCGTTTGAAGGCTGAGCGGGCATGGCTCCTCGACCGAAGGGAGAGGAGAGCGATCTTGGAGGGGGAACCGCTTCGCGTTCC
>CAZYBE010000084.1:0-3803 GCA_964645765.1 uncultured Eubacteriales bacterium
TCGCTTATCACTCAAGCTTCAGCGGAGTGAACGAGCCGAAAAGAGAAAACCCTGAATCCTGAAGCATCTTCTTGAAGTTCTCGACATCCTTCTGGTAGAAATCGTTGAACTTTGCCAGAAATGCGTTCACCTTGGGTTTTACCTTTTCATACCTCACTTGCGCAGCCTGAGAGATGGGCTCAATCCCGGCGCCGCTGATACCGGAAACAGCGCTATTCACTTGGCCACTCAATCCAGCGGAGCGGTCAGCCATTCCCTGCTTTGGCGGAGTTGGGTTCAATGTTTCCGAGAATTCTTTAAGCTTAGTATCGAGCTCTCGTGCGGCCTTGATGAGGTCCATTATTTTTTGGCTACGCTGGCCCCTGGCGAAGTCTTGCAGGGTTTGGATGGCTTTCTGAGTCTGCTGGATCTGCTGCGAGGCCTGGGTGATCACCCGTGACAGCTTCATGGCTTCTCTCGCTTTCTCATTGTTTGCTTTAAGAACTTCAAGGTTTATTTTAAACCTCGGGTCGCTCTTTACGGTGAAGGACTGGCTGACTTCCTGGTCTTCATACTTGACCTTGGCCGTGTATGAACCCGGAAGGGCTGTCAACCCTCTCGCTCCTCTAAAGAACATGGCCGGGCCTATCTGTTCTTCTCCTCCAACCTGCGCTTGTCCTTCGACCGGCATTTCCATTTCCCTGAAATCCCAGAAAGCACGATTTATGCCCTTATTCTCTGGTCCGCTGAAGCGGCTGATTGTTTTGCCCTGAGAGTCAACGATAGTAATCGAGACGCGAGTAGGGGCACGGCGCATCATCTCCATCCCGCGGAACTGGGCCATGCCTCCCATCTGGGACATCCGCTCCATCGTCCTTTGCCGCGCCTCGTCTGCAACTCCTGCCTGTTGCTCTTGCTCTTCAGGCTTTCGTTCACTGGGCGTGAGATAGTAAGTGATACAGGCTCCGAGGCGTTTATTCTCTCCAGAAAAGGATGTATCGCCAGGGCTCAAATAAACGCTCATCCTTCCCTGCTGGAATTCAATGGCATCCTGGACTTTGAAAAGATGAAGCTTCTTCTTTGTCAATTCGTCTGAAATCTCCCGCAAGGGCGAAATATCATCGATGACGTAAAGGGAACGGCCGTGAGTGGCAATGATGAGGTCATTCTCGCGGGGATGAATGGCCAGGTCGTAGACCGGGGCAGTCGGAAAGCCTTGAGTCCATTTCATCCAGCTTGCGCCGCCGTTAAAGCTGACAAAAAGACCGAACTCTGTTCCGAGGAAGAGAAGATTCTTGTTGACCGTGTCTTCCTTGATGACAAAGCAATAACCATCGACCTCGGGGGTAACCAAGCTCTTCCAGGTCTTGCCGAAGTCATGGGTCACAAAAACATAAGGAGTCCAGTTGGAGCGGCGATGGTCATCAAAAACAACATAGGCTGTGGCGACATCAAATTTCGAAGGCTCCACTTGAGGCACCCAGGTTCCTTGAGGAACCCTCGGCTTCTTGCCGCCAGCCAGGTCTTTGGAAACAAGCTCCCAGCTCTTTCCCGCATCCTGGGTGAGCTGGACATTGCCGTCATCCGTGCCGACCCAGATAACTCCTTCTTTGACCGGGCTGGCCGCGATGCACAAAATTGTGCAATGATTTTCAGCATTGCTGACGTCAAGGGTGAGCCCACCACTTTCAGATTGTTTCTCCTTTTCTGGGTCGTTGGTCGTCAAGTCAGGGCTGATGATTTCCCAGGTTCTTCCCTTATCCGGGCTGCGGTGGACAAACTGGCTCCCAAGATAGATGGTGGCTGGATGAAACGGGTCTACGGCGAAGCCGGCATTCCAGTTGTAGCGGTGTTTGATATCAGACTCAGTCGGCACAATCGGGCGGCTCGTTCCTGTGGAAACATCAAAATAATATAAACTCCCGCCCTGGGACATGCCATAGCCGCAGTTCGAATCCTCGGGATCAGGCGCAGCATCAAATCCATCCCCTCCGCCGACAGTCAGCCATTGATAGTTGGAAAGAGCCCTTTCCTTGACTGTGTAAGCCGGTCCTCTCCACGTTCCATTATCTTGCAGCCCGCCATAAACATTGTAGGGAATCTCCATGTCAAAATCGACGTGATAGAACTGTCCGATAGGAAGATTCTCCACGAAACGCCAGTTCCGGCCCCGGTTGTAGGAGATGACGACACCGCCGTCGTTTCCGACGACCATCATCTCTCCATCTGGATGGATCCACATGGCGTGATAATCTGAGTGCGATTGGCCGAACGTGGTCAGAGGCCTGACTGTCTTTCCTCCGTCCTCGCTCGCCCTCAACTGGGTTTGGAGCATGTAGAGGATGTTTTCATTCTTAGGATTCACCCAGATGCGGCTGTAGTAAAAAGGCCGGTTGTGAATGTTCGTCTCGCTGTTGGCAACCTGCCAGTTGAACCCGCCGTCTGTGGAGCGGAGAAGAACGCTCTTCTTGGCCTCGACCAAGGCATAAGCAATCGCAGGATTGCTGGCTGAAAAGGCGAGGCCGCAACGTCCTAAATCGCCTGCTGGAAGCCCATTCTTCTCAGTCAATCTCTCCCACTTTTCCCCTCCGTCTCTGCTGATGTAGATTCCGCTTCCCTGGCCGCCCGAATTAAAAAACCATGGCCAGCGGCGATATTCCCACATGGCGACAAGGATCTTGTTTGGATTGGAACGATCCATGGCCATATCGGCCACACCGGTTTTCTCGTTGACATAGAGAATCTTTCTCCAGCTCTTTCCTCCGTCAGCGGTTTTGTAGACGCCTCGCTCGCTGCTGTCACCCCAGGTGGCTCCCGTGGCACCAACAAAAGCAACCTCAGGATTTTCAGGATGAAGCAGGATCTTGGAGATTCTCTCAGTCTTTTCCAGCCCCACAAGCTTCCAGGTCTTTCCTCCGTCAAGGGTCAGATAAACACCGCGTCCCACGCCAACGCTGTTGCGCGGTGCTGCTTCGCCAGTTCCTACCCAGACGATGTCAGGGTTCTTCTGATTGATGGCAATGGCCCCGATGGAAGCGACAGGCTGGTCATCAAAAACAGGCGTCCAGGTCAAACCCCCATTCGTCGACTTCCAAAGGCCGCCCTCAGCCGCACCCACATAGATAGTATTGGGATTGGACGAAACTGCATCGATGTCACCGACTCTCCCGCTCATGTTGGCGGGCCCGATGCATCTTGCCCTAAGCCCTGCCAGCAGTTCCGGGCTGATCTGGGCCGGCAGGAATGAAGACAAAAACAGGAGTGAAGACAAAAGAACGAGACACTTTAAATGCTTTAATCTTTTCACTGAACCTCCTCCAAAAAAAATTAAAGACGACAGACGTCACCTTCTTCATTTTTTTGACGCAATTGAAAAGGTTTTCTTCCAATATGGGGCCAAAATTATTCGTGCCCGAATTGCAGGATATAATAAGCAAGAAGAAGCGATGCATATTTTAAATCTATCGAAATCCATCGAAATAGTGAAAAAGAACAGAGCCCATTTGCCAATAATATTACATCTGGTGTCACAAACGTTAATAAACGCTAGTAGATAATCATTTCCCTATGCTGACCAAATTACCTTTTTTCAATTAACTCCAGAATAAATCTCTTTTTCAGCTTCATTCCAGCAGCACTGAGAATGACTCTGATAGCCTGAACATTCCTTCCCTGTTTTCCAATAATCTTGCCTACATCTTCCAGAGCAACCTTTAATTCAATGATCGAGCTCTGTTCCCCGTCTAATTGGGAAACCTGCACCTTGTCCGGATTGTCCACTAAAGATTTGGCAATCAATTCAATGAGTTCTTTCACTGTAACCT
>CAZYBE010000085.1:0-3668 GCA_964645765.1 uncultured Eubacteriales bacterium
ACGCCGTTCCCTCACCGCCCTTCTCGGCGGCTGCGGAACTCGCTCCGCTCAGACAGCCTCGCCGCCCGACTTCGTCGGGTTCCCTCGAAGGTCAGCTCAAGAAGGCTAAACCTTCAATGGTCGCTTCGGCCATCCCGGATAGGCCGTTTAAAGGGTTCGTCACATATTCTTCACCCAAACAAAATGGAAGAGATTCAAGTTAATATGAGGGTCCAGGCTTAGATGATGGTTATTAAAAGAAAGGTTGGAAGAAATGAAAGCTAAAAACGTAATAGTCGTCCTTTTTCCACTTATTTTAACGTCTTTTCTTCTTGCTTCAGAAAAGATTAAAGAGAAAAACCTTCCCCTCAAATACAAGGAGTTTCTGAAGCTCACCCTGTACATCATCCAGGGTAAGGAGAAAGATGCCTTCATGCAATTGACCACTGACAGAGACAGGGATATTTTCATCGAGGCTTTCTGGAAGCAGAGAGACCCCACTCCCGGCACTCCGGAGAATGAATTCAGAACCGAGCATCTCAAGCGGTTTGAATATGTCAACAAGTTTTTTAAACGGGGCACGCAGCGGGAGGGCTGGATGACGGATCAGGGACGGTTCCACATCATCCTTGGCCCTCCGACCAGTATCGAAAGGTTTTACGGGACCCTTGGCATCTATCCCTGTGAGGTCTGGTCTTATTACGGAGATTCAGAAAAAGGCCTGCCCCCTCATTTTGTCCTCGTTTTTTTCCAGAGGCGCGGATCCGGGGAGTTCAAGCTCTATGACCCTGTTGTAGATGGCCCTGCGGCCTTGATAGTTGATTCCAGGGACTTCTCTATGGAAGACTATGAAGGCATGTACGACAGGCTCGTGGAGCTCGCTCCAAGCTTGGCCGAACCTGCCGTATCCATGATTCCAGGCGAGATTCCCTATAATTATACGCCATCTGCCAGGAACGCGATTCTTCTGGCTGAAATCATCGAGTCGCCAAAAAAGAACATCAACGCCGCCTATGCCACCAATTTTATGACCTATAAAGGAATTGTCAGCACAGAGCAGATGACCAATTTTGTCGACAGTGAGACGAGCACAGCCCTGATTCCAGACCCCTTGACAGGCCTGAATTTTCTGCACTTTTCCATAGCTCCCAAGACTCTCTCTGTCGACTACTACGAACCAAAAGACCAGTATTACTGCAATTTAAGCATAGCTGTGAGCTTAAGAGCGAAGGAGGATATCATCTTCCAGTACTCAAAGGATTTTCCCTTGTATTTTGCTTCTAACGAGGTTGATAAGATCAAAGCCAACGGAATTTCTGTTGAAGATTCTTTCCCGGTGATTGGAGGAGACTATCAATTGATCATTCTCCTTCAGAATTCCATTGGCAAGGAGTTTTGCATTTTTGAGCAGAATATTTCTGTTTCTGAAGGCTCCGCGACTCCACAGATCTTCGGCCCTTTCTTAGGTTACAAATTCCAGGATTTTCAGAGCGATGTCCATATTCCTTTCAAGATGGTAAATAAAAAACTCGTCGTCGACCCCAAAAATACCTTTTCAGTCTCGGATGATGTCTCCTTCATCTTCGACCTTATCAATGTCAGCGAGAGCTTATGGAATGAAGGTCGAGTGAGAGTCGTTGTGAGCGGCCTGAAAAAGGAGACTCCACTGCAGAAGTCTTTCATTATGAGATTGAGGGATTACACCTACAATAAAATTATGAGCATTCCCTATTCGTTTGCGCCCAGAGAGTTTATTCCCGATTATTATGAGTTGAAGTTGATATTGGTCGATAAGGATGAAAATGTCATTGATGAAAAGAAGAAAAATTTTATCATTTCCTTAGCAGAAGCCGTTTCTCATCCCATTGCCAGAGCCAAAGTATTCCCGCATTCCAGCGATTTTCTTTTTTATTACATGCTTGCTAACCAGTACAGCAAGGTGAAAGCCCTGGAAAAAGCTGCAGAGAAATACGAAAAAGCTTATAACCTGAATCCAGGCTACAAAAAAGGCGTGGTGGAGTACGCCACTTTCTTATTGAACGGAAACAACCCCGATAAGAGCTTGGCTCTTATTGAGACTCTCAAGGATGATGAAAACCTGAAATTCGAGTATTATCTCCTGAAGGGCAGAGCGTATATGGGGAAGGGAATGGATGAGCAAGCTATCGAGAGTTTTCTGGAGGGGAATAAAATCTACAACAGCGATACCAGACTTTTAAACTCCCTCGGCATCTGTTATTATCGAACTCAACAGAAGGAAAGAGCCCTGGAGGCTCTCGGCGCTTCGTTGAAATTGAATCCCAACCAGGAAGATATAAAGAAGTTGGTTGATAAGATCAAGAAAGGCTGAGATTCTAAGATTTTAGAAAGGGGAGCCCTTTTCAGGTTCCAGGCGCATGAGCTTCTTTTTAAAGGGGAAATCTTCTACTTTATTTCAAAATCAATAGTCTTCGTCACCGATTTTCCTGAGACCTTATCGGTTATACCCAGAGAAAGAGTGTATTTTCCGGGCTCCAAGGGTCTTTGTTCTTGTTTTTCTCCTGCTTCGGATTTTATCAACACTGTTTTAACCAGAGGAAGGGGCTGTTCGATTATAGGTTGGGGGGAATTGTAAGATTGCGGTGACCAGCGCAAGGCTTTTTCCGCGCCTTTTAAGACTTCGTAATTCGCTTCGATTGTGTATTTTCCGTCTGCTCCGGGTTGGGCGCCAAAAACGTAATAAAAGACTTCAAGAGAGCCTCCGGAAGGAGCGCTTCCTTCGAGGTTGAGTTCGAACTGGAGGATGGAATAAGTGAAATATCCTTTGTGGACAGTAGGCCTTGTCTCTGGAGCGGGTAAGTCTGGCATGGTCTTGAAGAGGAAGAGAGGAGTGGTATCGATTTTATCCGTGAAAGAAGCCGTGGGGTCGGGGAGGGAAAGCTCGAAATACTGGGTTCCGATTTTATCTAGCTTCTGGGAAGCGATGGCAGCTGATACCAGATAATTTCCTGCGGGCAAAGGATACCCAACCGAGTAAATTTCCTCTTTATCGGGCACAAACTCGCTGCTTTCGACTTCGATATTAACCGGCGCATAAACTTCAAAAGCCGCCTCACCAGGAACGCCGGCTTCAAGCTTGTTGAACTGGATAAATATATAGGAACTGGCCTTAAGCCTGCTTGAAACAGTTTCGAAGGCAGTCAGCGCTTCTTCTTTTGCTTTCTCCTTTTCCTTCTCTTTTTTCTTTTCCTGTGGTTCAGGCGCAGCAGGAGCTCCAGAGAGAGGAGCAAAGCCGAGGTCGGCATTTTTCACTTTAAAAAGAAAGACGGCATGGAGATTCTGAGGGATAGAGACCGGGAAATAAAGAACCTTATAGACGGAGAAAGGGATATCAGGGCGAGCTTCCCGGGTCTGGATTCCCTTTTCAAAAACTGCCTTAACTTGTGGGGGGATAATAAGCGGCTTGGCTTCCGGGGCCTTTTCTTGATTGCTCCCTGAAAGTGCAGGGAAGCCTGGTGATGACAGCCAGCAGAGCATAAATCCTGAGAGAAAGACTCCAGTGACAAGATTTCTGATTTTCATCTTTCCTCCTAATTTTGAGCGAGACACTTTAAACCCGTTATCTCCTTCAGCTTTTGGCTTTTTTCAGGAATGATTTAATCCTTATTATAAAAAATCAATATAGCAAAATCGCTCTTTTTTTTCTACTG
>CAZYBE010000086.1:0-3630 GCA_964645765.1 uncultured Eubacteriales bacterium
AGGGGAGCCAGTGAGTGCCAAACGGGACATAGACCCTCACCCTGTATCCCTCTTCAGCGAGCCTCTGCTGGGTTTTGCTCCGGATGCCGTAAAGGAGCTGGAATTCAAAGTCTTCTCTTGAGATGTTGTGCTCGGCCACGTAGTCCTTTGTTGCCTGGATGAGCTTATCGTCGTGGGTGGCCACAGCCGGGTAGACGCCTCTCTCAAAAAGTATCTTGGTCAGTTTCATGAAATTTTCGCGGATGCCCTTCATTTTCTTGATGGCAGCTTCCTTTGGCTCTTTGTAAGCTCCTTTGCAGAGCCTGACTTTAGCTTTTGCGCGGTTCAAACCTTCGAGGTCTTTCTCTGAGCGATGGAGGTAGGCCTGGATGACAATGCCGACATTATCAAATTTCTCCCGGACACGGTAGAAGACGTTCAGAGTTCGCTGAGTGTGAGTGGAGCCTTCCATGTCGAAGCGGACAAAGTTATTGCGCTCTTTAGCCCGGCTCAGTATCTTGACCATGTTCTCGAAGCAGTATTCGTCGTCAATATCCAATCCCATCTGCGTCAATTTGAGGGAGACATGAGAATTGACTCCGGCGCGAGAGATGGCATCAAGAAGGCTGAGATAGGCGGCGACGGCCTTGTCAGAGTCTTCCCTGTTCTTCACACTCTCTCCGAGAACGTCGAGTGTGGCCATGATTCCTTTTTCGTTTAGTTTTTTGACTGCTTTTAAAGCATCATCGACTGTTTCCCCGGCCACGAAGCTATTGGCCATTCGGGTTAGTAATTTCATAATTATTGCTCCTCGTATAAATGAACTTATTATCATATAAAAACCAATGATTAAATCAAGCTTAAGCCTGCGTGTTTTACAAACAGGTGGCCTGAGTCCTTTTATTTGTTTACGATTTTGGTTTTTTTTGATATGTATAATCAGTTATGGCTGGCTTGCTGGACATCTTCAGATTTTTCCTGAGAAGAAGATTTCCTTTCAACTTTGTCTACAACGACCAGTATTGGATGGTTGACCTGGGCCAGCACGTTTTTCCTGTAAAGAAATACCGACTCATCTATGAGAGTCTTCTCCACTTAGGGGCAAGAAGCGAAAATTTCCTCATCCCTCAGCCAGCCTCGGAGGAGGACATCCTTCTTGTCCACACCTCAAAATACCTAAAGAAGCTCAAAACAGGAAGTCTTTCTCATTCAGAAATATTAACCCTCGAGCTTCCCTTTTCTGATGAGCTTGTGGAATTTGCTTTCCTCACTGTAGGGGGGACCATCCTTGCCGCTGAAAAAGCATTGGAGGACGGGCTGGCCGTGCATATCGGCGGAGGATTCCATCATGGCTTTCCTGACCATGGCGAGGGTTTCTGTGTTCTGAATGACATGGCTGTTTCCTTAGAGAAAATGAAGAAGGAAGGAAAGATTCGCAAAGCGATGGTCGTTGATTGTGACCTTCATCAAGGGAATGGAACAGCCCACATTTTTCACAAAAAAAATTATAGCTTCACTTTTTCCATCCACCAGATGGATAATTATCCTGCTGAGAAAGCTTCGAGCTCCTTGGATGTGGGCTTGTGGTCTGGGGATGGAGACGAAAAATACCTCAGAGAGCTCCGCGCTCACTTTCCCCGTCTCTACCAGGAGTTTCAGCCAGATTTGGTCTATTACCTGGCTGGAGCCGACCCTTATGAGAAAGATCAACTTGGGAATCTCAAGCTGACTATGGAAGGACTCAAAGAGAGAGACCGGATTGTGATTGAGGAGGCCCGCAAGCTTCACCTCCCAGTCGTAATTCTTCTTGGGGGAGGCTATGCTTATAACCTGGCTGATACAGTCACCATCCACCTTAACACCATCAAGACAGCTCAAAAAATCGAGGGAAAACTTTTTTAGCCGAGCAGCAGCTTACTTGTTTCTCCTTCTCTTTGTCTCCATCGAGATCCAATCGAGATATTTTCCATAACCTTTTACGAGGGGTAGGGCGATGATCTCAGGGACTTGGTAAGGATGGATTTTTAGGATTTTCTTTTCAAGCTCGCCATAGAGGCTGCCTCGTGTTTTGATGAACAGGATGTGTTCCTTGTCCGTGGCCATCCTTCCCTGCCACCAGTAATGAGATTGGCAGGCGGCAGAGACTGTCACGCAGGCAGCCAGCCTTTGCTCGAGCAGTTCCTTCGCCATTTTTCGGGCGGTCTCTTGGTTGGGGACAGTGGCCATAACTAATATATATTTATATATTACTCTCATTTTTACCCTCCTTGACCTTTCAGTCGTCCTGGTCACTCTCTTCTATTCAGGAATCGAATTTATCGAGCTTGGAATGCAAAACGTTGAGAAAAGTCTCAGTCTTTGCTTATGGTTGGAGAAAAATGTGGGCGAAGACTTTAGCATCTCCGATCATGTTATCGATGATGCAGTATTCGTTGGGCTGGTGGGCCGTTTCATCGATTTTTGACCAGCAGGCGGCGCTGAAATTGGCTCTTCGGAAGAGGGCGGCCACTGTTCCGCCTCCGATTCCGATGGCTTTTCCTTCTTTATTGTAGATGGCTTTGATTGCCCGCTTTAAAGCCTGAACCACAGGCGCATCGGCTGAAGTCGAGGGAGCTGCTGGGGCTTTTTGAATCTCTTCAAAGCTGATTTTCACCTTGAATTCTTTTTCTATCCCGGCTGTCGCTTTTTTGATTTTCTTCTCAATATCCTCGATTTTGTATTTTGGCAAAATGCGGCTGTCCATGTAAAAAATATCTTCTCCGGGGATAGTGTTGATATTGGGAACATTGGGTTCTTTTTTTGTTGGCTCGAAGGTGGAGATGGGAGGGTCGAAGAGCGGGTCTTTGGCCGGAAAAATCCTATAAAGGCTGCTCAATTCTGTGACCAAAAAAGAAGCCGCCTTAAAGCTGTTTATTCCTTTCTCCGGAGTCGAGCCATGAGCCTGTTTTCCGATGGTTTTGAATTTTAGCCAGAGAATGCTTTTTTCGGCGACCTCGATCATCGTCCCCTCTTTATTTCCGGCATCAGGAACAATAATCAAATCCTGTTCTCGAAAGGCCTTGCTGCGCTTGAGAACATATTCAATTCCTTTGGTACTCCCGGTCTCTTCGTCTGCGACCAGCGCTATGCCGACATCGTAATTGGGAAGAATTCCCTCCTGTCGAAAAGCTTTAAGGGCATAAAGAGAAGCGACCATCTCCTGCTGATTATCTTCGACTCCGCGGCCGTAAATTTTTCCCGCTTCCACCCAGGCTTTGAATGGATCCCCTTTCCATAGCGACATCTCTCCAGGAGGAACGATGTCCATATGGGTCATAACCCAGACGGTTTTTGCCGAGCTTTTTCCTTTATAAAAGGCGAGGATGTTGGGCCGGTAGCCACAATCAGCATCCAAATCGGGAGCCTTGATGACTTCAATATCGGAGAAGCTATTTTTTTTCAAGAAATCAAGCAAGACTTCTGCCTTCTTGACTTCCCCCTCTCCTCCACTCGACGGGGAGATGGCTGGAATTGAGCAGAGTTTGATTTGCATGTCGACCATTTCATCACGAAAGCTTTCAATTCTTTTTGCTGTTTTTTCAAGCTCGCCCATGAAACTTCTCCTTTTCGGCAAATCATATCACCGAAAAAAACAAGAAGCAAGTTTTTCAC
>CAZYBE010000087.1:0-3395 GCA_964645765.1 uncultured Eubacteriales bacterium
AGCCTTCGCTCTAGGTAACAGAAAGAAAACCTCTTTTCAGGGAAATCTATTTAATTGACAAAAAAATGATTTTATTTTATTTATTATCCACGATGCCTTTGACCCTAAACCAGTTCTTGCTTCTATTGATAACCATTGCCGTTGTCGTTGCTATCACTGTTTTTGTCATGTTCATTCTTCAGCTTCGGAGTACAGCCAAGCAAGGGGAGGAGACTCTTGTTAAATTAAAAGAGCTCATCTCCAACTTGAGTGAGATCAGCAAAAAGGTGAATACAAAAGTCGATGACTTAGGCCAAACGCTCGAGGCTACAAAAAAGATGGCTGTCAATCTGGGTGAAATTGCAGGCTTCTTCGCCACAAAAATCTTCAAGCCCTCCTCTAAATACTTTGTTTTCTTGCTTCCGCTTCTTCGTTTTGCCTGGCGTCATATGAAAAAAACAAAGGAGGATAAACATGGGAAACGGAAATAAGGGCTCAAGCTTCTGGGAGCTTGCCCTTTCATTTCTTGTTGGCGCAACAACTGGGTTCATCCTGGGTGTTTTGTTTGCTCCTGCAAGCGGCAAAGAGACAAGAAAGAAAATCAAGGAAGGCGCGGTTAAAGCCGGAGAAAAGGCCAAAGAAAGCTATGCGAAAATCGCAAAAGAGGCAGAAAAAGGAATAAAGATTGTGAAAGAAAGGACGCAAGAAGGGCTGGATTCTCTTAAAGGTTTTGTTGAAAAAAAGAAGAAAGAATCCACTAAAAAGGCGAAATAAAAAACCCAAAGGCGAAAGAAGAGAAAGGTTCTCAAACGGCAATCCCCCTAAAAGAGACTAAATCAAACTATAAAAAAGGTTTGATTTTTATCCTCCCCAAATCAATAAATAAAAAATAAGCGAAAGAAATCCGAGCCACTAATGGAATCAGAAAAGGGAAGAAAAAATAAATTTCAAACCTCTTCTCAGATAGAAATAAAAAAAGTGTACAGCGAAAAGGATTTAGCCGGCTTCGATTTGTCCCGTGACCTTGGCCAGCCCGGCGAATATCCTTTCACCCGGGGGGTTTATCCCACTATGTATAGAGGCAAGCTCTGGACAATGCGCCAGTATGCTGGCTTTGGAACAGCAGAAGAATCCAACAGAAGATACCGCTTCCTCCTTTCGCAGGGCCAGACAGGATTGAGCGTGGCCTTCGACCTCCCAACCCAGTTGGGGCTTGACTCTGACCATCCTCTGTCCCAGGGGGAAGTGGGGAAAGTCGGAGTTGCTATCGACTCTTTTGAAGACATGGAAACTCTCTTCGACCAAATTCCCCTGGATAAAGTCAGCGTTTCGATGACCATAAACTCCACGGCGGCCACGGTCCTGGCCATGTATCTTGCCCTGGCTGAAAAAAGAGGCATTAAATGGAACAAGCTCTCAGGAACTATCCAGAATGACATTCTGAAGGAGTATATTGCCCGGGGAACTTATATCTATCCACCCCAAGCCTCTCTCAAAATCATCACCGACATCATCTCCTTCTGCCAGAAAAACGTTCCCAACTGGAACACGATGAGCATCAGCGGCTACCATATCAGGGAAGCAGGGGCCACGGCTGTCCAAGAGCTGGCTTTCACCCTGGCTAACGCCCTCACCTATGTCGGGGCTGCGATAAAAGCAGGTCTGGACGTGGATACCTTTGCTCCTCGTCTCTCCTTCTTTCTGGCAGCGCACAATAATTTCTTCGAAGAAATTGCCAAGTTTCGTGCTGCAAGGCGCCTGTGGGCCAGGCTGATGAAAGAAAAATTTAAGGCGCGAAATCCTCTTTCCTGGAAATTCAGGTTCCATACCCAGACAAGCGGGGTGACTCTTTTAGCCCAGCAGCCTGATAACAATGTGGTCAGGGTTACGCTTCAAGCTTTAGCCTCAGTCTTAGGGGGGACTCAATCCCTTCACACCAACTCCAGGGATGAAGCCCTGGCACTTCCCAGCGAAGAGTCAGCCCAGATCGCACTCCGGACTCAACAGGTCATAGCCTATGAGAGCGGAGTGGCTGATGTTGTTGACCCCTTGGGCGGCTCCTATTTCATCGAGAGCTTGACCAACCAGGTTGAGGAAAAAGTCATGGAATACCTTCAGAAGATCGATGAGTTGGGAGGTATGCTGGCTGCCATCGAGAAGGGGTTCATCCAGAAGGAAATTCAAGAAAGCGCCTACCGATATCAACAACAGGTCGAGAGCAAGGAGCAGATTATTGTCGGTCTCAATGAGTACAAGAATCCAGAAGAGAGGATTCATTTCAAACTCTATTTGCCTCCCAAAAAGACTGAAAGGGCTCAGGTCAAAAAACTCCAGCTTCTGAAAAAGAGGAGATCAGAGGAAAAGGTAAAAGAAAGACTCCAGGCCATAAGAGAAGCGGTTAAATCCGGAAAAAACCTTATGCCGGGCATCATCGATGCTGTCAAGGCCCTGGCCACTCTGGGAGAAATCTCCTCAATCCTCAGAGAAGCTTACGGCACATTCAACGAAAAAATAGTCGTCTGACCTGTTTCTTGACTTTATTCTTGACCGAATCTACCATGTATCCGTGAAAGGCACCCCCAAGATCCCATTCTTTTTCCTTATCCTCCTTATCTTCCTTCTTTTATCCATAAAAGGCTTTGCCATAGACAGGAAAACCGCGCTGCTCATCGAGGAAGAAATCCAGAAGAATAACCCTGAAGTCCTTAAAATCCGTCAATACCTCCATATGAACCCTGAACTCAGCCATGAAGAGTATCAAGCAGCAAGACTCGTGACATCCAAGCTCATCTCTTTAGGGCTGGAGGTCAAAACCGGAGTGGCAAAAACAGGTGTCGTCGCTCTGCTGCGGGGCAGCCAGCAGGGTCATACAGTAGGGGTCAGTGCAGACATGGATGCCTCAGCCATCCAAGAAATGACAGATGTTCCGTTCAAATCTTTAAATGCAGGAGTCATGCATGCCTGTGGCCACGATATCCATGCTTCTATAGCTTTGGGCACAGCCATGGTTCTCACCGCACTTAGAGACAAAATTAAAGGCAACATCAAGTTTATTTTTCAACCTGGCGGAGATGCTCCTCCTGGAGAAGAAGGCGCAAATCTTTTGATCAAAGAGGGCGTCTTGGAGGGGCCTTCTGTTGGGGCGATTTTTGGGCTCCACGCCTGGCCAGAAAATCTGGGCAAAGTCTTTTTCTCGACTGGACATATAATGGCAAACTCTGACTGGTTTCAAATCTCCATCAAAGGAAAGAGCTTTTATGGAGCGAGGCCTGAGGAAGGAATCGACTCCATAGCCATCGCTGCCAATATTGTTCTAAGCCTTCAATCCATGGTCAGCCGGACAATCGACCCTGTTGACCCCGCTGTGCTGACAATCGGAAAGATCGAAGGAGGAACAAACCCGAACATCAGCGCTG
>CAZYBE010000088.1:0-3279 GCA_964645765.1 uncultured Eubacteriales bacterium
TCCAGACCATTCTGCGCGGTCAAATACTCGACCGGCGCCAAAAGCTTGAAGCTGCAGCCCGGCTAATGAGAGAAAATCTGTGTATTTCGAGGACACATAGTTTAATTACCTTTTTTCCTTTGAGATATTTTTAGCGCAAACAAGAGGGCTTCTTTTTTTGAATATTTTTTGCCTGAATCAATCACATTTTTCATATGCTTATAGCCAGAAATGTTACCGTATTGGTTGGATGGCGTTCGAGTGACGTAGCAGGCAGCCATGAGATGTCCCATTAGGCATAGGCGCTCTAAATTTGCTTCCTTTAAATCGCCTGCCTTGAACTTTTTTAAATAGCCTTTATTTTTTGCCCATTCCACCTCGAAGCCAGCCCTGAATGAATCCCCGGCTCCTACGAATCTTCGTGCATCGGTAATTTCATATCTTGACTTCACAGCTAAAGGTCCGATTCGCTTTCCAGGAGGAGCAACATACATTATATTTACCTCTGTCCCTGCAGTTATGCCGAAAATTCTTGGTGATCTGTGCAGAGCATAGTCGTCTGCCAGTTTGTGCAGAAAATCGAAGTTTTTCCCTTTTTGATTTTTTCCTCTTAATGAATAACCGAATGTGTTGGCAATCATCATCGCCTCAGCTTGAGAGGCAAAGAAAAAGCTGAGATGGGGCAGGACTGGTTTCAGGAGCTTATAGCCTTCAATGACTTCTTTCTTCCGGATGGATTCTTTAGGGTCTTTGGAGAGCGTGTGAGGGTCGACCATAGCGATATATCCCAGCCCCTTGAGCCTTTCCATCACTCTTCCCAGTTTCCTTCCTTGCTCGCTGTCCATTGTCTTGGTCGTTCCTGAATAGACATAATGAACGATTGAACCTGGAGGGAGCTGGCTCATCTTCTCGAAGATATCCTGGCGCTCGATATCCAAGTCTTCCAAGGCATTCGGAGCATGAAGGATGGCTTCACGCCTTCCAGGTTGGGCCGGCCTTATGAATGAGGCAGCGGAGGGAAGAGTCTCATGAGGAATTATGATTGGAAATGCTCCAGTTTTTTCCATAATCTTGAGCATGAATTGTCCATGGATGTCGTATTTTTTATTTTTCCTGCCGAGTGAGGTCAATACACCAACAGAAACCCCTGCTAAGGATATGAGAGGTGCTATGTTCAGTGAGCCTCCGCCCATGGCGTAGGAGTTTTTGCGAAGCTTTAGCCATTCAGGCTGGACAGCAACCATCCTCCGGCTGTCAACAACAAGCCCATCGCCGGCAATGTCGTTTAGAAAATCGAGGCCAGGGTTTGTCATGTCGCAGCAGGTCGTGCCGACCACCAGCACTGACAAGTCTGAAATTTTTTTTGGAGAAGGGCGTTTTGTCATTATCATACTCTTAAATATTTCTGAACCAACACCTCGAACTTCTCTGTTCCTGGGAGTTCGGTGCAGAGCAAGTATTTAGGGATTTCATCTTCGATAATCCCTGGAAATCTTGGAAGATTTTCGAGGAAGAAATTGTCGATCTGGTCATCGTTGACCGAGGAGACTTCCTCGACCAAAATCTTTCCCTTGCCCGGCTGCCCCCAGAATTGATGATAATGATGGGGGTCGAGTCTCACTCGCTCGCCAGGCTCAAGAGTAATCACCGTTCCTGGTTTGTAGCTTTCCCAGCTCTCATTACGAAATATCTTAACCAAAGAGCTTTCATCGACTTTGCTTGCTTCTCCAACATTATAAACTTTAATCTTCACGTTCCCCCCGCCCAGGTTTATGATGTCCTCCATCTTCTGGCTGTGGTGGTGCATGGGAGTCACCTGATTATCGCCGACGATTAAGAGCTTGTTTGAATAGTTTTGGTCGATAATTTGACCGTCGATATCGATGATTCCGTTGGAGAGGGTGTAGAGCAGAAGGCCGATTTTTTCATATTTTCCAGATCCGAAGTCTGTTATATCCCAGCCAATCCGTCTCTTTGTCATCTCCGCAACTTTATCCCTGTTTTTATTCCAATCCTTAAGGCTCCAGAAGGCTTGAGGGGGAAGGGGATAGTCTCTTGATTTGAGAAATTCAATTCCCTCCTTGATCAATCTATTTATCTCTGACCTCTTCATTTGGATTCGCCTCCTTACTTAAAAGGGCAGTTCCCTTTTTAAATCTAAACGCACTAAAGATGTCATTACGAGGAACGAAGTTACGTGCTAATCCGACGAAATTTATTTAAAGGGATTGACACGGCATTGTGCGCCTTGCGACGACTTCGTCGGATGAACACACTCCCTTTGTCCGCTCGCCATGACAATTTAACATTGACAATTGCATTTATGATAGCAAGATCTAAAAAAGCTGATTGATGGCATAAGAAAGAATGATTCGCGGCAAAAGAACTGGCACTGACAATAAGCTTTGCATTTCTTGTTTGTCTTTTATTTTATAGCCGATGCAGTCGAGGATGACAGCATCGACATTTTTTGCGATAAATTTTTTTGCAATTTCCTGCCAGCTTTTTCCTCCAGCATAGGGCGATTTGGCTTCGACCAAGGAGCCCTCCCACTTTTCCTTCGTCATCTCAACCTGGCTTTCCAGGGGAACCACAACACCAAGGATTTTGACATTCAAGATTCGTGATATCAAAAATTTAAGATAATCAAAAGGAAAAATCACAGGAAGAGAAAATCTTCTTTTGGGAAAATCGTGGGTGCAGAAGACTCCCACTGCCCTTATCCTTATCTCTTTTTGCATGGAATCAATGGCCTTGGCTAGCATGGAGCTCATTTTCTTTTCGCTCAGCTCGACCTGTCTGCCGTTTTTCAGGCTGGTTACAAGCGGTGCTTCGCCTGCATCAGGTCGCAAGCGTTCAATCTCCTCAAGAGTGAGGCCGTCCAGCAATCCTTTTTCAAGAATTTCTATCCAAGGATGAAGAAGAGGCCTTATTTCAGGAACAATATCTTCTCTTGGCGACTGACCAATTGTCAGAAGCCCAACTTTGACTTTGTCCAATTCAGCTCCCTTTTGTTAGTTCTTGTTTTAAAGAAATCATTGCTATTTTCTTTTATTACACTGATAGGTGTAATTTATCACACCATAGTCGCAAAAGGATATTAGATAAACTTAAACAAAAAATCAAAATTAGTACTTAGAAAATAACCATTTTCATGGTTTGTGCGTGTCAATATGGTCATGGAAAATTAGTTTCTTATTTATTAGCTCTTTTTTCCCAATGTTTTTAAGTGCTCCAAGGAGCCGTAGAGAGAGACAAGCCTTTGAAACTCCTTCTCATCGTAGAAAGAGCATTTTCCCT
>CAZYBE010000089.1:0-3049 GCA_964645765.1 uncultured Eubacteriales bacterium
TCGGGATTGAATATCTTCACTAAATGTGATGTCACATCGACAACCTCTATGGATGGGTTCTGGTAGGCAAGTTCCCATTTGCTCACCAAGATATCAACACCGGCCTCTTGGGCTGCCTTGGGCAGCTGATCTTTGACCTTTTCAAGGATATCAGCGACTGAGGCGATGCTAAAAGCTTGGAGCATCTGAAATCGATGATAATTGGGGCCCCAGGCTTCGCATTCTTTAATCACCGCCTCGTTTTTTTCGGCCTTGGCTTTTTCGTATTTATCCTTCCACTCCTTCATGATCGGGGCGAACATTGCGGAGCGGGCGTAGGCTATGGCGACAGCCCGGGAGTCAAATGTCCCGATGCGAACCTTTGCTGGAGCCGGCTGTAACGCCAAGAACATTGCACAGACTGCCAAAATAGTGGCGCCGACAAAAACACACTTCCCCCAACTCTTTTTCATGATAGCCTCCTTTTTTGAGATCGGTGAGATGAGCGAATAACGATTTTCTTTTATGCTCCCTATCCCATCGCTAGAAATGATAAATCTGAACAGCATCCAATGTCAAACTGTGAATGGGATCTCGGGAGAAAAGAATTCAAAAGATATCTCCGCCTGATGCTTAGCCCTTCAGCCCCGCCAGCCTCTTTCTGGCATCCTCGACTTCGGGTTGTCCGGGATCGGCGTCCTTCCAGAGATCGAGGAAGCGCTCGTATTGCTCTGCCGCTTTTGCCTTTGAGCCTTTCCGCTCATGGAGCTTGGCCAACCGGTAATGATACTTCGGGTGGATGAGCCACCTGTGCGGGTCCTCGGGACGGAATGCGATCAGACGTTCGTATTCGGCGATGGCTCGGTCGATATCGCCCATCTGCTCATAAGCCCGGGGCACAACGTCCTTCATGACAGGCAGGTTATATAAAATCATCGAAGTCCACATCCCGAGACTCTCTGGACGAAAAGGAGTATGTTCCTTGAAAACAGCGGCGGCTTTTTCGGGGAATCCCGCGTCGAGGGCCAACTCGGCATCCAGGAATTGAATATAGAACGCCACCCATTCTTTCCTGTAGGGAGGCATCTCTTTATAGAGCGATCTCATCTCTGCCGATATCTTCTCAGCAGCATCCCTGTGTCCGGATTTCAATTCCAGGAGCCCCGAAAGCAGCTTGTAGGCGCCCTGATAGTAAAACCTGTAATCAGGGGCCTCTTTCACAAAATCTTCGAGCCACCCTTCGTTGAACCTCCGGCTCTGGTCAAACTCGCCCCGGTCATAATAAATGAACGCTTTCAGCCACTTGATCGCCGGCAATCCCCAACGATATCCCGGCTCAGACAATTTTGCAGCTTCACCAAAAAAATCATTGCAGTCTTCGAGACTCCCGGTCCAGTAGCGGCAAAAACCCTTCCAGAGATATCCCTCCCTTCTGACTCCTGGAGGAGTGACGGCAATAAACTTGTCAAACAGGTCCATAGCCTCATCGTACTTTTCGTTCAACGCAGCTATATATCCGGCGCTAAAAAAGCTTGAATAAAAATCCGGTTTGATCTCTAAAGCCCTTTTGTACTGCGCTATAGCCTCATCCAGCCGGCCCATCCAGAAATAGGACTCAGCCAGAGAGTCAAGCGGATTGGCCTCTCCAGGGCTCAGGGATACGTATTTTGTGAGATGCTCGACCGCTTTCGAAAAATCGCCCTTTTCGATGTAGATATAGCTGAGCTCGTTGTGAGCCAGTCCGTAATTGGGGTCCAGATCGAGTGCCTTTTTGTATTCATTGATCGCTTCTTCAGAACGCCCCCTGTTCGTGTAGTACGACGCCAGACTATAAAATACCTCTTTTTGTTTAGGGAATTTTTCTGAATACTCTAAGAGCAGATGGTAGTATTTTTCAACATTTTTTTCTATCCTTGCTGCATAGCTCATCTCGATCGAAAGACGCTCTTTTTCAGTCGTCTTGCGTGACAAAGCCTTGGCCTTTTCAAGGGCCCTGTTACTGGCTTCGATATTCTGAACACTTGCGTAAGCGTCAGAGAGTCTGCGATAAGCCATGGCAAACTCCGGGTCGATCTCGACCGCTTTTTCAAAAGCGATTCGTGCCTCATCGTCATAGAGCTTTCGTAAATCCTCCCTCCCTTCCTGATAATATCTGTAAGCTTCCATCGAACTTGTCGTGACATCAGCTATAGGGACTTCTGCAGATTCGATGTCTTTTCTTGCCAAGCCCATGCCCTCAGTGATTTCCCGGGTCAGCTCATCGATCTGTCTGTTTATAATGCTCGAAACTCCCTCTCCCTTTGAGCTGGCGCTCCTGAGAAGCTTTTTGGTTTCCACATCCAGAACCTTCACATCCGTGGCAAAGGTTTCTCCCGCTTTGATGTAGCTTCCGACGACGATCGCCGCGATGCCTTCTCGCCGGCACAAATCGAAACCGAGCTGCCTATCGATGACTTCAACATCCTTTTCACCCATCTGCTGAAGGAGGTCCAGCATCCGCTCCCAGGTGGCCACATAGAGCCCGCCTCGCCGCTCCAGGCTGGTAATGAGAAGGTCGGGAATGGCTTTTCGTAAATAATCGAAGGCTCCGTCTCCAGTCTGATTTTCGAAGCTGATGACGGCTATGGAATTCTCGATTTTAGGAGCCGTAACGGATGCTTTTTGCGACCAGGGCTGCCAAATCACCATCACGACCGCCAAAACAAGAGCACTAACCAATAAAGCGGGAATGAGGATCTTCTTCAAGCTGAACCGTAGCGTTATCTCCCTCGATGTGAGAGGCTTTCTCCTGGGAATTGCCCTCTCTGTAGTCGGTATGCCTTTCTCTATCTTCTCTAACTCTGCCCTGAGTTCTTCCGCACTCTGGTACCGATTTTCTTTATCCTTCTCCAGGCATTTCAGAATAAGTCGGCTCATACCTTCAGGGATCTGAGCATTGTATTCTTTGGGATTCTTGGGAGTTTCACCCTTGTGTTTCATGGCAATGCTAAGCGCAGTTTCCCCCTCGAACGGCACTCTCCCCGTGACCATCTCATACAAAATCACACCGAGGGAATAAATATCTGAGCGT
>CAZYBE010000090.1:0-3039 GCA_964645765.1 uncultured Eubacteriales bacterium
CTTCAGAAGCAATTTTTCAACTGGACGACTTGATAAGATTTGTTAGGCACCCAGAGAGACTATCCATCCGCTTTGACCCTATTGTTTTCTGGAAAGAGGAAGGCGGAGTTAAAACGAACCTGCATTTCTTTGAAAAGCTGGCGCCGGAGCTCAGTCAGAGGGGAACGAAGGACGTAAGGTTTAGCTTTGCCCAGTGGTACGGAAAAGCCGTGAAGCGTTCGGCAAAATACGGGTTTGCCTATCTCGACCCCTCAGCGGAAGAGAAAAAAGAGGCTGCCCTCTTTCTTTCTCAAATTGCCCGGCATTGGAATCTGAGCCTTTTTTCCTGCACTCAGAATTTTCTCGCACAGATTCCAGGTGTCCGGCCTTCAGCCTGCATTGACGGCTCAGCCCTGCAGAGGTTTCACCCCAGAGGAGAGCCGGCCTCGACAAAAAAAGACAGGAGCCAGAGGCCTGAATGCGGCTGCACCGAGTCGGTTGACATCGGAAGCTACACCCAGTCCTGCACCCACAGCTGCCTTTATTGTTATGCCAACCCGAAGGTTTAGAGCCGGGCCCTGCCCTTTTCCAGACAGAGCAGGAATTCTTTGAGTTTGAGCCCGCCTCCAAATCCTCCCAGGCTTCCGTCCGAGCGGAGGACTCTGTGGCAGGGGATGACAATGACCAGGGGGTTTCGGGCGAGAGCCTGGCCGACGCTCCTGAAGCCTCTATGGTTTAATCTTTTGGCAATAGATTTGTAGCTTGCTGTTTTTCCATAGGGTATCTTTCGCGTCTTAAGCCAGACTCTTTTTTGAAAGGGAGTTCCAGATATAAAGTCGATATCAAGGGAGGCGAAGTCTTCTTTTTTTCCTTGAAAATATCGGCTGAAAAGTTTCGCTTCTTCATGGAATTTTTTCTGATCGAGCTCGAGGCGAATGCCTTTATCGTTGAAGAAATCAAGAATCTCCCCCAATTGTTTTTTATTCTTGATGAACGTGGCGAAGCTCAACCCCTTATGACTCTTGGCAAGGAAGAGCCGGCCGAATGGAAACTCGAGGAGAGTATAGAGCATGAGATTTTCTATATGCCCAGGTTTAATCTCTCTGCCAGGGCAGCGGGCAGGCCTGCTGC
This sequence comes from uncultured Eubacteriales bacterium, assembly GCA_964645765.1. Lineage (GTDB taxonomy): Bacteria > Acidobacteriota > Aminicenantia > Aminicenantales > Aminicenantaceae > CAZGMN01. The sequence continues at coordinate 1,111 of CAZYBE010000090.1, forward strand.
ACGGATTTTTCTCTGGGCCTCTTTGATGTCGTATTCGATTCGAAAAAACTTGATTTTTCTTGCACTGGAATCATAGATGGCGAATGCCGCCAGCCTGTTTCTGTCGCGAGGCTGGCCAACCGAGCCGGGGTTTATCAGGTATTTCACGCCTTTCTCAAGCTTCAGCTCGCTCGAGTTTTCCTGAAGAAAGTTCCCGTCGACCTGATTATCCTTTTCAAAATAGATGAAAGGAAAGTGGGTGTGCCCGAAGAAGCAGAGGGGCGTGGTGATATGAGTGAAAGCTTCTGCGGCGTCGAATTCGCCAAAGATATAATGGTCTTCGTCAAAAGGCGCTCCATGACAGAGCATGATGTGGTCGTCGATGATGACAGGGCCTTTTTTCAGGCTGCAGAGGAAATCCAGATTTTTTTTCAGTATGGTTTCCCTTGACCAGTGAATGGCCGCGGCGGCTATGGGATTGAAAGTCTGGATGGAATCAAGGCCGCAGACGGCCTTGTCATGGTTTCCGCGGATGATGGAAAGCGGCTTGAGAGCGCGGACTTTCTGGACGATTTCATTTGGAGAAGCTCCATAGCCCACAAGGTCGCCGAGAAAAACATAATGGTCAATCTTCCTTTTCTGGATAAATCGGAGCACAGCAAGGAGAGCTTCCAGGTTTCCATGGATGTCAGTGAAAATCAAATAATACATTTCTCTTTTCCGTCAGTATTTTGCAGAGAATCGTATATTTTATGGGCTTTGTAAGAGCTTCTCACCAAAGGCCCTGATTCGACAGACCTGAAGCCAAAATCAAGAGCGATTCTTTTTAAATGCTCGAACTCAGCAGGCGAATAAAATTTCTGGACCGACGCGTGGGCCTTTGAGGGTTGAAGGTATTGACCGATGGTCAGGAGGTCGCAGCAGACACTTCTCAAGTCTGAGAAGGCCTGGATGATTTCTTCCTCCTTTTCTCCTAAGCCCACCATGAGCCCTGACTTGGTCAGAGCACCCAATTCCTTGGCTTTTTGCAGAACAGAGAGCGAGCGCTGATAGTTCTCTTTTGACCTGTTGATTATGGGATACATGGACTCTGTCGTCTCTAAATTATGGTTCAGGACATCCGGATTGGCTCGAACGACTGTCTCCACGGCTCGCTCGTCCCCGCCAAAATCCGGTATCAAGACTTCGACTCTGACCCCGGGCGTTCTCTCCTTTATGGCTCTTATCGTTTCGGCGAAGAGAGAGGCTCCGCCGTCAGGCAAGTCATCGCGGGTCACCGAGGTGACAACCGCATAGCGAAGGCCAAGAAGGGAGACAGCCTCGGCCACTTGCCGAGGCTCCTGGGAGGAGGGAGGGGTAGGAATTCCTTTTTTGACCGCGCAGAAAGCGCAGCGGCGGGTGCAGATGTCGCCGAGTATCAGAAAAGTGGCGGTTTTCTGCGTCCAGCACTCAGAGATATTGGGGCACTTTGCGCTGCGGCAGATGGTGTTTAAATTTTCCTTTCTCAGGATATTGGAGACATGGAAAAAATTCTGGTCAGGGGAAAATTTGACTTTCAGCCAAAGAGGCTTTCTTGTTGCCGGCTGTTGCTGGAGGGGTATCACTCTTTTGACTTGGTAAAACAGAATTTTTTCTATTTAAATCGCTATCCAATCAAAGGCAAGGCAAAATCTTAATACTCTATCTCTCTTTCTCTTCTGATGCGCCTTCTCATCCTTTTGCGGGCCTGGGCCTGTTTCATCCTCTTTTTCTCGCCTGGCTTGTAGAAGACAGCATGCCTTTTAATCTCCTTGATGATCGCTTCCTGCTGGACCCTTCTTTTGAATCTTCTGAGAGCGCTTTCAATCGACTCACCTTCTTCAATAATGACAAACGCCAAAAATATTCACCTCCTTATGGCAAGATGAAGTTTATATCTAAATCTTTGGGCCTTGTCAAGCAAATGTCAGG
>CAZYBE010000091.1:0-2796 GCA_964645765.1 uncultured Eubacteriales bacterium
ATGGCCCGAAACGGAGGGGACGTGGGTTCTAAAACAACTTAAGTAGGCGGGGCTGAGGTCGGACAAAGTTAGCTGCCTCATCGAATTAATCATTTCTAGAAAAAGGAGGCTGATTTCAGGTTTAGAACGCCAATTTTAACTTTAAAATCGCACAGAGCATGCACGGTCATCCCTAAAAAAGTTGGCCGCATCATTAAGCCAGTGAGTCATTAAGTCGTTGAGCAATTAAGTCAATCGATGAGCAGGGTCTGGTAGAACTCCGAAGTCAGCTTCAAAATAGATAAAATGTCAACCTTGAGGAAGAAAATTGCTGAGGCATTGGAAGGAGACTCTCTTGATTTGAGAGAGATTTCGAAATTGTTCGGGATCAAAGAAAAAGAGGTTCTTGATCATCTCATACATATTGAAAAGTCAGCACATCACAGGGGCTTTGCTGTGGAACCAGCCTCTTGTCAACAATGTGGTTTTTCTTTCAAAAAGCGGACTCGCCTGAGCACTCCAGGCCGCTGTCCCTTATGTAAAAGCGAACATATTTCCCCGCCCCGATTTAAAATCAACAATGTGTAATTAGGCCGAAGTATTGACGCAGTTAAATCGTATCGGTGCCTGATCTTGACACGAGACATACAAACTGGTGTCATCCCTAAAAAAGTTGTCCCTGCCAATTGCGGAATGCAGAATTCGGATTGCGGAATTTAAGATTAGAAAAAGCATGGAGCACAGCCCGTAGCATAGCGAAAAGAATATAAAGAACCTTCTTAAGTTTTCTTTTCTGCTTCCTCCGTTCAACCTTATTGGCTTTGCTTGCTTTCTCTCATCATCAATATTTCCCGAGGGACGACGAAAAAGGATTGTCTTGATGTTACGGAGGGACAAGGGGTAGAATAAACCCCGCAGGCTTTGGAGAACGTTGCAATGATGTTTTGGAAAAAGAAGCGCATCGGCCTTGCCCTCGGTGGCGGAGGTGCCAGAGGGCTCGCCCATATAGGCGTGCTAATGGTACTTGAGAAAGAAAGGATTCCCATTGATCTTATTGTGGGAACCAGTATTGGGGCATTGGTGGGCGGGGCCTATGCCAGTGGCATCAGCCCAGATGAATTACAAAAGAGGATGAATGCATATCTGAACAGTCCTGAATTTCAATCTTCAGCTATGAAGGCCTTTGAATCGGCTCGTGCAAAGGGAGAGTTAGGTCTGACTGCGAGAATTCAAACCTACTTAAGAAATACCTTTTATCTGATCCAGGCCATGTTTAAGCCAGGCATCCTTCCTAATGAGGACTTCCAGACCATCATCAATTATTTTATTCCCGACATTCAGATTGAAGAGACTCGAATTCCCTTTCGGGCCGTGGCCACCGACCTGGTGAGTGGTAAGGAGATCACTTTTTCTAAGGGATCTCTGCGGCAGGCGGTGATGGCAAGTTGTGCCGTTCCGGGAGCCATCGCGCCGCTTAAGGAGGGAGAAAGGCTCCTATCAGACGGGGGCATCATCAGCCTCGTTCCTAGTTCTGTGGCGAGACAGGAAGGGGCAGACATCGTGATTGCCGTGGCTGTAGACCGGGACATCGGCTCGGAGGGACTGCGGACCGTGGTCGACGTCTATCAGAGGGTCAATGAGATTATGAGTGAAAAGCTGAAAAATTACGAGCTGGCGAACGCTGATGTCGTCATTCTCCCAGAGGCAGGGGATTTACATTGGTCTGACTTCTCCGAGGCGATAAATCTGATTGATGAAGGGCAAAAGGCCGCAAGGGAGAGGCTTGATGATATTCGTAATGTCATGCCTGGCCTCAAAAACTGGTTTAGATCTAAAAAGGTCCCAAAAAGGAATACAAAAAGAGTCAACCCTTGACGGACTGTTGCTTAAATGAGAAAAGGAAGCGCTGATAGAAAGATGAACCATGTGCTACAGATCCTGCCAGGCGCCGGAAATTTCTTAATTGGCTTGGGGCTTGTTCTGGTTTTAGTAGGCATGGCATCAGCGGATGAACTTTCAGAAACATCCCAGGACATGGCTGAATGTGCAACCATCGAAGATGATGATGCAAGGCTGAAATGTTACGACAACCTTGCTGGCCGGAAATCAGGGGAGAAGGGTTCCTACTTTTCACAGCTCTGGGAACTGGACGAGGGGGCCCGTCGGAGGAAATACGCCATTAAGCTCCATCGATCCAGCTATGTTCTTCCTTTCACCTACAACGAATCGCCAAATGTCGATGCCGTACGGGAAGCGGATCCCGATGAGGATCTCAAAAAGGCCGAAGTCGATTTTCAGTTGAGTTTAAAGGTAAAACTCTGGCAAGACATATTCGACCAAAAAATGGATCTGTGGCTCGGCTATACGCAGCGGTCTTTCTGGCAATTTTACGACTTCGATGACTCGTCTCCATTCCGGGAGACGAATTATGAGCCGGAGCTTCTTCTTAACTTTAGAACCGATTATCGCATCCTGGGATTGAAGGGCCGCTTCATCAACTTGGGGTTTAACCACCAGTCAAACGGGCAATCCAAGCCTCTATCGAGAAGCTGGAACCGCGCAGTCTTGAACTTCGGATTTGAAAGAGACCAGTTTTCCTTTCTCCTGAAGGGGTGGTACCGCATTCCCGAATCTGCCGGCAATGATGATAACCCCAAAATCGAGAGATACCTCGGATACGGGGAGATCTGGGCATACTATTTTTTAGGAAAACACAGGTTAGGGATTATGCTCCGAAACAATTTTAGTTTCCATGCCAATCGCGGCGCCTTACAGGCTGAATGGAGCTTTCCCCTTCTCAAGTGGGTCAGCGGCTAT
>CAZYBE010000092.1:0-2679 GCA_964645765.1 uncultured Eubacteriales bacterium
AAGATAATCGGGCTGGTGTAATTGATCAGAGGCTCGCGGTCAAAGGGTATTCTCGTTATTTTTCTTGAAGGCTCGTCGATTAAGACAAGCTTAGTCTCAGCGTAGCGGTTCTTCTTTTTTTCTATTCTTTCTATGAAAGCTATTGTTTGTTCGTATTTATAAATCCCCCACCACCCAAGCCAACTTCCGCGAGCGGCCTCGTAAAAAACTTCCATTTTGAGTTTTGATGTGCTTAGCCGAATTATTTTATCCCCATAAGATGCAGCATAAACATATTCATTGTCTTCCAGGTCTGGCCCGTAGAAGTAGAAATCGAATTGACCTTTTATCTTATAAACTTTGTCATTATCGTAAATTTTGATGCTGGAATATGTGTTATGTTCAATCAACTTATAATCCTGGGTGAGATAATATGATGAGTAACCAAGGTCGATTCCCTGGTAGGCAAGGATAAATGAGGCTATTAAACCTAAAATGAGGAGAGGAGCGAAAAATTTGAAGTAGCGCTTGTTGTAGATTCTTGAAGGACGCACGTCGAATTTCTTAAAAGAGAGGATGAAAGAGAGAAGAAGAGGGAGTAGAATTCCGATTGCAACTGGAATAAGGAGTTTGATGAAGATTGATTCAATGTCCTGCTCCACAAAAAAGGGGCTTATCTCTAATTCGTAATAGATAAAGCCTTTTGCCTTTATGGCTGTCAAGAAAACCAGGTAGATAAGCCCCAGGTAAGCGCATAGAGAAAGCAGAGATGTAATCGAGAGAACAATAAAATTTTCTGAGCTAGCAGAAAGAGAAAGTGCAATCAAAAAGAGCGAAAAGTAGATAACAGTGAAAGAGAGGAAAGAAAGAGCCATTGCATTGCTGCCTCCCCTCAGGTAAAGAATCAGGAATACAATATAGAAGAATAGAACGGCTATACTCCTGGGAAGAGTCTTCAGACCGACGAGCTTAAGCCTGGAGTAGGGAAGAGAGAGCAGGTATTCCATCCCTCTCTGGCCCCGGTCCGAAGAGAAGAGAGAAACTCCCAAGAACATGGCCCAGAAGATAAGCCCGACCTGGAAAATGGGGAAGAAGACTTGAAAGTAGGATTGATTTCTGACGATGGTCGTTATCAAAAGAAAGCCGGGAATGAAGAACGCTCCAAGGATAAAGAAAAGAGACTGTTTTATAACCTCAATCGATTCTTTCCTTAACATATTGGCCTCCGACAAATGCTTTGACGATATCGTTTAGATGAAGGTCTTTATATTCATAAGAAAATTTTTTCCTGAGCTCCTCTTCAAAGGGATAGACAAAATATTCTTTGAAGAAGGGCGATTCCCTTTTGAAGATACACGGTATTTCCATCGGTATCTCAACATCAGATTCGATTCTTTTTATCTTTTTGCCCAGGTCTTCACATCTCTCATCCAGGATGAACTGGCCCTTGTCCATCACCAGGACTCTTTCCGGTATTTTCTCGATCTCGGAGAAGGTGTGGTTGACCATGATCACTGTTGTCTTCGAGCGGTCCATCAGGTCGATAACAGCTTCCACAAACTTCTCCCTCAGATAAGGGTCGATGGTGTGGATGATTTCATCGACTAAAAGGATTTCAGGCTTTTGAGCAAGGAGAAGAGAGAGATGATAAAGGGTTCTTTCTCCGGCTGACAGGTTTTTGATTTTTTGATTGAGGCTCAGTTTCAACTCCTTAATCAAAGTGTAATCAAAATCTTTGATTTCAAAGGCCGTCATATGAAAATCGATTCCCTTTTTGACCGTGAGATTCTCAAAAAGGCTGAGCTGGTCGGAGATGAACCCCACCTTTTCCTTGGCTATCCCTTCGCCAAAGATAATTTCTCCCCTGTCAGGCAGGACGACCTGAGCCAGGCAGCGCAGGAAGGTGCTTTTTCCTGAGCCGTTTCTTCCAGCAATGACAACCGAATCTCCTTTCTGGAATTGAATCTGAACGTCATCAAGAATAGTCTTTTTTCCAATCTTAACCTTTAAATTTTTGACTTCAACGATTTTTTGGCTCATTCTCAGAATACCTCTCGATTATTTTTTTTATTTCTTCCCTTGAGGCTCCAAGAGAGAATGCCCTCTCCAGGAAGCCCCTGACTTCATCCTCGATCATTCCTCTGCGCAGGCCGTCGATCTTGGAGTTTTTATAATTGACCCAGTTGCCGCTTCCTCTTTTGCCCTGGACAAACCCCTCTTCTTCCAAGGTGTAATAGGCCTTTGCTACAGTATTGGGGTTTAATTTCAGGATTTTGGCCAGCTCCCTGATCGGCGGCAACTGGTCGCCGCTTTTCAGCCTTTCAGATAGGATTTCGAATTTTATTGCCTGGATAATCTGGCGATAGATGGGAAGTGGTGAGCTGAAATCAATGTTAAAGCGAATCATGGGAATCTCTCTTTCTAAAAATTGTATTACTCAAATAATACAATTTTAAATTTTGCATTTCAACCTTGCATGTTTCAATCCTCTTTTGGGGTGAATTTGGGGGTGATTTTTTTATTCTTTTCCCAGAAGCAGGAGCTTAGAAGATGGAACTCATTTCTGAGGGTAAAGTTAATAATGAGAGAATCTTGCCCTAAAAAAAACAAACTTACGGCAAAAGGGACAGGTTACTTTTTAGCTGGCTATTCGAGCTTTACTGAAGCCGCGCTTCCGTAGTAAATCCCGTTGAACAGGAA
>CAZYBE010000093.1:0-2645 GCA_964645765.1 uncultured Eubacteriales bacterium
TTTATGTGGCAAGACGATATCCCCTTCGGTAAGATTTTTAAATGGCTTGACAGGTAGCGTTCAGGGGATGCTTTCTTGGATTATTGCTCTATTTTCTCAAGCGACGTCTTTAAGCTCGCGGCGAAGGAGAAATCCGCTGCGTTCTAGAGCCGGACGTTTTCTGCTGTTTTTATCGACTCCTTTTCCCACTGCCTCCGGGTAAAGAAAATGGACCTGCTCATTCTCCGGTATCGCAGCAGGCCGACAATGCCGGTGATGATTCCGATTGGAAGACAGGCGATCCCGAAAGTCCAAAACCAGCCTTCCTGCGAAAAATGGATAATCGACACGCCGGCAATTAACAGGGCTACCGCGGAACGCAGGTAGGCCAGGAGGGTTCTTTCATTGGCCAACATCGTCCGGTCAACTGCGAGCTCATCTCGCAAGCCCAGGTCCCCCTTGTGGAATTTCATATAGGGCGAACTATTCATGCCGTCTCCTTGCCGCCTGGCATTGCTCATGACGATATTCATGATACTCCAACTCAGTCGTCTTGTGCAGCTTGAAGCGGGTTAGGCGTTTTTTTTATTCCATCTCCGGGTCGGGACCCGCCTGGCTTTGCGTTTCTTCGGTCTTCAGGAGGTGTCCGCCAGGACGTTTCGGGAGCTTTCGCTGGGGCAGCGCCGTCGGGCAGTCTTTGCCGCCGCTTTGATCGGACGACAGGCTCATTCCTTCCATGACGAGCCTCTCGAAGGGATGGACCGGAAAATCAGCGGAAATATCCTCGCCTGGATACGTCGGCGCGTCGAGTCAGGAACATCAGTGGTTGTCGTTTCGCACTCTCTTGAGCCCTTCCTGGACCTCGCCTCGCGGGCGATCACTGTCAAGCAGGGCCACGCCTTGACTTTCGACGCACTCCCCGAATCTCCGGACGAAAAACTGACCACTCTCGACCAAATCGCTAAAGGTTAGATGTCACAACTTCTGCTTAGTTGAAACCCGCAAATAGATTAAGCAGTTCACTGTTGCCTCGTCTTTTGCTCTTTGAGCATTTCTAAGATGAATCTGTCAAAGGGCAGGATGTTGCCTTCAAGCTGTCCTTTTTTTAAAGCTGCAAAATATTCTTCTCTCTGGTCAGCCCGAATGGTAATCCAAGAATAGCCAGTAGTTAAAAGCAGGTAGTTCATCAAAAGCCTGGCTGTTCGGCCGTTGCCGTCACCATAAGGATGGATGGTGACAAAAAAGTAATGAGCTAGGATAGCTTTGATAACCGGATTTTTTATCTGGTTTACTGAAGAAACAAAACTCGTCATCAAATCAGCTAATTTTTCGTAAGAAGGCGGGACGTAACGAGTGCCTCTGATAAAAGCCGGGATCTTTCGGTAACTGACCAAACTCAAGTAATCAATGATCTGAGCGTCAGCCGAGGGCTTAAAAAGATGGTAAAAAGTGTCTTTAACTAAATCCTCGCTTACCAAAGGTTTCTTAAAATCATCTTTGACTTTGCCTAGAATAAAATCAAAGGCTTCCGAGTAGCCCAAAATAGCCATGCGATTTTTGATGTCTTCAAGATATTGTTTGCCTCTGGTTTTTTTCTCTTTAGGAACAAGGCCGGAGAGGAGAGCGTCAACTTCTTCCGGCGTCACGCGGTAGCCTTCAAGCGTTGTTGAATGGTAGGTGTCATATCGCTTGTGCTCTCTGGCTTCAGAAAGCAGTTTTTCCAAGGGATATCTTTTTATTTGGCTGATCTTCAAACCAAGCTGTTTTTCATGAAATTCTTCAAATTCTCTGGTCTGTGTTTCTTGACGAATGACCCAAGCGGGCCTGATGGCTGGCTTTGCAGCTATAAACTCAGGCTTAATCTTCTCTTTTTTGGCAACTTTGTAATAGGTATGAGTTTCGATAATTCTTTCAAAGTCGGAGATTAGATCATATCGCTTAACTTCTTTGGCTAAATCAATCAAATGTTTAAAGATAATTGGCTTAGGCCTCCTGGCGTAAAGAGCTTCAAGGATTCTCGTATCAAATTGAGTGCCCGCGATGAAATTTTTGGTTTCCGAACTTGGTTTGAGTTTGCCTACGTCTATTAGCACCCTTTCTGGAATGTCGATAAGTATCGGTCTGCCCGCAATTTCAATCTTCTTTATCAGTCTCTCATCAAATTCAGGATCAAAGTAAAGAGAGAGGGAACAGCCTGTTTTAAGAAATAACTTTCGATTAGTTTTTCCTTTGGTCCTTACCAAGAGATGTTTTTGCGGCATTTCTTCGCCATTTAAAATCGCCAGAGCTGATTTTTCCCTGATCGACCAATAGCGAAATTGAGCCAGAATTCTTGATACAATCTGCCAATAGAGCAATTCAGATACTTCTTCAACATCATCGTCCGGTCTTTTTAAAATCCAATAGCCCTTTAAAACAGGACAGGCAAACCTGTCCTTGACTAGGGCTTCCCTAATCCTCTGATTTGGGAACTCTCTGCCAGAGACAACATAATCGCCTTTTTTATTTTTCTGAGCCCACCAATCCAGGGCTTTGTTTTTAATATTCATTGTCTAATCCTTTAGCGAATTACATCTAATTCTATTTAGTGTTTTATATTCAATTCTATATAGCTCTTTCTATTAATCATTTTAAAGCAGATAAAAATTTTTGCAAGAGTTTTGTTA
>CAZYBE010000094.1:0-2639 GCA_964645765.1 uncultured Eubacteriales bacterium
TCACCTTTTCTTTTGATATTTTATGACGGCGTTCTGATGTTCTCTAAAATTGCGGCTGAAGTGGTGGCTTCCATCATTCTTGGAGACAAAATAGAGATATTTCTCTTCCGCCGGGTAGAGGGCTGCTTTGAGGGATTCACGCCCGGGGTTGCAGATTGGGCCCGGAGGGAGCCCACCGCGGAGGTAGGTATTGAAAGGAGTATTAAGCTCTAGGTCTTTGGCGTGGAGTCTGTCCTTAAAGATATCTTTCTCTTTAAGGTCGTAGATGATTGTCGGGTCGCAATCGAGTTTCATTCCTATCTTCAGGCGATTGTGGAAGACTGCGGATACGAACTTTTTTTCTTCTGGGATAGAGGCCTCTTTTTCTATCAATGAAGCAAGGGTCACAACCTCCCTTATGCTCATTCTTAGTTCCGTTGCCCTCTTCTGCCACTCCTCGCTGAGAACCGACATAAACTGGGAGACGAGGGTGGAGACAATTTTATCCGCGGGAATCCTCTTGGGAAAATGATAGGTTTCTGGGAAAAGGTAACCTTCAAGGTTCGTAGCTTTTTTATCCAAAGAGGAGATCGAATCCGTCCTGGAGCAAGCTTCCAAGAAGTCTTCAGCATTAACATCAAGCTCGGATTCAAGGTCATGGGCGATCTCTCTCCTCGTCATGCCTTCTGGTATGATTACGAGATGGAGATAAATTCCTCCCTCGATGATGGTCTTCAGCACTTCTTTGGTGGAGAGAGGAACGCTGAAGGCGTATTCTCCGGCTTTCAAGCTTTTTGAGGATGAAAAAACTTTATATCCTAAGAGAAAAGGCCACTCTTTTTTGATGATTCCTTTTTCTTTGAGGTTGTGAGCGATCGTTCGGGCTCCTTTTCCATTCTCAATCTCAAAAAATATTTTTTCTGGCGCAGTCCGTGAAGGGAGATAGAGCTCCAGAGAGAACCAAGCGGAAAAGAGGAGGATGCTCACCGCAGAGACAACGAGAGAGATTTTAATGATTCTGAGAACCATGGCGCTCTGCTCTTTTTCTCTCCAGATAACTGGAGAGGATAAGGGCGGCTGAGATTTGGTCTTCTATGGCTTTTTTCTTTTTGTTCCTTATCTTTTGCTGCTGAAGAATCTTGAGAGCCTGCTTTGTTGTCAACCGCTCATCCCAGAGAATGACAGGAAGGCCGACAGTGCTTTCCAGCCAGTTGGCAAATTTTTTTGTCTTTTCAACCCTTGTTCCAGGGCTCCCGTCCATTCTCAGGGGCAGACCGATAACGATTTCTCCAATCTCGTATTTTGAAACCAGCTCTTTGAAGTATTTTTCGTCCTCTTTCTGGCTTTTAGGGCGATAAGAGCCGAGCGCTTGAGCAGTGATAAAAAGCTTATCGCTCAAGGCAAGGCCGCACTTTTTGTCGCCAAAGTCTATGCCCAGAATTCTCATCTGGAGAAATTTCCTGTATTCCTTTTTTTCTTTCTGTGCCTTTCAAAGCCGAGCTCGATGAGTCTTTCCAGAAGCTTAGGAAAGGGAAGGCCGCTCACTTCCCAGAGCTTGGGATACATGCTGATTTCGGTAAATCCCGGAATGGTGTTCATTTCGCTGACGAAGACTTTGCGAGTTTTCTCTTCCATCAAAAAATCAATCCTGGCCATTCCTGAGCAATCCAAGGCTTTGTGTGTTTCCAAGGAAAGGCGCTGGATTTTTCTGACCAGGGATGGAGGGAGCTTTGCCGGGATTCCGAAGCAAGTCTTTCCTTCGAGATATTTATCCTTGTAATCATAGAATTCTCTGAATGGAATGATTTCTCCTGGCAGCGAAGCATGCGGCTCATCGTTCCCTAAAACGCTGCATTCGAATTCTCGTCCTTTGATTCCGGCTTCAACCAGGATTTTTCGGTCGTAGCTGAATGCCAAACGAAGAGCAGCCGGCAGCGTGGAATATTCTTTGACTTTAGAGATGCCGACGCTCGAGCCTAAACAGGCTGGCTTGACAAAAAGGGGAAGGGCTATCTCCTTTTTGACCTTGGAAAGCACGGCTTTTCTATCTTTCGCCCATTCCTTTTCGAGAATGACGAGGTGTTTGACCACAGGCAATTTTTTTGCCATAAGGATTGATTTTGTCAGGGCCTTGTCCATTCCCAGCGCTGATGCTCCGACTGAAGCTCCAACATAAGGGACATCAGCCATTTCAAGAAGCCCCTGGATTGTTCCGTCTTCCCCGTATGGGCCATGGAGCACAGGGAAATAGATGTCGGCATCGACAGCAAGAGGGAAAGCCTTTTTGCCCCAAGGGAGGAAGGAATAGAAAACGCCTTTATTCAGAGCCGGGGAAGGAAGAAGCGGGGAGCGGACGATGCTCCAATCGCCCTTCTTGTTGATATAGACAGAAATGACCTTGAATTTTTTCTTATCAAGATTCTTATAGATTGAGGATGCGGAGCGGAGGGAGATTTCGTGTTCTGCTGAGCGGCCGCCAAAGATCAAAGCAACTCTTATCATTTGCCTCGAAAATCTCTTACATGATGATTTATTTTATAAGAATGAACCTTTATTGTCCAATGGAGGGCTCAGGCTAAATGACTCAAAAACACGCCGCTTTTGACCCAGCGAGTCAAAAGCGGCTCGGTTTCAGGCTTCGCTCTCCTCTCCCTTCGGTC
>CAZYBE010000095.1:0-2173 GCA_964645765.1 uncultured Eubacteriales bacterium
ATCTGCAACTGCATAGTCAGAAATGAAGTTGAAAACACAAACGACAAACCAAAAAATTGGGGGTATACTGCCAGAGAAAAAAATGCTATGATTTCAGACCAGGCTTCAGCCCTTGAGACTTCCAGATAAGATTTCAAATCTGAGATCGTTCTTTTTCTAAATGAACATTGAGACAACAGGATTCCCGGAGATTTACGAATGACCTTAATGAGAACTCTATCTTTAGGCAAACGAGGTTTTCGCAACTATTTCCAGAACCGCCCCTTTTCCGTCTCTTTTGAAGTCACCTACGCCTGCAATGCCCGCTGCAAGCACTGCCATCTCGGCGGCCCCGTTGAAGAAGAGAGGGCCACTCCCGAAAGACTTGGACAATTATACAACGAAATTCAATCGGTGGTGGCCATCATCTCGGGAGGAGAGCCGTTGCTAAGAAATGATCTGGAGGACATCATTCGGGCTATTCACCGAGCGAATCACCCCCCCTATATCGTCGTCACGACCAATGCCAGCCTGCTGAAACAAACGCGCTACCAGCGTCTGCGTGAAGCCGGTGCCGATCAGTTTTCCATTTCTCTGGATTATCCTGATGAAAGGCATGATGAATTTCGCCGCATTCCCGGCCTGTTCCAAAAAATCCGGGATTTCATTTGCGAACTGGATTCCGGAGCGAATAAGGCCATTACTTTGAGCTGCGTCGTCCAGAAAGACAATTTCCGGGAATTGCTAAAAATCGCCAAATTAGCCGCCGACTGGAATGTCCGGGTGAACTTCACGACCTATACCTGGCTGCGGACGCAAAACAAAGATTACCTATTGACAAAAAAGGATTTGCCCGAGTTTAGAGACATCGTCAATCAGCTGCTGGAACTCAAAAAGCGAAATAGAAACTTCTATGCCTCTCCCTATGTTTTCCGGCGAATGATTCAATATTTTGAAAACGGATTCCTCCCAGACTGCCGCGCGGGCCAACGCTTTTTTATTGTCAATCCTAACGGAGCCGTCTCTCCGTGCGGGCTGATCATGAAGTACTATAAAGATATCGCCCAGATGAGGGCGGATTTCGTTCCGGCGAACACCTGCGGGGATTGCAATACAAGCATCCGGGCCGAATGTGAAAAGCCGGCACGATTTTTGGTCCGGGATAATCTGAGAATTACTTGAGCGGTCGTCAGGCGCGAATTTCTTCCCGGGAGGTTCCCCGGCTCGCTCCGATTCCGAACGACAAGCTCTCCCGCCAAAAGATTTTAAGAAAATACTTCGTCTTTACAGAAATCCTGCTCATTATCGTGCTTTTGATCCTGTGGTTTGGAATCGCAAGCATAAGGAAAAGCAAAAGCCTCTGGGTGCTATTCTTTTACAATTTTCCGAGCATGTTTTTTATCCCTGTCGTGCCTCATGAACCCGTTTTTTTATATTTCAGTAAATTTTATAGCCCTCTCATCGTGACTCTCGTCGCCTTGTTCGGGACTCTGGCAACGGAATTCATCAATTATCACGTCTTCAGCTTTTTCAAAGAGACCAAGTCCCTGCAAAACGCCCAAAACACAAGGATCGTCAAAAAGATCATCGATCTCTTCAACAAGGCTCCTTTTTTAGCGCTCTGGATCGCCGGATTTACGCCCATTCCTTTTTATCCCTTCCGCTTTTTGGTCGTGTTGGCAGAATATCCCTTGATAAAATACCTGTTGTCCGTAGCCCTCTCTCGAGCGCCGAGATTTTTCCTGATCGCGCTCTTCAGCCAGAAGGTCCCCTTGCCGGATTTTTTCTTGATCCTTCTTTTCCTGGTTCTAATTCTAGCCGCTTATTTTCCCCTGTTGGCTAAAAATTTAAAATCCCTAAGAAACGTTCCTAAAAATTAGCGACGACCGGAAATCGCTTTCAGTGTACGTATTCTTCATGGTTCTCCAGTTCTTTTTGTCTGTGCCTTCTTTTTTGTGCTAACCGCAGGCTCTTCGTCGTCTAGTCCGGGAAACTCATCCTCAAAGAAGCCTTCATCAGTAATAGTCCCATCTGGCAATCTTATTCATCCTTCTACAGGAGCGTACTTAATAATCAGCGTCTTTACCTCTTCGTAAACCCTTTCCTCCGTTTTATGCGTCCATAGCCGTAATTAGGCGGTTTTAAGCAAAGATGGTGACAACAAGGTGACAAAGGGAGTGGTCTGTTCTACTTC
>CAZYBE010000096.1:0-1794 GCA_964645765.1 uncultured Eubacteriales bacterium
GCTCTTGACATCAAGGGTGGAAAGATCCTCTGGGAGGCCTACTTAGAATTAGCCAACGCTTATAAGAGCCAAAATCAATATGAATTAGCTTTAGACAATTATAAAAAGTCTATTTCCGTTATAGAAAATATTCGCTCGGGGCTCAATCTGGAAGAGTTCAGGGCGAGTTATTTCGGGACTGACAAACGGATCGAAGCCTATCAAAATATCATCGATTTGTTTGTCAGGCTTTATCAAAAAGACCCGAAAGAGGATTATGAAGAAAAAGCGTTTTACTTTTTGGAAAGAGCTAAGGCTAGGGCTTTCCTGGACAGTATCGAAGTGTCCAAAGTCAATCTCACAGAAGGGATCGGCCAGAAATATCTCAACGAAGAAACTGACCTAATGAATGAAATTTCCAAAATTCATACAAGACTCCTGGCCCCCCAACTGACTCTCGAGCAAAGAAATGGGCTCGACAATGAACTCTTGCGTTTGGAATCACAGCTAGAATCCCTGAAGAGAGAAATTCGGGAGGCAAGCCCTGCTTACGCCAACCTCAAATACCCGACAACTATCGAGCTATCCGAAGCTCAAAAAGGATTGGTTGACGGGGAGACGGCTTTTTTTGCCTATATGCTGGCAAAGGAAAACTCGTACGCGTTCGTCATTACCCGGAATAATATCAAGATCTTTCCTCTTCCTGAACGAAAGAAAATTCAAGATAGGGTTCAGGAATATCTCAAATCCATTACTGATATAGAAAATCGAGACTTCCATTTAGGCTATGAATTGTTTAGAAACCTCGTCCAGCCGGGATTGAATAAGCGAATAAAGAAAATCGTGTTTATCCCGGATGATATACTTTATTTTTTGCCTTTCGAAGCGCTGCTCACTGAGAAAGGCAGCAAAGAGTGGCTGATTAAGAGCTATAATGTTTCATATGCTCCTTCTTTATCTTCGCTCCGGGAATTGATCGAGCGCAAGAGAACATCCGAGATAAAATCAAAAAAAGACATCCTCGCAATCGGAGACCCTTCCTTCGGCGGTAATGAGGTCGAGGCCTCCTCGGATGGAGGAAAAAACGCTGTTTACAGTGATTATTCTAAGGCCGACCCAAAATTCTCCAGGCTAAAATACAGCGGGCTTGAAACAGAGAAAATCGCGGCGCTGTTTAAATCAGGCAAAAAAGACATATTCGAGAGAGAGCAAGCATCCGAAGATATCCTCAAAGAGCAAACCCTCACCGACTACCGGATCATTCATTTTGCCACCCATGCAATCATAGACGATAAAAAGCCTGGCCGTTCTGCGATCGTGCTTTCATTAGATCAGGATCCAAAGGAAGACGGCTTGCTTCAAATGAGGGAAGTCTTCAATTTGAAGCTGAATGCGGACCTGGTTACTCTCTCCGCTTGCCAGACCGGGTTGGGCCAGCTAATCAGGGGCGAAGGCCTCGAGGGATTGAGCCGGGCCTTCTTCTATGCAGGCGCTTCCTCAGTATTGCTGAGTCTGTGGGCCATCAACGACCAGGCCAGCTACCAGCTCTTAGAGCGGTTCTACTTTCATCTTCGCTCCTCTGATTCAATCATGGATGCCCTGAGAAAAGCCAAACTGGAGATGATCGATTCGGACATCCTGAATCATCCGTACTACTGGAGCGGCTTCGTTGTCACAGGAGAGGCCGATAAAATCGTCTTCCCTCGGCGGATGAACAAATGGATCGTCGTGACCCTTTCTCTTTGTGCCGGGTTGGCCCTCTTTATTCTTATCATCAACAGGGATAAATCCCCCCATTTAGGTTTCAAGAACTAG
>CAZYBE010000097.1:0-1636 GCA_964645765.1 uncultured Eubacteriales bacterium
AAGTTAACGTTAAACGGCCGGGGTGCGATGTCTATTTTCAAAAAGGCTATTTCAACCCCAAGCCGTTTGCCAAATATTCTGACCTGGAAAAGAAACTCCATCTCATTGACCTGGCCCTGGCTGAGAGGCCCTATTTTGAGACGCCGATCCATTTTCCTGTGAGAGCCCTATCCAGCCCGATGAAACTGAGGTCAAACCTCACCCTCATCGCTGAAATCCCTGTTGAAAAAATCCAGGAAGTCTCTAAAGAGAAATTAGAGATCTTTATGCTTGTTTTCGATGAAAAGCAAAATATTATTTCACAGCAGAGAACCGAAGTGGAGCCTTCAGGCCTCTCTCAGGATAAGATCTGCTTCTATTCCATCTTGTACCTGCCCCCAGGCAACTATGATTGCCGTGTAGTCATGAGGAATCTCAAGACAGGAAGAGGAGCTGTGGCTTCGTCCTCGATTGTCATTCCCAAGAGGTTTGAGGAGGGGCTTAAATTGTATTCACCCCTCGTGCTCGTCCCCGGGAAAAAAGGCGCTTATCTAAACGGTTCTCCCACTGAGAAAGGACAGGACAAACCATACTCTCTTCCTGACTTTTACTCTTTTGATCCAGATCAATACACTCCTCTTGTAAATGAGGTAAGCCAGGATACCAACAGACTTCTTGTCCTGCTGCCATCTTCAATCATTCGTTTCGAAAAACGCAATATGAGTCTTTCCGCCCATCTGGTCAGTCTCTCCTCAGGAGAGAGGAGAATTCTTCCTCTAACGGTTCTCGGCCAGCATCAAGAGGAGGACGTCATCATCTATTCTTTAGATCTGCGAACAGAGAATCTCACGCCAGGAAAATACTCTCTCTACCTCTTCGCCGAGGACAGCGAAACGCATCAGCCTTTCACTTATGTCACCTGCCCGCTTGATGTAAGATGACTTCAATTACCATCCTATGACCCCTATTCTGCTATTAAAAATTAGCCCACCGGGTGAGATCAATTTCTGAGATTATTGATGGCCGAAACTTAAAAGGAAGCATTACCATTTCCGCGATAATTGCTAATGTAGAATGAGAATGGGTGGCATGGCGCCAGTCCCCGCCTGCCCTGGACCTTGCTTAAAAAGGCAAGGCGAAGGGTTTGGGCGAGGAAGCCCGTCGAAGACTGAGCGGGCACGGTTTCTCTTCGCAGGAGAGAAGAGCGAAGGATGAGTCGGAGCTGATTTTCCTCGCTGGGGAAAATCAGCGTGCTGACGAATCCCAAATCCGAGCCTTTGTGGGGACGCGTCGTGACAGGACCCATTCTCATCACAGAAAAATATGCTATCGACCTAAAAGCTAGGTTTGATTTTTTGATAAACACTGAATTATGATTTTAGGGAGGAGCAGATGCGTTTTTTGAGGTTGGGCCGATTCCTATTAATCGTATTTATGACGGCAAGTCTCGCTTTTTCGCAAGAACCCCAAAAAAAAGAGAAACCCAAAGAAAAAGAGAAAGAAAAGCAAAAAACCGAAGAGCAGGAGGAAAGGTCCAAGCTCTTCCAGCTGGATGAAATTGTGATCGATGTCGTGGAATACATCCGGGATATTGAAATGCCCAACATGACCGTCATCAAGCCGGAGCTTTTCCCCATGAGCATCGGGACGACGCTGG
>CAZYBE010000098.1:0-1626 GCA_964645765.1 uncultured Eubacteriales bacterium
GGAACGAAAAACGCCTTCGACGAAACCATGAAAAAATTAAAGAGGTTCAGGCGAGTGGTTTATACCCTGCCCTACCAGAGAGACATCGACACAGTGGAAGATCTTAGAATTCTTTCAAATCCCCTCCGCCCTCCTTTCCAAAAAGGGAGCAAGGGCGGATTCCACAAGATCTGAACCCGTCCCCAATTTCTATCTGCCAGATACGGTTTTTGACTGGATCAGTGAGAAGGAATAGTAAATGTGATGTGTCCCCATTTTAATTCCAGTCCACCAATATGAAGCCGATGCCAATCCGGTTCACCCTGTGGTTGTAATCCAGAAGGCTCTCGCCATATCCAACAAAGTATTGAACATAGCCGCTGACCCACTTGAGAAGGGGAAAGCTCCATTCAGCCTGTAAGGCGCCGCGATTGGCATGGAAACTTAAATTGTTTCGTAGCATAAGCCCTAAGCTGTGTTTTCCTAAGAAATAGTATGCCCAGATCTCCCCGTATCCGAGGTATTTTTCGATTTTGGGGTTATCATCATTGCCGGCAGATTCAGGGATGCGGTACCATCCTTTCAGGAGAAAGGAAAACTGATCTCTTTCAAAACCGAAGTTCACAACTGCGCGGTTCCAGCTTCTCGATAGAGGCTTCGATTGCCCGTTTGACTGGTGGTTAAAACCCAAATTGACGAAGCGGCCCTTCAACCCCAGGATGCGGTAATCGGTTCTAAAGTTAAGAAGAAGCTCCGGCTCATAATTCGTTTCCCGGAATGGAGACGAGTCCTCGAAGTTGTAAAATTGCCAGAAAGATCGCTGTGTATAGCCGAACCACAGATCCATTTTTTGGCCGAATATGTCTTGCCAGAGTTTTACCTTTAAACTCAACTGAAAATTGACTTCGGCCTTTTTGAGATCCTCATCGGGATCCGCTTCCCGCACGGCATCGACATTTGGCGATTCGTTGTAGGTGAAAGGAAGAACATAGGTGGATCGATGGAGCTTAATGGCGTATTTCCTCCGACGGGCCCCCTCGTCCAGTTCCCAGAGCTGTGAAAAGTAGGAACCCTTCTCCCCTGATTTCCGGCCAGCAATTTCGTCGTAACATTTCAGCCTTTCGGCATCATCCTCGATGGTTGCGCATTCAGCCATGTCCTGGGATGTTTCTGAAAGTTCTTCCGCTGACGCCATGCCTAGAAAAACCAGAACGAGGCACAAGCCAATCAAAAAATTTCCGGCGCCTGCCAGGATCCGTAGCGCATGGTTCGTCTTTTTATCAGCCCTTCCTTTTCCCATTTGAGCAACAGCCCGTCAAGGGCTGACCCTTTTTGTGTTCCTTTTGGCGATCTTTTTAAATCTAAACCAGTTTTTGAGGCCAGGCATGACATTACGAATATCATCAAGCTTCTCCCTTGCAGCCTTTTCCCCTTCATCAATCAGATTCATGGCCTCGGAGAAGTTAGACCAATGTAAATCCCCTACCTCTGGGAGGATTACGACATCAGCGTTCGCCAGCTCGTAATTTTTCAGCTTCTCGCCCATAATCTCATTGACCCTCTGATAGACGTCCACCACGGTCCGCAGTTCCTCCGAGCCGATGCACCGGTCTACGGCCACGGAAATCACGATGTCTGCCCCTTCCT
>CAZYBE010000099.1:0-1502 GCA_964645765.1 uncultured Eubacteriales bacterium
TAATCATCAAGGTTGAGGGTTAGCTTGCATTGTAGAGGTAGGTGAAACTTTCAAGTTGGTGAAAAGCCTAATCGCCATAAGAATCTCGATATTTACCGCCCGAATTTAGAACCGACTAGCCTTCAATTTCCCATTGGCTCCTTGGTCTAAAGGGAAGCTTGTGGGCTTTCCGATAAGTTTCTGCAAAATATCAGGTAAACCGCTATTTCCAGGTGTGGGAGAGTACACGCAGCCAGTTTTTTAATGCTATTTTTGCCAGAGCTTCTTCGTCAAAGCCTCCGTCCCTTAAGGCTGCCAATAGTTTGGGAAGGCCAGTGACATCGCCAATTTCGGAAGGAATGGTCGTTCCATCGAAGTCAGAACCGATCGCGAGGTGATCAACACCGATGCGATCAGCGATATAACAGAAATGACGTACCAGATCACTCAACGGGGTATCAGGATTTCCCTCGCCATCCTTTCGCAAAAACCTAACAGCGAAATTCACGCCCACAACACCCCCGGAGGCACCGATCGCATCGAGTTGTTTGTCAGTCAAGTTTCGAGGTGATGGGCAGAGGGTATGGACACACGAATGCGTTGCGACTAAGGGAGCATCTGATATCTTTTCCGTATCCCAAAACCCTTTTTCGTTCAGATGTGAAAGATCCAACATAATGCCGAGTTGATTGCACGCGCGAACCAACTCCTTACCAGCATCAGTTATGCCCGGGCCCATGTCGGGCGATCCCGGAAATTCGAAATTAACTCCGTGCCCGAAGGCATTTTCACGGCTCCAGACAATGCCGATGGACCGCAGACCCTCCTCATAAAAGCAGTGAAGGGATTCCAGTTGCGGATCTATAGGTTCAGCGCCTTCAAAGTGAATCACCGCAGAAAGCGCATCCTGTTCAAGGGCCGTCTGAATCTCCTCTACCGTACGGACGACCCTAAACTCGCCGGACGATTCAGATTCCAATGCAAGAATACTTTCGATTCCCTTCTTCGCCAACTGGTGAGCGTAGGGAAAATCGACCGGCGTTAAGCTTCTCTTCCGAATGGTGGAACGCTCTTGAGAGTCGCCGGAGGGAGCCTCCGGTCCGTTTTTATCTGGATGGGGAACAAATATCGAAAAAAGGCCCCCACAAAGACCGGCCCTCTTTGCCCTGGGCAAGTCAAGATGCCCGGAGTCAGTCTCTGCAAGAAAAGGGCGTTTCTTCGCCTCCGGTACATACATCATCTGAAGGGTATCATTATGGCCGTCAAAGATTGGTAATCTGATTTTTTCTCCTCCTGCCGTCCTTTTTTGCCCCATATTATCGCCATCAATCTCTATCGTCAAGCCTCAGAAGCCTGGTCGATTTCCTGAAGCGGAAACAAGTCCCGTGTGAACTTCCCTCAAAAAATCTGCCGGAGGTAAGAAAAGCCGCAAGAGAAACTAGGGAGAGGAAAAAGGGGCTCGTCGAGAAGTGGAGAAATCATCGAGGTAAAAAGTAACCCAAGCAGAACTGACTTTCTTCCTG